>CAJKAR010000035.1 GCA_905197955.1 uncultured Lentisphaeria bacterium | reverse complement strand
CGCAACGGTTATAATTTATCGAAAACTTGCTGTTATTTAGGGATAGGTTCTAAGAGTTTCCAAAGCACATTTTACTTTAAAATTGCTTTAAATTTATTTTAAAAATTAAAATTAAAAACTGTTGACAAGAAAAGTGAAATATGCTATAATAAAACACAAGCAGACGGAAGGAGCCCAACATGGCTGAAATCAAAAAAATACGAAATCTGAATGATCTGGCAAAACGCATGGGCTGCACGGCAACAACGGTATCCATGGCGCTTCGGGATTCTCCGCAGCTTTCGCAGGAACTCCGGGAGAAGATCAAGAAACTTGCCGGCGACAATAATTTCCGTCCCCGGAACTATACCAGAAGAAAAAGCTCCGGCGAGAAAAAACGCTATTCCCATCTGGGGCCGATTCTCCTGCTTCACAATGACTTTTACAACGAGCTGAACCCCGCCCGTGATCAGACCATGCCCCTGGCATTTCAGCTTTTCAACCAGTATGGAATCGAATACAGTTATCTTGATATTTCCGAAGTCCGGAAAAATCCGGATCTTTTCCGGAAATTCGCCGGAGTCCTGTACTACAACGATCAGGGAGTTGAAATTCCGGACGAGATGCCGACCATGCAGATTTTCGGCTGGAAAGCCCTGAAACCGCATCAGGACAGAATTACAGTCGATGATGTGAAAGTGGCAGAACTTTCCATTGACTTTTTTCTGAAAGCAAACGTCAAGCGAGTCGCAATGGTATGGCGGAAAGACATGATCCGGAATTTCTATGAACATCCCCGTATCAAGGTGCTGGAAAAGAGTCTGAACGCGAAAGGAATCGCCGTTACGCCGATTCTCTTTACGCGGAAGGATACCGATTTTCTGGATCGACTCCAGGAATACATCCGGAACGGAGACAGTTCCATCGGATTCTTCGCCTTCAACGCTGTCAGCGGACTCAAACTTTGCAGTGCTCTGGACATCATGCACCTGATGCCGCTTTATGCGCCCGATAAACTGCTGGTCTGCGACAACGATTTTCTTCTTCAGAATTTCTGGCCGCGCTTCCATTTCATCGATCTGAACTTTCCCATGCTGACCCGGCGCGCAGTCGGCGGACTCCTCTGGAGACTCGAAAACCCGGATTCCCCGGAAGCAGTCACCTATCTGAGTCCCCGCCTGATCTCTCCCAATGAAACAAATGAAACTAGCATATAAGGAGTCATAAAAATGAAAAGAAAATCAAATGGGAAGATGTTCCGTTCAATTCCTGAATTATTTACATTGATAGAATTACTTGTGGTAATTGCAATCATAGCGATTCTTGCATCTCTTCTTTTACCCTCTCTGATGCAGGCGAGAGAAGCGGCAAGAGGAATCCAGTGCACCGCCAAGCTGAAACAACTCTCCCTGACAATGCAGCAGTATATGATGGACAATGAGTCCATTGCCATCACCTGTTCTCTGTATTCAGGAGGAAGTCCGAGACCATGGAGTCTGGTTCTGTATGATCTGAAATATTTCAGTTCGAAAAAGGATCAGGTTTTCTACTGTCCCTCCCAGCAGCGTCCGCTCCCGGATGACGGCAATTACATGTTCCGAACCTATGGCAGTCTTTACATCCGTTTCGATCTGGACAAATGGGACGAGGAAACCTACGGAGATTTTATTCTTCCGTATGAATGGAACGGCAGCAAACGCGGCGTCATGTTTCAGGTCCAGAAACTGAAACGCCCCTCGCTGGTGCCCCACTTCATGGATACCGTGGATCTCACGAATCCGGTCAGAGGCTGCTGGATGGGATCCATGAACACGAATTCCGGTGGCGGCGGGGAAGCAGCAGTCTCTTTCCACCACAGAATGCTTGCAAACAGCGTCATGTTCGACGGTCACGCGGCGCAAAACAATATTCAGAGAATGAAAGAGCGCGGCTGTTCCTACGGTTTTGTCAACGGAGTCAAACAAAATTTCCTGTAATTTCCCGGGAGTTCCCTCATGATAAAATATATTCTTCTTCTCCTCCTGAGCGCAACAACGGCATTGGATGCCATTACTCTTTGTGATTTTTCGAAAGAACACTCTCCTGTTCCAGTCTGGCAGGGGAAACGTCTCGAACAAAGTGCCGTCTTTGAAAACGGTGGACTGAGAGTCCGCTGGAACACCGCTCTGAACGGAATCTGCATCTTCGCCGAACCCTGGAAAAAAAGCGAACCGCTGGAAGAGTTCAAAGAAGCAAACTGCTATGTCACCCTGGAAATTCCGGAAAACTCGCACCTGACCAGTTTCCGAGTCCGGTTCATTGATTCGCAGAAAGAGGTTTTCCAATGGGGAACTGCCACGGATTTCCGAAAGCCGGGAACCTATCGGCTCTCCATTCCGATGACACAGAAAAATTTTCAGGGATCTTTCCGGGGAAACAACGATAAAAAAATCGACTTCCCGATCCGTTTTTACTCCTGCGTCGCCACCGCATTGAAAAACAGCGGGGAAGCCTCGATTCTCGTCCGGAAAATAGAATACGAACCGACTCTTCCGGACTCGGAGCTGAACCTTGTAAAATTCGATCTGGAAACAGGAACAGTTCCGCGCGTTCTGCGAAAAGGAGAAGAAGGGAAGCTGAAACTGCTCCTTCGGAATCCCGGCAGAGATCCGCTCCCCTGTCGGGCAAAAATCGAATTCCGCGACTTCTTCGACCAGGTTCTCTCCGAAGAAGCCCTCCTGACGCTTCCTGCCAGAGGGACATTGGAATACAAGCCTCAAACACGCCTGAACC
This sequence comes from uncultured Lentisphaeria bacterium, assembly GCA_905197955.1. GTDB lineage: Bacteria > Verrucomicrobiota > Lentisphaeria > Victivallales > UBA1829 > UBA1829. The sequence continues at coordinate 46,807 of CAJKAR010000035.1, read as the reverse complement.
GTCTTGGCCACTGGACCGTGCATCTCCGTCTGGAGTCGCCGGATGGCTCCGCATTCTCGGAGCGGAAGCGGAGTCTTGCCTACATGGTTCCCGCAGGACCGGGCAAACTGTACAAAGAGGGTTTTATTTTCGGAGTCTGCATCCCCGGCTGGTACGATGAAGCGATCTTCCCGAAGGAAGCGGAAACAGCAGCTCTCTGCGGAGCTTCCGCACTCCGCTTGAATTTCCGCTGGCGCGAGCTGGAGCAGAAACCGGATTCCTGGAATCTCTCGCGCCTGAACCGGATCATGGAAGAATATGAAAAACGGGGAATGGAAGTGATGCCGATTCTTTCGAATCCACCGGTCTGGGCACGCAAAAATACGCCGAACAGTCTGCCGGTATTCAAGGAATGGCGCAAATATACCAGTTTTCTTTTCCGGAAATATGGAGATCGGATCCGTTACTGGGAAATCTGGAACGAACCGGATCTCACCAGTTTCTGCGAATTCAGCGCCCCGGAATATCTGGAACTGCAGAAAATCGCCCGGGAAGAACAGAAGAAATGGGCACCGAACAGCAAACTGCTCTCCGGCGGATTCGCCCATGCCTATCCCGATAACAACAAGGACGGTTTTCAGGAATATGTACTTGCCCATGGGAAAAAATATTTCGACATCCATGCCTTCCACGGACATGGCGGATTCAAACCATACCGCAGACAGGTGGAACAGTTCCTCCTGCCGATGCGAAAACGCAATGGAGTCTCCGCACCATGGTATGCAAACGAAACCGCCATATCCGCCTGCGGAATCGGAGAAAAAAAACAGGCGGAAACTCTTTTCAAAAAATTTCTCTTCTCCTGGTCGGCGGGCGCCATCGGCTACAACTGGTACAATCTCCGCAACAACGGGTTCCGCGGGAACGATCCGGAACATCATTACGGCCTGGTGACATTCGATTTCTATCCGAAACCGGTCTATGTCGTCTACAACACGCTGGCGACTTTTTTCCGGAACAAAAAATGGATCCGCCGTCACACCAAGGGCAACGCCATCTGGATTCTGGAGTTTGAAGGAGGCGGCGACCGGATTATCGCTCTCTGGAACGATTCTCCGGAAAACACACCCGATGAAGTCGCCATCTTCCGGAGCGATGCCAAGTCGGTGGAAACAATCGATCTGATGGGCAATCTCCGAAAGCGCTCCTCCGGCACTCTGTATGAACATCAAATCCGTCAGGAACCGCAAATTCTGCTGTTCAAAGAGTGTTCCAGTCTGCAATATCTCGGCTCAAGTGTCAAAGGCTGGATTGCAGGCGGAGCTGTTCCGGGCAAGCCGGCGGAATGGAATCTCTCGCTTTTCAATCCGTCCGGCAAAGCGCGCACCGTCCACCTGAAACTGAATCATGGTCCGGGATATCAAGTGGAGCCCGTTCCGGAAAAAGTGGTTCTGTATCCGGGGAAACGAAAACGGATTCGTGCGAAAGTAAGCGTCTCCGAAATGAAGAAAAATCATGAGAACGCTCTTGATCTGAAACTCTCCTCCGAAAACGAACACATTCAGATCCGTTTCCCGATGAAATGGACCGTTTTCATTCCCAGGGACAAACAGGCGGATCAGTGGGATTTCATTCTCCGGAACCGGGAACAGGTTCATGCCCTTTTTGATGCGGATCCCGGAAATCTGCACAGACTCTGGAGCGGACCGGAAGATCTTTCAGCCAAAATCCGCATGAATATAAAGGAGGGCATCTGGACGATTCAAATTTCTGTTACGGACGATAAACATGTTCAGCCCCATCAAGGAGTAAATGTCTGGAAAGGCGACAATATCCAGCTGGCCTTCCGAATCTCCGGACAGAGTTCCCTGTGGACCGCCGGACTCACCCTCCTCGCCAATGGCAAACCGGAACTTTTTCTGTGGGATCTCCCCTCGGAATTTCTGAAGCAGAACCCCTTGCAATCCTGGAAGCTGGAGGCTCGCCGCTCCGGAACCCGAACCGAATATGAAGTCAAAATTCCGCTCTCCAGCATCGGAGTCACTCCGGAACTGCTGAAGCTGGGAATCCGCTTTAACGTCCTCATCAACGACAATGACGGATTCGGACGCGAAGGATGGATTCAGATCACAGACGGCATCGCCGGATATCGTTCCTCCGACCCCTATCCACTCCTTGTCTTTGAAACCCGATAATCCTTTGAAACAAACATAACCAGAACAGTTCCGCCGCCGGAAAAAAACGGAGCCCTTCCTTACCTGCGGAAGGGCTCCGGAAGCCTTGTGGAATCCATTTTCATTCCGGCTTCCCAAAACACTCAGCGGATCAGAACCAGATCCTTGTAAAGATGAGGATTCCGGAAAGGTTCCGTTCCTTTCGGAGCAAGAGTGAGACCATCTTTACGTCCTTTTCCGTCATCATCGTTGACAAGGAGCGAGAAGCCGAATGACGTGCCTTCCCGGAAGGAAATATAGGGCAATGTGGCAGCGGGAAAGAATATGTGATAGATCAGCGTATGCTCATCGGGCCGCTCCCAGGAAAGTTTCAGAGCGGAATCGATCCCGCGGGTCTGATTGCTTCCGCCGATAAACCGTGCATCGCTGCCGTTGTTCAGATAAGCAACAGCTTTTCTGCCGTTCAGAAGAGAAATGATGTAATCACAGTCATCGCCTTCATTTTTACCTTCTTTTCCGGACGTCGGAGTTGCATCCCGTTTCATGTCGAAGTAGACCTGCACGGAATCGTTCTGCCATGCGGCAGGAGCGTTGTCGGGAAAGACAAAACGATTATCCCGGACCTGAACAGTAAGACCAAGTCCCTCCGGATTCCACCAGACCCGGAAGCGGGCGGAAAGATCATTGGCGCCGCTCCATTTTTCCGTCGGATGATAGTTTGCACTGAGATTGCTCTCATCCAGAGTGATCCATGGAGCATTCTCCCCGTTTTCAGAGCGGGACGCGAACAGCACCGAAAGCGAAGTCTGCTCGGTGGAACGCCCGAACCGGGAACGAAGAGCCGCTTTGAACGGATAGCTCTTCATCGGAACCATCTCCGACTTGAGAATCGGAAAAGCAAGAATCCGCTTTTCCCCCGGCGCCAGCGAGAGAGACGCCGTCTTTCTTCCCAGCTGAATCTCCTTCGGAACCCCGGTCAACTCAATTTCCACTTTTTCCTGCTTGTTGGTCCGGTTGGTCAGAGTCAAATTCAACAAATTCTTCCCGCCCATGGAAAGACGAAGAGAAAACGGCGCTCCCAGATCCCGGAATTCCAGATTGTTCAAAACATTTTTCCAGTTCTTTGCCGGAATCCGAAGATAAACCGGAGCAATGGATATGGGAACATTTCCTCCGGTAATCGGATTTCCGAAGAGATCAAACGCCTGACATCCGCCGGGAAGAGTCATGGATCCCTTTGTCGCCGGATCCAGCGTGCAGAGAGTCACCAGAGTCCCGCCGGGAGCATTCGGAAAGACAAAACTCTTGACAGCCTCCCCGAGATTCACCTCTTCCCCGGTTCCGGCATTGGAAAGAAACTCCTGAGCTGTATTGACAGCCCCAAAAGTATCAAAGACCATCTGTTCACTCTGTCCCGGAATCCCGTAAAAGAAGTACCCCAGCACCATGGAGGACCATTTTGCTCCTGCCGCCGCATGATGAATCAGATTGTCGACACAGACAGCCGCATGTTCCAGCTCCGTATCCTTGAAATAGTGTCGGCTGACTTCCGAATCATGGTCCGGCAAGCCGCTTCCCCGGAATCCGAAATACTGTTCAGTGTTCCAGATGGGGATATCCCGTCCGAACTTTTCTTTCAAGAATTTCCGGTACTCCATGATCTTCCCATAGAGATTAAAGAGACTCGGCGATTCACAATACCCATGAAACGCATAAACATCGATTGCCTCCGCGCCGCCTTTTTCCAGGAACTGGAACCCGTAGTCCCTCCATGCGACCGGACCGAGTATTTTGATGGAGGGATCTATTTCCCGAATCACCTTCCGCGCAATCTGATAATAGCGTGCAACCTTTTCCGGAGACATTGTGGGCAGATTTTTCTTTTCCCCGCTCTGGAATCTCCAGAGTTCCGGCTCGTTGAACAGTTCCACCCCCTGAATCCCCCCTTTGAATGCAGAAATCGTTTTGCGAATCTGATCGGCGAACTGGCGCTCCAGTTCAGGCGTGATCGTCTCCGCAACGGCGAACTTTCCATCCTGGAGCTGCATTTCGGGCAGGCAGAGGACATTGAAGCGGTGATGTTTCCGGAACGTCTCCATCCACGCAGGATTCTTCTGCAAATCCAGAATTTCCTTTCCGAAAAAGCGGGTATAGGCCATCTGATTGAATCCGAGAAAACGATTCAGAGTTTCCCGATCGAACTTCTGGACAAAAGGCGATAAATGTCCGGCCAGAGGCGGCTCCGCAAGAGAAAGCCGGGAAAGATCTTTTAAAACCGCATATCTGAAAAACGTTTTCCGGTTCTCTGCCGAAAGGGTGATGTGAAACACACCGCGGACCCCATCCGGATTGACGCTGAAACTTCTCTTCTGATCCGCTTTCGGAGAAAAACGGAAGAGTTCTGTCCGGCAGAGTTTGCCCCAGGCGTCACGAATCTCCATTTTGACTTCCAGAGGCCGCTGTCTGTTTTTCCCCATAATCACGCGCAGTTCAAGCGGTGCATTTCTCTGCGTTTCCGGGATTATGCTGTTCCCGAGAATGCCAAATGCCACCTCCGGCTCTTCAAACTCTTTGATGCTCCCGGCAGCCGCCTGCACTCGATCCACCTGGACAGCATTTTCAGCGGCATCCAGCCGAAGATACATCCGGTTGTAAAGCGACTGGACAGCTTTCCCCGAAAAACGATAATTTTGATATTGATCCGTTAATTTGAATTTTCCGGCGAACCCCTGCCATTTGCCGTCAAAGACATAGGCGCTGCACTCCGCATTTTTTCCGGGAACAGCATTTTTCATCCGGATCAGAATGGAATATTCTTCTCCGGGAACCACCGGAAACTGTCTGGTCTGCAGCATCGTTCCCGGTTCGAGAATCAGGCTGTCATTGACAAGACGGGGAGCCTTCCAGTGACTCATTCTTTCCAGTTGTTTCGCATCACTGAACTGTCCCTCATCCGCCCGAAGCTGCCAGCCGAGCGTACCGAATTGAAAATCCGGATTGAAAATCAGATTCTTTCCTTTGACCGCATTCTGTCTGGACGAAGTCTCGACATAGTTCAGCACGACTCTTCCAATCAAAGCACTATTCCCTTTGGCGATATCGATTCTCGGCCAGAAAAATGGACTTTTCGTCTTCATCGGAACCGTGGCACGGAAAGAGAATTTCTGCCAGTTTCTGTTCAAAGAAAACGTCTTATTCTGTCCCCAGGCATATCCGTCACCGATCAAATGCAGAGTCATCTGGGCCGAATCATTCTGAGCTCGTGCCCACACGGTCAATTCCACAGCCCCTTCTCCGGGAAGCGGATATTTCATTCCCTGAAGCGAAACCGCCTTCTCGCTTCCCGCGACCAGCTTCATCACCATGGAGGAGTGCTCGAACCCGAAATCCCCCGTCAGGCCGCATTCGTTTGTATAACCGTATTCGACACGCCATTGAGAGGGCGATTCTCCGGCTTTTCCTGTAAAGAAGCCGTCATTCAGCAGGATATTCTGTCCGCTTTTGAACGAAAATGGAATCACTTTCAAAGGTTTGTACTGAAATGCCGTATAATTTCCCGCAGAAGGAATCTTGTTGAAGACAAATGCAGCTTTTCCGGCCTGCCGCATGGAGATCGGGAGAGTCAGAGCACTCCAGGCGGAGTTCACGGTGACGGTTTGCCAGACCGCGGGATTTTCACCGGCCCGCGGCTCCATTTCCGTGTAGACGGCAATTCCCGCATTGGGAGAAGGAGAATCCGCACGGATTTCTGTTGTTATCCAGTAATTTCCGGCGGGCAGTCGCTCCGGAAGAACAATTCTGCGATAGAGAGTGTTCTCTCTGGTGGGATGCAGTGTCTGAGAATCTTCCGCCGCATGGAGCAGAGGAGAAGAAAAAGCAAGAGCGATCAACGCTGTCATCTGTAAAAACTTCATAGTTTCAGGCTCCTTTCTTAGAAATTAATACTTTGTCAGCCAGAAATATTTCCGATTGTCGGGTTTTCCGTAGTTCAGAGCGGAGTGACTCATCCAGGAGACATGTCCGTCGGCCCAGTTGATGTTGATTCCATTGTTGTGGCGGTTTCCTACCCACTCAAGACGCATGTCCCGGGCGGTCGGCTCCCACGCAATGGACTGAATGTCGCTACCGAGTTCCACCGCATCGGATGTATCTGCGGTGACGACCGTCTGACTGGGCGATTTCCCCTTGATGCAGTTCAGGCGTTTGCGCTGATCCGGATTCTTTCCCCATCCGCTGACCTCCCATTGATCGGAAGCCCCCAGTCCATAACTGAGCACATCCCAGTCGCGGATCGTTCCGGGAGGAATTGTCTTTTCGCACCAGAATACAGGGGTTTTCCCGCAGATTTTCAAATTATTGTCCGAAACCTTTTCCTTGTTCATCTGGATCCCGAGATACGGTGCTATGGCATAACGCCAGTAATAATGAACGCCGTTCGTTGCTTCTGAAGAACTCACCGGCATCCATTCCTCCATATCTCCGGCATACTGCATAATGGCGACTCCATGCTGTTTCAGATTTCCCACGCATTTTGCCGCATATCCCTTATCCCGTGCAGTATTCAGGGCGGGAAGAAGCAAGGAGCAGAGAATCGCTATAACTGCTATTACGACAAGAAGTTCTATCATTGTAAAATTTTCCGGATCACGAATGATCCTGACTCGTTTATTCATAAGGCGCCTCCTTTGTGAGTTAAAGCGGTTTTACGGATTGTTAAACGGGTTGGAACCCGAATGATTGTTGTAGTCGAGTCCGGGACTCGAATTTTTTCAATCAGGAGCTTGGCTGCGAGAATCGCACAGGTTTCATTGTCAGACGAAACAGATGTAATAATGGGTTCAGAAAAAGGACGGAACCCTTCTCCTTCTGAGTTGTCATACCCGATGATCTCATAATCCTGCCCGAATTTTTTCCCGGCGGCCTCCAAAGCGCGAATCATATCGGCAGTATAGCAGTCCGAGCAGGAGAAAATCAGTTTTCCGTTACAGTGATCCGCCAGATTCCGTCCGAGAATATACGCATTGGGCTGATGAAATTCCAGCGAGATTTCGGTGATCTCCTTTTGAGTATATCCATATTCCAGAGCGACTTTCCGGAAGGCATCCCGGCGCGCCAGACCGTTGGGAAAATTCCCGCAGACCGCAACCAAACCGGAATAACGCTTCGGCGACAACTGGAAAATCTTTCGGATCCCGGTCAAATGATCCGGAAGAACTTGAGAGACCGGATAATCCATCAGACTGTCGCTCTGAAACACGACACATGGAATTTTCAGCGAGTAAAGCTGAAAACATTCATCCATCGAAACCGCTGTACCGGAAAGAAGAATCCCATCCAGTCCGGTCAGGTAGGAGGAGATATCCTCATTCATATGATAAATCTCGGTGGGAAGATAACGGATCTCGCAGTTATGCTCCCGCAGATACTCCAGAGCATGATCCGCCGGATAATTCAAAAACACATTCAGTTTCTCATTGCGGTTTTCGGAAATCGAACGTAACGTACAGCCGATTTTCAGCGTACGGGTTGCCTGCGGACGAGGGCCGACAAAAGTTCCGCTTCCTCCGATCCGGTAAACGATTCCTTTTTCCACCAGAAGCGCAAGTGCATTCTGCGCCGTTTTCAGCGAGACCCTGCACTCCTGTGCCAGACGTTTTGCAGACAGCAGCCGGGTTCCGGCCTTCAGATGATTCCGGACAATCGTCTCACGAATGTTTTCCGCAATCTTTTTATACTGTATTTCTGTTGTAAAATTTGTCTGCATTTCTTTCCGGGTCCTTCCTCTGAAATGAAATATATTACATCCCCAAAAGAAAAACAAAATTTTTTCTCTAAAAAAGAATTCTTACGCTCAAAATATAGATTTTACCACAAAAAAGCGATATCCATCCGATATCCTTCTCCTTCGTTCCGTCTTCTCCGGAATAAAAGGATTATGACTATCAGAGAAAGCTCGAAAGAATTTTCCAGTCCTCCTTTCCCGAAAATCCATGGACTCCCAGCGAAAACGCCCAGACAGGAACAAAAAAAATTCTCTTCCGGAACCATGGAGGAAGATCGTGATTCCGGAAGAGAGAGAAAAAATTCCGCCGAGTCTTTATTTTCCGCTGGTTGCGTTTTTATAATCCGCATCGGAAACGGGCTCAAGCCAGGTGTTTTTGTTGGTCTCCGGATTGCACTCGACAGCGAGATGAGCAAACCAGCAGTCGGGCGCCGCACCATGCCAGTGATCGACATCCGGGGGGATTTCGACCACATCTCCGGGCAGAAGTTTCCGAGCCTCTCTGCCGCGCTCCTGATAGAAGCCGACGCCGCCGACCGCAATCAGAAGCTGTCCGCCGGTATGACGATGCCAGTTGTTGCGGCATCCTGGCTCGAATGTGACATTGGAGACAGGCACCCGGAGCCGTTTATCTCCCGTCAGCGGAGCAAGATACGATTTTCCGCTGAAATATTTCGCATAAGCCGTATTTTCCCCGCCACGAGGAAATGCGCTTACGGTATTGCTTTTGACAAACGCGGTAATTTCATCGGCCTGAGTCTCTGTGACACCGTTGCGTCTGCCGATCCCGATATGAGAGTTCAACTGGCTTTCCACCCCTTCCATCGCGGCGAGTGCGGCAATGGTTGCGATTTCGCGCGTCCGCCAGTCGAGAGTATCCCGGCCGAAGATGTCTCCGAACAGATGAGCTTTCAAATATTCATCAATCGCCGGAGCGAACTCGAACAGAGCGCCTTTCACGGGACCGCCGCAGAGTTTTGTCTGGTTCGCTGTTCCAAAATCAATACTTTTCCCCGAGGGAAGCGAACTTGGATTTTTTCCTGCCACATCCCGGATTCCTTTCGATGCACGTTCCTGCAGAAGTGTCATAAAGTTGCCGAGAGCATTCAAACTGCGCGGAAATCCGCAGTAGGCATAGAGCTGAACAAGAATCTCCTTGATTTCATTTACAGTCAGCCCTGCATCGAGCCCGGCGGTCAGAGCGGTTTTCAGATTCTGCATATCGCCTCGCGCCGTATGCATTGCGATCTCAACAATCTTCTGTTCTTTTTTATTCAATGATGTCATAGGATTCTTTGCCTCCAAACGATTGATTCCGCAGAAAAGACAGATCAGTACTCCGATTAAAACAAATCTGAGCATTTCATTTCCTTTCCTTTTTCACATTTACCACATTCTCCACCCATTTTGTCAGGGCATCGACCGCGTTTCGGATTCCGCTTCCGGAAAAAGCCCCACCTCCGGCAAACTTTGCTTTCGGACAGACCTTTCGCATATCCCGCTCACAGTTTGCCATACCTCCGCCGCCATGGGTGACAAAGGGAATCACGGTCTTTCCGCTGAAATCGTATTCGGCAAGAAATGACCGGACCGGCGGTGCCATTGTGCTCCACCAGTTCGGGGTCCCGACAAAGATGATATCGTATTTTGCGAAATCAGCCACCTTTGCCTCCAGTTCCGGCCGAACTTCTTCCCGACACTCTTTCCGGGCCTGATTCACACACGCCCGGTAATCCGACGGATACGCCTTTGCCGGTTTGATTTCAAACAAAGTCCCTCCCGTGAGTTTCTGAATCTGCTCCGCAGCAAAACGGGTATTTCCACCCCAGGAGTAATACGCGATCAGAATCCTGCCGGATTCCGCATTCACTTTTTCCGCCGTCACATTTTCCGCCGAACAGCCGGATACCCCGAAAAAAGTTGCCGCCATAACCAGTGCCATTGTTCTCTTTTTCATTGTTGCCTCCTTGAATTACTTGAGTCTTCTTGTTTCATATGGAATATCAGATAATCCAGACAATCCAGTTTTTTCTGGATTTCATGAAGTTTTTCCAGCAGAGAAAAACGCTGATGCTTCAGCATCCTCAGCAGTTTCCGGTCATCAGAATCTTTCTGAACACCGGAGAATTGCGTAATCAGTCTGGATCCGCATCCGGCGTCATGCAGCATTCGAACCAGCTGTTCTGTCTGATCCGCACGATCCATGCAAACCCACCTCCTTCCGCATGATGATTTCCGCATTCTCTGCCATTCAGTATATCTGCATTTTGAAAAATAACAAATACTTATTTATTATGGAAATCAATGCTTGACAGGCATAGATTTCCGAATTATGTTGACGGAAACAGAAGAAAGGAGCATTCAGAATGGAACTCAGAGTCCTGCGTTATTTTCTTGCGGTTGCCCGGGAAGGCACGATCGTCGGAGCGGCAAAGTTTCTGCATGTGACACAGCCGACCCTCTCGCGTCAGCTTCAGGATCTGGAAGAGGAACTCGGCCAGCAGCTTTTTCTGCGGAGCAATCGCACCATAACTCTGACTCCGGAAGGGATGCTCCTGCGGAAGCGGGCCGAGGAAGTTCTGGAGATCATCAACCGCACAGAAGCCGATTTCAATGCCATGGGCGAAAACATCAGCGGATTTGTTCATATCGGCGGCGGCGAATCCCATGCCATGAAACTCATTGCCGAAACCATTCGGAATCTGCGGGAAGATTACCCGGCCATCCGCTGCAATCTTTACAGCGGAAATGCGGAAGATGTCATGGAACGGCTCGACAAGGGAATTCTGGATTTTGGAATTCTGATCCAGCCGGTCGATATTTCCAAATACGACTCCATTGCCCTGCCGATCCGGGATGTCTGGGGCGTGGTAATGCGGAAGGACAGTCCGCTGGCGGCGAAAAAATCCGTAACACTGCGCGACCTGCTGAATCTGCCCCTGATCTGCTCCCGGATCAGCATCCGCCAGAGTGCCGTGAAAAACGCATACGCGGAATGGTTCGGGAACCGTTTTGAAAAACTGAATATTGTCGCAACCTACAACTTGATTTACAATGCCGCACTGATGGTCGAATCCGGGATCGGCTATGCACTCGCTCTTGACGGACTTGTGGACACCCTCGGAAACCGTTCGCTCTGTTTCCGTCCACTGGAGCCGCGACTGGAATCCGGCTTGAACATTGTCTGGAAAAAGTATCAGGTTTTCTCCAAAGCCGCCGAAGTTTTTCTGGAAAAGCTCCAGGAGCGATTTTCGGAAACGGAAGACAACGTATAAAAATCCAGCTTTCCTCATCGGGGAAAGGGAAAATTACCGGAAATTCATTTTCGGGGATTGACTTTTTCAGAAAATTCAGTATAATTATATTAACACGTTTAGATCGAGATCAAAAAAAGGCTTTGAAATGGCTGAATCCTACATTTCCATGCGCTCTTTCGCTAAGATGGCAGGAGTATCTGTGGCAACGGTATCGCATGTTTATTCCAATCCGGAGAGCGTTGCGGAGGCAACAGTTAAACGTGTTTTGGAACTTGCGGAAACGGTCGGATTTTCCCCGAATGCCGTTGCAAAAGCAGCGTTTGGGGAATCCACCAAAAGTGTCGGCATCATCCTTCCGACTCTTTCCGACAGCTATTTCGGCGGTATCGCACGAGCCATGCAGAAACGACTGATCCAAGCCGATTATCTGCCGATTTTCATTGATTCCGTGGATTCTCCTGAAAACTCTCTGCGCCGTCTTCTGAAGCATAAAGTGGATGCGCTGGTCATCGGCTGTTCCGATGAGAACCTCAACATCCCGCAAATCTGCCGGAATCAGATGACTCGCCTGCCGATTGTCGCAATCGAACAGACTCGTCCGGGAGTATGCTCGGACTCGGTGCTCAATGATGATTACGATGGAGGTTTTCAGGCGGGAAATCATCTGATCTCTCTGGGACACCGGCGATTCGGAGCCTGCACCTATGGCGAAGAGCGGAGCAACTGTGTTCCGCGAATCATCGGCTTCCGCGATGCCATCCGGCAGTCCGGCGGAAGATTGGAGGATCGTTTCATCACGCACCTGACGATCCGCGGGGCGGACGACGACGCAGACGAAAAAATGCGGAAGGAGCTGGAACAAATTCTTTCCGCTCCGGATGCGCCCACCGCCATTTTTGCAACTACGGACTACCTGGCGCTCCATGTCTATGATGCGGCGAAAAAGCTCGGACTGCGAATTCCGGAGGACATCAGTGTTGTCGGTTTTGGCGACCTGCAGTTTTCCCCGTACCTCAACCCGGCGCTGACCACAATTCGCCAGAATCCGGCAATCATCGGCACAAAAACAGCGGAGCTGCTGCTGAAACGTCTGGAAAATCCGGAACGGAAAATCGAAACAATCCGCGTCCCTGTACAGCTGCAGGTGCGCGAATCAACAGCAAAGGAGAAATCGTGCAAATGAAAAGATGCCATTTTACACTGATAGAGCTGTTAATTGTTGTTGCAATTATTGCGATTCTCTGCGGACTTCTGCTTCCCGCCCTGACGAGTGCGAGGAACAAAGCAAACGTCATCTCCTGCCTGAACAACGCCAGGGAGTGCGGAAGGCAGATGCTGATGTATGCGGACGATTCTCTTTTCTGGATTCCAGTCGGAGTCAATGCAGGATGGACGTATGGCAACTGGCATGATGCACTGCGGGAATTAGGGTATCACGGGAAAAAAGAGACCAACTGTTCCCGGAATGCGATCTGCCGCTGTCCGGGGGATCCCGATTTCGGCATCGCCTACTGGACCATCGACGGAGCAAAGCTGACGGAAAAAGGAGGAAAGAAAACCAGTCTGGCCCCGACCGATGGATACAATTCCGATGGAGTCAATATTGCCTCGTTTCCCTCCCCCTCCACAACGATCATGTTTACGGAAGGAGCGTGGATGAATGGAGAAGGGAAACCGGTATATCGCTATTTCCCCGCGGGGGTCTGGAGCACCTATCTTGTCTATCTCCGCCACCAGAGAAAAGCGACATTTCTCTGGATGGATGGACATGCAACCAACGGCGTGACGGATGCATTTTCCAGAGCAGCAACCCCATGGAACGGGCTCTGGGCGGAAAACGGCTTCATTGATCCGGCAGGAATTCTGTATCCGTTCAGCGCGTTTCGAAAATAAACAGTGTTTTTCCAACAAGGGAGTTTTTTATGAATCTTTCGTTTTCGCTTGTTTTGAGTGCAGGACTCGCGGCGGCGGTTCCTCTTGTTGCTTCGGCGGCGGTGATGGAACTCAGGGCGGCGGAGTTTGATCGTTTTGAAGGGCAGAGCGGATTTGCGGATCTGGTCAGAAAAGCAGGAAATCTCAGCGGGAAAATCAAACCGGATGACAAAACCCGTCTGCTGGGCAGATTCGAATATGATTTTACCGTTCCGCAATCCGGCTGGTATGTGTTTTCGGTCCCGGCGGGAATCGGCCAGATGGAGAGCTGGATCGACGGCAGACACTATTCCGTCGGAGAAACCGGAACGCGAATCGGAAGTTTTTATCTTGAGAAAGGCAAACATACGCTCACATTGCAGAAACGGAACTGGTTCCATCCGTTTGGGAAAGTGGATAAAATCCTCATCGCCGATGCTGCCGCCCGTCCGGAGGAACGGATCAACGTGACCGGAGAACGATTTGTCAACGAGGGCATCATCCGGAAAGGGGAATCCTACACGCTCGACATTTCCGCCGGAATGCCGGAAGATTCCACTCTGGAGGCGATCGTTTCCGATCGGAAGGAGCGGAAAGAAATCTCCCGTGTCTCCATAAAACTGCCGAAAACACACCGGGGTGCATTTTCCGGCAAACTGCGGATTCCGGCGGAAAAAGAGGGTATTTTTGACATCCGGCTGCTTCTGAACGGAAAACCTCTTCCGGCAAATACGGTTCCCGACTTCTCCATGGCGGTAATTGATGCCTCTCCGCTTCGGATGGATGGGGGAGAGTTGAAAAAGAGTCTGCTGTTTGAAATCGACTGTGCAAAACAGGCTCCCGATTATTCTGGCGGAGGAGCAGCGGAATGTGTGAAAAAGCGCTTCGGCGCCTATCGGGAAACAGGCGATGTGAGCTGGCTTTCGCATATGAATTCCCACGAGCCATCCTGGTTCGCGTATCGAATCGAGGTTCCGGAAGCGCAGAAACCGTATCTGGTGGAGGTGGACTATCCGGATGATTCCTTCCGAACGTTTGCCATCTCTCTGCGCAATCAGGGAGATACCAGTTATCCGGCGGCGGCAGGAGTTGAAACCGGGCACGAGTATCCGCTCTCCAACCGCATGCTGACCCATACGATTCTTTCCTGGTTCAAGGAGAAACAGTCGCGCCTCATTATCGCAAACGCATGCGACGGCCAGCGCGGAGCGGCCTCCAAAATCCGTGTATACCGAATTGAAAATTCCGTTCTGCCGCCCATGAAAAAAGTCGATCCGGCAGAACGCTCGTTCAGCAACTGGTACGAGGAGGGCAGCGGATTCATGGGGCTGTACGGGTGCGACAGCCGAAGGAAAAGTCTCGAAGATATGCTCATCGGCGCCGACCGCTGGGCTCAGACGATCGCCTTTATCGGAGGCACCACTCTCTATCCGACCCTCATGGTCTATCAGTTCGGCCTCTCTCCGAGCCATTACAACGTGTTTGCCACCGGAGCCACACGCGATCTGGCGGAAGTGATTCTGCTCTCCGCGGAGAAATACGGAATGAATGTGCTTTTCGATTTTCATCCAGAGGCCCGTGAACTTCAGCTTTTCGAGGATCAGGCGAACCGTCTGCGCAACCGGGAGGGTTTTATCAGTACATTTGCACCGATGTACGGACCGCTCCATCCGCGCAATCAGGCATGGCTCTGCGGAATGGTCTCGGAGTTTGTCAACCGCTACAAGAGTTCTCCCGCTCTGAAGGGAATCTCTCTGCGCCACATGACCTGGTACAATCATGCGCTGGTCAACTTCAACGATCTTTCCTGGGGGTACGATGACTACACCGTGAAACTTTTCGAACGCGAAACGGGAATCAGGATTCCTGACGGAAGCGAAAATGATCCGGGCAGATTTGCCAGACGTTATCGCTTCCTCGCGGAAAAGAACCGGGAAAAGTGGATCACATGGAGATGCCGGAAAATCGCGGAACTCTATGCGAAACTGGCAAAGATTGTCCGGGAAGCCCGTCCCGATCTTGTGATTCATTCGAGCGTATTCAGCCGGGAAGCGGGAGTCGATCCGGAACTTCTCAGCAAGATCGAGAATGTCATCATAACCGACGGATGCACCTACGGACGCCGTGGCCGCGGCGAGAACAATCGTGCGGATTTCCTGAAAAAAATGGAATCGCCGGATCCGAATATCTCCGTATTCACCTCCGGAGCAGCCTATTTCGAAGCCACAGAAAAAGTCATTCCTCCGGATCAGCTTGGCTATCCGAAAGGGACCCGTGCAACCTGGATGAGCGCAGTCATCAATCCTCCGGGCAGGCTAGCTCTTGAACGCTTTGCCGTGGCGCTCGCGAAAACCGATGCAAAAATGCTCGGCGACGGCGGAAACGCCTATACGGTCGGCCAGCCGGAACTCCGGCCGTTCCTGAAACAGTTCCGTGCCATTCCGATGAAGAAATTCACTCTCCGGAGCGATGGAATGGAACCGGTTGCCGTCCGCACCTCCGGTTCTGATTTCTATGTGGTCAACCTGATGCCCTTCCCCGTGAAAACTGTGCTCCGCTTTTCCGGAAACGGAACCGTGACCGAGCTTGCCGGAAAGAAGAAGCATTCTCTGAAAAACCGCTCTCTTGAATTGAATCTGAATGCGTTCGAACTTCTGGCATTCCGGGCGGAAGTATCCCTGGAGGGGGTCTCCTCGGAAATTCCGCCGGAAGAGTTCCGGAAATTCAAAGCGCAGACAGAGGCAATCCGCAATGCTCTGCCAAATGTAGACCAAAACCTTCGGGGAAAAGTCAAAGAGCTGCTTTCCAGACTCGAAAATGATCTGAACTCTCGGAAATTCTGGACCTTCCGCAAAGAGCTGGAGCTGGCGGCACCTCTGTTGAAATCGGCAGGGATACTCCCTCCGTTCTATTACAATGACGGCTGGCCGGTTACGCCTCAGGATGCGATTCCGGCAAAGGATCTGAAGCAATTTGCCACCGGCGGAACCGGACTCATGAAAAGCGCCGATTTTGCACCCGACTGGAACGGCGAACAAATTCTGTTCTCGGAACCGGGGAAAGCGCTGCGTTTCAAACTTCATCTGCCGGCGACAGGGGAATACCGCCTGCAGGCCGGATTCATATCAGGCGGAAAATTTGGCAGTGCCGAGGTGAAGAGCGGAGGAAAAGTCGTTGGGGTTCTTTCCTCCTCGGGCAAGGAGAACTCCGCTCGGAATGTGCTTCTTACCACCGCAATTCCGTTTCGAGCCGGAGAAGGGATTCTGGAGCTGGTTCCGCAGGCGGGGGAATCGGTCGCAGTCAGTTATCTCATGCTGACGCCGGTCTACACCGTGATTCCTCCGATGCGCTGGAAAGTCAGCGAAGCATTCCCGAAGCAATCCATGGAAACGGCTCTTGCGCCGGAACGGACACACGATTTCCGCTCCTGGAGTCCGCTGAAAGGATTCGACACCTTTACAGATCTCTCCTGCGGACAACCGGTGAAGGATGGAATTATCCGTTATGCGGTCACCTACATCCATTCGCCGGATGACCGGAAGGTCCGTCTTTCCTACGGCGTCGACTACACCGCGAAAATGTGGCTGAACAGAACAGCAGTCAAACCGACCGCGGCGCGAACCAAAACCGGAACGCCGGTTCGTGGAGAAGACATTCTCGACCTGAATTTGAAAAAGGGCTGGAACGAATTTCTTGTGAAGGTCGGTTCCGGTTCCGGCGGATTCGGTTTCTGGATGGAAATCTCGAATCTGAGCGATCTCCGCTTCTCCCCGGAACCGAAAGATTCCGGAGAAAAGCAGGTGCGACTCCCGGAAAACGGCAAAGTTCTGCATCATCAGGATTTTGAACGGAAAATCCAGCAGACAAAGCTGACGAGCTGGGATGGCTCCGGCAAAGAGGCGTTCAGCGGAAAAGGCGCGTCGAAAATGGGCAATTATTTCGGCGGAGCAAAAATCGAAGGAGGGAAGACTTATCTTCTTCAGGCGTATCTCCGTGGAATCCGCGACGGTCAGGGCGGACGGATCCAGATCAACTGGAACCGCGCAGACGGCAAACTCTCACGCTACGATCTCGCGCAGCCGAAACTCACCACGGAATGGGGACGTTTTCAACTGAAAGCCAAAGCTCCGGCAGATGCCGTTTCCGCCTTCCTCATCATCGGAACCGATAAAGGCGGAGAATGGGTGGACGAAGTCTGGTTCGGAGAAGTCCCTGCAGAGGACAATTCCAGAAAAGGATCCGGGAAATCATGAAAATCGCTGGATTTCTGACAGGCATCGTCTCACTGATTATTTCTTCCGCATCGGCAACGCCCCCGGATCTGGAGCAGTTTTTTGCAATTCCTTCCGTCCGGGAACTGCCGCTGAAGATAGAAATTCTCTCTGAAACACACAAAGACGGAGTCAAAACAACAGAACTTTATCTGAACGGAGCTCCGTTCAATGGAAAACCGACAAAAATTTACGCATGGTATTCCACCCCCTCCGGCAGAGGTCCTTTCCCTGCGGTTCTGCAACTGCACGGAAGCGGTTTGCAGAAGCTCTCGCCGGATCCAAGTATTTTTTACGCGAAAAATGGATTTGCCTGTATTTCCATCGACTGGGCTCCACCTTCGGAAAAACGGAAAAACAGACAGTCCGCTTTTGAATCGGAAGGACGCATGACGAAATTCGGACCCGGTTTTCAGCCGCTCCATCTGGAAAAGGACTATCTGCGGAACGGGGTCATGTTTTCCCGTCGGGCACTGGATTTTTTGCGCAGCCGTCCGGAGGTCGATCGGGGAAAACTGATGGTCTCCGGAGCTTCCGCAGGGGCATGGCACACTCTGCTTCTGACAGGACTGGAAAAGGAACTGAAAGCCGTCGCAGTCAAATACGGCGCCATCAGCGGAATTGACTTCGGTTATTTCACTGGGGTCTTCGGACCACTGAAAATGGTAAATCAGAAAGGCTATCAGGAAAAATGGCTCTCTCACTTCGATGCGGCAAATCTGATTCCAAAATGCAAAGCCGCCGTTCTAATGCTTTCCGGAACAGATGACATTTTCTATGCAATGCCGGTCGTGCTGGAAACCTTCCGCAGAATCCCGTCGGAGAAAAAACTGCTGATGCGTCCAAACGACAATCATCAGCTCGTTGGAAATGAAACAATCCCCCTGGCGTACTTCCAGAGCGTTCTGAAACAGACTCCGGAATGGCCGGAAGTTTCCATCCGGAACGTCCGGATGAAAGACGGCAAACTGCAATTCACTCTTCTCCCGGTCAGCCGGAACTCGATTAAACAGCTCTCGATTCTATATAAAACAGAACCTCGCGGACTGTTCGAGTGGAAAAAAAACTGGAAAAAAATTGAGGCCGTCCGAAACGGGAATCAATGGACCGCGGAACTGGGAACTCCTCCACGGGATACTCAGACGGTCGCCTATGCGCTACTCGAAGACACGGCAGGACGATCTGTCAGTTCCGATACAATCGAAATTCCAGACTTTCCAAAATGGAGAGGAAAGCCGGGAATTCAGCATCTGGATGATGGGAATCTCTTTTTCAATCCCTCTTTCGAACTCGGCCCCCGCCTATTCAACCTCCGCGGAGGCCCCCGTCTGGATACCGGAGGAAAGGAGGCTCATTCCGGGAAAAGCGCTCTCTGTCTAACCGGCGGGAAATCCTGGCTAACTACATGGAGCCTCCCGAAGCCCCCCGGACAGAATTTCTGTCTGAAGGTATGGGCAAAAAGCACAACTCCGGATGCAAAGCTCGCCATTTCCATCCGATGGTCTCTTTCGAATCGTAAAAACAAGTTCTCCTCCAGGACTTTCCCACTTTCCCAACACTATCGGCAGTGCTCTTTCAGCGGTCCGATTCCGAAAGACGCTGTGGATGGATATCTGACAATACGTCCTCTGGACACAGCAGAAATCTGGATCGATGATCTTTACTATAATATTCAATAACAAGGAGTCCTATGAAACATCAATTTTTTCACCTGCTTGCCATTCTTCTGCTGCCGTCAGTAGTAGTGGAAGCAACCCCGGATCTGAAAAGCTATTTTGCTGTTCCGAACGCAAAGGAGCTGCCCCTCGAAAAGAAAGTTCTCTCGGAAACACTGAAAGACGGTGTCAAAACCCAGGCCGTGACTTTCCGCGGAGCCGATTTCAACGGGAAACCGACCAAAATCTTTGCCTGGTACTCCCGTCCGGCAAAAGAGGGCAAATATCCTGCCGTTCTGCAAATTCACGGTGCCGGACTCACCACCCTGGATCCGAATCCCGATTACGCCAAAAACGGATTTGCCTGTCTCGTCATCGACTGGGCAGGAGAGTGCAAAGACCGGAAGATCCCGCGCAAACCGCCGACCTCCGAATTCTCGGCGTCCGGCAACATGGCAAGCAGGAAAAACGGAAAATGGCAGATCGCCGGAGTCGAAACCGACGGCATCCGGAATGGAGTCCTCTTCGCACGCCGCGCCCTCGAATTCCTGCGGAATCAGCCGGAAGTCGATCAGAACAAGCTCATGGTGGTAGGCTCTTCCGCCGGAGCTCATCTCACGCTACTGCTGCTGGGACAGGAACCGGAACTTCATGCAGCCGTCGTCAAATATGGATGTGCATATATCCGCGATCTTAAAGGATTTTTCGGTGGGTATTTCGGACCGCTTTCGCTCTGTCCCGTCCAGGAACAGGATCAATGGCTGGCACGTCTGGATCCGAAGCACGGACTCAAAAACAGCCGGGCAAGAGTTCTTCTGCTCTCCGGAACGGATGACATCTTCTTCTGGATGCCGGTCGTGCTCAAAACCTTCCGCGAAATGCCGGAACCCAAACGCCTCCTGATGCGACCGAACGACAATCACAGACTCGTCGGAAAAGAACCCATTTCCACAGCATGGTTCAAAGCCTCGCTTTCCGATCCCATGCTCTGGCCCTCGGCTCCTGCGCCGGTCGTCCGGAAACAGGAAAACGGAACCCTTCTCTTTTCCCTCAAGCCGTCCAAAGTCCCTGCCCCGAAAGCCGTAAAACTGATCTACAAATCCATGCCGATCCCGTTCGAATACCGTGCGCAGTCCAAAGTGAAGTGGGAGGAAAAGGAGATGCGGAAAACGGGAGAGGAATGGACCGTGGAACTGCCGGCAATCGGAAAAGACGATCAGCTTGTCGCCTATGCGCTGGTGGAGGATGCCAGCGGCAATCAGGCCTCGGGCGACAGTGTCGAGTATCCCGCCTGGCCCCGCTGGCGCGGTCTGCCCGGATACGATCGCATTCCGCCGAAAAAGATCCCCCAGGGCAATCTGCTGAACGGTATCGGCGATTTCGAAGTCAAAAAAGGTTTCACCTATGTGGGAAAAGCTCATCTGGATCTCACCGGGAAACATGCCAGGAGCGGAAAAGGGGCCTGCTATATTTTTGACGATTCCAAGAATTATATCGCAATAGGAGTGCCTGCTGTCAGCGGACGGAAATTCCGTCTTTCCGGCTACTTCAAGAGCCGCGATCCCAAAGGGAAAGCCCGTCTCCAGATCAACTGGACACGGAACGGCCCGCTGAAATATGATCTCAAAACCCCGGCAATCACCGATCATTACCAGCAGCTCGTTCTGGAAGGAACCATTCCGGACAACACCCGCCACGGAC
Source organism: uncultured Lentisphaeria bacterium (assembly GCA_905197955.1). Lineage (GTDB taxonomy): Bacteria > Verrucomicrobiota > Lentisphaeria > Victivallales > UBA1829 > UBA1829. The sequence goes on along the minus strand of CAJKAR010000035.1, from coordinate 26,077 downwards.
TGCTGATTCTGACCTCGCCAGGGAACGGCATGTATATCGACGATCTGGAATTCCGGATCTTTGAGTGACAAAATCCCTGGAGATGTTATGAAATTTCCGACTATTTTTCTTTTCCTTCTCCTGAGCGGAGTTTCCATTGCAACTTCCGCGGAAACGGAACTCGGAAACAAGGATTTCCGCGTAAAAATAGCCGGACCGGAAGAAATTCCCCGTCTGGAAAAGGAATACCGCCCAAGATTCGATCTCTGCGGAACCCCAAGCAGCATCCGTATCCATGGACGGGAATTCCTGCTTCCTCCGGGGCTTGCCGATGAATTCGGAATCATGGGAACGCCGCCCGGATTCCAGGAAAACGGGATCGGAACACTCTTCTTGAAAATCGGTGTCGGCATTCTCGAAAACAATCGGCAGGGAGAGTATTTTTTCTATCATCCGTATCCGGTCCGGAATTTTTTCGCCACCACCGTAAAAAAGGGAACGAATTCCATGGAGTTCCGCCAGTCGGGACAGTTCATGACCTGTTCCTATGACTATTGTAAAACATATACCATCCGCCCCGAACAAAAACAGCTCATCATTCATTACTCGCTGAAAAACAACGGCACGGAGCCGATCATTACTACCCAGTATAACCACAACTTCTTCTCCCTGAAACAGAATCCGCGGAACTCGGACGTTCAAATCCGGACAAAATTCCTTCCCGAACTGAAAAGTTTCACCGGCAGAGGATGTTTCACTGCGGAAGGGCATCTCTGCAAAAATTTGAAAACCACAAAACAAGGCTGCTATCTGGTTTCCACCAGCCCGATCCGGCCGGAAGACAATCTGTTTGAACTTTCCGATCCAGTCTCCCCTATCCTCATCCGGATCCGGGGGGATTTTCCCTCCTCGCGCTTTGCGGTCAGTTTCAAGGAAAACTCATTCATCAGCCCGGAAATTTTTCTGGAGATCCATCTTGCCCCCGGAGAACAGCTCCAATGGAAGCGAATCTATGAATTTCTTCCCACCCCCCAGGACACCAGATCCGGAAAAGAAAAGACGGATTGGAACCGGCAGAAAAAGAATCGCATGTAACAATAATCGTTCCCGCAGAGGATGAAGAATCAGAACAAAAAAAGGCAGATCGGACGGACTCGGGAAATCATGCGATCCCCCTTTTTTCATGATCTGCCTTCCCGGAATTCTGAAAAAGTATTTTCCATAAAAATTCCAGTTACCCTCTTGTTTTTTTTTCGAAATCTGCTATAATTTAAAATGTAAACAGTTACATTTTAGTAAAACAGAGGCCTCTGCACGTGGAAAAGACAATGAACATCAGGGAATTTGCCCGTCTGTCCGGTTTTTCGACAGCGACGGTCTCCCGCGTCTTTTCCCACGATCCGAAAGTGAAGCAGACCACCGCGGAACGGATTCGGAAACTGGCGGAACAATATGATTTCCGTCCCAGTGCCGTGGCACAAAGCGCCTTCAACGGCAAGACCCGCAGCATCGGAGTGCTGCTCTGTTCGCTGCGGACCTCCTACTTTGCCGATATCGCACAGGGAATTCAGGAAGTGCTGCTTCCGGAGGATTACCTGCCGATCATGGTCAGTCTGAGAGGAAACGGCGACTTCGTTTCCATGCGCCGTCTGGTGGATCATCGCGTCGACGGCATCATCGCCTGCATTTCCGATGAGAATTTTACGGAGGCGGAACTCCGCGAAATTGAGCGCTTCAACCTTCCGGTTGTGACAATCGACGCCTTCGGTCAGCGGTTCTTCTCCGATAACATCAGCTCTGATGAAAACGCCTGCGGAAAACTCGCCGCCGAGTATCTGCTTTCCAAAGGACACCGGGAAATCTGTTTCCTTTCAGGTTCCCCTTCTCCGGTGGAGCTTCTGCCCCGCTACCGCTCGTTCCGGGAAGTTCTGGGGGCTCATGGGGTCCCGATGGACACAAATTCTGTGTTTTCCTGGCGGGAAAAGACATCCGACGGCATGTGCGCAGCGTTGCAGGATTGGCTGAAAACAAAATCCCTTCCCTGTGCCTGCTACTGTTATAATGACAATGATGCTCAGATTCTGTACGAAGCGGCCTATGCCCTCGGACTGCGCATCCCGGAAGAGATCAGCGTAATCGGAACCGCCGATCTGAACTTTGCATCTGTCATGGTCCCGAAACTGACGACAATCCGGCAGAACGGAATCGAAATCGGTGCGCTGGCAGCTCATGCGATCCTCCGGCGCCTGAATGCGGATGGACGTGAACATTACAAACAGATTTCCAATGTAACCCTGGTCGAACGGAACTCCGTCTCAGACCTGAAAAAGAAAGGAAGAAAATGAAGAAACGTGTGTCTGGAACATTCACATTGATAGAGCTTCTGGTGGTAATCGCAATTATTGCAATTCTTGCAGGATTACTTCTTCCGGCCCTGAACTCCGCGCGAGCCAAGGCAAACACATCGCTCTGTGCGAGCAATGAGAAACAGATCGCTCTGGGACTGGTCCATTATCAGAATGATTTCGACGGCTATTTTCCGCCTTTCCGGGAACCAACAGGGCCTTCAGCCTCCAATACATCCCGTCCCTGGTCCGTGCTCCTGATGAACTGCGGATATCTCCCCGATACGAAAAAAAATACGGAAGTCGCATGGAATACGCCGTGGTTCTGTCCGGAAAATCTCTCCGTTTTGAAAGGATATATGGGAACAAATCCAACCTCAGGTGCATGGGAAATTCAGAAACACAAACTCTCGTATGCAACGCCTTATAAAGCGGGTGGTCTCTGCGGGAATGTCGGTTGGAACGATCCGCCGATCCGTAACACTAAAGTCAAACGTCCCTCCTCCACCGCCATGCTGCTCGAAACGCAGGGAGTGGACGGAACTCCCACCCCGTTTTTTCCGACCCGGCCGACTTACAATGCAGTCATCGGCAGACATCCGGTGCCGGGAGCCGCAGGCAATTTCGGATATGTTGACGGGCATGTCAATCTGGTAAAAAACGGTATCGCCCTGAACGTCCAATGGCAAAGCACATCCGAAGGGTATAAAGGACAGACTCTTGATCCGTTCGGACTCGGAATATTCTAAAATCAGGAAGGTTCTGAAAATGTTTCATTTCCAAAAAAGCATCTGTTTTCTGCTTCTTTCCGCAGCTCTCTGCGGAAGCGCCGCCCCGAAGTTCTACTTCCGGACAACCCGCGTTCCCGCGGACGGATTTGCCAAACCGGGAGAACGCATTGCATTCACAGCGGAACTGATAAAGGACGGAGCTCCTGCCGCCCTCCCCTTCCAGGCGCAGCTGACGGTCGAAGGGAAAGACGTAGTTGTGAAAAAAGGCAATGGAAAAATCTCCATGGAAACAACTGCTCCTTCCTGCGGATTTGTCTATTTTTCCGCAAATTATATTCCGGAAGGGCAAAAGCGTTCCGTGACTCCTCCGAATATTAATTCTGTCGCAGTGAATCCCGAACAGATCCGGCAGGGAATGCCAGAGCCATCTGATTTCGATGCCTTCTGGAAAGCCGCCAGGAAAGAGCTTGCCGCCATTCCAATGAATCCCACATTGAAGCGAATCCCCGTCACGGATCCGAAATATCAGGGGAAAGTGGACTGCTTTGAAGTCCGGCTGGATGCCCCCGGCGGACGACGCGCATTCGGTTATCTCTGTCTGCCGAAGAACGCCGCAGGCAAACTGCCGGCGGTAATCCGGTTCGACGGAGCGGGCATTTACAAGCATTCTCCAGAATACCGTTTCGCCGCGGATGGTTTTCTTGCCCTCAGCGTCAATGCACATGGAATCGAATTCGGCGAACAGGCGACCGAAGAAGAACTGCTTTCCAAACTGAAAAAAGAACGCTATTACACGGTTCTGGGGTGGGACGATCCGGAAAAAGTCTACTTCCGGCACATGCTTCTGCGCGATCTCCGTGCACTGGAATATCTGAAGAGCCGTCCGGAATGGAACGGAAAGGATCTGATCTGCTACGGTTCCAGTCAGGGCGGAGCGCAGTCGCTGGCAGTTGCGGGACTTTCGCCGGAGGTGACATTCTGCTATGCAGGAGTCCCGGGACTCTGCAATCATGGCGGAATTGAGAAAAAGCAGGCGCGCGGCTGGCCCGGCAACTTCCCGTGGAACGCAAAGACAAAACGGACCGCCGGTTATTTCGACAACTGCAGCTTCGCACGCCGGCTCCGCTGTCCGGTACTCGTGACCGCCGCATGGCACGATTTCCTGACGAAACCATCCTCCGTTTATGCCGCCTGGAACAACATCACATCGCCGAAAGAACTGCGTCCGTTTCCGAACGCCGGACACTGGCCGGCAATCCGCGATACCGAGGATTACGCACGAAACGAAGTCCGGAAACACTTAAAGGGACAAGCAAAATGATCATCTGGAAGGAGCTTAATAATATGAGGAAAACAATGAGTCTGATTCTTATCGCAGGGGCAATGGCGCTTTCCGCCGCGGAACCCCTCTGGAAAAACGGAGTTCCTCCGCCGCTTGCGGAGGACAATCCCTATCTTTCCGGCGCCCGTAATATCGTCAAGCTCAATTATGACAAGTGGAAGAAAGGGGACGATTTTTCAACGCTCTGGCTTTCGTGGGCCGTCTTTGACAAGCATAGTCCATATTACGGCAACCGGGAGATCCGCGACGCCGTTTTCCGGAAATTTGACGCGGTCACTCTGGAACGGGAAAAGAAACCCTCCGGATTCTGGACCATTCTCGAAGATACAGAAACCTTCAACCTCTGGATCCTGTACGGAGGACTGGACAAAAAACAGCTGAATCTCTGGAAAGAACGTCTGCGTCCGAGTTATCAGAAAAGTCTCCGGGAAATTTCCGATCCCGCCCAGTGGATGAGCAAAGCGGCCAACACTCTGCTTCAAACCGCGATGGCACTGGAATTCGGAGCGATCCTTTATGAACGTCTGGATCCGAACGACAAGGATGTGCCCGCATGGCGCGCTCAGGCAAGAAAAAATATCCGTCAGGCGCTGTCGATTCAGCTTCCCGGCGGAGCTTTCAGCTACATTAACAATTCGGGTCCGGACCCGATCTATTTCAATTTCGATGCCGCGCATCTCGGACGCTACTATCAGCTGACAGGAGATGAAAACGCAAAACTCGCCCTTCAGAGAATGGCGGAATGGGCAAATGCGGCGACCATTTCCGGTCAGCTGACCGTCTTCTCCTCTCCGTGGTGGAAGCATTTCATGGGGACCGGCGGACCGTATACGGGATTCGAACATGTGGCGGCAGTCACGGAAAATCCGCTGGCTCTGGATCTGATGCGTCAGCGCAGAAGCTACATCCAGCCGTATGTATGGACCTATGGAAACATGTATGCGTGGAAGAAGAAGGCTCCGGGAGAAAAAATTTCCCGAGACCGCTGCATGTTCGACCGGAACGCGAACGGACCCGCGCTTCGAATCGGCGGACTGGATGCGGAAATGCCGTCGCGTCCGTGGGGAGACTCTCAGTTCGGAATGGGTGTTTCCAACGAAAAAGGGTGGACCTCCTGCTTCAACGCGGTTTATGTCGCAGTTCCCGGCAAACGCACAGGGCATTTGTCCTATATCATGATACCTCCCGATGAATATCGCCAGCACGATGGAGTGGTCGGCAAGAACTGGATCGCAGGAGCCGGGACCTTTCATGCGCGCCGGGGAATCTACGGTCAAGTTCCGCCGGAATCCCCCTTCCGCCGAACCGATCTCTGGTACGCGGATGAAAACGGCGCCGCCGGAGTCATTTCCCTTGTCATTGAAAAGAAATCAAAACTTCCCGGTGTTGAAATCTGGGTAAGCAGCGGAATGGCGAAAAATCTCAAACCGGAAAAAGATAAGCTCGGATTCGCCGATTTTACCATGCATTTCAGCGGAGCAAAGCTTCTGGAGCCGTTCCGGCAGGAAAAATGCGGATTCGTCTATTATCCGTTTGCCGGAGCGGGCAAGAGAGAATACCAGGCAGGAGAGCGCTTTTCCGCACAGGTTTCGGTGGTTCGTCCGGGAAAAGCCGTTCTTTCCGCAGGACCGCTTGTCTATGAACCGGACGGGATCGCTTCCGTTGAAATTCTCCGCGACGGCAAATCCTTCAAGATCCTGAAGTTCAACCCGACCGCCCGGACCATCCGGAACTTCCAGCCGTATCAGATGAAAGTCGAGGAAAAGTCATGAACCAGAACGATGTGGATGTGACAATCCTGGAAAAGACCTTTTCCGGGGGCAATGCCGCCGACCGTGTGGAGATGTTCCGCGATCTGGCTCTGGGAATGTTCATTCACTGGAGCTGCGATTCGCTGCTGGGATCCGAAATCAGCCATCCGCTGGTCGGGGCCTCGGAACGGATTCTGCGTCAGTATCATGAGTTTTTCCCGTCGCATTTCAACCCGCGCAGGTTTGATCCGGAGGATTATGCGGAGCTTGCCGATGCGGTCGGAATGAACTACTTCTGCTTTACGGCGAAACATCATTCCGGCTTCTGCATGTTCGATACCAAAACGACGCGCTTCAATGTGATGAACTCCCGCTACGGACGCGATGTCACACGGGAATTCATCGAAGCATTCCGCCGCCACGGTCTCCGGACAGGCATCTATTTTTCCCCGCTCGATTTTGAGTGGCTGTACAACAACCGCATTCCCATTCGTTTTCTGCACGAGAGCGTCATCCCCGCCAACAATCCGGGACTGATGGAATACAACCGCAGACAGGTGCGGGAACTGCTGGCAAACTATGGAAAAATCGATCTCTTTTTCTTCGACGGCCCTCCGGAAGGATTGAAACAGGAGGTCTGGCGCTTCAATCGGGACATTCTCGTCACACGCGGCGAAATGGCAACCCCGGAACAGGAAGTCCCCGATACCATTCTCGATGAAGCCTGGGAGAGCTGCTGTACGATCGGTTCCCAGTGGAACTGGCACCCCCGGATGGTGGCGGATAAAACGGCGCGGCAGCTCGTGGAGCTGCTCATCGAAACCCGTGCCAAAGGAGGAAATCTCCTTCTGAATGTCACCCCCGCTCCGGATGGAACAATTCCACAGGAACAGGAATCGCTGCTGCGGGAACTTGGATTGTGGCTTTTCTGGCATCGTCCGGCAATTTATGAAGTCCGCCCCTATAAAAAGGCATATGAGGAACTGCCCGATGGCGGCAGAATCTGGTATACGCAATCCAAAGACAGGAAAACGATTTTTGCCTTCCTTGTTGACGGGAAACGGTATGATCGCGGACAGAGACGGGAGTTCCTCCTGACCGTTCCGGCGATGGAAAAGATTGCATCCGTTGAACTTCTGGGACAGAATGGTACCATTCTGGAACACTCTCCCGAGAATGCAGATATTAAAACTCGTTGGGAACAAAGTGAAAAAGGGGTTTCTGTCAGTGCAGTCCGCTGCCTCCGTCCCTGCGGAGCCTCGACGTATGACATGCCGTATGTTCTGCGGATTTCTCTTCACGCTTAACAAGTTTTTAGACGTTTCTTCTGGATTTTTTTGCATTTTCATGCTACAGGTATCCTGTTTTTTGATTTCATTTAGAAAGAACAGGAGCCGATCAGAATGAAAAAAGCATTGATTACCGGAATCACCGGTCAGGATGGATCGTATCTGGCAGAACTTCTGCTGGAAAAAGGATACGAAGTTCACGGAATTAAACGGAGGGCATCTTCCTACAATACCAGCCGGATCGACCATCTGTATCAGGATGTGCATGAACCGGACCGGCGTCTGTTCCTTCATTACGGGGATCTGACGGATTCGATGAATCTGACACGTCTGATCCAGGAGATTGCCCCGGATGAAGTCTATAATCTGGGCGCGCAGTCTCACGTGAAGGTCTCCTTTGAGTGTCCGGAATACACGGCGAACGCCGACGGCCTTGGAACGCTTCGTCTTCTGGAAGCGATCCGCAGCTGCGGCTTTGAAAAGAAAACGAGGTTCTATCAGGCATCCACGTCCGAACTCTACGGTCTCGTTCAGGAAACACCGCAGAAAGAGACCACTCCTTTCTATCCCCGCTCTCCCTATGCGGTGGCAAAACTCTACGCCTACTGGATCACGGTGAATTATCGCGAAAGTTATCGCATGTTCGCCTGCAACGGAATCCTGTTCAATCATGAAAGCCCGCGCCGCGGAGAAACGTTCGTAACCCGCAAGATTACACGTTCGGTTGCCAGAATCAAACTCGGAATTGAAGAGTGTCTCTATCTGGGGAATCTGAACTCGAAACGAGACTGGGGATATGCCAAAGACTATGTGGAAGGCATGTGGAAGATTCTTCAGCAGGAACAGCCGGAAGACTTTGTCCTTGCAACGGGAGTTACGACGACAATCCGCAGATTTTGTGAAATGGCCTTTGCGGAAGTCGGCATGGAGATCATCTGGCAGGGAAGCGGCCTGGAGGAAAAAGGGATCGACAAGGCGACAGGACGGACGGTTGTTGCGGTGGATCCGCGCTACTTCCGTCCAGCGGAAGTTGATCTGCTGCTGGGGGATCCCCGCAAAGCACAGGAAAAACTCGGATGGAAACCGAAATATGACCTTCCGACTCTGGTCCGCGAAATGATGAAAGCGGATTTGGAAGAGGCCCAAAAAGAATTTTTCCTGCGCAGTCAGGGATATCACATTGTAATTCCACAGGAGTGATGACAATGAAGCAGAATTCCAGAATTTATGTTGCCGGACATGCCGGGCTGGTCGGTTCCGCAATTCTCCGCAGATTGCAGAAGGAGGGATTCACAAATCTCATCACCCGCTCCTCCCGGGAACTTGATTTGACCAATCAGGCGGAAACACTTGCTTTTTTTGAACAGGAACGTCCGGAATATGTATTTCTCGCCGCAGCTAAAGTCGGAGGGATCATGGCGAACATGACTTATCCGGCAGATTTCATCTACCGCAACCTGATGATCGCCTGCAATGTGATTCACGCGGCATATCGGACCGGGGTGAAAAAACTGTTGAATCTGGGCTCCAGCTGCATCTATCCGAAGTTTGCGCCTCAGCCGATGAAGGAGGAGTCCCTGCTCACGTCCGCATTGGAACCGACCAATGAAGCTTATGCCATTGCCAAGATCACAGCGATCAAGCTCTGCAAATACTACAATCAGCAGTATGGAACGAATTTCATTTCCGCCATGCCGACAAATCAATATGGAATCGGAGACAATTTCAATATGGAGACAGCTCATCTGCTTCCGATGGTTCTTCGCCGTTTTCATCTTGCCATGCTCCTTGCGGAACAGGATTTTGATGGAATTCGCGCAGATCTGAAGCGTTATCGACTTGGCTGGAATCTTGACGCGGAAATTGACTTCAGTGACAATGGTTCGTTGGAGAAGGCTTTGAATGCTGTTGGAGCCTATCGGGACAAAGTGGTTCTCTGGGGAGATGGTTCCGTTTATCGGGAACTGATGTGTTCCGATGATCTTGCAGATGCCTGCGTCTACCTGATGCAGAACAAGGACTGGAAAGAAATCGGGGATTTCGTAAATATCACAAAAGGCGATGATATTCAGCTGAAAGATCTTTTTGCCCTGATTGTCCGGGTGATCGGATATCATGGATGCGTCGAATATGATGCATCCAAACCGAACGGAACGCCGCGCAAGCAGATGGATGCCACCTTGATTCGTTCCCTTGGCTGGACTCCGAAAATAGATCTGGAACAGGGAATCACCGATTACTACCACTGGTATATTGGAAAACAGTGACAGATCATTTTCTTCTGCTTGTTTTCTGAATTCCGGAAATTAGCGCCATGCGAATCCCCTTCCCGCTTCATCCGGAATTCAGGACCAAGATTTTCTTTCCGATATCTGCCGATTTTTTATAAAAAAAATTGATAAATCATTTGACAAATCATTATTTAGGTATATAGTATTGAATACTTGATAATTCAAGCATATTGTTGCGGGGTAGAGCAGAGGTAGCTCATCAGGCTCATAACCTGGGGGTCGTCGGTTCGATTCCGGCCCCCGCTACCAATTAAGAATTCAGCCGTCCGAGTGACGGCTTTCTTTTTATCAGAAATGACTGCAAGAGTTTTTCCCAGAAAAAAATCTTAAAAATTCTTTTTTTATAGATATAGCTTTTCGCTGAAATCAGAATCCTGCACGGGATAATCTCTGGAGATTTCTCTGTGGAAAGAATGAACCAGAAATTATCATAGCTCAACCTTCCCAGCCCCCTTTAGGATTATTCATTCAAAAAAAAATCATGAAAGATATTTGACAAAATTCTTTTCCTGAATATATTAATGACAGAAGATACGCAAATCGATTTGCCAAATTATTTGCATAAGAGGATTTCATGAGAACACGAGTCAAAATCAGCGATGTCGCCAGAATAGCAGGGGTCTCACCAACGACAGTATCCCATGCACTCAGTGGAAAGCGGCCTGTCGGCGGAGAAATCAAACAACGGATTTTTGACGTGGTCAGAGAGATGGATTACCGCCCGAATTTCTTTGCCGGAGCTATTCGTCAGCAAAAGACTATGCTTGTCGGAGTCTTGGTGAAAGATTGTGTATCTTCTGCGACAACCATGCTGCTGGAAACCATCGAAGCCGAGTTGAGTCGACACAACTATGAGATTCTTCTCGGAATTGCCGGACTGAATGTCGAAAAAGGACGGCATTTGATGAAAAAGTTTTCCTCCGGCATGGTAGATGGCGTAATCAATATGCTGCCTCAAATCTCAAACACAGAAGCCATTCAACTCTGTCGAGGAACTCCGGTCATTACTCACCTGCGATGTCCGGAATCTCCCATTTATATTGATTATGAAGACGGAGCCAGGCAGGCTCTGGAATATCTCTGGGGTATCGGACACCGCCGGATCGGACTGATCGCATCTGCGACTCGCCGCTACCTTGCTGCAGATCCTGTGCAGACGGCTTATCAAAACTTCATGGCAGCACACAATGCCGAGCTGCATCCGGAACTGGAACTGACTGGAAATGATACAACAGCAGATGGAAGAGCAATCGCGGATCTGTTGATCTGTCGTGGTGTTACGGCCATCCTTGCGGCAAATGATCAAATGGCTGTCGGAGCTTATCAGGCGGCCTATGCTCGCGGAATGAAACTGCCGGATGAACTCTCTGTAATCGGATCCGATGATTCTCCTCTGGCAACATCGGTTTATCCAGCTCTGACAACCATTCAACTGCCACTGCGGGAAATTGCCCGCCATACAGTGGAAGCGTTTTTAAACTGTGTCAATGGAGGACCACCTCATCAGACGCAGATTGTTCTCCCCAGACTGATTATCAGGGAATCTGTTGCCGGACCTCTCAGGATCCAAAAATCCGTACATAAATAAGGTGTTATAAAATGAAAAGCAAAAAAGGGACTCGGAAAATCGCTGTTTCATCGAAAACAACTGCTCAATATTTTACATTAATTGAACTTTTAATAGTTATTACAATTATTATGATTCTAGCATCACTGCTTCTGCCAGCGATGCGCAAAGTGTGGAATAAAGCCCAGTCGGTCAGCTGTCTCAGCCAGCAGCGCCAATTCCTGCAGCTGACGGGAGTCTATGCGGGAGATTTCAAAGATTCTTATCCGTTCACACATGTCTATTCGGATCCGACCGAAATAGGATATGATAAAGGACTTGGAAGAAATTACGGATTACTGGTGGACCTGAATTATCTGAATAACAAGACAAGACTTTTCATCTGTCCCTCCAATGATCGCTCAAAAGTCACTGCAAGCGGGCGAATCAACGGTCATCAGTCGTCTTATACCTGGCTTCCCATGCTCAGCAAAACAGGCGGAAATTCAGACAATCCGCAAAACTCCAAATACTGTGCAACCATGACGGTAACTCAGAAACCGGCAAAAGAGGGCATTGTCGTCGGCAGAAACATGGTGGTCCTCCTGGATACCGTTCCGGCGGGAAAGTGGAATACCGGAGATCTGACTGCAGAAATGCACTGGGATCATTACAATGTCGGCTGGAATGACGGCTCTGCGGCATCCGTTAAAAGTTCCGTTTTTGCAAGAACCTCGCCTGCATGGGATTATACTGTACTATTTGACCGGAAATGGTAACGAAAGGGGTCGCTGCTATGAAAAAACAATGGTTCGCTTTGATTTTGTTCAGTGTTATTCTCCACTCGGCCTTTGCTTTGGAATTCCGTCTCGACGGCGGAGCCAGTCGATGGGGATTCGCTGCTCAAGGAAACGCCATGTCTCAGATCTGGAACGGCAAACTTCCGCTTACAGTAACGATGAAATGCGAACTGTTCAACGCATCGGGAGTAAAACGCCCTGTCATGCCTTGGCAATCCTGGTGCGGAATCCTGATGGAAGATCAAAACAACCGTTACATCGGAGGGATTCTCTGCCCGGGAAACCGGACTCCAACGGTTGACTATGGCGCGGTGGTTTATGAAAATCGCGGAAACTTCTCCATGAAAAATGATGGAAAAAAATTACGTCTCACTGCTGGAACTCTTGTGCTGCGTCTTTCTTTTGATGGAAAAGTGCTGCTTCTCTCAGCCGGACCAGATACGGAAAAACTTGAGGTCGTGTGGAAGTATATGCCTCCGACAGGATTCCTCCCGAAGCGGATCGGCTTTGTTCTGGATACCGCTCAGCCGGGATCTGTTGTGGAACGATTTGCTCTTCACTCATTTATAGTACAGAGCAATGGGAAGGACACGGAATGGAATCTCCAGGATCTGAGCTCATGGCAAAAGAATTTTCTTACATTGAAACCAGTGATCAAAAAAGAAAAACAACTCTGGGTGGATCTCACAGAGAGACTGAACAAGGAACTCCCCCGACGAGACGTTCGAATCGGTCGAGGAACTTACACCTTTGGAAAAGTGGAAATGCCGGAGGGCTCTGCTCTGATCTTTGAACGAGGCGCAAAGGTTCAAATTACAAATGCCAGTGAAATCAAAATTCTCGGGAACCGCTGTAGAATTGAAGGCGGCACCTGGTCTTTCAATTGTCAGAATCGAAAAAAACCGGTAATTTCCGGAGCGGAAATTTCCGATGTAAGCATTCGTGATATTCTCTTTTCCGGGTTTCATCAGGAAAATGTGTCACAGGCCGAATTTGATTTTGCCAGTTTCGACTCCTGCATTGACCTGATTGCGGAAAACAACCGGATAGCCGGTGTAAAAGATTGCTTTCACTTTCAGAACTGCCGCAGAGTTTCAGTCAAAAACAACGGAGCGAAAAACTGCGAACGCCTGACATCTTTTCAGAATGGCTCGGAATATCTTCAGCATACAGGGAACTGGTCGGATCATGTTCGATTCCAATGTCAGTGGTGGGGAGGAGATTCCGATGATACGAAAGAAAAGGTCCGGAAAAACACCGCCCGGCTCGTCTCTCGGGAAATCAAACCCGGAATGCCAGGCTATGAACCGAATACAGCCGGAGTTTATGACATTACTGTAGAAAACAATACGGCTGTAAACGGCATGTGCCTTGCCTGGGGATCTAAAGGACGCAATATATTAATTGCAAACAATCTGGCACGATTTATGAGCGATCTGGCCTACGATACGGAGGGAGGAGAAAATGTGGTGATCAGCGGAAACATAGCCATCAATTCAAAATGCGCTGGAATCGGAGGATATTTCTATGGATCCCGTCTGCTGATTGCAAATAACCAGATTCTTGTGTTGAATGAAGGAAATAAAGAATTTCAGGGAGGATTTCTCCGTCTTCATTCTCCGGGGAAAAATACTCATTTCGGGAATGGAAAAGTATTTATTACAGGGAATCAGTTTATCAATGAAATAAATCCAAAGGCTCTTCTTACGATTGAAGCAGCACGGAATGTTGTTATTTTCGGAAACTTGTTTTCAGGAGGCGGCATCCGTCTTCTCGCGGAAGCAGAAGATATCACAATAAATGGAAATACAATGGAAATGACCGATATTCAAAAAATTCCGCTGATAGCATTTTCCGGGAATCGGCATTCCAGAAGAATTTTGATGAATAATCTTTTCCGGAACACGGAAGGTACCGCTCTTCCGGCGCTCTCTTCCGATAAAGAGCATACAGGGGGAACCCTTACGCTCTCAGGCAATTATTTTGAAGGGTTCCAGAAGGAAATAATCCTGAAAGGGAACGGAATCTTGAAAAATTTGACTCCACATTCTAATGCATGGGAAACCGGCGCATGGAAAGATAAAATAAAGTGAGGTGAAAATATGAAATGCAGGAAAAGAGTTTTTTTCCTATTATTGTTTCTTGAAATTTTTATTCTAAGTTCTCTTCATGCAGAGCTTGTGGGAGTTCTGAAGGAAGGAAGCGACAAATGGGGATATGATGCCCGTTTTCATACAGCAACAGTTCCATGGGATGGATCTGAGTTTACAGCGCTCCTTCGCCTGCAACTTCCGCTGAACGAAAAAGGAGAGGCTCTGCTGCCTCGGGAATCCTGGACAGGAATTTATATTCTGGACAGCAAAAATCACCATCGGTATATCCCGGCGCTAGTTTCCCGAGATTTCTCATCTGCAACCGAACGTCTCTTTCCTCTTCTGATCGCCTATGAAAAAAAAGGACATATCCAATGGCGGGGCGAAAAGAAAACTATTTCCCCGGGAAAGGGTTCGTTTGAACTGGAAGTCACCTTCTCCCAAGGAAATCTCCACTACCGGGTAAGACCGATTGGCGGAATCTGGACAGATGCTGGACACTGGAAAACCCCGGCAAATTTTCAGCCAGATACCATCGGAATCTCTTTGGATGCCTATCACAAAAAAAGTGTTCCTGGTGAGATCCGTTTTCTAGGTCTCCAAATTACCGGCAAACAAAAAAAGCTGTTCTTTGATTTTACAAAAGAGATAGAAAATAATTCTGCTCTGAAATGGAATTCCTGGAATGGAGAATGGATGCCATCGGTCCATCTGCAACTAAAATGGCTCCCGAATGAAGCAACACACTATGTGTTTGATCATGGGACCGTCCCGGATATTCGTCTCCGAATAGAAACAACACGACTGCTAGGAAAAAATGTTGAAGCCTCCTGGAACCTGCTGGATGAATCAGGAATTTCGCTGGCAAAAGGGACAAGGAGGATTTTCCTTTCAGAACGATCTACAAATGTAACCTTTTCACTACCTTCACTTAACGTCAACGGCATTTACCGATTTGATATATCGGTAAAAGATTCTTCCGGTCATTTCCGCCGCAGCCGAATGCAGTTTGCCGTTATTCCCAAGCAACTTGAGAGTACGGGAAAAGCGGAACCGGATTCTCCGTATATTATTTCAAATACCAGAAACTATGCTCTTTTTTCCAGAATTGGGTTTCGGAAACTGCGGGGATGTTTCTTTGGATATGACGCAGTCGGAAAAACCATTGATGAACTGAAACCTTATGGAATGTTATATGTAGGAACTATGAATGGAAGGGCTGGCGGAAAGTCATTGAAAAATCTGGCGGAAAATACCAAGTTTCAAATTCAGGAGATTTTGAATCTGAAACGGAAAAAACCTGCGGATTTTCTTTTTTCCGAATTCTATAACGAACCGGAAAACTGGAGCCCTACCGGTCTTCATACCCAGCTCTGGCCGTTTGCTATGCAAGTTGCGGAAATTTTTCAGGGAGTTCATGCGGCAGGAACGAATCTGAAGATGATAAATCCCGGAGTCACGCATCGGAATCTCTCTTTTTTATACCAGCTTTCCTGTGCAGCGATGGGAAATCCGTCACGAATGCCTGATATTGTAGCAGTGCATGGATACCGAAGTCCGCAGATGCCGGAATTTGCCCATAAAGACGATATTGAAGCAATCCGTGCACTTTTTGGAAATCGTCCGGTCTGGAACAATGAAGACGCTTATTTCGTTGAAGGGACCGAAGGGGGGGCGGAAGCGACAATCACAGCCCCATCGGCCTCCGCGATTGAACTGCCGGAAATGACACAGGCAGCGTATCTTGTTCGAGGCATGCTCAACCAGCTGGCCGCCGGATATTCTGCCGTAGCACATTTTGATGGAATCCGCAATCACTCCATGTTCCGTGATTTCTGGCATGTACGACCTTCCGCGGTAGCCTTTGCGGCACTGACAAGAGTACTGCCGAATCCCCATTTCCTCGCAAGAGAGACGAAAGCCACCGACAACTTATGGGTCCTGAAATGGAAATCGGATTCCAATACAGTCTACAGTTTCTGGACATTAAAAAATCCGGAAAAAATCACTTTATCAGGAGATGTCGAGATTCTGGATGGTTTTGGGAATCGTCTGAAAGGGAATTCATTCATCTGCGGAGAACAGCCTCATTATGTACGAACAAAAGCTGCACTTCACTTTGTACGGGACCGCAAAAACGGCTGGAAACCGTCCCACCCGCTTGAGTCGGAAGTTCCTCCTCTTTACGGAGGTGTTGCAATTTCCTCTTTCGGAGGGACCACGGCAGAAGGAACACCGGAAATCCGGGTTCATCTGTATAATCCGGGAAAAAATACTGTCAGCGGAACAATCTCTCCAGTATTCATGAACCATGCGCCGAAAGAGTGGAAATTTTATCCAGACACACTCTCTTATCAACTCAATGGAGGGGAGTCAAAACTATTACGTTTTCGGCCATCCGGCAAGAATTTTACTCCAGATGATCCGGATGAAAACGCTGGTTACACATCGCTCTGGTGGTGTGAAGGTTACCGGATTGCTCTGCAGCAGAAGATCGGGACACAGCAAAATTTTCTACCTCAACGACGTCTATTTTCTCTGCGAGGAATTCCCCACCTATCTGGTTATCAGATTGATGGAAATAGTAATGAATGGAAGAACGTTCCTGTCTTTCGAACGCGAGGAACTAAAAAAAGGAATCTGGCTTTGGCCAGTTTTTGGGGAGGTGTAGAAGATTTTGACGCAAATTTCCAACTAGCTTGGTGTCGCGAAGGGCTCCTCCTGTTTGCAAAGGTTACTGATGATCGCCATGATGCAGAGGAAACCGGATTACATGCATGGCGAACGGATTCCATTCAACTGGGTATTACCGGCAAATATGAAAATCCAGATCTGACGGATTACCCGGTCCTGACGCTAGCTACGTCTGGGGCAGTTCTGCAGCGGGATATTATTGGGCGAAAAGCAGGGATTATTCCTGAAGTAAAATTGGCAACGAAACGAATAGAACCATCCTATCAAGAACCCGGGCAAACTCTTTATGAGTGTCTGATTCCTTGGGATCTGATTCCTGGGATCAAGGCTGCCGAAGCTGGCACGACATTGGGATTCCAGATCATTTTCAATGAATCGGATGGATTCTGGAGAAAAGGATGGGTGGGGTGGTTCTCTCCCATGGGAGGTCATATTGTTGACTCCCGAACTTTTGGAGATATCACTCTAACTCGAGTAGAGGCTTCGTTTTCCCCATAAGCAGAATCTGTAGAAGTTCTGCTGGCAGATATGACTGAGTCCTTTCATATTATTACGGGCATAGGAAATATTCTAAGTGATCAAATCTCCGGAATGTTTCCTTAAACCACCTGTTACAGAGTTTTCTTTTTTTGTATGTTCCAAGGGATAGATCAAAATTACGTTTGAATAAATTATTTCTATGCGATCTTGGCATCCAAAATTTTGAAAACATTTTGAACGTATCAAAATCGATAATATATATATTATTCGGACTCAGTCGAGAGAAACGCAACGTGTCTTTCTGGTGAATTCAGTATAAGCTCTCAATAGACCTCTAGACAGAATTTTCCTGTTTAATTCTACAACTTTGGATTTGATTCCCGGATCAACTCGATTCTTGGTATTCGGAATATTCAAGGGAAAGGATGTTATGAACGAAAGCAGACCTTGCTTAACAATTTTTTTTAATGCAAAACTTATCTTGGGAACAGAGAGTAAGTGTTTACATGTCTGAGTTGAGCGGCCAAGTTGACAACTTAACACCTAGAGTTTCTGTATCCATTTAATAATTTTGATTCTAGGTTCATCTGCTGATATTCATTATTTTTTACCTATCTTTGCTATCTTATATTTTCTGAAATCTATAATTTTTTTTATATCCAGACTTGAATATTAAAAAAAAACGGTTATAGTATTAAATCTTCTTTAATGAAGGAGAGATGGCCGAGTGGTTGAAGGCGCAGCATTGGAAATGCTGTTTAGGAGAAATCCTAACGCGAGTTCGAATCTCGCTCTCTCCGCCATTTATTTTTCCCCGTCTGATTTCTGATAAAAAGAGAATCTTTTATTCAAAAGCGCTAAAAGTCGTTGGTGTAAAGGGATTTGCGTAAATTGAAGCGGTGTGTTTGAAACACACTCAGAATCTGAAAAAAGGCCTTTTTCAGAGAAAAATCACGACTCCGGCGTCTGAATTCTGAGTTTTGCTGAAAAGGTCAAAAAATCAGTTAAAGTAGCAAGTCGTTGATTATTAACCATCTTTAATTTTTGTAGTGTAACTGCCATGGGTGGGGGGTATCGCACTCGGTCGAAATGAAAAAACACCCTCTTTTTTCTGACCCGGATTTGAGTTCAAAAATTATAACTGACACCCTGTTTTAACGGGGGGCCAGAAAACATTTCTCTATCAAGATTTTTTCCGCACCCTCAGTCTGATTTGAAAAACGTTGCCTCTTCCGCCTCAAAAATCGTTCTATTTTAACTGGCAAAAAGGGTGCAGTTGAACACATGGCTGCCATTTTTCATTCCGACCCTATTTTCTGTGAAATTTTCTTTAAAAACATTTCACTTTTTACCTTGCGGACTCTTGTGAAGTTTTTTTCTTGCAGGGGGTACGCAAATGATTGAACGGAACGAAAATGTAGTGAACCGCCATTCACCTTCGCTTCCACATCTTGCAATTACCAATGGAAAGCGGTATAGTTGTTCATAGGAGTTTTTACACCAATCTTTCAATAAAAAGTTGTCCAGCCCAGGAGAGAGGCGCAAAATGATTAATATTGAATTATTTGCAGATAAGAAAAACATCACAGAAGAAGATATTTCTGAAGTCGCGATTTGTTTGGATAATGAAGGTGTTGAAGAACTGTGTAAGAAATTACAATCTCTAAAAATGGTCCCCGGTCCAGAACATATTCATTTAGCTACTGGACAATGGGGAGGAGTCGGGCTCAGCAGTAAAAAATTAGGAGGTCCGGAATATATTTTAGTCAATCAGCTTCGAATTGTAAAAATTAAATAGGTGTTAACATCACCTCCTAATTTTGGGCAAGTCAATAAGGTGTAGAAGTTACGACATCATGAAGAATCAGACTTCCTTTCGAACACTTATTCTGTAGCAGAAGAAAAACACTCCAGATGTCAGTTTGTATTCCGGCAGAGTATCCGGTCCGCAACTGCTTGTGCCAACTCCTCTTTGTTTAAAATTCAAATGCAGATACAGTTTTCCGGAATCTTTCAATTCGTTCTCATGGAATTTCCTCTGCATTTCATGGATGGAATAACGACTGATTGAAAATTCCATCGGCCCTTCTCCTGTGAAAATCAAACTGTATTGGCTGGATCTCCCTTTTAGAGCGATCCAGCGGACATCCGTTCTGTTCCCGTTTTCCTGCGGCATAATATAAGGTACGTGCATTTCATCCACAGTGAATTGGTAGATACCTGTTCTGGCCCCGGCCTGACGGTCAATATAATTTTCAAAAGGACCACGTCCAAAATAGGCCACCGTATCGAAGATGGATGGCAGCTCAAGTTCAACCCCTAAGCATGGCAGATCTTCCAAACCTTCCGGGATTTCAAAACGGTTTCTGATTCGCAGAGAATGATCGGGCAGGAACTCAAGCTCCTGTGCGTGAACGATGTTCTTTCCATTCGGCGTTGTATAGCAACACTCCAGATGTGTTGGGGTGGAGACAAGAACTTTCTCTCTCAGTTGATGCAGTCCCATCTCAAGCCACTTGTTGCCGATACAGGAACGAAATGCCGGGTTGCCAAGATTTCTTTTAATGCAGTCATTGTCCGTCGTCGCTCGGAGAATATTCAATTTCGGACCGGCAGAAATCAACTGTTCTCCTCCACAAAGAAGAATAAAACGATCGTCTCCGTTCACAAGCTCCATTTTCAGATACCGTCCTTCTGGTCTTGACGAAAAGGATTGAAACGGCAGAATAAATTCTTCCCAGCCGATCTCATGTCCCGCCTGAGCCCAAAGGGTTTTCTGTTTCAGACGCAGACTAAGCTGCAGACGACAGTCGTCCCCGGCAAACAACTCTTCCGGTTTGACGTACGGCAGTTGAAAATCCATAAAATGAGCCGGAGGTGTATCAAAAACGTCATGAAGCCCCGACTGTGTGAAATCCGGGATTCTGTTTTCCGGCGGAATCGGAAGATCCGTGATCTTCCCGGACTGTCTTTTCTCTCCGTTTACGAGAAGGCTCCATTCCAGTTCGCAATCCGCTAAAGAAGTAAAATATTTCCGATTGATAACACGAATCCTTCCGGAAAACAGGTCAACAGCTTTCAATTCAACAGGTTGAGCCAGTTTTTTTAACTCGAACAAGGCAGGATGCGGAGTTCTGTCCGGAAAAACCAGTCCATCTGCGACAAAGTTGAAATCATTGGGTTCATCACCAAAGTCTCCGCCATATCCCCAGTATTTTTTCCCGCTCCGGTCGATCTTTTCAATTCCGTGGTCAACCCATTCCCAGATAAACCCTCCCTGAAGGCCATGATACTTCCGAAAACTGTCGAAATACTCCTTCAGACAGCCATTGCTGTTACCCATGGCATGAGAGTATTCGCAGAGGATCATCGGACGCTCGTCTTCCGTCGGATAAGACGCCCAGTTGATTATTGTAGAGATCTGCGGATACATCGGCGCAAGAATATCCGTCAAATTCCGATTGAGATTCGGCAGCCATCCTCCCTCCTGCGAGTAAATTGCTCGTTCACAAAGCAGAACCCGCGAGGAATCATAATGCCGAATCCAGCCGGCGGCCGCTGCATGATTTGCCCCGATCCCGGATTCATTGCCAAGTGACCAGACAATCACACTCGGATGATTTTTATCACGCATGACAAGATGAATAGCTCGATCCATATAGTGATATGCCCATGCGGGATTGCTGCATAGATCATAAAAATAGGCGTGATGTTCAAGATTGGCTTCATCAAAGACATAGAGTCCGTATTCATCACAAAGGTCATAGAACTCCGGAGCATCCGGATAATGGCTTGTTCTCACGGCATTGATATTGAATTGCTTCATGAGTTCAATATCTTTTCGCATGCTTTCGACCGTAAGAGTCCGTCCAGTTCCCGGATCGTGCTCATGACGGTTGACTCCGCAGATCAGAACCGGCTTCCCGTTGATGCGAAGTTCTCTGTGTTTGACCTCCACACGGCGGAATCCAATTTTGATACCGGTAACATCAACCGGTGCCTCCTCTTTCCGTCTGAGACAGACCGTCAAGGTGTAGCGGAACGGAGCTTCCGCACTCCACGCCTTCACCTCCGGAAGCTTCAAGCTCAGATGCGTATAAAGCCGATGCGGATCCTTCAAATTAAAATATGCCGCAAAGCCGTGCTTCGCAGCAACGTCAATCCGGGATTCCAGCACCTTCCGTCCGCAGGATTCATAAAGACGAATCTCGAAAAACCACCCATTCTGAATCTTATCCGCAGGTTCGAGTTCTGTCATGCCGTTGTTTTTAATTTCCTGTATTTCTCTCCAGGAATCCGAATCAAGTCCTGCAATGAGTTCCAGATCCAGAATTCCGGTTTTCAAATCTTGATCAAGAGTTGTTGCAGCAAAAACATCCTCAATGTAATTTTTCGGTGTCGCATACAGATAGACATTTCGGACAATCCCCGCGTGCCACCATTGATCCTGATCCTCCACATAAGCGGCATCGGAGAACTGATGCACCAGGACAGAGATCTGATTTTCGCCCTTCCGGATCAACCTTGTAATATCAAACTCTGAAGGACCGCGCGAATCTTTGGAAAATCCAACCGCCGTTCCATTGATGAATAAGAAGAAACAGTTCTCGACTCCGTCGAAATGCAGAATGACGCGCCGCTCATCCCAGCCATTCGGAAGAATGAACTTTCCGCGATATATCCCGGTCGGGTTCTGCTCAGGAACCTCAGGAGGATATTCCCGAAACGGCATTTGAATGTTCGTGTAGTGCGGATGTCCATACCCCTGCATGTCCCAGCATCCCGGAACAGCGATATCGGCCCATCCGGAATCATCGGCATCAAATAACAAATCATCGCTTACGAGATCAGGATTTTCGAAAAAACGAAATTTCCAGGTGCCATTCAGAAAAAGGAGCCAGCGACCATACCCTCCGGCAAGGGCTTCTTCTTCCGTTGAATGATGGAAAAAAGTTGCGTGAACCGGAAGTTTTCCGCCTCCGGTACTTTCCGGGCTCCGACGCAGAATTTTATCAAAGTCAAATTTCATATTCTTCTTCTTTCTTTGTTTAATAGTCAAAAAACAGCGAATCAACGTCAAAAATCCCCGCTCTTTCTATTTTCCACTCGAAGCGCCTTCAGCAGTTCCTCCGCGGGAACAGGAGCTTCCACATAGAAAACACAACGATTCTCCCGAATCGGAAACACAAGAGGATTCCCCCAGAGATCACTTCCTTTCAGCAACGGCGATTCTGAATAAAGCCGGAACGGAGTACAGTTTCTTTTCGGCAGTACAGCCGCAAGAGAACTATCTTCTCCGTCAAAGAGGTATGCGAATACATCCTCCTGCAAAGGGAGCATTTTTCGAAATGTTTTCCCTTCCATCCGGCCGGCCAGAGCGGAATGCGCCACCAGCTGCGGATGCGGAAAGCCATCGGCCTGAATCAAAACCGGATACAGAGGAATTCTGCCGAAATGACAGTAACTGTGCTGGGAATAGAGAAAAATTCGTTTTACCCCCTGCCCGAACAGTGAGACCATGAAACGGGTATTGAGATCGGCAAGACGGCGGAAATCCTCGGTATTTCTCCAGGGGAGCGTCTGTTTCAGAAGGCCGGCATACCAGACACTCTTCTGAGAAGCTCCGGATGGAGCACCCTGCCCTTCGCTCATATAGACCGGATGAACCGTAGATCCATGATTTTTTTCCCTGATATAGCCAATGGCCTTCTGATAATTCAGGGAAACCGGATCCCCGGGAAATCCGTTCTGACGAGTGGTGTAAACGTGATAGTCTATAAGATCGCAGGATTCCATGACACCACCCTGCTTATAGACTTTTTCCGTCCATTCCGGAAATGCGGAGGTATTGAATCCGGAAAGTTTAATCGCCGGATTGACTTCTTTCACAGTCCGGAATGCCGTTTTCTGCAAATCCGCAAACACTTTCCAGATATTGTCCGGTCGATCCACTCCGCGTACCGGATCATACTTTCCATTCAGGAATCCAAATCCCCACGGTTCATTCCATACAAAATATTCATCAATAATGCCATCATATCGTTTTACAACTGTTCGTACATAACAGGCAAAGTCCTCCAGCGAATCAGGAACCCAGAAACGATCATGGTAGGAATTGTTGAAGCGTTTTACCGCCTGTTCTCTGGTAAGGCGCCCCCTTCCGGTAGCCCATACGGGGGCTGTTCCAAGCTGGGCAAAGAGTTTCAGATGTTTTTTTCGATAGAGCATGAGTTCCCGGTCAAAAAAACGCCAGTTGCCTTTTTCGGGTTCCAGAGACCACCAGCCGATGTATTCCAGTCCGGGATCGTGCAGACGGATCCAGTTGACACCGCCGGCTTTCAGCAGAGTCAGCATCATGGGGTTTGGATAGGCGTGTCCCCCGAATGGAGAATCCGAAGCATCTTTTCCCCAGTGAACAGGCCGCTGGATACGAGTTACGACAAGTTCATTTACGGGAGAAATTCGTCGGCCGGACCGAAAGGCGGATACTTCAATGCGAAACTGGCCATATGGATGGTCTTTCAGCAAAGACGAATAGTCAATGCGTCCTTTCCGAATCGGCAGAGAATGTGTGGTACCATATAAATCAGTTCCCTCCGCTTTCAGCGATATGCCGTTGGAAAGGGGACCGATGATCTTATAAAGGATTTCCGGAGAATCATCCGGAAACTGAATACGTGCAATGGAAGCGTCAGAATGTGGAAGGCCAAGGGCAATTTCCACATCCCCTGCACGGGAGAATGAGGCACCTTTCGGTCCCGCATGAAATCCATCTACGAAAATACATCCTTTTCCGTACAGGGACAGTACATAGGCGGGAGGAGGTGTTTTTTCCGGGGGAATCAGAAGGACTGCTCTCCGCCATTCCGTTTCCGATGGTTCCAGACGCAACGCCTTCCCTTGATTCAGCGATGCCCGGAGAATCCCCTTCCCCCGATAGAAAAATGAGACCTGATTTTCTACGGAGGAATCCGCTGTCTGAAACGGTTCGGAATAAATTTGCGCATGGGAGAGACAAAATGCATTCTCTCCGGTCGGCCCCTGCTGATCTGAAACAAACGCAGAGGTCTGAAGTTCGCGCCCAAAAGTCCAGCCGGACTGCAACCCCAGCGGCAGAGAACTGTTGCGGAAGAAATTCCTGGCACCTTTTTCCGGTCGGATGGGGGTCTGCTCTTCTTCCCGCGGGACAGGCAGATCCGTTTCTGTAATTTTCAGACTCTGAAGATCAAGCTTTCCGGGTTCGCTGATCATCAGTGCCATAGTCGGAGTCGGATCCATCTTCTCAAAATGAAGATAGGTAACACATCTCTTCCATTTTCCGAATGGAAGCTGGAAATCCATAATTTTCCCATACTCCGCATAAGGGAAGGCAATCTGACGGATCGTGAGGGCAACAGAATAATCTGGAAGAAAAGAACGGGCCGTCATTTCCACTTTGTAAACCTTTCCGATTCGAAATGCCGGAGGATCCATCCGGAATTGAGCCCCGTGAACCGCCTTATGAACTGTGAAGCGCAGAAAGGATCGTCCCTGTTCCGAGATCAGAGCGGTTTCCGCCTCCGAGGCGTTCCAGTTTACGAAATCCGATTTCCACTCCTTCGGAAGCACACCGCGGAAAACACCTTTGGAGCGGATGGAACTTGCACAAAGATCTTTTGTAAAATCAATCACAAGTTCATTCTGACCGAACAGGGCAATGCTCGCAAAGATCAAACAAAGAAAAAACAATCGCGACATAATGGAAAAACTCCTTTTATTTTTGTCTGTTCCAATCATTTTTACTCTTGATCGGCATCATCGCCCGGACATGGCCGTCACAGTAAAGATAATTCATATCAGGTGCATGAACGGGAAACACTCTGGAAAAATCGAGCTGATAACCGTATCCGTCCCGCATGGAATTAGAGGCATTGCCCAGCTTGTTGTCCTGAAGCATTGGGAACTCCGCCAGAAGAATCACCGAGGAGGTATTTTTAAGCTGTGAAATTTTCAAAAACAACGAGTTATAGGTAATCCCCCCAGTCCCGTCTTTCACCTTGGATTCGCCTCCGCTCGCATTCATGCTGTAACTGCGGGCAACACTCTCCTCGCTTGTCAGATTTATCACCTTCCAGGAAGGATATGCCGGGCACCGATAGAGTGGTGCAGCATCGGAAGATTGAAAAAAACGGCTTTGTTCCGCCTGAGCTTTTGTCAAGGATCTCCCATCATACAACAAGCCTAGCTGATCGTCCCAGGAAATCTGCTTGCTGTTCGGAGTCATATAATATCCTGCAGGAAGATGCTGCCAGTCATCCATATAAAACTGGAAAAACGTTCCCAATGATTTCAAGTTTCCGGAACAGGAAATGCGAAACCCCTTCTCTCTGGCTTTATTCAGAGTTGGAAGAAGAAGCGTAATAAGAATCATAATTACTGCAACAACAACTAGAAGTTCAACTATTGTAAAATTGATGCAATGTTTTCTCTCATTCTGCTTCAGGAACAACATAACCACCTCCTGCTTCACTTTACATAGGTTGATAACTTCTATTTTGACGGATCCGCTCCGGAGATTGAACGCTTTTCCTGTTGCGGATCTGCTTTCCGGCAAATCCGTTGGAATGATTATTCTCCAGTTACCATTCTCCCCTTGTGCGCGGTACAGATCGGAGCAGATGAATCTTGTTGTGAAATTTAATATACAGTTGCTATGGTAAAAGGAAACGTAAAAAGAAAGGAGGCTGACTCTCAAAA
>CAJKAR010000034.1 GCA_905197955.1 uncultured Lentisphaeria bacterium | reverse complement strand
ATGCAAATATAGCATAATTTTCTTGGATTTCATCTTTTATTTAGGGATAAGTTCTTAGTCTACTCTTCATCGGTGAGTGTGGAATCTGCGGAAACGGGAACGCCGAATGGATGATGGATGGCAAGACGGATTCATGCGAATTTGTAGGAAACTCCTCTTCCGGCGGCCTCTGATCCTTTTGAGGTTTGGAGGGAGTTTCCGTGTGTTCTCCGGGAGATTTTTCCTTTGAGGAACACAGAAAAATCCGGAATGAAACAGGAAAGAGAAGTTCATGTATGACGTTTCGCTTCTGAACGGAGAGCGGGTCTGATCCGGCTTTCTCCGCGGGAGACCTTCCGGAGACCCGCAGGAGAAAACCGTGTGGAAGAGATGGCTTACTGGTCGTTTCTTGGCGATTGTTCCGGGGAGATTCGTTCGATCACGAGATTTTCTCCGCGATGCGTTTTCAGTCTGAGGTGATCGGAATTATGGATTACGGCTTCTCCGGTAAAAGCATTGCGCCAGGAGCCGGGTTCGGGGAGACGAAGTTCCAGAACTTCATCCCACTTGCAGTGAATGGCGATCCAGTTTTTCGTCGGGAAAACCTGATCCCCGCGAGAAGAATAGAGATGGATTCCGGCGCGTTCTGCGAATCGGGAGAGCAGTCCGGATGGCATATTCGGAGACGCGCTCCAGATGGAGGTCCACTCCGGGAATTTTTTTTCGACAAGCATGGATCCATCCGCTCCCTTCCGGAAGGGGGTCCACGAACCTTCGACTATCCAGCCGAGGACCTTTCCATCCGGATCGGCTCCGTAAAGACGCGGATTGACGTTGCGCGGAGTTCCATAACTGAATCGATGTCCGTCGATCAGTACCTCGGTAATCAGGGAGGAGCGCTGTCCTTCCGCCATGACACAGTGAATTCCTGTCAGATCGTTGCATCCTTCGACATCGAAGTGTCCGTTCCGGATGATGCCGGGCGCATGGAACCAGAGGATGGTCCGGCCGTCTTTTTTCAGTTCGCGATCCACCAGAGCCCGCAAATGGTCATCCAGACAATGCGCGTTCAGAACGATGGCGAAGCGGTACTGTTTCAGGCGTTTTCTTCGAACCAGTTCCGGAAGGTCTTCCATGCGGAAGAGATCGAATCCGGTTCCGATTGCGGCAATTTCATTGAGCTGCTGTTCGACCAGCGCGCCTGTCAGGAACTGGAAGGTTTTGGAACAGGAGAGACTGACATCAGAGAAAAAAACTGCGATTTCCGCTGTGCTTTCCTTGTCGTCAAGATGACGTTCCGCGAACGCGACGAGTTTACGGACATTCTCCATCAGGTCCGGATCATGAAACACACCTTCTCCGAAGAGATCCATGAACCATTGGGTTCCGCCGCTACGCCAGACATCCAGAAAACCTCGCGTCATCATCTGCCTGACCTGTTCCGCATTGGCCGGGAGAACATTGTGCGGAGTGGTAGAATGCTGGGTCCCTGTGTCATCTTCTGCAAAATAGAGTTTTCCTGCGAGCTCCACCGATGCCGGAAGGATCTGAGGCGTGCTTACCCCGCCCGGCTGACGCGCCGAGTATCCGACCGGCGCCGAAAGATAATCCAGTTCGCGGCATTCGAGAACGATCCTGTGGGCATCCTGTCCGCCCGCGTAATGCGAAATGCTGTTTGCCGGAAGATTCGCATACCCGTAGAATGCTCCGAAGATTTTTTCCGAACCCAGTTCTGCGAGGGCCTGCTTTACGCATTTAGCCTGTCTCGTTACGAGGGTTGCCATGAATTCCGAGGAGAAACGGAGCTGATCAATCATCTGCTGTTCTGTTGCTGGATTCAGGAGGCTCGCGGCGGATGGATTGAAGTTGCTGAAGTGTTCCGGTGCGGCCATGGCGGCGTTTTCCAGCGTCACCGCGGGATCGTTCCATGCCTTGCGGAGAGCGGAATCCGTTTGGTAACGCCTGGTCAGCCAGCTCCGGAAATGCGGGAGCATGGAGGGATGGTAATCGGCGATTTTCGCACCCCAGTACCAGACATGTTCCGCACAGAATCCGAATCCGGAATGGTATCCCGGAATGTGATCGCCCCACTGCTGTTCGCAGAAACGGACGGATCTGGAGAGAGCTTCCAGAGCTGTGGAGATCCACTCTTCCTTTCCGAGAGTAACCATGTTGCCGTCTTCATAGGCATGTTTTTCCAGATTGTAATAACGCATGAGCGAGTCCGGATGGCGACTCTTCCAGCAGTCCGAAGCCTGAAGACGGAATCGGGGAATCACAAGCGCATCCGGGCATTCCGCCAGAATGGTTTCCATTACGGAATTGATGAATTCTTTTGTCATGCTCCGGAATCCGTTACGGATTCCATCGTTTGCCGGAGTTCCGTCTTCGAGATCGAGATTGCCGATGAATGAAAAAATCCGGACTCCCGCTTCTGCAAAAAGACGGACATCCTCCGTCTGCATATTTCTGTTCCAGTGCATCAGTCCTGTTACGGGTGTTCCGTTCACATGAATGGTCGGGACCCCGCCGAAAAGACGGATTGATGTTTTCAGTTTGTTTCTCATAAAGATCCTTTTATTTTCCGATGTTCCGCTATGGCTCCGCTTTCTGTTATTCTTCCACCGTGATGGCGAAAAGGATCGGGACAGACCGTCCGGCGGAGATCAGATCAATCGATTTCAGTGTGGCAAGACTGCGCTGATCGACATCCTGATTGGTTACGCCGAGTGTGCGGACGTTGTTCGTCCAGACATAGACGTATCCTCCGGCTCCTTCCCCCCATTGACCGGTTACAGCAGGGGGATAAATTTTTCCTGTCAGAGCATCCGGCACCTCCGTCAGGCCTTTGCCTCCGGGAGCAACCTTCCATTCGCCGGTTCCGATTCCGGCATAGATTTCAATTTCCCTGGTCTGTCCGTCGGCAAAGTTCAAACGATAGGTCATCACTTTTCCGTTGTTCGCGTTGTAGCACATTCCATGCAGGAAGAAGATCCGTTTCGGAACCTTGTTCACCGGAATTCCGCGGATTTCCTGCGGCAGCGTTTTGCGGTAGCGTCCCTGAAGGAGAATCATGCTTTTCCCGTGATTGGAATCCGGATCGGCAAATGTGAATGGAACTCCGCGAATCACATCCTTTTTCGGGAAGCGCCAGAACTCCTTCCGGATCATGTTTTCCGGTGAGTCGGAGAATCCCTGATTGCAGAAGGGCGCAAGATCCAGCGCTGTTGCGGGGCCGACCTTGAATACGGATGGAAGAGAACTTTTCCGCTGAAGTTTCTGCGGAGCCGGTGCTTTCGGCAAGTTCATCACGGGCGAAGGCGTTCCTTTTTTCGGGAACGGAAACTCCTCCACCTGAAATTCCGGCAGAAAAACCGAGACCGTATTGTTGCCCGCGGGAAGGGCGACTTCATATGCGCACTCCCAGTCGCCGCGCCGGATGGCGACCGGAGTTCCGTTCCGGAGAATGCGGAGCGGCTTGACCATGGAGACCAGCGTCAGAGTATCGGGACGGGCGGAGGTCAGTTCGATCCGAGCGGTCCGTTTTTCGCGGTCGTAGAGGCCGGAGACGAGATGAGCTCGTCCGAAATCCCCGATCCACAGCGGATCATTCTGACCGATGATATGCGGCAGCACATTGGACCGCAGGAACCATTCGTTCGAGTGAAGGCGTTTGTAGAGATCCTCCCACTGTTTCCCCCGGAAGGTGAAGAGGGGCTTCGTCTTTGAGTAGTCCGCGGGAAAGGCTTTTTCATAGAGGTCCCGGACCGACCGACGGTCGCGGCTGGACAACGCCATGTATTTCAGATAATTCCACGCATTGTGCTGACGTTCGGCGCGTTGCTCGTAAAGATAGCGTGGCTCGTGCCACTCCGGAATTTCTTTTGCGAAGGTATCGAGCCAGAGTTTCGAATCGGGGAAACAGTAGCGCAGAAGAACTCCGTAGAATGGATAATCGTTGGTGCATCCGATTGTCTGGAAGGGTGCGTTCCATGCATCTTTTGCGTAAGGTTTCCAGGGGGCGGTACGGAAGCCGTACTGCGAAATACCGAGCTGTCCGATGGCGGCATCCGGAGCGGAGGGTGCAGGAAGATTTTTGATATGAGCGTTATAGGCAATCACGCTCGGGGTGAGAAAATTGATGGTTGTTGCCGTCTGTTTCGCGGCGAGATAACGGGCGCGGTCCGCAAGTTCGGAATCGCCCATGCCCCGGGCGAGGCGGTACATGAGATTGTAACAGCGGAAGCCGTCGCCGTACATGTCGCCGTAGAGAATTACGCCACTGGTCAGCGTGTTCATTCCGGGAGTCTGCCACGGCTGATTGAAATCGACCGCGCTGTACAGCTCTTTCAATCGCCACCAGTACCGTTCCACCAGATCCCAGCGGCCGAACAGGACAGCCTGTCCATAGGCATGGAGCAGAGGGAGCTGATTAAAGAGAGTCATATCGCCACGTCCGCTTCCTTCTCCGCCCTGATTGCGTCCTCGCCAGCCGCCGAGAAAGGCGGAACGGCCGGTGTTCGGATCGATCAGAAAATCGGGCAGGCGACTTCTTGCACCGAGTTCCCGTGCGCCGCCGGTGCTCATTTCTCCCGTGATCGAAAATTCGAGCTGATGGGGAAGTTTCTGCTGATTCAGCAGTTCTTTGGCATCCTCGTTAAGCATGCAGAAGCCTGCGGCAAGTTCGAGAACCTTGCCGGAGTGGCGGTCCCGGACGAAATTATCCCACGCATTGCCGCCTTTGTGTGCCAGAATGGTATCGTTGAGCTGTTTGATGTAGCGCTCTTCTCCGGAGACCGGTTTGAGGACAAAACGCTCCAGAAGATCGGGCGCGGAAAGCGTATAGCTGATAACCTCTCCGGGAACGGTCCGATAGAAGCCGAAGCGGGTGGCCATCAGCGGTTCGGAAAGGGGCTGATCCGGACGGACGGCATTCGTCAGCGTGTACGCTGGCGGAAACGGGACATACGCGGGGGCTTTTACTCTCCAGTTGCTGTCCAGTCGCACCGCTTTCCGGACTTTGTTCCAGATTCGGACCGTGCCATTTTTTCCGAACGCGAAGAATTCATCCACATCCAGCGGATAGAATGCCAGATGCCGGGCCACGGCGCGACACTGTTTCAGAACATCCGCAGGGAGTGTGTTCCAGTTCTCCCCGAAATCGGGCTTTTGCGCAACAGCTCCGTAAAGCGTTGCCGCCGCATATTTTCCGATTTCCGGGGAGCGGGCGATCCGGAGTCCTCCACCGTTCCACTCCACCAGATCCGGCATATGTTCAAAAAAGAGAAGCACAGGCAGTTTCGGCGCATTGTTTTCCCGCCAGAGCAGGAGGAGCCATCCTTCGCTCATCCGCTTTGCGGGAATGGCGGTTCCGCGGGAAATCAGCTGGACTTTTCCATCGAAAACGCCTGCCACGGCATCGGGTGCAAGTGGTACGCCGAGAGAACCTTCCACAATGGAAACCGCTTTCACATGGGCGTCGAAGAGAACTCCGGGCGCAAGGGCGCTCCAGTAGACGTCGATGATTTCCTCCGCTCCCGTGACGGAGTTCTTATAGATGTTTTTCCGTTTTGCATAGGTCCACGATCCTCCGTCGATTTCATACCGGGAGCAGTTCGCGTTTTCGGCATCAAAGGAGACTTCCCAGTCGAATTTGGAATTCTCATACATCCGGAAG
Organism: uncultured Lentisphaeria bacterium; assembly: GCA_905197955.1. GTDB lineage: Bacteria > Verrucomicrobiota > Lentisphaeria > Victivallales > UBA1829 > UBA1829. Next base: position 46,128 of record CAJKAR010000034.1, on the reverse strand, counting down.
TCATTTTCGCTTGAGAGATAGAGATTGCCGTAGCGGACATTGGTGTTCAGAAGCGGCTGCCAGTTTCCGCCGAATCCGAAAATTCCCGTGCTCAGAAAACTGGTTCCCGGACGGAGATCCGGCGTTTTCCCATCGGATTCGAATACAAGCGTTTTCAGTTTTGCGATTTCGGCTGCGGTTTTCTCTTCCAGAGCGGCACAGCGGAGATAATTTTTCTGATTGTAGGCATCTTTCCACTGTTTCAGGAGAGAGCGGAGCGGGGCGGCGGAAAGTTTTTTCGCACTTCCCCCCAGCGATTTACGGAATTCCGCCGTGCGAAGAAGAGCATCCAGTTCATTTTCAAACAGAATGATCTGTCCGCCGAGCCGGAAGCGCTCCTCTGCGATCTGCTTGTAGAACGAGAATGCGCGGTCAAAACGCGGGTCTACCGGCAGAGTATTCAGTTTTGGAGCGCCCCTGCGGAGTTCCTGAAGACGCTTCCATTCAAATTCCGCATCTGCTTTCAATCCGAAACGGGCAAGACTTTCACTGCTGTATTTCCAGTCTGCATGGGTTTCGAGGAGATCTTTTTCATATTCGGCCAGTCTTTGTTTCGTATACCATCCGATGTTCGGGGAATAGGGCTGTCCGGTGCACCGGGCGGAGAGCTGAAGCATCACATCCTCGAACGCCTCCAGTTCGTGCCGGGCGTTTTCCGGGGACATCGCGGAAATCTTCTTTGCCGCTTCCTGAAAATGGCGTTGAATCGGAGAAAAGTGAGGTGCGACAAGTTTCCGTTCCAGCAGATGCTGCCCGAGCTGAATCGTTGCGATAAAATCCTTTGTCTCCTTCTCCGGTCCCGCGAACAGAAGAACGGAGGCGGAGAGAAGCAGAAGCGTGATCGTTTTTTTCATTGATGAACCTTTCTGTCAGAGTCCCATGAAGTAGCTGGAGGAACCTGATTTGTGAATGATCTGAGTATTGAATCTGTGATGGGCGACATGTCCATCCTTGTAAAGCCAGTTACCGGAAAGTCCGCCGGTATGGATATTGCCGGAGGCCCAGCCGTCGTTGACGGGATATGCGGGACTCCAGCAGTAAATGGATCCGTTGCGGGTTGTGTTGACTGTTTGAGTCTGGGAGCGGACCGACTTAAAATACCGTTGTTCGCCGACAATAACCCGCCCCTTGATGTCATTGATCCGCCGTCCGTTTGGTTTTTCGTTTGTCTGTCCGCTGTACTGCCACCAGGCGTAGGGACGGCAGGCGGTACCCGGCTCATTGTCGCAGCGGGTCACAGAATAGTTGGAGATGAAAAGAACACCCGGCGTCCCGGTAAACGGTTCGATCAGATTCGTCGCCGCGGTTGGACAGACAAACACGGATTTTGCCGTGTAGATATAGTGTTCCGGTGCATAACTTGCAAAATACCCCCACTCTCCGCTTCCGTCATACGGTGTGCTTTTGCGGGCATACGAAGTATTCACATAACGGGCGATGGAATCCGTGAACATGCAGTCCTGCCCCTGAAGAAGATTGGGCAGATAATCTTCATTGTCATTGGCATACATCATAAGACCGGTTCCGGTTTGCTTCAGATTGCTGGTGCAGAGAATCATACTGGCTTTTTCCCTTGCACTGTTCAGAGTTGGAAGAAGCAGAGAGGCAAGAATTGCAATGATAGCTATAACAACAAGGAGTTCTACAAGAGTGAAATATGCTGTTGCGGATTTGCGCATTATCAACCCTCCTCTGTCACCAGACCGCATTCTTTGCCATGAAGGTGATTGTGACAGGGACACCCTCTTTGCAGAGAAGTTGCTGGCCAATGGCTTCCCGGTAAGCGCAGCGGATATAGAATTTTCCTTCTGCGGCGTCTCCGGTCATCAGTCCGTTTTTTGTTCCCCACGCGGGGATCCAGCCGTGGGCGGGGACCTTCTCTTCAAATCCGCCGTTTTTAAGATCTGCGCCCACTGCTTTGAAATTATCGTAAGCGCACACTTTCGGAGTTGCTCCTGGTTTGACATAGGGCGCGCTGACTCTCAGAATTACGACTCCGCTTTTTTTCGGAAGGAATGTGATGGAATAGCTTTTCCACTGATCGGAGGTTTCCCCGCGGATCTCGATACTCTGCTTGCGTTTTTCCTTGTACCAGGGGGAGTCGATGATTTTGAATTTTTCCGATGTTTTCTGAATATCCAGATCAATGTTCGATTTCAGGGAGATCAGATCAATGCGGAATTCTCCTGCGAAAAGAATTCCAGCGGAAAAAACAGCAGCGAGTCCGAGAATGAATTTCATGTTTGATTTTCCTTTCTTTACGATTGATATTTATTTCTGCCGGCTTCCAGCCATCGGCAGTTCCGAATTCCAGTTCAGAAGAAACTCGATCACAAATGCCGCACTCCAGCCGAAGTGTACTGCGCCGATCGGTTTCCCGGAAACCGGATGATAATTTTCACAGAGGAATCCCGGTACTGCGCGCACCCAGTTGAGCAGTGTATTCCGTCCCTGGTCCGCAAGGGAATCGAATCCATAATTTTTCAGCCCCTTCAGGGCAAAGTAGGCGATATTGAGCCAGGTTCTCCCGCGCCAATAGCCTTCTGGATCGAAATTTGGGTTCTGGTAAGAGACGCTCGGCCAGCCGGGCATTTCATGTTTTTCCGCGATCTCCGCCATGGCGGCGGCCCGTTCCGGCGACGCGCTGCCGATGAACAGCGGCATGAAGGAGGCCGGCGTAATGACTCCATTGAATTCGCCATTTTCCATATTCCGGTCCTCATAGCATTGATCTGTTTCATTCCAGAGAGTTTCTTCGATCCGGCGGATGAGTTCCTGTTCCCGTGATTCCCAGAGCGGATTGGGATCCAGAATGCGCATTGCGCGGTAGAAGAGAACCATGTAGCAGTTGAGATCTATGGCAAAGAGATTGGATATGCCGTTGTCCCAGCGGACGGAATTATCCCATCCGGATTCATATTTTGCATCGCGGAAGCGTTCTTCCGGCGTTTCTCCGTCTGCGTCGTAATGAAAGAGTCCGATCTTTTTCCCGGTGCGGTTGTTTCTCCAGAACGTCTCGTTCCGCCGGAAGGCTGCGACACAGAGTTCCCGGAACTCAGGATCCGGACTGCGCTGTTCCAGAATTGCGGCCGCCCAGGGGAGAACGGGTGGTTTTCCGTAGCGGTTCATGATTCTTCCGTCTTCAAAGATGACATCAGGAATCAGTCCGGATGGCTGCTGAAGGCGGAAGAGGATCCTGATTTGATCCCGTGCCAGTTCCGGATTCCAGCGTGAGACTCCCAGTACATGAAATGCGGAGTCCCAGTTCCATATTCCGGGGAAGATCACGCAGGAGGGACGAATTCCACGCAACGGGGACCATGGTTTGTTTCCTCTTGCAACATTTCCTTCCAGAGTACGGGCCGCCCGGTCCAGCAGAAGATAGTCTTCGAACGGCATTTTCCCGTAGAATTTGGAAAGCCATGCGTCGCAGGGATTGTTTCCCGAAAATGGTGTCATCGTCATTATGCTCCTTGTCAAATATTTCAAAAAAGTCGATTGATTCCGGGGCGTTTTCTGTTTTAATTATAGCATAAAACGCAAAAAGCGTCAATCAGGCAAAACAGCTTAGAGATATGGAATAGTAACAGAATATATTGGTAAAAGAGCTTCTTTCAGTGGAAGAATCAGGAATTGTTAAAAGGTATCCGGGTTGCATTTTCTGGGAAAGGTGGTTAAAGTATCCGCAACGGAGGAATGGGATGAAATCGAAAAGAGTCAGTGCTTTTTTTTCACCGAATTACAGCAATGAGCTGTATCATTGCCGTCGTCTTCTTCAGCTTCATTTTAATCTGGATCTTCCGCTGTATCCGTTCTGTTTTGAAGATCAGATCCGGGACGAGGCCAATGCATGGTACGATTCTCCCGGCGTCAGTTTCCTGATGCTGGTTGCGCTCGAATCGGGGGAGAGCATTTATGAGATCAACGGGAAAAAGTACACGGTATCACCCGGCAAGGTTCTGCTTGTTCCGGAGTTTACGCCATATTTGTTTCGCTCATGGGGATATCAGCATAAGTATGTGCTGGAGATTAAGGGCAGTCACCTGTCTTCCATCCTGTCCTCGCTGCATCTGAACCGGACCGCGCTGTACAATGTGGAGGAGTTCGCTGATTTTCTGAAAAAGCTGAAAGCAATCGGGGATCATGTTGATACGGAGGATCGGAACGAATTTATCTCTTTGATGGGACAATGCTATGAACTGATTGCCAGTATTGCATTGGAAAAACTGGAAAAACAGTCTTCCCATACGCTTCTTCCCCGGATCCTGGAGTTTCTGGAGCTGGATTTTGAGCGGAAACTCTCTATTGCCGATTTGGAGAATTTTACCGGAATCAGCAAGATGAGTCTGATCCGTATGATAAAAAAGCATACAGGCATGACTCCGATGCAGTATCGGATTGCGCGCAAAATGGAACGAGCCGTATATTTTCTGCAGGTGCCGGATATGAGTATTAAAGAGATAGCTTATCGCCTGGGGTATTGCAATCAGTTTTACTTTGCCGAGGAATTCCGGCGTGTGATGGGACGATCTCCTACGGCTTATCGGAAGTATCAGCAGGCGCTTTCCAAAGATAAAATCATCTAACCGATAGATATGATACTTTTGGATCTGAAAAAGAACAGAAATGGTGGAGCATTTTGAGGTTTTTCAAAACTCTTTTCTCTACCTAAAAACGGCGAATTCTCCAAGTCTCAAAAGGGGGGACAAATTCATCTTTTTGAAAATTCTCCGCAAGGACCTTTAAAATTCATGCAGAGTTTCTTATCCAGGAAACACGGCAGGCTACAATTAAAATGTATGCAAATTCCAGACATTATCACTCCGAGTGAAGCTGAATGGATTTTCGCAAATAAATTTTTTTGCCTTGTTGTGGGGATTGACAAAGATGTCTTTTGTCACGATGGGCCTGTCTGGGCTTTCGTTGCGTTTTGGCTCGCTGTTGAATCATGTGTCCGCCGGTGGAAATTCGATTAGTCTACCTCTTCTGTCGTCGAGAAAAACTGTTGGAACAGAATGCCCTGTCTATACTGTCTGTATCGGTTTACTATTGGGCGCAGATGGGGGGATCTTCAGGTGTTTGTTTTTGATTTGTGTCGGTAATTAAGTTTTATTTTTAAATATTGATTTGTTTTTTTTGAAAAGGAAAGTATCTTTTTTGAGAGTAAAAATAAAATTGAGGTTGTCTTATGGAAAATAGTGATAAGAAAAATTTATGGAGCTGGATAAAGAAAAATTCAAGACTTATGAAAATCTTTTTTTTTAGTTTACTGATTGTTTTTTTGATTGTTTTAGCCTTTTGCAGGGAAAATCTTAGTTTGTATTTGGGGGATTGTATTTATTTTGTGACGGATAGCTGTCGATATTTTGAGCGTAGAGTCCGTTCTCTTATGGATATTATTTGGCAGTATAAGGGATGTTTTCTTTTTCTGTTTTCCTTTACCCTTATGCTCTATTATCTCTTTCCTTTTGAAAATTTGAGAATGGGACATTTTTACAGAAGCTCGAACCGTAATCGCGCATTATTTCTTTTGGGACTCATGTCCTTTCTTATGTATATTGGATATGGGATAGCAAGATTCAACGAAGAAGTTCCCTTTTTGAAAAGTGAAATTATCCCGGATACCTTATTGATCGCTTTTCTTGCCTTGCCGACCGCCTGGGGGCTTTGGATTTGGCGAAATAAAGATAAAACAAGAGCCTTGGAGAATGAAGAAAAGAGTCTGACGTTAGAAAAAAGCAAATCAGAGTATGATATTTTTTTTAGACTTATAGAAATTGTGACGGATCGGAATGCTTTACTTTCTCTGCGAATAGTCGCGATTTCCGGCTTGGTTAATGGGTATTTGTTAAAGGAACATAATTTGCAAAAGATGTGTGAAACATTTTTACGTTTTTTTCTTAATCAGATTCAGAAAGAGAGAAAGGAATTAAATCCTGATTCTGCCAAAGAAGAGATAGACCAGCTTCGAGAACAAATCATTTGTTCTTTGCTCTCATACTATGCAAGTAAATCAGAAGAAGTAAGAGAACTTGATTTTTCAGACTATAAGTTTCCTACCCTATACAACTTATCTAATATGACATTCTATTCATGCGAATTTGATAACAGCGAAATGTACTTATCCGAACTTGATAATGTGGTATTTTGTTGCTGTACATTTAAAAATTTTACTTTCCAGTATATGTCACTTAATTATGTTAAATTTTTATCTTGCCGTGACACTGTAAGTTTTGAAAAAATTTTCGATTCAAAATTTCAATCTGTTCGATTTGAAGATTCAGTTATTGAGATAAAAGAGTTGACTGATAGCACGTTTAATTCCTGCGAATTAAAAGATACGATCCTTTCTCCAGAACAATACAAGTCCTATTTTAGGGTTGTATAAAACGACGGAAAGTCATTTTCAGTCTCATCCCGCTTGTGTTGTAATGAGGTGGGAGTTTTTCCGTAAATTAAGAAAGACTCATCCCTGAGACGAATGAGCTCGAAAATTATGGGAGTTTATGCGATGCCGGCATTATAACGGCACCATGAATGATGAGTTTAGTAAGGATGGTGATATCTGTATCTTATTGATAATGAATAGGGAAATATGGTGCCCTCGGCGCGAATCGAACGCGCGACCTACTCTTTAGGAGAGAGTCGCTCTATCCAACTGAGCTACGAGAGCACATTCGCTGCGGATAATTTGACAATCCGACTTGCAAACTGCGTAAATATGCACTATGATACCGAAAAAAGCAAATGGTTTTTCTAAAATTATGCACGGATTGTCCCTTTATTTATTGAAACGACTCGCTCTCGCTCTGCTGACATTGTTCATTATTCTCTTTGTCAGTTATCTCCTGCTGCGTCTGGCTCCGGGCGATCCGACCAAAAGTTCCATGCTCAGCTCTCAGGGCGCAGGCAGCTTGTCCGCGGAAAAAGGGGAACTCCTGAAAAATGATTCCCTGCGGGAAAAACTCCATCTGGATAAGCCGCCTTATATCGGATTCTATCTCTGGATGAAACAGATCATTCTCCACGGCGATTTCGGCACCTCCGTTTCCGTGGACAAGGGACGCCCCGTGACTGAACTGATCCTGGAGCGTCTGCCGGTGACTCTCCGACTCAATATCATGGCAATTCTCCTGACGTATCTGCTGGCCATTCCGATGGGAATTCTTGCCGGGATTTTTCCGGACAGCCGTTATGATAAGATTACAACTCTTCTGCTTTTTTTCCTCTATTCTCTGCCGACTCTCTGGGTCGCGCTGATTTTGCAGGCGACTCTTTGCAAAGGAGGGGTCCTTCCTCTTTTTCCCCTGAAAGGTTTGGAACCGGAACTGACTGTCGGACTTTCCACATGGCGTATTATCGGTGAAACCCTGATGCATTATGTCCTGCCCGTGCTTTGCCTGACCTACGGAGGATTTGCCGGTCTTTCCCGTTTCACCAGATCCGCTATGATGGATGTCATGAAACAGGATTACATTCGAACAGCGGTAGCAAAAGGAGTCCCTCCATTTGATGTGGTGCTTTCCCATGCCTTCCGGAATACTCTTGTGATTATGGTAACTCTTTTCGCCGGACTGCTTCCCGCACTGGTTTCCGGAAGCATTCTGGTGGAGTATGTTTTCAATATTCCCGGAATGGGATCGCTTTCCATGATGGCGCTCAGCAGTCGCGATATCCCTCTGCTGATGACTCTGTTCGCCTTCGGCGGCGCCTTGACTCTTGCGGGAATGCTGCTGGCAGATATCCTGTATGTGTTTGTGGATCCCCGTATTTCGTTCCAGTCCAGAGTGTGAGGAGCCCGACGATTTCCGCAGAGGCCGTCGGACCCCTTCAATGGAGTTTGGAAGAAATCCCGTGGAAGAACGGAATCACTTCTTGAAGAATTTGATGAGGAGCGGTGCTTCTTTCAGCTGAATCAGCGGAAGAATCAGTTTTCCATCTTTTGTTTCAAAGGGGATGTCATAAGTCTCTCCGCTCATCATGTTGATGGCCACGGGACGTTCCCGGAACTCGTCCCAACCCGCAATCTCCAACGAGACCGAACGATTGTTGAATTCTCCGGAATACGGAAGCATGGACCAGATTCCCACCATCCGTTCCGCCGGCGTGTTTTTGTCCTGATAGGCATAGGCCCGGATTCCGTTTTCCGCCAGGATCGGCTGGTCGTCCCATTTGAGGAGAGGTCCGCGCCGGACACTGCGGTGGAGCGGCGATGCCGTGATTTTGATTTTGGCTTCGGGATCCGGTTCCGCCGCATGCATCAGGGAATTCAGACGCTGAAGAATGTAAAATGCCGGTTTTCTGGAATAGTCCCCGCGGAGAATGCCGAAATTGGATTCATCGCCGAACTCACTGGATTGATAGTCGTCCAGAAAATCGTATTGACAGCTGACCTCTATCGGCAGCGCCAGACTCTCCATGAAGCGGCGCAGAAGATAGCAGGCCTGAGCCTTTTCACTGAACCCGGCATACAGTCGTTTTTCTGTTTTCCCGTTGAACCAGAATGTCGTGAAGCCGAATTCCGTGACCCAGAGGCTTCTCGCTTGTCCGGTCTTCCGGAAATGATCGTGATAGGATTGAACGAGTCCGGCGAATGTGTGTTCCTTGTTTCCGATCCGGATTCCGTCGCGCTTGGTAAGATTCCAGCCGAACGGGATCTTTTCCGGCGGCAGGGAGTAGGTGTAAGGATGATCGACTATGCCGTCCAGATTTTTTGAAACACCCAGATTCAGATAATGAAAATTGGTGGGAGAACAGGCCCCCAGTCCGATGACTGTGGATTCCGGATAGATTTTTTTGATGTAATCCGCGGCGGCATTCGTGTATTTCAGATGTTCTTTCACCCATTTTGAGATGGTGCCATCTTTTTCATACCCGTTCCAGGTTCCCCCGTGATATGCCTTCCACTTGAAATTGTGAGGCTCATTGCCCAGTTCATACACGCGGACCCATTTTCGCGATCCGCGGACAACGGCATCGACCCGTTTGAGAAATTCCTCAATGCTTTCCTCCGGAGTCATGCTGATGCATACAATCTGTTCAATTCCGCGGGCTTTTGCCTGTTGAAGCGTTTTCAGGTCAATGTCGCAGATCTTCCATGTTCCGGAAGCATCTTTTTTCATGGAAAGTCCTTCCCGAATCCACTTGAATCCGCAGGCCTGGATTTCATTCAGAAGTTTCTCTTTCGGATACCAGCCGCGGAATGCTCCGGACGGGGTCGGCGCATAACTGAAATGCACGCATGTACCCAGTCTGGAGGAGGGAATTTCCAGACTGTTTTTCGGTTTTCCCAGATTCACCTGACTGGAAAGCTTCCCTTCCAGACTGGTCCGGAAACCTGCGGTTTCTCCATTCCGGGCGGAGACACAGAATGTGATCTGATAGATGTTTCTGGGATTCACGCCGTTCGGGAAGGGCGGTGCCCAATGAATGGTCTGGGATTTTTTCTTCGGATCAAGAGCAAAACGGACCGTCAGATCCCGTCCCTGCTGCGGCAGCGAAATTGCTAGTTCTGCAGGGATCCCCGCAGTCGGGACTGCTGTCATCGAGAGTTCCGCTCCGGTGGCAAGCGGCAGCCATTTTCCTTTCAGCTTCCATCCTGCGGCATCTTTTTCAAATTCCGGAAGCTTCCGGAAGGGGACAAGAGATTCCGCAGAATCAATTTTCAGGGATCGGAGCAGGATGGAACCTTTCTGCGCTTGTCCTTTTTGAACCGAGACAATGAGCTGGATCTGTTTCAGCGGAAGACGCGGCGTCTTTCCGCCGCTGCCGCCCCAGATGCTTTGCCAGGGACCTTTCCGCGACAGAGTCATTGTGCTTTCCTGATCTTTTTTCAGCACTGTCCCCCGCGCCTGAAAGGTCCTGCCTCCGGCATCGGTGAGACGGTAATTGAGGACACAATCCTGATCCGCCTGCACCTCTGCACGGAATTCTCCGGGCAGCGCGGCAAGCACCGGGGAACGCGGATGGATCCCGACATATTTTCCACCTTTGGAAAAATCATAGTCGAGACGCAGTCCTTCTTCTGTTGCGGAGATTCCTCCGGAAGCCCCTTTGAATTCCGAACCGTTGAAAAAGGTCCAGGTCGCGGTGTTGCGGCAGGAGTCCGCCGGAATTTCCACAGCCGGAAGCTGGGTGAATGCGGCAAACGCAAGAGTGAAAATCAGAGATGAAGTTTTCATGAATGAAAGTACCTTTCGTTGTCAATGAAACCGTGGATTATCGGAGAGGATTCCATTTATTCCGGGTTGTAAACTTGCTGCCGAGGACGCTTTCCTGATAGAGACCTCTGGAAGCGGATTTCGTTCCGGGGACTCCGATGGGACTGGTTACGGAAGATGCATGTCCGTCGAGCCATGCAATATTGCACTGCATTCCGTGATAGGGCCAGGGGGATACATCCATGGCCCAGGAGTAACAGAAGTAGTATCCGCCCGGATTGGTGTCCAGATCCGTCGCCGACTCCGCAATCAGAACTGTGTCCGAAGTATGCTTTGCCTGCGAGATGCGGAAGCCCGTGAGAAAATTGCTGTTGAATCCGTAGGAGATGCGGAGATTGTCGAATGCCTGCTGCAGCGGTCTGCTGATTCCGACAAGATCTTTCGGGCACCACCAGATATCTTTTGCCGTCTTTTGTTTCGTTGCATATTGCAGCGACAGAAAATGCCAGCCGGGATTGCTGCGGTCCGGATCCTTGAAAAGAAAATCATTATTGTCCGATGCATACAGCTGAGCGAATCCCGCACACTGCTTCAGCGCTCCGGTGCACTTGATTTTCAGCGAGGCATCCCTTGCCTTGTTCAGCGCCGGAAGAAGCATGGACACCAGAATTGCAATGACTGCAATTACGACGAGAAGTTCTATCAGTGTAAAATTTCGTTTCATTGATCACTCCTTTTTTCTATATTTAAGGATTCTCCTTCAAAAATTTCCATTGTTTCCAGCTGGTACAGAAGCTGATCGGTGATCTGATTTCCCGGACAATACTGACGGATGATTTGTTCCAGCAGTTCCGCAACTCCGTGATTGACAACGGTTGCCAGAGCCGGAGTCATCAGCTTGCAGTCGTTATCCGCCCCGAAACAGAATACGGAGACATCTCTGCCGATCCGGATTCCCTTCTCATAACATGCCCGGTAGAGCCCGATTGCAATATCATGTCCCGCACAGAAAATCGCATCCGGCAAAGACGGATTTTCCAGCAGTTCCGAACAAAGCTGTTTTGCTGTAATCTGATTGTGTTTGAACCGCTGCGCCTGATAGGTATGACAGATTCCGGTCAGATGGTATGTTTTCAACGCCTTCTGCCAGACATTTCTGCGTTCGTTCAAATTGAAATTGTTTTCCGGTTCCGGCGTAATCATGTCGATGCGTTTTGCCTCTGCGTCCTTCAGTTTCTTCATGAAAAGACTGATCGATTCCACAGGTGCTCCCAGTACGGAACGGATTCCGTAATCTGTCCGGTCCTGGAACATGACAACCGCCTTTTTCTTGAGTTTTGCGACCCGTTCCAGGAGTCGTGCATTCGGATTGGCCGGCAGTTCGATGAAGATCAGATCGAACTCTTCATTGAGAGCTTCGTTGATGATCGGATCGGTTTCGGTTGCGAACGCGAAGATCCGCAGAAGGCCGCCGCACTCCTTGACTTTTTCGTTGATGGTCGCATGCCATTCGGAAAAGTGCCAGAATGGGGTGATGAGGGCGACAAGGGGATGGACGGTTCCTGATCCGTTGACATGTACACTGCGTCCGCTGGAACTGGCTCCGACAACTCCTTTTTCCTTCAGCAGATTGACCGCCTGCCGTGCCGTCAGATAACTGACTCCCATGTCCTCCGCCAGTTTGCGAAGCGGCGGGATGCGTCCTCCCGCATAATCTCCGTTCTCGATCCGTTCGGAGAGAATTTCGCAGATCTCCTGATATTTTGCCATTTCTTTTTCCGGTTGCTGATCGTATATGATATGTATCAATTATGATATATATTATCGTCCATAATCCGGGAAAAGTCAAGAGGGTTTTTGAAAAAAAACATTATTTTTCTGGAAAAAAGCGGGGCTGGATTTGCCTGACCTGATTTCAGAAAGAGAGGAAGAAGGTTTCGGAAAAACATTTTCCAAAACACGGTTTTGCCGCCGGGTGATATGCCGGCGGCGGGGGAGGAAGAGGTTACAGATCTTCAGATTCCGCATTGCGTTTGCGGAACTCCCTGTAAAGAACGAGTCCGAGAACAACGCTCAGAAGAGCGATCAGTCCCCCGAGAAGATAGGTGTACTGATATTGATGGCCTGTCCAGTCGAGAAATTTCCCGATGACCGGCACCAGCAGGATCATGACAATGCTGCTGATCAAACCTCCGGCGGAGCTGTATTGCGCAAACTGCGCCCGAGGAAGAAGACGCTGGAACAGGGACGCGCTGACCGTCAGATACCCTCCTGCGAGAACCCCGTGGGCAATAAAGGCGACTCCATAGCTTGCTGTATCATGGATGAAAAAGGAGGAGACGATCCCCATTATCGCGTAAAGTCCCATGAAGAGAATCGAGGCGCGCAGCGGATGGATCTTGTCGGCAAGCATTCCGAGGAAATAGGAGAGCACAAAAGAGATCATGTAAGTTACAGCAAGGAATTTGCCGTATATATCCATATCGATCTTCAGCTCCTGCGCATAGAACATGGAAAAGGAGTTGACCGGAGAGATTGCAAGCGCCATCGCCGTTCCGAAAAAATAGATCAGCAGATAGTATGGCTTGGAATAGCATTCCCGGCAGTATTCCGCGATGGCGGCGAACATTCCTCTGCGTTCCATCCTTTCCGGCGGCGGATATTCTCCCTCTCTGATTTTCAGACACATGTAGAGAAATCCGACTCCGTAGACAATCGCCACCGAGAGAAACAGAATATGCGAATGGGTCGCGGCAAAACCGAGAAACCAGAAATTGAAAAGGATTCCGCAGAGGAGCGAGACAATGCGGAAGAGTCCGTAGAAGCGCCCGAGCAGCTGATGCGGAACCACATCGTTGACCAGCGCTCCGAAGATTGCTCCGGAAATGACGGTTGCCACCTCGAAGATCCCCCAGAAGATTCCGAGAGTCCAGAGAATGGCCGGATTTTCCGCTGTTCCGAAGACTCCCGCAATCATCCGTCCGATCATCGGACTGTATGCAAAGCCGGCAATCGCGAGAGCCGCGACCGGGGTCGTCAGCGCCAGATACGGAATGCGGCGCCCCCAGCGGCTCCTGCACCGGTCCGAATGGACGCTGACAAACGGTCCCAGAATCAATCCGAGCACACAGGGCAGGGAGACGATCATCAGGGTGTTCAGAAAATCGCTTGCTCCGTAGGTCTTGAACATCAGCTGGACCAGCTGGAAGACGGAACGCCCTTTGATGGAATTGGCAAAGTCTCCAAGCAGGAGCAGACTGAACAATGTCACGATACCGCTGAACGTATAACTCAGGGTGCCGACGGTCCAGATCTGATTTTTATCCGGGCTTTTGAAGAACGGCATGGGGAATGGGTCTTTCTGTCTATGTTGTGATCAGGGTTCCAGTTTCAGTAGATTTTTTTCCGGCACATGGCGGAGACGATAAGTTTTTCCGTCGATTCGGATTTCGATTCGTTCGTCGGACAGACTCTTCAGACTGACTTCCGGAATCCGTGTCCCTCTGTATGGCACCAGAGCCGTGACAAAGGAAAGAGAAGATGAGCCGTCTTTCTGTTTTGCGAACCGGATTGCGGGACGATCGGTCTGCAGTCCGTTATTCGCTTTTTTCCCGATGGATTTCGTGAGCGATACCCCTTTCTGCGGAAGCATTTGAATCAGCAGGTTCGCTCCTTCCGGGAACAGAGTATGACAGGAGAGGGCCTCCGGCTGAAGCGATACATCCGCTCCCGGCGCAGTCTGAAAGTGCAGGGCGACTTCTCCCTTGGCAGAACCAATGGCGTCATCGAGGATCAGCAGGTATTTCCCGTCCAGAAAGGCGAATGCGCGGCGGTGTTTCAGATTCGGATAACTCTGATTTTCCAGTTGAATCGCCGTGAAGTCCGGCGCATGTTCCGTTCCGAGATGTTTCGGAGCGAAGGCGGAATTCCTGCCGTCGAGAGTCAGTGTCTGATGCTGTGCGGTCTGCAAATACCAGGCACGCCCGCGGAGGAAATTGTAGGTGAAGTTGCCGGTATCGGGTGTCAGGTTGCGTCCATATGCGAACAGTTCGAACGTCAGGTTGTCGTTATGATTGTGCCATCCTCCGTCTGGCCCGTTTTTGATGAGCAGGTGGACCGCGTTGGCATCCCATCCGCTGCGGACGGAATAGAATCCGGCATTCGGAAGGGCATGATACAGTTTTTCCGGAGCTTTACCCTCTTTCCGTCCGGTCGTGATGTAGCGGAAGAAATCATTTGCAGGGAATCGGGAGGAGGCGAGTCTCATTTTATTGATGGCGAGTTCATCCCATGCGTCACCCCAGGCTGCGTTCCGGAAGTCCGGATGGAGAAAATTGGCGATGACCGTGTAAAGACGTTCAAACTTTTCCGGCGGAATCATGAACTCTTTCAGATCGGTCCGGTTGTTGAGCCGGACCAGCCAGGAGGCATCCCAGTGGCCGAGGATCGTGACATAATAGAAATAGCCCCAGTTGAGTTCCTTGTCCATACCGTCGGGAAGCAGATGGCTGGAGAAAGTTCTGTTCTGCTGCTGGAGTCCGGTTCGGCTCCAGAGATCGGCCTCGGCGAGTTCCGGCAGATAGAGTCCGCAGCAGACGAGTCCTTCCGCCTCGGTGATCCCCCAGTTGCCGGGAGTCCTGCCGCAGTTCTGGAGGTAATCTCCGTGCAGATACAGAACATAGAGCCAGGAGAGGAGGGATTCTGCTTTCAGGCCGGGATAGTCGAGCATGAGATCAATGGTCCCGCTGAGATTTCGTCCCCGGACTCCGCTGTTCAGCGAGTTCCAGATCGGAAGCGTGCCGGGCTGGAAATTGCGTTCGGCAACATCGCACCAGTGGTCGAGATGACGGACGGCTGCTTTTGCATAGGTTTCATTTCCGGTCATGCGCCATGCTTCGGCGAGTTCGCGGATGAGTCCGAGCCGGTTGTGCTGGGCGATCCAGTCCGCGTTCCGGTCATGAGCGCGGTTCGTCAGATAGTCCACCTTGTCTCCGTATTGTTCCACCGGATAGCCGCTCAGGTAGGAGGCAATCCGGTTTTGGACGGCATCGTCCACACGTTTTTTCTTCGCGGGGGAAAGTTGCGTTCCGCGTTTTGTGATGACTCCGGCAACTGTCAGAACGCGGGGTGTTCTGTTTTTGAAATAATCGGCTGTCAAGAGCACTCTTTTCTGCGGATCGGATTCGTTCTGTATTTTTTTCAGCGGATGATCCGCTTTGACCCTGTCGAGCAGGAAATCGGTCTTTTCCGTTGCGGAGAGAACGCGGGGGGCTTTCGTGCGGACCTGGTCCAGGGCGGCGGTGTCAACGGCTGAAACGGAGAGTCCGGAAAAGGAAATGCGCGTGGGGCCATCTGCCGGGTTGCCGTCATGAATGAGTTCCAGAGTATTGGTGCCGGGTTTTACGGCATCGGAAATATCGAAAACATATTCCCACGGAATGGCTTTTCCGTTGTCGTGAGCAATCGGTGTGAGCAGAGCGGTGTAATGCTGGGTTTCAAAGTAATACATGCGTTTTTTGTAGCCGCGGCTCCAGGAATTCGGAAGATAGAGCGGGCGGTTGACGAGACGGGCTTTGCCGGAATCGGTCAGCAGTCCGAGTTCTTTGCCGTTGAGAATCAGAACCGGAGCATATCGATGGCCGCCTCGCTTGGGATCTCCTGTCAGTCGGATCGCCTGGAAACGGAGGAGCGGTGTTTTTCCTTTGGAAATTTCCGGGAGTGTGAATGTGATTTTCTTTTTCGGCAGTTTTTGCCAGATCTGTTTGTCCCCGGTGTTCAGTTCGACGGTTCCGGAATGAGTCCACAACGTTTCCCCGGAAGGGATTTCCCGGAGATTTTCCGGGGATGCGGCAAGCACTCCTCCGCAGAGAAGCAGAAGAGAAAAGTATGTGCTGATTCTTTCAAGCATGAATAAAGAACTCCTTTCCTTGAAATCCTATTGAAGAATGAGAATGCTGGAACTGTAACAGCAGTCGTTTTCCGTGAAGAGATTGAAATAGAGTGCGCTTGCGGCGCGTGGAATCCGGGCGATCAGCCGTCCGTTTTCGATTTGTGCCGGAACCCGGTTCCAGATGCGGTCCTGCCAGTAGCCGGTCGCCCGTGTGAAGTTGAGTTCCGCAAGGCGGATTTTGCGGTCACACTTCATTGGAACAGCGACCTCATTTCCGCTGATTTCGATCTTTGCAAGTTCCGGAACGTTCCGTTTTGCCAGAATGGAATCGGCGAAATCGAAGATGGTCTCTTCGTTCCAGCACTGAGTCATGCCGTGCGGGTAGGCAACCCGGACCGAAAGACGTTTCCCCTCGTTTGGAACGGCATCGAACGATTTCTGAAGAGCATCGGGTGGAAAGGCAAAGTCGTTGCTTCCGGAAAAGAAAAGTAGTGGCAGATCCGCATTCGGCAGATAGTGTCCGGGATCCCACAGTTCGTACCAGCGATCACAGCGTTCCGGAGTCATGCGGGGGTGTTCGAAGTTCAGCGCGGAGGATTCTTCGTTCATGAATCCGCATCCGTAAACCGGAATGGCGAAACGGAATCTCGGATCGAGTCCCGCGACCGTTGCGGCGGTGACGCCTCCCCAGGAGACTCCGGTAACGCCGATCCGCTCCGGATCCACTCCCGGCAGCGACCGCAGCAGCGAATGAGCCAGCATGACGGCCGCTGCTGCATGATAGGGCCATTGATCCTCCGGAGGTAGATCGACATCATACATGCTCTGTCCCCATCCTTTCGGTCCGGAGAACGGATGCCTCGGCCATTTTGCAAAATAGGCGTTCGGAGCCCAGCAGGGAATACCTCCGCAGGTGTCCATGGAGATTGCCGCATAGCCGCGCCGGTTCCAGAGTTCGACCCAGTCGGCAAGAGCGCTTGCGCCCCCTCCATGAATCAGGACAATTCCAGGGACGGGATGTTCCGGCGCTGCGTTTTCCGGAAGTCCGTAACAGGCGAAGACACGGGTCGGTTTTCCATGATACGGGACGCTGTCGTAAAAAGTCTGCGTGATACCGGGATAGGAAAAAAGCTCTGCCGGATATTGTTCCGGAATGTCGAAAAAACGTTCCACATTGCGAAACGGAGAGTCCGCTTTCCTGACGGGACTTTTGACGGATGGTTCTTTCATGGAAACTGGATCCCCTGGAAAAAGAAGTTCATGTTCGGATCGCTGGGCTGATCCATCCAGGCGGAGATTGTGCGTGCCTGCGGATATGTGATATTGCCCTGGTGGCCGTCGAGATAGACGATGTTTGCTGTTGCATTCATGTCGGAAGGATAGTTCTGCGAATCCGGGTTGCGGGAGGAATCCGCGAGAGAGGTGTTGTGACGGAATCCCAGGAACATCAGGTTTGCGACCACATTGGGGGTTGTTTTTTTGATGATGTCTCCGGCGAAAACCGCGCGGGAGGGAATGCGGATGGAGGTCAGTTTTTTTCCGATGAAACGAGAATCATCGCTCCTCTTCAGATCGCCACCGGAGCAGGTGTTCATTCCGTAATGACCGGCGTCAAACTGATTGGCGGCGAAAGGAAGCGATTCGGAGGGACAGACCTGTGTGCCTTTGGTCATGGTCCGTCCGTAGTAACGGATGCCGTAGTTCGGTAGGATCGGATTTCCCCCCCAGTGATTGACTCCGGAAAGCAGGACGACCCATGTCCGGTCTCCCGTATCCTGACCGGGAACAATCCAGTCGTCGAAATCTCCGGAATAGAGCGCCTGTGCCGCTCCGTTGTTTTTCAGATTGCTGCGGCAGGAGATGTCAAACGCCTTCTGCCGCGCCTTTCCAAGAGCGGGAAGAAGAAGGGCCGCCAGAATCGCAATGATGGCAATTACGACTAGAAGTTCTATCAATGTGAAAATTTTTCTGCTGTTCATGGAGTATTTCCTTTTGCTGGTTTCGGTCGTATTCATGAGACAAAGCTTTCTGCCAGACTGCGACGCAGGGTGCGCGGAAGAGCGCATCCGTTGCGCATGATCAGTTCGGCGTTGATTTTGAAGTGATAACTGGAACAGTCTTCCCCGTCGAGCATTCTCCGGAGCAGATTGACGGCTGCCTGACCGCATTCCGTTCTCGGTTCCGTGAGCAGGGAATAAGGAGTGGGACTGGTGCGTTCGCATCCGGCGCGTTCTCCCCATTGAATGACGGAAAGATCGGTCGGAACGGAAATTCCGGAATTCGTCAGATATTCCGCAAATTGCTGCATGTAAAAGGACTGTACAATGATAGCTGTCGCTTCCGGATGCGCCCGCATGGAAGAGGTGATTTTGGAGAGATAATCTTTCCACTCGACATCTTTCATTGTAATCAGACAGTCGTTCGGGGCGCGGATTCCGCCGCGTTCCAGTTCATCGAGAAATGCGCTCTGACGTTCCTGAAAAATGGCGGTATCATTCCCATGGTCCAGCAGTAGAATATTCCTGTGACCGAGTTCCCGCAGACGCTGGATCGCCATCCGGATCGCCGAGACATAATTGCAGACCACCGAAGGAACATTTTCCATTTCCCTGTTCACAAGAACCAGTGGAATCTTCTGATTCCCGAACGGGATGTCTTCCAGAATCTGCTGGCTGTGGCGGTCCAGAATCATGGCGGAGTAGCCGTTGTTCCGGGCATAAGAGGCCTCGTCCTCCCAGGAGGAATCCGGCGGAAAAATTTTGAGATCTGCCGTCATCCCATGATATGCCGCCTGAGAGAACACGCCGAACGCGAGCTGCCGGTTGAAAACGTTGACGGTGATGTTTTCCAGATGGGATTCTCCTCTGATCGCCAGCAGAATTTTCCGTTTTCTGGATTCTCCGGCCGTCTGTGCGGAAGCCGGATCGTTGACAAACGTCCCGCGGCTTCTCAGACGTGTGATGAGACCATCCTCTTCCAGTTTTTTCAGTGCGCTCCGCAGCGTGACGAAGGCCACGCCCAGATCGGCGGCAAATTCCACTTCGCGCGGAAACTTGCTTCCCGGCGGATACTCTCCGGAAAGGATTGCGTCTTTCAGTTGACGATACAGTAAATCTTTTTTGAACTCGATAGCCATTTGATATTATTTCTTTGCTGTTATTTGATTCTATATGATATTATAATCGAAAAGCGGAAAAAAGTCAACCCCCCGCAGGGAGGATCCGGGAAAATTTCCATAATTTTTTTTCTTTTCCTCTTTTTTCCGGATCGCGGCTTGTTCCTGTGAAAAAAGAATGCTATATTAAGTATCATTTTATTGTATTACAATTTTAACGGTTCAAGGAAAAATGGAAAAATGAAAATTCTGGTATTGAATGCCGGCAGTTCTTCACTCAAATTCACTCTGTTTGACATGGAACACGGAGCGCACAAGGTTCTTGCAAGCGGACAGGTGGAACGTGTGGGGACCGATTCCCCGAACATGATTTACAAACGTCCCGATGGATTCAAGAGCGAAGGCGGAATCCGGATTGCCGATCATGCCGGGGCTCTGGCGGAGATCTGCAAAAAGCTGATTGATCCTTCCGTCGGGGTTCTGAAGGAGCTTTCCGAAGTCTCTGCGATCGGACATCGCGTGCTCCATGGCGGAGAGAAGATTACGGAACCGGTGCTGGTTGATCAGAAGGTCAAGGACATCATTCGCGAATGCTTCCCGCTCGGACCTCTCCACAATCCGGCGAACCTGACCGGAATTGAAGCGTGTGAAAAAGAGTTCCCCGGCGTTCCCAATGTCGGCGTGTTCGACACCCAGTTCCATCAGACCATGCCTCCGGAAGCCTATCTCTACGCGATTCCGTATGAATACTATAAGAAATACGGCATCCGCAAATACGGGTTCCATGGAACGAGCCATCACTATGTGACGCTTTCCACCGCGGAATTCCTCGGCAAGAAGCTGGAAGATACCACCATCATCACCTGCCACCTCGGCAACGGCTGCAGCATGGCCGCGGTCAAGAACGGCAAAGTGATTGACACCACCATGGGACTGACTCCGCTTGAAGGTCTTATGATGGGAACCCGCTGCGGCGATATGGACCCCGCAGCGGTGATCCGTCTTGCCGAACTTGGGCTCTCCCCCAAGGAACTCGACAAAACGTTGAACAAGAAATCCGGCCTCTACGGAATCGGCGGAATCAACAGCGGCGATATGCGCGACATGATCAATGCCGCAGCCGAAGGCAATGCGCAGGCGGAACTTGCTCTCAAGATGTTTGTCCGCAGAGTTGTGAAATACATTGGTGCTTACTATGTTCTTCTCGGCGGAGCCGAAGCGCTTGTCTTCACCGGCGGCATCGGCGAGTATTCCGTGCCCATCCGCAAGCGTGTGATGGAGGGCATCGCCGCGCTGAATATCAAGATTGATCCTGCAAAGAATGATTCCTGCTTCGGCAAAAAAGGAATTATTTCCACGGATGACAGCGCTTGGAAGGCGATCGTTATGCCGACCAATGAAGAGCTTATGATTGCTCTCTCCACCATGAAGGTTCTTGGAAAATAACCTTTCCTGAGAGCAGTGCATTGATCAACCCCGGTAGATTCAGTTGCCGGGGTTTTCTTTTTTCTTGTTTTCAGAAAAAGTTCAGCAGAACGATTTCCGGGGGACAGTTGATCCGGTAGTGGAGAAAAGTGGTTCCGATGCCGGAGGAGACGATCAGTTTCAGATTCGCCTGTCTGTTTTCGTATGCTCCGTATTCGAATCGTTTCCAGTGTCTGGAAGAGGCTTTGATGGCACCGAAGCCGGGAATGCGGATCTGTCCGCCGTGGGTGTGCCCGCAGAGAGCCAGATCGAACTGTGCGAGTTCCTCCGGAGAGAGATCCGCGATTGCATCCGGGTTGTGCGAGAGAAGCAGACGGAACCTGCTGGATGTGCCGGCAGGATAGACGCGGGGAATCCCGATTTTATAGTCATCGAGTCCATAGAGTTCGAGAACTCCGTCGGAAACGGATTCGTTGCTCAGCAGACTCCAGCCGGCATCCGCATAAAGCTGTTCAATGACTCGGAATGGGAGCCAGAAGCGACGGCGCTTGTCCCAGTTGCCAAAGACGGCAAATTGTCCTCGTTTTCCTTTCAGTTTCGCCATCATGCGCATGGCATCGGGATAAAGGCTGGAGTAGGTAATCAGATCGCCGCCGAACAGCAGATAGTCCGGGGAAAAGCGATTGACCGCATCCTGAAGCGCCTCCGTCATCCATCCGGTTCCGTGCCAGGAGCGTGGAGTCCCCGCAGGCGATGCCAGATTCCGGATGATGCCCGCCTGAATATGGGTATCCGTAAAAAAAAGAAAAGACTGCCCCGCTAGAGCGGGAGCAGTCATCCGATACTCTTTCACTGCCAGACCGGAGGGCAGAAATGATTCCTTCCGTGAGAAGGAGGAGTCGAAATGCGCCGGACGGAAAAATCTGCTGGAAGTGAATCTGTTTTTCCTGTAATCCGGCATTCTGCACTCCGGGTTACGCCTCTTCTGCGAGACGTTTTCTCATCTCTTCCGGGAGCGGGGAGACCGCTTTGACGGTCCGTTCGCCGACGCCCGGCAGTTTGATCTTGTCGCCGACTTTTGCCGCGGTCAGGATCTCGCCCATTTTAGTTTTATAGGAGATGCAGTTGTTGTCCGGATCTCCGTCCAGAGCGCCGAGGACATAGTAATCGGTTGTTTTTCCGGAGGCGTCCGCAAGGGTCGCCGTGGAACCGATGACGATATGATCGGCAATCTTGACATTCTTGAAATCCGTGGTATGAATCGTGTTGACGATGTTTTCGAGTTCCGCACGGCGTCTGTGCAGGAAACGGCGGCGTTCCTTTGCGGCATCGTACTCCGCGTTTTCGCGGAAGTCTCCGAAGCTTCTGGCGTGCGCAATGGCAACGACGTTTTCCGGAATCTGGACATTGATGATATCCTCGAGTTCCTTCGCCACCCGGGAGAGGGAGGCCACGGATGTGATATCCGTCTGAGCCTGTGTTCCGCCATCGGCATCGCCCATGAGGCGTTTTCCTTCGCCGCTTTCGATCCGGTTGCGGAGTTCCTCCGAGTGACGTGAAAGTTTGACCATGATGCTCTGGCATTCGCCCATCTGGAAGGTTCTGACACGCTGGAGCGCATCAATGATGGACGGAATATCGCCATCGGCATTCTCGATAACGAATTTCTGGAATTCCGCTTTTTCGAAGAGGGCGCGTTTGAGTTCACGCTGTGCGGAGGTCCACTCCTTCGGGAGATTTTCCATGGAGATGGCTTCCGCAATGCGTCCCATATCGACAATGGAGGTCAGGTTGCGGGAGAGCTTGGTCCTGTTTTTCCAGAGATAAAGGAGAATATCCGAAGTGAGAAGACGCTTTTCAAAGATTGCAGCCGCAACCGCTTTCTGCTCAATGGATTCGAAGAGAAGATTGAGGCAGCGGAGCGGAAGCACGCATCCGAGTTCCGCCAGTTCCTCATCGGTGTAAAGAACTCTGGACGCCTTGATGAAGGCCGGGAGCAGCTTCATGGAGATGTGTCCCCAGACCTCAAGCTCCTTGCCGATTTCAGCCGCTTTGACATCGGCGGGCCAGAAAGGCGCTTTGCCGCGAAGCGGACGGAACAGATCCATCAGGACCGGAACCGGATTTGCCGCTGCAAGCATGGCGACACAGTCGCCGAGCATGGTGACATCCTTCGGCGACATCGGTACGCGCAGGTGACCGAACAGTTTTGCCAGCTTTGCCGCCTCCTCTTCTCCGAGCTTTACACCGCCGGAGGCTTCCAGCGGAGCCAGAAGAGTGTTGAGTTCCAGAACGCTTCTTGCATCCCACGGGGCGCGTTTGCCGCCGGGGAGAGTCTGTTTCGGTGTTTCGCTCCACCAGGTCTGGAAGGCGTCAATCGCCATGATTTCAGGAACAAGAAGACGTGTGATGATCTCTTTCAGACGGGTATCGGAGAGTTCCGTCAGAGCGTTGTGTGTGAAGATCTCCTTGAACTTCTGTGCCGAGGGCAGACGATGACGGTCGGGAACAAGAATATTGAACATTTCCGGATTTGCATCGAAGAACGAGGCGTTTCCGAGGGCGGAGCTGATCGGGAGGGAGAGCAGATTACCCGCCGCCAGAGAATTGATTCCGAGCGTCGCCGTACCCTTGTCAATGGAGGTCACTTTTCCCCAGACTTTGGAATCCGACTGGTAGACCAGGCAGCCCGATTTGATTTTCTGCAGTTTTTTGAGTCGGGCAGCCACTTCGGAAGCCTGTACTTCGGGATCTCTTGCGCCGATGGCTTTCAGCACGGTCTGGCTGGAGATGTACGGAGGAAGAAGGCATTTCACCGCGCTGTTGAGGGCGTTCCGGAAGGTTTGACTGTCCAGAGCATCCCTTTCGGCGAGGTCAATGCAGAGCCGGGAGACGATTTCCGATTTTGAGATGACTTCGTCGAGGGCGTCGAACAGAGTATCGAAATGTCCGGCGTTGTCGCGCAGCTCCTGAATTTCCGATGATTTAGTTTTTACGGTAAGTTTGCTGATTGCATCGTCATCGCCTGATAATGCACCGACTATCAGTTCTTCAAGTTCTGCGGCCATAAAAGCTCCATAATTTTAGTTGTTTTCAGTCTAACCACATAACATACACCGGAAATGCGATTTTTACAATCGTTTTTTTCAGCGGAGGGGTATTTTTCTTACGGTTTTTGAGGTCTGCGGGATGTTATTGCATGGTTCTGCCGAGTCCGTCATCTCTGACGGAGAAGAGGTCGTACCAGCCCCAGAGAATGGAGAGGGGGAGGGTAAGAAGAATCAGTCCCAGAACAAGCTGAATGCAGGCAACGGATCTTCTGCCGGCGTAGAAATTGTGGATTCCCCAGCCGCCGAGAAAAAGAGCCAGCAGAAGATAGGTCCGGAGCTGTCTTCCGGATTTCGGCGCGCTTTCGTTTCCGAGGTCGATAAGAACCTCTCCGCAGTGAGGACAGACCGTCTCCGAAGCGCTCCATTTCCCACAGTTCGGGCACCGCTTCAGATCCTCGATTCCTTTGCCATCGGATGCCGGGAGCTGAAGAACTGCTCCACAAGTCTGGCAGGTAAAAAGTCCACCACCCAGATCCGAATAGAGATCATAGATTTCTCCGCAGTTTCCGCATTTGATCCGCATAAGCGCTCCTTGTGTTTTCTCTGCCCTGGATAATATAGAAGTCCACATCCCGGAATGCAAGGCGTTCCAAAGAATGACCGGAAGATCATTTCCGGATCATGATCCGGTCAGTTTTCTGTGTTACTTTCCATGGAAAAAGGCAGATATGAGAACCGGAAAAGGAAAAAATTGTGCTGTGAAAAAGTAACATGACAGTCTTGTTTTTTCATTTTGAAGGTGTATTTTACAAAGATATTATGATTATCGGGTCGAGAAAAAATAACATAGGAGGTCATGTAGATGGCTGAAGAATTGCAGGGTCTTTTGGATAAGATCCAGACGGAAGGGATCGAAAAGGCCGAATCGGAAAAAAGCAGAATCATCGCGGAAGCGAAGGCGGAAGCCGCCCGGATTGTCGAAGATGCGAAAAAACAGGCGGAAGCCATTGTGAAAAAAGCCGGAGAAGAAGCTGAAGTCAGCGAGGCCAAAGGTGCCGCTGCGATTCGTCAGGCCGCCCGCGATGTGATCATCGCACTTCGTTCCGATATCGAGGCCCGCTTGAGAAAACTGACTGCCGACTGTGTCGGAGAAGCGATGACTCCCGAACTTATGAGTCAGATTGTTCTGGAAATGGTCAAGGCATATCGCGAGAAGAATCCTGCCGGGGATGCCACGGTGGAGCTTCTTCTTGCGCCGAAGGATGCGGAACGTCTTGCTTCCCTTCTGAAAGGTTCCCTTCTTGCGGGGCTTCGCACGAATCCGGAGATCACGGTTGGAAACGATTTTGCCTCCGGACTTCAGATCGGATTCAAAGGAACGGATGTGTTCCTGGATTTCAGCGATGATGCGCTTGCCGATGTGATCTGTGCCTTCGTCGGGCCGAAACTTGCCGCGGCGATCAAGGGCTGAACCAGCAACTTGGAGCTGAACGATGGTACTGTTTGCATTGCTGGCATCCCTGCCGATGCTGAAACGGGAGGAGATTCCGGTCCTGAGCATGGAGGATCTGCTCTCTTCCGCGGAAGCGTTTCTGTCTGCCAAGAAAGCGGAATTGTTCAAAGCTCTGAGCCTGTCCGCGCAGGATGGCACCGTTTTTCCGGCAAGATCGCTTGCCGCGAAGTATGTGAAATGGGAAGTTGCTTTCCGGAATTCGATTGCAAAGCAGCGTGCGGCGCGTCTTGGAGTTGATCCGGCGCCCTATCTGCGGGATTTTGCGTATGATACGGAGGCGGAACGCTTTGTGCGGGAAGCCTTTGCCGCGGAGAATCCGCTCGAACGGGAAAAGCTGCTGGATTTCGGCAGATGGACGAAACTGGAGGAGCTGGAACTCGGTCACCGCTTCGATTTCGATGTGCTGTGCGCATACAAACTGAAGCTTGAGATACTGTTGAAATGGAAGGCCAGATCCGCGGAACAGGCCGCCGGAAACCTCGATCTTGCCGCCGCCGAAGTGCGGAAGGAAAAAGAGGCTGTCTGAGCGCGGGCCGCATCTTTCCTGAATCGGAATCAAGAATTAAAACGGGAGATTCATAGAATATGCTCGAAAACAAGAAAATGGGACGGATCGTCGGAGTGAACGGCAATCTGCTGACCGTCGAATTCGATTCCCACGTTACTCAGAACGAAGTCGCGTTCGCCATCATCGGCGATGTCAGGCTTAAATGCGAAGTGATCCGCGTCAGAGGCTCCAGGGCCGACCTCCAGATCTTCGAAAGCTCCGCCGGACTCAAAGTCGGCGATGCTGTGGAATTCACCGACACATTGCTCAGCGTCAAGCTCGGTCCCGGTCTTCTCACCCAGGTATACGACGGACTCCAGAATCCGCTTCCGAAGCTCGCGGAAAAAGCCGGATTCTTCCTCCAGTGCGGACTCTATCTGGACCCCCTCGACTACAATTCCACCTGGGAATTCACACCGATGGCGAAAGTCGGCGACAAACTCTCCGCTTCCGATCGTCTCGGCTATGTTCCCGAAGGAATCTTCAAGCATTACATCATGCTTCCGTTTGCGTTCCAGGGAACCTGGGAAGTGACGGAGATCGCCCCGAAGGGCGTCTATAAACTGACCGACACGATGGCAAAAGTGAAAAACTCCAAAGGCGAGGAGCGCATCGTTACCATGGTTCAGGAATGGCCGGTCAAGATTCCGATCTCCTGCTACAAGGAAAAACTCATGCCGGTCGAGCCGATGATTACCCAGATGCGTACCATCGATACCTTCTTCCCGGTTGCGAAGGGCGGAACCTTCTGTACTCCTGGACCCTTCGGTGCCGGAAAGACCGTTCTCCAGCATTCGATCAGCCGGTATGCCGAGGCGGATGTCGTTGTGATCGCGGCATGCGGCGAGCGTGCCGGTGAAGTTGTGGAAATTCTTCGCGAGTTCCCGCATCTGGAGGACCCGCGGACGGGCAAGCCGCTGATCGACCGTTCGATTATTATTTGCAATACCAGTTCGATGCCGGTTGCCGCGCGTGAAGCGTCGGTCTACACGGCAGTGACGCTGGCGGAATATTACCGGCAGATGGGTTTGAACTCTCTGCTTCTTGCTGACTCGACTTCCCGCTGGGCGCAGGCGCTCCGCGAAATGTCCGGCCGACTGGAGGAAATCCCCGGTGAAGAAGCGTTCCCGGCGTATCTCGAATCCCGTATCGCCGAATTTTATGAGCGCGCCGGACTCGTTGTGCTGAACGACGGTTCGAAAGGTTCCGTCACGATCGGCGGAGCGGTCAGTCCTGCCGGCGGAAACTTTGAAGAGCCTGTGACGCAGGCGACACTGAAAGTCGTAGGAGCGTTTCTCGGTCTTTCCCGCGAACGTTCTTCCGCACGTCGCTACCCTGCGATCCACCCGCTCGACAGCTGGAGCCATTACAAGAGCGTCGTCGATCCGAAAGAGGTCGCGTTCGCCCGCGACATACTCCGCCGCGGCAATGAGATCAATCAGATGATGAAGGTCGTCGGCGAGGAAGGAACCCATATCGGAGACTTCGTGATTTATCTGAAGAGCGAGTTCCTTGATTTTGTCTATCTGCAGCAGAACACGTTCGATGAGGTGGATGCCGCCACGAGTGCGGATCGTCAGCAGTATGTGTTCAAGCGCGTCGTCGATGTCCTGAAGGATGAATTCAAGTTCGACGACAAGGATCAGGCCAGACGTTTCTTCCTTGAACTCCGTCAGCTCTTCACAGACTGGAACTATTCTCCGTACAATTCGGATAAATTCAAAAAGGGCGAAGAGGCAATCGCTGCGAAAATCAAGGAGAGAAGTGTCAATGCGTAAGGTTTATCACAAAATTATTCAGATCGCCGGTAACGTGATTACCGTCGAAGCGGATAACGTTGCTTACAACGATCTTGCCGAGGTTACGAGTTCCCGCGGCGTTTCTCTGGCGCAGGTCATTCGTCTTCAGGACAACAAGGTGTTTTTGCAGGTGTTCGCGGGTTCCCGCGGAATCAGCACGGGAGATGAGGTTCGTTTTCTCGGGCATCCGATGAAGGTTTCCTCTTCGGAGGATCTCCTCGGACGAGTCTTCAACGGTGCAGGAAATCCACGTGATTCCCGTCCTGCGATTACGACCGATCAGATCGATATCGGCGGTCCTTCCGTGAACCCGGCAAAGCGTATC
Organism: uncultured Lentisphaeria bacterium; assembly: GCA_905197955.1. Classification (GTDB taxonomy): domain Bacteria; phylum Verrucomicrobiota; class Lentisphaeria; order Victivallales; family UBA1829; genus UBA1829. The sequence goes on along the minus strand of CAJKAR010000034.1, from coordinate 18,265 downwards.
ATTCCCCGGAAGATGATCCGTACCGGTATCCCGATGATCGACTTGTTCAATACGCTGGTGGAATCGCAGAAGCTGCCGATCTTCTCGGTGGCCGGCGAACCGTACAACGAACTTCTTGCACGAATCGCGATGCAGGCGGAAGTCGATGTGATTATCCTCGGCGGAATGGGACTCAAATACGACGATTACCTCTATTTCAAGAACGTGCTGGATGAACATGGAGCGCTGTCGCGTTCAGTTCTCTTCATTCATACGGCGTCCGACCCTGTGGTGGAATGCCTGCTGGTTCCGGATATGTGTCTGGCGGTCGCGGAGAAGTATGCGCTGGAGAAGAAGCGCGTGCTCGTGCTGCTCACCGATATGACAAACTTTGCCGATGCTCTGAAGGAAATTGCGATTACGATGGAACAGATTCCGTCGAACCGCGGTTATCCCGGCGACCTCTACTCGCAGCTGGCGGCCCGCTACGAAAAGGCGGTCGACTTCGACGGCGCTGGTTCCATCACGATTCTGACCGTGACGACCATGCCCGGCGACGACGTCACCCACCCGATCCCCGACAACACCGGCTACATCACCGAAGGTCAGTTCTATCTGAAGAACGGCCGAATTGAACCGTTCGGTTCGCTGAGCCGTCTGAAACAGCAGGTCAACGGCAAGACCCGTGAGGACCACCGCGCGATCATGGATACGATGATCCGCTTCTACTCCGACTACAAGGAGACGCTGGAAAAGCAGTCGATGGGCTTCCAGATGAGCAACTGGGACAAGAAACTTCTGGAATATGGAGTCAAATTCGAAAAGCAGATGATGGACCTTTCCGTCAACATCCCGCTGGAAAAAGCGCTGGACGAAGGCTGGAAAATCCTCGCCGACTGCTTCGACAAAACCGAAACAGGTATCAAATCCGAGCTTGTTGAAAAATTCTGGCCGAAATGACCTGAGCGAGGGATAGAATGCCGAAAGTCAAACTGACAAAAACAGCATTGAAGCAGGAGAGGGATTCGCTGAAGCAGTTTCAGCGGTTTCTGCCGACTCTTCAGTTGAAGAAGCAGCAGCTCCAGCTGGAAATGCGGACTTGTCTCGAACGCATTGAGAAGAACCGGGAGTTCGAAAACGCCACGAAAGAGGCGTTGCGGTCGTGGACCGCGCTCTTCGGTGATTCCGCCGCGGTCGGACGAATCGAACAGAATCTCTCCGTCAAGGAGGTTGTGACCGGCGAACAGAATATCGCCGGTGTTGACGTGCCGGTTTTCAAAGAGGTCGTATTCGAATTCAAACCGTTTGATCTTTTCTCCGACGAGCCGTGGCTGGACGACGCCGTCGAATCTGTGAAAAAGATCGTATCCATTCAGGAGGAGCGGGAGATCATCCGCAGACAGTATGAGCTGATCGCGGACGAACTGCGGGTCACGACCCAGCGCGTGAACCTCTTTGAAAAGGTCAAGATCCCTGAATGCAAGGAGAATATCCGTGCCATTCAGATTTATCTCGGCGATATGGATACCGCCGCTGTGGCGCGTTCCAAGATCGCCAAGAAGAAACTGCAGGAGACCGTAGCATGATAGTGGAAATGAAAAAAGTCACGCTTCTGTGTCTGGATTCCCAAAAGGTCCGGGCTCTGGAAGCGCTTCGTGATCTTTCGATCATGCATGTTTCCGTGCTGAAAAATGCCGATACGGAAGATGTCGGCGCTCTTACGGGGCGTCTTGCGGCGATCAACCGCGCCGGACTTGCTCTTCTGGAGCGAAAGCCGGAGAAAACGGACGCAAAGGAACAGAATGCGGAAAAGGTCGTCGAACGGGTCAATGCGATTCTGGACGATATCTCCGCCACGGAAAAATCACGCGATGCGCTGAACAAGGAACTGGAACGGGTCCGTCCGTGGGGAAATTTCTCTCCGAAACAGATCCGTGCTCTGGAATCGGAAGGCGTGTTTGTTTCGCTCTGCACGTCGTCCGTGAAAAGTATTCCGGAGCCACCGGAAGGCGCATCCATGACCGTGATCTCCAAAGATGCGACTCTTGCGTATTTTGTGCTGATTTCCCGGGAAAAAATCGATCTGAAGAATTTCACGGTCGTTTCGCTTCCGGAAATGCCGCTTTCCAAACTGGAAAACAAGTTGCACGCTCAGGAGGAGCATCTGGCGCAGCTGGAGGAGGAATTGAATTCCCTTGCCGCGTCTCTGCCTGCTGTCCGCCAGTACAAAGCGGATGTGGAGGAGAAACTCGAATTCGCGGAAAATCGTGACGGCATGGAGGTCAGCGGCGCGATTTCGTATCTTTCCGGATATGTGCCCGTGGATTGCGTGGATCGTCTGCGCGAGGCGGCCCGGAAGGAAGGCTGGGCACTGCTGATTACCGATCCGGAACTCGATGATCCGAATGTTCCCACCTGCATCCGGAAGCCGAAATGGCTTGATATTATGGATCCGCTGTTCGACTTCATCGGCGTGACTCCGGGATACCGGGAGAGCGATGTGAATCTATTTTTCCTGATCTTCTTCCCGATTTTCTTCGGAATGCTGATCGGGGATGCCGGATACGGAGTGCTCTTTATTGCCGTGGCACTTGCATGCAAGTTCACGGTCTGCAAAGGGAAAGAGGCGGCGCGTCTGCCGTTGAATCTCTTTCTGATGCTGTCGTGCACATCTCTGATCTGGGGCTGGCTGAACGGTTCCTGGTTCGGGGTGCCGCGGAGTGTGCTGCCGGAGTGGATGCGCGGGATGAATTTCCTGGCGGATCCGGCGAACAGTCCGCTTGCCTGTGAACTGGCGGAGAAACTGCAGCTCAAGAGCATGAGCGGAATCAAAGACAAGTTTATTCAATGGCTCTGCTTCCTGCTGGCGGCGCTTCAGCTTTCGGCGGCGCGTCTGTTCAAGACGATTTCCGATCTGCGGAAGAGCTGGCGTGCACTGGGGAATCTCGGCTGGGCACTGCTGATCTGGGGGAACTTCTTCACGGCGGTGAACCTGATTGTGTTTCCCGGAACCTTTCCGCAGTTTGCGTTCTGGTTTTACGGGATCGGGGTGGTGCTGATTGTCGGAACGATTTCCGCGGAGGCCGCGCTGAATCTGCCGTTTGCGCTGATCGGAAGTTTTGTGGATGTGCTTTCGTACATCCGTCTGTTCGCGGTCGGACTTTCGGGAACGTACATTGCGGAAAACTTTAACAAGATGGGCGGAATGGTGCTTGGAGCACTGCCGTCCAGTTTGTATGTCATCGGACTTCTGGGGCTGATTCTGATTGCGGTGTTCGGACACATTCTGAATATTGCGCTCGGCTTCCTCGGCGTGCTTGTGCATGCGATCCGACTGAATACTCTGGAATTCTCGAACCACATGGAAATGCAGTGGGGCGGAATTCGTTACAAACCGTTTGCCAGAAACAAGAAAAATACAACAAATCAATCACCAAAATAAAACAAACACAGGAGATGTAAAGAAATGAGTATGGTTCTCGCACAGGCGGCAGACGCCGCAGCCGCAGCACAGCAGGCCGCCCCCGTTGTTGCTGATTTCATTCAGAAGGCGCTTGTTTTCGCAGCCGCTTTCTCGTCAATCGGATTCGCCGCGATCGGTTCCGCCTACGGTTGCGGTGCCGCAGGATGCGCGGCAATCGGCGCATGGAAAAAATGCTATGCGCAGAATAAGCCCGCTCCGTTCCAGCTCCTCATTTTCGCTGGAGCTCCGCTTTCCCAGACGATCTATGGTATGATTATCATGTTCATCATCATGGGGGCTGATCTTTCGAAGGCTGGAAGCTGGTATGTATACATGATGGTCGGTATCCTTTCCGGTATCGCGATGGGTGTTTCCGCTCTCTGGCAGGGACTTGCCGCCGCAGCCGCCGCGGATGCGTTTGCTGAAACGGGAAAAGGCTTTACCAACCAGCTGATGGTTCTCGGTATTGTGGAAACGGTTGCAATCTTCGTGATGGCTTTTGCGATCGTTCTTCTCAGCTCCTTCTAATCCGGAGAAGCTGACGAAAAAAGGCGCCGTATGGCGCCTTTTTTTTGTTTTCATTTGCATTTTCTCTACTTCCCGATACATTGTCTTCTGGATTGAGTTTTTACAGAAAAACCGGAGATGTTTCAATGTCGAATACCTATCGAATGACCGTGACCGGCTCTCATCAGGAGGGAATGGCGGCGGTCAATGAAAAAGTTTTCTTTTTCCCGACCGTTTACTGCAACGATACTCCGCTGTTCCGGGGAGAGGTCCGCTGGACGCTCTACCGGAATCTGACGGAACGGATCCAGGAAGGCGTGATCCGACTGGAGAACCGGGTTCCGTTTATGAGTTGTTCTTCGCCGGAGCCTGCGTATCTGAAATGCGTGTTCCGCTTTGTTTCGGAGGAGGGGGAGGCGTTCTGCCAGGAGATCGGGGTGCTGGTCGCGGCGGATCGTCTGACACCTTCTCTGCCGGTGCCGGCGGATTTTGATGAATTCTGGAACCGTCAGAAGGAGCGTCTTTCGGGAGTCCCTTTGGATTTGAATCTTCAGCTTCTGACCTCTTCGGGGCCGGAGATCGAGGCGTTTGATTTGAGTGCGGATTGTCTGGGAGCGCCTGTTCGGGGAGAACTGCTGCGTCCTTCGGAAAGAAAAGGGAAACTTCCCGCGATCATTGTGCCGCAGGGTGCCGGAGTGCGGTCCGCTGGAGTCGGAACCGCCCAGTACTGGGCGGTGCGCGGGTTCCTGGCGCTCGACATCAACGCTCACGGGATCGAAAACGGACAGGAGCCTTCTTATTATCGGACCTTGTCGGAAGGCGCTTTGTTCAATTATCCCGCAAGAGGATTTGATTCGGGGGATCCGGAACAGGTATATGCGCTGGGTATGTTCCTGCGGATGAAGCGGGCGATCGAGGCGGTGGCGTCGCTGCCGGAATGGGATGGACGCAATCTGTTTGTGTATGGAGGAAGTCAGGGGGCGTGGCAGTCGTTTGCCGGAGCGTATCTGGATTCGCGGGTGAGCGCGCTGGCATCGTGGATTCCGGCGGGATCGGATATGTTCAACGGCGGCTGGCCGTGTCAGGGGGCGATGCCATGCAGGTCGGAAAAGAAAGCGGCGTATCAGAAAACTCTGCCCTATTTTGACAACTGCAGTTTCGCGTCGCGTCTGCGGATTCCGGTGATGGTGATTGCCGGACTGATTGACAATGTCTGCAAGGCGGATGGCGTGATGGCGGTGTACAACAGCTGTCCTTCTGAGAAAAAGGAACTTTCGCTGCATTATCAGATGGGGCACGAGACTCTGGAGTGCGTGCGGACCGCTCTGGATCGTTTTGTTATGCGGAACTTGAAATAAGAGGCGTCTCATGGGGATGGATCAGGAACAGCCGGGCTATGCCGCGGGAAAAATTAGAGAGAAAGGGTTTTCCTTTCAGATTTCCGCATCCGTCAGGGAAGAGGAGTTCCGGAAGGCTCTGCCGCAGCTGGATCATCTGATCGGGAGCGGGAAAAAGCTGAAGGACTCCAAATCCACCACAGCCGCCATCTGCGATCTGCCCGGATGCGGAACTGTGTTTGCCAAACGGACCAACAACAAGGGATTGAAATTTACTTTGCGTTATCTGTTCCGTCCGGCGCGTGCGTTCCGGGCCGCGCGTGCGGCGGACCGGCTCTTTCGTGCCGGAATTGAGACTCCGGCGGTTCTTGCGGTCGGGGAGCGCCGTTTCTGCCGGATCCTTCTGGGAGGATATCTTGTCAATGAGCTGAAACGGGATGTCACGGAAGCGTATCATGTCCTGCTGAATGCGAAGGATCCGAAGGCGTGCGTATCAGAGATCATGGAGAAAGCGGGACGCCTGCTGGCATCCATTCATTTGCAGCATGTGATCCACCGGGATTTCAAACTGGCAAATGTGTATTTCCGGAAGGATGGTACTTGCGGTGTGTGGGATCTGGACGGGGCTCGAATTTATCCGTCATCCGTGCCGCAGAGCCTGATGATGGTGGATCTGTCGCGCCTGACGGCATCTGTGCTCAGCGTGCTGAAATTGCGCGGCGACCGATATGAACCGGATCTGCGGGAGATCTGCGGACTTCTTGCCCGGGCGTATTCCTCCTGTTCGCCGTCGCTCTGTGTGACCGGCGTTGCGATTGAAGCGGCGTTGCAGAAATATTTTCCGTGCAAATGAGGAGACCTCCGCTTCGGCAGTTTGCTTCCGGATATCCCTGTTTTGTGGCTGTCGCCGGAATTCTGAACGCATCGCTTCTCTGGCTTTTGAACGGGGGGGTTCCGCTTTCCGCGTTGTTTCTTGCGATGGTGCCGGGGGTGCTTGTCGCGTGGTTCCTGTTCGGGAGCAGAGAGGCACTGATCAAATTTGTTCTGCCGTCGTTTCTGGTCTGCGCATCGATTCTGTTCTGGACGTCGGTACAAGAGAGAGGGGTTGAATCGTTTCTGCATGAAAGACGAGCTGTCGGCGCGCAGATCGAAGTAACGTTGAATGATCCTTCGCTTTGCGGCGGTTCTCCGATGTGGTTGAGGAATGCGCCTTCAAACATTGTCGGGGTGGTGGGGCGTTTCCGCTATACTCCGGATGATGGGTGGAGAGAGACTCATGGAAGAGTTTTTCTGCGTCTTCCGCGGAAAATGGACTTCTCGCCCGGATACGGGGACAGGGTTCGGCTGACGGGATTTTTCCGCAGAATCGAAGTGCTGCCGCTTCCCGGAGCGTTTGATTATGAAAGTTATGCCCGTGTGCGCGGAATCCGTTATACCTTTGTTGCGGACAGCGCGGAGCTGGTGTGGAAGGATGCATCTCCGATGCGGCATCTGTATGAATTCCGGGGATTCCTGCTGGAGGGATTCGGAAAGGGGATGCGCCATGAGGAGGCGAAAGCGATGGCCTCGGCGCTTCTGTTCGGGATGAAACAGGGGATCGACCCGCAGACCCGCGATGACTTCCTGCGCAGCGGAACGATTCATGTGCTGTCGGTCAGCGGACTGCATGTAGGGCTTTTTTTCAGCGTTCTGATTTTGTTTCTGCGCTTTTTTCCGTTTGCGGTCCGCTGGTTTCTGGTGCTGGTTCCGGTGTTTGTGTACGCGGTGTCGACGGGAATGCAGGGTCCGGCGTTCCGGGCCTTTGTGATGTTTGCCGTCTGGTGCATTCTCCGTGCGTTTCTGCTGAGAACGAATCCGCTGAACACGATTGCGTTTGCCGCGGTTTTGCTGATGCTCTGGAATCCGGCGGTTCCGCTGGACATCGGATTTCAGTTTTCGTTTCTCTGCGTATTGTTCCTGCTGCTGAGTTCGGATTTTATTTCGGGACTCCGTTTTGCGATGATGGCGCGATGGAAGTATTCGGTGAACGGAATTTCGCGCGTCCGCCGCTGGATGATCGCTTTTTTCTCCATGAGTGTTGCGGGGTCGCTGGTGGCGTATTTGAGCAGTTTTGCTGTTTCGATGGTGCATCAGGGATTGTTTTCACCGTGTGCGGTGCCGGCGTATCTGCTGATGTCTCCGTTTGCATGGCTCTGTTTTGCGGTGTTTGTATTCGGAGTGCTGTTCTGCTGGGTGCCGGGCGTCCTGTGGCTCTGCGGAGTTCTGATGGATCCGCTGCTGTACAGTATCAAAGCGCTTTCGCGTCTGTTCGGGGAGGGCGGGTTCGTGTATACGGAGCGTTCGCCGTGGTGGCTGGCTCTTCTTTTTCTGATTCTGCTTGGGATGCTGCTGATCGTGAAGAGACGGAAATGGTTCGTGTTCTGCGGAATTGCACTGAGTTTTCTGCTGTTTGTTTCATTGATGCTGCCGAAGGGGTTGCCGCCGGAACTGCTGGTTCTCAGCGGCGGCGGAACACGTCCGATGCTGATTCTGACGGCACCTGCGGCATCCAGAGCTTTTGTCGTGAATGCTCCGGATTATGAATCGGCGCGCGGAGCGGTTTCCTATCTGCGGACACGGGGAATCATGCAGGTCGATGAGCTGTTTTTCGAGGCGTCGCGAAAGGAGAACTGCGAGGGGGCGCCTTCCTTTCTGCGCATGCAGGATGTCCGCGTGCTTGTCGTTCCGACCCCGCCGAGAGCCAACGCCGTCTATGCCAGGAGAACTTTGCTGACCGCTGCGGAACAGGGAATTTTCCATACCCGCTATTCCGCATTGACAGAGGCGGAAATCAGCAAGGCGAGTTCCCGCTTTCAATGCGGCGGACCGTGGAAAGGACTGGAAGTGGTTCTGAAAAATCTGCCGGAGGGCGGGATCTTTCTGGAAGTCCTGAAATCCGGACGTTTGCTGCATTCCGTTTTTCTTCCGTTGAGCGCCGAAAAGCGCATCCTTCTTCTGCCGTTGTCGATGTCATCCCCCCGGAAATAGGCAAAAAAAGCGTCCGGACAGAAGATTATTCTCTATCCGGACGCGGAGATTCGGAGCAGGGACTCCCTCCGGTGGTCAGAACTGGACCGCCTTTTTCCCTTCGTAAAAGGCACAGATGTTCAGTTTGATGACTTCGGGCTTTTTATTGAAGCAGTCGATGATGGCTTCTTCAAATGCACGGTCAAAGTCCATCTTGTCGGCCCCTTCCAGATAGCGGTCGATGAGGATCGCGGAAAGAGCTCCCATGATGACGGAGTTCGCGCATTTGAGACTTCCAAGACTCAGAGCAATGTCGAGCGCTTTGATGCCGAAAACCGGATGGGTTTCCGCAATATGGGTCGGAACCCGCATGGTGGAACTGTCGTAAATCAGGACCCCGTTCGGTTTCAGCTCGTGCATGAATTTGTCGAGTGCGACCTGGGTCATGGCGATCAGCAGATTGCAGTTGTCGTCGATGACCGGCGAACCGATCAGATTCCGGCTGAGAATCACGGAGCAGTTCGCGGATCCTCCGCGCTGTTCCGGTCCGTAGGAGGGAAGCCAGGTGACATTGAAGTTCCGCAGTTTTCCCATGGTCGCCAGCATGATGCCGAGACTCAGGATGCCCTGTCCGCCGAATCCGGCGATTTTGATTCTCCGCTCGTTCTCAAAAATCTTCGACTGGTTTTTGAAATCCGACGCCACGCCGATGTTGAGTTTCGGCGGGAAGAGAACCTTCTTCACCGATTCCGGATCGTGAATCGGCGGCTCGACATAGTGCTTGACCGCGCTTTCCGCATTGTCGCGGAAACAGCCAAGCGGGAAGTAACGGGACATCTGCTCGTCAATGAACGTATTGATTGTTTTCGCGTTCATCTTCAAATTGACCGGGCAGGGCGAGAGGATCTCTACGAGCGAGAATCCTTTTTTCTCCTTCAGATTGGCCACCGCTTTCCGGATCGCCTTCCGCGCCTGCATGATTTTTGCGGTCGAGGTCAGCGCCACACGTTCGATGTAGACCGGAGCAGCGAGCGCATTGACCATTTCACAGACCTTGATCGGATAGCCGTCGTTTTCGATCTGTCTTCCGTTGGGACTGGTGACCGTTTTCTGTCCGGGGAGAGTGGTGGGAGCCATCTGTCCGCCGGTCATTCCGTAGGTCGAGTTGTTGACAAAGAAGACGCTCATGTTTTCGCCGCGGTTCGCCGCCTGCAGAAACTCATTGAGCCCGATGGCGGCCAGATCGCCGTCTCCCTGATAGGAGATGACAAAATCATCCGGCAGCGCCCGCGACAATCCGGTTCCGACCGCCGGCGCGCGTCCATGCGGTACGGAAATGCCTCCGCAGTTGTAGTAGTAATAGGAGAACACCGCACAGCCGACCGGAGCTATGATGATGGTCTTATCCTGAATCCCCTGATCCTCCACCGCTTCGGCAATGAGTTTGTGCAGAATCCCATGTCCGCATCCGGGACAGTAGTGCATGTTTTTCTTGATCGGACCCGGACGCCGTTCGAAGGTGTCGAAAAAGACTTTGGATTTTCCGAATTTTACATGTTCTTCCGTCATGATCAGCATCCTCCCTTCGCGTTGATGATGGCAACGGCCTTCTCACAGATCTCCGCTACGGACGGAATGTTGCCTCCGAGCCGGTACGCCAGATGAACCGGAAGTTTGCAGTCGATCGCCAGTTTGACATCCTCGATCATCTGCCCCGGACTCAGTTCGATGCAGAGGAACGCCTTTGTCTTTCCTTCCCGGACAATTTTTTTCAATGCGCGTTCGGGGAACGGGAACACCATTTTCGGACGCAGCATTCCGACTTTGTATCCCTGTTCGCGCAGTCTCCGGACCGCGGTCCGGGCAATCCGGGCGGAGATGCCATAGGCAACCATGACCAGTTCGGCGTCTTCCGTGAAGTATTCCTCTGCGGACTGCTCGTTCTCCTGGACCAGTCTGTACTTCTCCTGGAGCAGATTGTTTCGGCGCTCCAGATCGTCATTTTCCAGATAGATCGTCGTAAGATAGTTGGCTTCGCCGTTGACCTTGTTTGTGATCTTCCATTCCGGATCGTAGACATACGTGGTCGGTTCCGGCAGAGTGACCGATTCCATCATCTGGCCGATGACTCCATCGGCAAGAATGTAACCGGGCATCCGGTATTTTTCGCAGAGGGCGAAGGCATTGTATCCGGCGTCGCACATTTCCTGTACGGACTCCGGCGTGAACACCAGACAGCGGTAGGCTCCGTGTCCTCCGCCTTTCACCACCTGGAAGTAGTCGGTCTGTTCCGGACTGATGTTGCCGAGTCCGGGACCGCCGCGCATAATGTCAACAATGACTGCCGGAAGTTCGAAGGCTGCCAGATAGCTGACCGCCTCCTGTTTCAGACTGATTCCCAGTCCGGAACTTCCCGTCATGACCCGTTTCCCCGCGGCGCTGGCGCCGATGACCATGTTAATGGCGCTGATTTCCGATTCCGCCTGCAGAAATGTGCGGTTCAGTTTCGGAAAAAGCGCGGCAGAGGTATGGGCAACTTCGCTTGCCGGCGTGATCGGATATCCGTAAAAGGCATCGCATCCTGCAAGGAGAGCTCCGTAGATGACCGCTTCATTGCCTTTCAGCAGTAGACGATTCAAGTATTCCATCATGCACCTCGATCTTCCGTTTCCGTAATTTCATAGACGGTGACAGCGCCCGGTTCCGGACACTGGTAAAAACAGGAGCCGCAGCCGATGCAGCCGTCTTTGACAACGGAAACATAGGTGTAGCCCATTTCATTGAGATGCTTTCCCATTTCGAGGATGGCGCGCGGGCAGGCAAGGACACACCGTCCGCAGCCTTTGCACTCCTCCGGTTCAATTTTGACGCGGTAGCGTTTCATCTGACTTTCCTTTCCTTGCACTCTTCCGGGAGCGGTGTTCGGAATGGTTCTCCGGGAAGAGTTCCGCTCACAAAAACTTCGCGACGTCTCCTGGCGCGTATTTTGGAACATGGATCACATCATTTTCATCCAGGGTGTATTTGGTCGAATCCCCTTTATTGATCCGTTCCATGACAGGAGCTTCCGCCGGATAGCCGAGGGCGACAAGATAGAGCGCCGTCAGTTTATCGAGTTTGAGCAGTTCATTGACCTTTGCTTTGTTGAATGCTCCGATCCAGCAGGAGCCGAGTCCAAGATCGGTCGCAGCGAGAAGAATGTTCTGAATGGCGGCTCCGGCATCGGCACTTCCGGAAGCGCTCTCTCCCTGATTCTGCGTGCAGACTGCGATGAAGGCGGTCGGTGAGGTGACTCCCAGCTGAGGATCGCGTGCCGGCCGTACATGTCCGCCCCATGCCGTCTGCGCAAAAATCTGAGCCAGAAGCTCTTTTTCACGGATGATGAAGTAACGGAGCGGCTGGGTGTTTCCGGCGGAAGGGGCTTTGGTTGCCGCATCAATCAGACTCAGAAGAACCACATCTTCGATTTTGTCCTGTTTGAAGCGCCGGATGCTTCTGCGTGAGTTCAAGACTTCTGTAAAATTCATAAATCCACTCCTTTCGTTTGGATTGGTTTCAAAATTTAAGCTCGTCCAGAGCGCCCCAGGGGGAATCCGCCGGCGGCGGTTCCTCTTGGCTGCTGCAGCTGCACGGGTGCTCGTTCAGATTCGCGCCGCATTTGGGACAGAGTCCGCGGCATGATTCGCTGCAATGAAATGCAACAGGCAAAGTCAGCAGGACATCCTCCCGGATCTCATTGGAGATATCGACAACCTGTCCGGCCACTCCTTCATACAGATGGCAGACATCCGGTATGCTGACATTGACTTTCAACGGTTTGAGACATCGGGCGCATTCCGCCGCGATTTTTGCTTTCACACTTCCCGTTACGAGCAGATCGTTGCCCGCCATCGTCGCGGAAAGATGATACTGCACCGGTCCGCAGGCACGGGGATACGCTTCCCGGTCAAGTTCCAGGAAATCTCCTTTTTCTTCTCCGTCGACCGCCAGCGGCAGATCGCCGATGTGCATCGTGTTGATTTTGATCATGGGATCCGTCCGAACTTCCGGCTCATCGCCTCTGCAACGACGGGCGGGACAAAGGAGGAGACATCGCCTCCGCATTTGGCGATCTCCTTGATGAGTCTGGAACTTACATAAGAATATTCCGGACTGGGCATCATGAACAGAGTCTCGCATTTCTCATTGAGTCCGCGATTCATCAGAGCCATCTGGAACTCGTATTCGAAGTCGGAGACGGCGCGGAGACCGCGGATGACGGCGCTGGCATCAAACTTTTCCAGCGCATTGACGAGAAGACCGTCAAAACGGGAAATTTCAATATTTTTAATGTCGCGGCAGGCGCTTCGAAGCAGTTCCATCCGTTCTTCTGTCGAGAAGAGCGGGCTTTTCTCCGCGTTGGCCGCAACGGCGATGACAACACGGTCGAAAATGGAGCTTGCGCGGCGTGCCACATCAATGTGTCCGTTCGTCACCGGGTCGAAACTGCCTGGATATAAAATCGTTCTCACTGGCGGATATCCTTTTCCTTATGCCGGAGTAACCACATTCAGCGTGGAGGATTTGCGCATTCCGGCGACTTTGGTTCTGAACTCCGCCATGTGCGGTGTTTTCAGATGTGCCATCAGGTGATCCATGCTTTCCCAGCCTTCGATGATGGTTACGACATTTTCCCGGACTTCCTTCTGTGCGGAGAGTCCGGAGGGAAAGTCAATGTTCGGAACATACATGACGCATCCCGCTTCCGCGAGCACATTGGGGACGTTGGCTTTGAGAATTTCGAGAAACTTTTCCCTGCATCCGTCGTTCAGTTCGGATGTTGCGAGTACATAGATCATAATCACACTCCTCCTTGTTCTGATCGTCTTTTTTATTCTATTTATAATATAGCCCGGAAAATGGAAATATCAATGAAACTCCGAAGACGGCCGGTGTTCCGTTTCTTTTTTTTGAATTCCGGGAAATGTGTTTTCCGAATAAAAAAAAACTCCCATCCGGAGAAATGCGGAAGGGAGCTTTGTTTTTGAAAAAACGAGATGCGGGACGGGATGGATCAGTAATCGTCTTCGTCGCTGAGATCGTCATCCAGATCGTCCAGATCGTCAATGGCGCTGAGATCGTCCTCATCGCCGAGATCGTCCTCGTCGCCGAGGTCGTCCCCGTATTCGTCATCATATTCATCGTCCTCGTTTACGACCATGCTGGCGGAAATGAAAGCGCCGCATTCCGGACAGCATCCATCCTCCTGCTCGATCAGCTTGTCATTGATTTCCGTGTCACAGTACGGGCAATACATAGCCATGGGGAACCTCCTTGATTTTCCTATGAAAAGTGCCTCTTAGCCGAATTATAAAGAACGATTCCGCAAATGTCAAATCCGAAAACACATTTTTTTGCGTTTTTTTCTGTTTTTATTTGATATTAGGGTGTAAAAACGGGATTTTCTCTGTTCCGGGGAGAGGAGCATGGGGCGAAAACGAGATGAATCTTTCCTTGCCGGATCGAAGAGAAGTCCTCCGGATCTGCCGGAACCGAAGTCTTCCAGGGGGAAAAGAGAGAAAAAATGTGTCATTGTGTCACAGTGTGTCTCTCCTGATTTGTTTTTGGCGCAGTGTGCCAGCCTTCCGGCGCGGGCCGGTGATGGCTCGGAACGTTTTTTTGAGCGTGAAAATAATTTTTTGAAAAGTTGGCATCAGGATTGCTAAAGAGCTTCTCGAATTGTTGAAACAAAACAAAAAAACTGTTTGACAGGAGGATTTTGATTATGGGTAAAATTCTGGGAATTGACTTGGGAACCACAAACAGCTGCATGGCTGTGATGGATCAGGGAAAGTTTAAGATCATCCCGAACGCGGAAGGTGCCAACACGACACCGTCGATTGTTGCATTTACGAAGACCGGAGAGCGTCTGGTCGGGCAGACGGCAAAACGTCAGGCTGTGACCAATCCGAAAAATACGATTTTCTCCGTGAAGCGTTTCATGGGCCGGAAATATTCCGAAGCGAAAGCGGACGCGGAGCGCGTTCCTTATGAACTGACCGAAGCGAAGAACGGCGACGTTGCAATTGTTGCCGGCGGCAAAACCTACTCTCCGCCGGAAATCTCCGCGATGATCCTTCAGAAACTCAAAGCGGATGCGGAAGCGTTCCTCGGCGAGAAGATCACCGAAGCCGTCATCACGGTTCCCGCTTACTTCAACGACAGTCAGCGTCAGGCGACCAAAGACGCCGGACGTATCGCCGGACTTGATGTGAAACGTATCATCAATGAACCGACCGCCGCGGCTCTTGCCTACGGACTGGATAAATCGAAAGACGAGGAAGTCATTGCCGTGTACGACCTTGGCGGCGGTACATTCGATATCTCCATCCTTGAAATCGGCGACGGCGTGTTTGAAGTGAAGGCCACCAACGGCGACACCCACCTCGGAGGAGATGACTTCGATACAGTCGTTGTCAACTGGCTTGCGGAAGAATTCAAGAAAGAAAACGGCGTGGATCTGCGTAACGATCCTCAGGCACTCCAGCGTCTGAAAGAGGCTGCGGAAAAGGCGAAGATCGAACTTTCGTCCAGCATGAGCTCCGAGATCAACCTGCCGTTTATCACGATGAACCAGAGCGGTCCTCTGCACATGCAGCAGACCCTGACACGCGCTCAGCTCGAAAAACTCTGCGACGGACTGCTTCAGCGGACGGTCGCTCCCTGCGAAGCGTGCCTCAAGGATTCCGGTATTCCGAAATCCAAGATCAACGAAGTAATCCTCGTCGGCGGTATGACAAGAATGCCGAAGGCGCAGGAAACTGCGAAGACGATCTTCGGAAAAGATCCGCATAAAGGCGTGAATCCCGATGAAGTCGTTGCGGCAGGTGCTGCAATTCAGGGCGGCGTGCTCGGCGGCGAAGTCAACGATGTGGTTCTGCTCGACGTCACCCCGCTTTCTCTCGGTATCGAGACGCTCGGTGGCGTGACCACCCGGCTGATCGAACGGAATACGACCATCCCGACCAAGAAGAGCGAAGTCTTCTCGACGGCTGCCGACAATCAGCCTTCCGTTGACATCCACGTTCTTCAGGGCGAGCGCAATATGGCTGCTGACAACAAGTCGATCGGAAGATTCCGTCTTGACGGCATCGCTCCCGCACCGCGCGGCGTTCCGCAGATCGAGGTTACCTTCGATATTGATGCTAACGGTATCCTGAGTGTTACCGCAAAGGATCTCGGCACCGGCAAGGAGCAGAAGATCACCATCACCGCCAGCAGCGGACTTTCCGAGGAAGAGATTCAGAAGATGGTCAACGATGCAAAGGCTCACGAGGCCGAAGACAAGGCCGCCAAAGAGAAAATCGAGGTCAAGAACAAAGCCGATTCGATGGTCTATCAGACCGAGAAACAGCTTAAGGATCTCGGCGACAAGCTCTCCGCGGATGCCAAGAACGCTGTTCAGGAATCGGTTGACAAACTGAAAAAAGAGATCGAAAAGGACGATGTCGAAGGCATGAAGGCCTCCATGAAAGAACTTGAGGAGCGCCTTATGAAGTTCGGCGAGGAGATCTACAAACAGCAGCAGGCGCAGAATGCGGCCGGAGCCCAGCAGGGAGCTCCGAATGCGGGCGCGGCGGACTCCGGAAAGAAAGATGACGGAGTTGTGGATGCCGAAATCGTCGATGACGACAAATAAGAGTGCATGAAACACGGGAAACCGGATGATCGTGATCCGGTTTCCTTTTTATACTGAAACTAAGTTTTCTTTCAGAGAACAACTAAAAACTAAGGAGTCAATGAATGAAAAGTGTGAAGATTCAACCTCTCGGCGACAGAGTGCTTGTCCAGGCGATTGAAGTTGCGGAACAGGTCAAAGGCGGAATTCTGATTCCGGATTCAGCCAAGGAGAAACCGCAGGAAGCCAAGGTCATCGCGCTCGGAACAGGCAAACTGGATGATAAAGGAAACAAAATTCCGTTTGATGTGAAAGTCGGCGATGTCGTTCTCACAAGCAAATACGGCGGAACGGAAGTCAAATACGACGATGAAGAATACAAGATTGTCAGCGCCAGCGACATCCTTGCGGTCATCGGCTAATTCTCAACAAAAATCATATCAGGAGATTACATATTATGGCAGCGAAACAACTTTTGTTCAATGATGAAGCTCGTCGTCAGCTTCTTTCCGGTGTGGAACAGCTCAGTGCGGCAGTGAAGACCACTCTCGGACCCAAAGGACGCAATGTCGTTCTCGACAAGAAATTCGGTTCCCCGACCATCACCAAGGACGGTGTCAGCGTCGCGAAGGAAGTCGAACTCCAGAATCCCTATCAGAACATGGGTGCTCAGATGGTCCGCGAAGTCGCCAGCAAGACCAGCGACATCGCCGGTGACGGTACCACAACAGCGACCGTTCTTGCAGAAGCCATCTTCAAACAGGGCCTCAAGAACGTCACCGCCGGCGCCAATCCGATGAGCCTCAAACGCGGTATCGACAAGGCTGTGGAAGCCATTGTCAAAGAACTCGACAAAATCAAAAAGGATGTTTCCGAGAGCGAGCAGGTTGCCCAGGTCGCCACGATTTCCGCAAACGGCGATTCCGAAATCGGAAAAATCATTGCTGATGCTATGGACAAGGTCGGCAAAGACGGCACCATCACTGTCGAAGAAGCCAAAACCATCGAGACCACGCTTGACGTTGTCGAAGGTATGCAGTTCGACAAAGGATATCTCTCCCCGTACTTCGTCTCCAACGCGGAAGCCATGGAGTGCCAGCTCGACGATGCTTACATTCTTATCTTCGAAAAGAAGATCAGCAACCTCAACGACATTCTCCCTGTCCTCCAGACTGTGGCGAAGAGCGGCAAACCCCTGCTCATCATCGCGGAAGATGTCGAAGGCGAAGCTCTTGCAACACTCGTCATCAACAAGATGCGCGGCATTCTGAATGTCTGCGCGGTCAAGGCTCCTGGATTCGGCGATCGCAGAAAAGCGATGCTCGAAGATATCGCGATCCTGACTGGCGGTACGCTGATTTCTGAAGACCTCGGCATCAAGCTGGAGTCTGTCGGACTTGACAAACTCGGACGTGCAAAACGCGTTACCGTTGACAAGGAAAACACCACGATCGTCGAAGGCGCCGGCAAACAGGCCGACATCCTCGGACGTGTCCATCAGATCCGCAAACAGATCGAAGAGACCACCAGCGATTATGATCGTGAAAAACTTCAGGAACGTCTTGCCAAGCTCGCAGGCGGCGTAGCCGTCATCAACGTCGGTGCCGCTACCGAGACGGAAATGAAGGAAAAGAAAGCTCGCGTCGAAGATGCTCTGCATGCAACACGCGCAGCTGTCGATGAAGGTATTGTCCCCGGCGGCGGTGTGGCACTTCTCCGTGCTTCCTCCGCGGCTAGAGCTCTCAAGCTGACCGGCGACGAGGCTGTCGGTGTTGACATCATCCTCCGCGCGATTGAAGAGCCCCTCCGTACACTCGCTTCCAACGGCGGATACGAAGGCAGCGTGATCGTCAAGGAAGTTCTCGCAGGCAAAGGCAATGCCGGTTTCGATATCGCCAGCGGCGAGTTCGTCGATATGCTCAAGGCCGGTATCATCGACCCGAAGAAGGTTACACGTTCTGCTCTCCAGAATGCGGCTTCCATCTCCGGGCTCCTTCTCACAACCGAGTGCCTCATCACGGATGCTCCGGAAGAGAAGAAAGCTTCCCCGATGCCCGAAGGCGGCATGGGCGGAATGGGTGGAATGGGCGGCATGGGCGGCATGATGTAATTCATGTCAGTTCTGCAAAGCTGATTCAATTGGGCGTCCCGCACAAAATGCGGGACGCTTTTTTTTGTGTCTCATTACTGATTATCTCCTAAAACGAAGAGAGAGACTTTGCGGGAATCGCAAAGGCGTCAGAAGTTTGGGAAAAGAGGGGAGCGCGAGGGGAGAAGAACAGCTTTTCAAAGCGGTTTTCTCCCCTCGCATTTTTT
>CAJKAR010000033.1 GCA_905197955.1 uncultured Lentisphaeria bacterium | reverse complement strand
GGGTCAAGGACAGTGTCCTTGTCGCGGTCCAGCGGCGAGACGCTGGCCGTGCGGAGCACGGAACCTTTGAAAAGTAAAATAGCGTAGCACAAAAGATTACTGAAAGAGAATGCGAGGGGAGCAAACCGCTTTGAAAAGCTGTTCTTCTCCCCTCGCGCACCCCACTTTCCCCAAACTTTTGATCCGCTTTTGCCTTTCATGCAAAAGCTCACATAAATTAGTGTTCTAACAGGATTTTTCTACGGATTTTTGTTTCTTACTGATACCGAGTTCAAGCAGGAATGAGCGGAATTCCTCCTGTTCCATCCCTGTTCTGGCGAATTCCAGCAGAGGACCAAGTTCAGAATTGCAGGTTCTCATTTCGGAGAGCATGGCACGTCGACTTGTTGCAGGGGAGGGCGGTTCTCCATTCCGGATTGCATTCAGAATGCCGGGATTTTTCAGGAAGAAGCGCGCGAGAGCAACGCCGGCACATCCTGTTTCCTGAACCATGCGACGGGCATCGCCGGGGGACTGAATATCGCCATTACCGATGACCGATATGTTGTTTGCCGATTCGACAGCTTTTCTGAGTCTCTCCAGTCCGTTTGCGATGGGATGATACATCTCCAGAACCGTGCGATAATGAAACACAATGAGTTCGGCGTCTTCGACCGCGGCAATCAGATTTTTCAGTTCCGCATCGGAATCGTATCCTGCGCGGAGCTTGACGCTGAGTGAAATATGTGCGGAAATCGCTTTTTTGACTTCAGCAACGATTGAATTTACCGCATCGGGATTTTTCAGCAGAGCTCCGCCGTTTCCGTGTCCGAGAACCGTTTTTGAGGGGCACGCCAGATTGAGATTGATCGCCTTTACCCCGATTTCTTCCAGATGCGCCGCACATGCCGCCAGTTCTGCGGGTGCATGGCCGATCAGCTGAACCGCAAACGGCAGTCCCGTTTCAAAATAGGGGGCGAAACGGCGTTTCAAAACCTGTTTTGATGGGACCGCATCCGGCGAAACCGAATAAAACGGGGTGATCCAGAAATCGACCAGCCGAAGAGCCGTTGCCGCACGAACAAACGCCGGGGTCTGAATCCCCTCCATCGGAGAAAGCAGAACCCGTGACGGCAGGATCCATCCGCTTGGCAGAGCCAGAGAAGCGGAAAAATTTACTTCAGGCACTTTTTCAGCTCTTTCACCTGTTCAGCAAAAATGCTCATGGCATCGCGTACCGGGGCGGGAGATGTGAAATCAACGCCGGCATCTTTCATGATGTCGATGACCTCTTTAGAGTCTCCCGCCTTCAGGAAACGCAGATATCCTTCCGTGTCGCCCGCAAGAATCTTTTTGGAGAGCGCCAGCGCGGCGGAGATGCCTGTCGCATATTTGTAAACATAAAAGTCATAATGGAAATGCGGAATGCGCGCCCATTCGTAACGGATCGCGTTGTCGGGTTCTACTCCGGGACCGTGATACCGTTTATTGAGCTCGAAGTAATGAGCCGAGAGAGTATCCGCCGTGAGCGGTTCCCCCGCTTCCGCCATGGCGTGAATGTCCCGTTCGAATTCCGCAAACATGGTCTGACGGAACAGCGTACCGCGGATCGTATCAATCAGATGATTCAGCAGATACGCTTTTTCCGCCTTGTTCTTCGTCTGAGAGACCAAATGATGCTGGAGCAGAATTTCGTTTGTCGTAGAAGCAACTTCCGCTACAAAAATCCGGTAGCCCGCATAGTGGTAATCGTTTGCCTGATCCGAGAAATAGGAGTGCAGGGAGTGGCCAAGCTCATGCGCCAGCGTGAAGACACTGTCAAGCGTTCCGGAATAGTTCAGAAGCAGGTAGGGCGGATATTTATAACAGCCGCTGGAATATGCTCCGGAACGTTTGCCTTTGGCTTCGGGGATGTCGATCCATCGCTCGGTGAACGCGCGGTCGAGAATGGAGCAGTAGAGATCTCCCAGCGGACGGAGCGCTGCTTTGACCTGCCGTACCGCGTCCTCCCAGGGGACTTCGACGGCATCCTCGGGAACCAGCGGACAATGAATGTCGTACATGTCGAGCTTCTTGAGACCGAGACGTTTTGCGCGGAATTTGAAATAGTCGTAGAGCGGTTCGATGCTGTCGTGAACCGTGTCGATGAGCGAGTTGTAAACCGTGACCGGGACGGCATCCTCGTGCAGAGAGGCTTCCAGAGCGGATTTGAACTTCCGGAGTTTCGCTTCGACCGTATGAGTTCGGACGGCGGTGTCAAGGATCGCCGCAAACGTGTTTTTGAACTGTTCGTAGGTGGAGTACATCCCATGGAACGCCCCTTTTCGGACTTCGCGATCGGAGGATTCCAGCAGCTTGATGTAGTTGCCGTGCGTGAGTCGGACCTCGCCGCCCTGCGCATCCCGGACGACGGGAAACTGCAGATCGGCATCGTTCATGACCGAGAACGTCTTATATGGTCCCGCGAACACTTCCGAGGAGAGTCCGAGCACACGCTCCTCACTTTCGGAGAGCGTATGCGGCCGGTCGGCTTCCAGACGTTTCAGCGTCAGTTTGTAGAATTTAAGCTCAGGCGATTTCGCAAATTCCTTGAATTTTTTCCGGTCGATCGCCATGATTTCCGGTTCGAACCATGCGGTAGCCCCTTCGATTTCGGCGGATTTGGAGAGAATGCGGTCGACTCTGCCGCGGTTTTCGGAGATGCCGGTATCCTCATCCGAGCGCAGATGGGCAAACGTATGCAGTTTTTCGAGCAGGTATCCGAGGTCATCTTCCGCTTTGAACGCGGCGGCGAGAGTCGCAGGGGAGTCGCCGAGTTTTCCCTTGAACGCAAGCAGTTTTCTGACGAGCGGATCAATCTTCCGGAAATCCTTTTCCCAGTCCTCCAGGGAGGCGTACATTTTGGAGAGGTCCCAGGTCATTTCGACGGGCAGTTCGGAGTGTTTGACAGGTTCTTTCATTGTCGATTCCTTCTATTTTCTGTTTTTTTATGATGCGTTAATGTATATCCAAGTGGCATATTCCTCAAGTTGTGTTATATTTTATTGACATGATTTTTAACAAAAAGGAGCTGTTATGTCGTCGTTTTATTTGACTACGCCTATTTATTATGTGAACGACAAGCCGCACATCGGCCACGCTTACACCACGATTCTCGGAGATGTTGTCACCCGGTACCATCGCGCGATGGGTGAGGACGTCTGGTTCCTGACCGGAACCGACGAACACGGACAGAAAGTCCAGAAAGCCGCCGCGGAACACAATATGACCCCGATCGAACAGTGCGACACCACCGTGGTCCGTTTTCAGGAGCTCTGGAAAAAACTCGGCATCAAAAACGATGACTTCATCCGCACGACCGAGGAGCGTCACAAAGAGATCGTCCGCAAGGTCCTTCAGGATCTCTACGACCGTGATCTCATCTACAAGGCGGAATATCAGGGGCACTACTGCGTTCCCTGCGAGCGCTTCTTTACGGACAAGGACCTCGTGGACGGCAATCTCTGTCCGGACTGCCATCGGCCGACCAATGAAATCGTCGAATCGAACTACTTCTTCCGTATGAGCCGTTATCAGGAATGGCTCATCGACTACATCAAGACGCATCCCGGCTTTATTCTTCCTGCGTACCGTGCAAACGAAACGCTCGGCTTTCTGAAGAAACCGCTGGAGGATCTCTGCATCTCCCGTCCGAAATCCCGTCTTTCATGGGGAATTGAGCTGCCCTTCGACAAGGATTATGTCTGCTATGTCTGGTTCGACGCTCTGATCAACTACATTTCCGCGATCGGCTACGGGAAAGATCAGGCGAATTTTGAAAAATACTGGAAGAATGCCCATCACCTGATCGGCAAGGATATTCTTACGACGCATACGGTTTACTGGCCGACCATGCTGAAGGCGATCGGACTCGAACCGCCGCAGACGATTCTTGCCCACGGCTGGTGGCTGATCGGCAAGGATAAAATGAGCAAGTCCCGCGGCAACGTCGTCAATCCGATGGATATGGCGGAAAAATACGGCGTGGATGCGTTCCGCTACTTCCTGCTTTCGGAGATGTCGCTCGGACAGGATGCTTCGTTTTCCGAGGAGGCGTTTGTCTCCCGTTACAACAGCGATCTTGCAAACGACCTCGGCAACATGCTCAGCCGCGCGGTGAAACTCACGATTCGTTATTTCGACGGCAAAATCCCCGCGCCCGGCATCCTGGAAATGGTGGACAAACAGCTCTATGGTCAGGTCGCCGAAGCGGTGGACGCCATGGAAAAATCTGTTCGGGAACTGCGTCTTGACCGCGGAATCGAACAGGTGATCAACGTCGTGCGCGCTGCGAACCGCTACATGGAGCAGACCGCCCCGTGGACCCTCGCGAAAAAAGGCGAGATGGAACGGCTCGGTACCGTTTTGTATGTGGCTTCCGAAACACTGCGCATCGTTGCCGGACTGCTTCAGCCGGTCATGCCGGAAAAAATGGCGCTTCTGCTGAAAACTCTCGGCGTCTCCGGGGAATTCAGTTTTGAGGATTTGAGAAATGCCGGCGGCCTTGTCCCCGGACAGCGCATTTCCGATATTGATGCTCTTTTCCCGCGGATTCAGCTCGAATCTCCGGAACTTCCGAAGGCCGAACCGAAAAAGGCCGAACCGAAAAAGAAGGCTGGAGAATCTGCAAAAGCCGCTGTCCCGGAGGGCGTGGCAATTTCCATCGACGACTTTGCGAAAGTTCAGCTCAAAACCGCAAAAGTTCTGGCGGTGGACAAGGTGGAAGGGACCGAAAAACTTCTGCGTCTTCAGCTGGAGGTCGGATCGGAAAAACGGCAGATCGTTTCCGGAATTGCAAAATTTTACAAGCCGGAGGAGCTGGTCGGAAAGATCATCGTCATTATTGCGAATCTGAAGCCTGCAAAGATCCGCGGAGTCGAGTCCTTCGGAATGCTTCTGGCGGCTGGAACCGGTGACCGGTTGAGTCTGGTGACGGTGGATCAGCCGGATTTCCCCAGCGGCGTTTCGATCGGCTAACTCCTTGCAGACTCGTGAAAGTATCGTCCGCCGATGGTACAGTCGGAATGCGGCTGGATCTTCGGCGGTTTTTCTTTTTCCGCTGCGGATGTCCTGTTTTTCTCAGAATGTGTTTTCCGGTTTTTTTCTGCAATAAGGAAGAGATAAAAAGCGGGCTTTTTTTAGAAAAAAATGGTTTTCCTTTGAAAAAATCTTGAAAAAATTGGAAAATCAGGATTTTTTTTCGTTTTTTTCTGTTTTTCCCTCTTCACAAAAACGAGTTTCTGTTGCATAATTAATAGAGACGGGAAACTTGGGTTTCCGCTCTGTTTTTCCGGAATGAAGAATATTTTCGGAAAAGCAGTCAAAGTATTTTGAAAGGAAAGCAGGAGAGAAAAATGGCAGACAAGGAAAAAGGAAAAGTCAAATGGTTCAACAATGCCAAAGGATTTGGTTTCATTGAGCGTGAACAGGGTGGAGACATCTTTGTTCATTACAGCTCGATCAAATCGGATGGCTACCGGACTTTGAAAGAGGGGCAGTCGGTTGAATTCGTTGTCTCCAAAGGTGAAAAAGGTCTTCAGGCGGATGACGTTGTCGCCATCGCCGAATAACATACCGTTTCACAGGGAGGGAGCCCGGAAATCGGACTCCCTTGTTTTTTTTGAGTAGAGAAAGTTCCATTCCGCCGCGGGTGTCAGGGATGCCCGGAAAGCGGATTTTTTTATTTTAAGTGCAGAGTTTCGGATGTGTGCTGATTTTGATTTTCTGACTCCGGAGGCATTTCTTCCTGTGCTGGAGTCCGCTCTGGAGTGCGAGTTAAGTGGATTTGCTTCTGCGTTCCACAGCTACATCAACCGGGTTTACGAGATACAGACCGTTGGGGGGGAACATCTGGTTGTGAAGTTTTACCGTCCGGGGCGCTGGACTGCCGAGGCGATTCTGGAAGAGCATGATTATTTATGGGAGTGTGCGGATTCGGGTGTGGCTGTGGTGCCGCCGTATGAACTGACGGAGGGGTCTACCCTCGGATGGTTCGAGGAGATTCCGTTCGCTGTTTTTCCGAAGAGGCGCGGACGCGATGTCTCTTTTGAGTCTGCTGAGGATTTGAAACAGGTTGGAACACTCGTTTCCCGGCTGCATATGACAGGAGCACGTCATGCGGCGGAGAACCGTCTTGTCCTCGAACCGTTTTCGATGATTGAATCTGTGATCGGCCGTCTTGCCGACGGATGTTTCCCGCATGAGGCGCTTTTCCGGCGCTTTACGGAGATTTGTGATGAAATCGCGGAGATCTCTGCCGGTGCATTTCCTGCGGAAGACTCTTTTCTGCGTCTGCACGGGGATCTCCACCGGGCGAACATTCTTCAGCGTCCAGACGAAGGACTGATTCTGATTGACTTTGACGACATGCTGAATGGTCCTCCGGTTCAGGACCTCTGGATGCTTCTGCCGGATTCCCCTTCGCGCTGTCCGGAAGAGGTTCGCGCCATTCTGGAGGGATATACTCTTTTTCTGGAACTGGATGAATCGTCCTTTGGCGCTGTGGAGTGTCTTCGTGCGATGCGTATGCTTTACTTTCTTTCGTGGTGCGCGATGCAGAGAAACGATCTCCGCTTTGCCGAGACCTTCCCGGACTGGGGGACGGAACGGTTCTGGCGCGCCGAGTTTGCCGATCTGATGCGCCAGATTCCGAATATGAAAGAGGAGATCCGTTTCTGGTCCCGTCCCCGCTGGTTATGAGAGAAGGCTCGTTCCGATCCGGAGCGCGGAGCCGATCTGATAGACTAGAAAAGTCAGCAGATAGGCGCAGAGCAGAAGTCCGGCGGCCTGTCCCATAGCCATTTTCCAGGAGTTTGTCTCTCTGCGGACGATCGCGATGGTCGCCATGCACGGAATCGAGAGCAGACAGAACAGCATGATGCAGAAGCCCTGGAGCGGAGTATAATTTTCCACGAGATGTTCCTTCAACGGAGTCGAAGTCTCATCGGCGTCTCCGACGGCGTAGAGGATTCCGAGCTGGGAGACAAACACCTCTTTTGCCGCAAGGGCTCCGATCAGCGCCGTGGAGATTTTCCAGTCGAATCCGAGCGGTCGGAACACCGGTTCCAAAGCCTTGCCCACTCTGCCGGAGATCGTATAGGCGAGTTCTTCCGCCTTTTTCTGTTCTTCAAGCGCGATGCACTGTTCCTCTTTGGATTCTTTGCTCAGAGCTGTGTTCTGTTCGATTTGCTGGATCCGGGCGGAGTAGTCCGTGCTGAAGGACTCCTTTTTCGGATATGTGTTCGCGATGAAGAGCACAATGGAGGCGGCTAGAATGATGGTTCCGGCTTTCCGGAGATACATCGCGCTGCGCTCCCACATGTGGATGAGGATGCTTTTCAGCGTGGGCATGCGGTAGGGCGGCAGTTCCATGATGTAGACTTCTCCATCGCCTTTGAACAGCGTGGATTTCAGCAGCCGGGCGCCGATCATCGCGATCACGACTCCGATAAGGTAGATGAGCCACATGACCCACGCCTGATACCGGGGAACAAAAAAGGCCGGGATGATCAGCGAATAGATCGGCAGTCTGGCTCCGCAGCTCATGAGGGGAAGAACCATGATGGTGGTCATGCGGTCCTTTTCCGATTCGATGCTCCGGGTCGCCATGATCGCCGGAACGGTGCAGCCGAAGCCGAGGAGCAGAGGAATGAAACTTTTGCCGTGCAGTCCGAACTTCCGCATGAATCCATCCATGACGAACGCGGCACGCGCCATGTAACCGCTGTCCTCCAGAAAGGCAATGGCAAGAAACAGAAAGACGATATTCGGCAGAAAGACCAGAACTCCGCCGACTCCGCCGATGATGCCGTCCGCCAGCAGGGCTCGGAGAAAGTCCAGCTTTCCTTCCGGCCAGACGGCATTGACGCCGTCGGTGAGCTTCCCGAACAGCGCTTCAATCAGATCCATGAAGGGCTGGGCGCAGGTAAACGTGAACCAGAAGGTCAGAAGCATGATGAGAAAGAAGATCGGCAGGCCGATGAATTTGCTGGTCATGACCTTGTCGATCTGATCGGAAATCTGCTGACGCTTCACCGGAGTGCTTTTGACTGTGGAACGGCAGATGCCCGAGATGATTCCATAGCGGCAGTCCGCCATGAAAGTTTCGCTTTCAATGGCATGTTTTTCCTCCAGATGCCTGCGCTGCTGTTCGGCTGCGGGGAGATACGGTTCGAATTCCGGCATTTGACGGATGGAATCATCATTTTCCAGCAGTTTGATGGCGATGCAGCGGGCGGGAATGTGTCCGCAGGGATGCGACGGATTCGAGTCGATTTCCTTGACGAGTCCGGCGATCGCTTCGTCAACGGCGTTTCCGTAATGGAGCGTTGCCGGCGTATGGGGGTGTTCGGAGAGAAGAGCTTTTCCGATGCTCTCCCGGAGATGATCCATGCCGCCGCCTCTGGATCCGACCGTCTGTACGATTTCCGCTCCGAAATATTCTTCGATTTTGCGGATCTGAAACTGAAGTCCTTTTTCGCGCGCTTCATCCATCATATTGAAGACGATCAGCATGGGAATTCCGAGTTCCGTCAGCTGAGTGGTCAAATAGAGACTGCGCTGAGGAATTGAGGCATCAACCACATTCAGGATCAGGTCGATTCCGGGCGACATCAGTTCCTGGAACGCCACCTTCTCCTCCGGCGAGGACGAGGAGAGACTGTAGATTCCGGGCAGATCGACAATTTCCACAGAAAGCTCTTCCAGTTGAAACCTGCCGATTTTCCGTTCCACCGTGACCCCGGGATAATTTCCGACATGCTGTCTTGTGCCGGTCAGCTGATTGAAAATGGTCGTTTTGCCGCAGTTCGGATTGCCGGCAAGTGCGATTCTGAAAACCTTGTTCATCTGAAATTGAATCCTTTTTATGCGTTGCCTACCAGAATGTGTTCTGCATCTTCCGAGTGAATGGAGATGCTGCTTCCCATCACCTTGATGCGCAGGAGTCCGCCGAACGGCGCCTTTCCCTCCATTTGCAGCGAGGTCCCGGCGACAAGACCGATATCCGCAAACTTTTTCTTTTTCCTCAGTTTCCCGTCCAGACGGATCAGAACGGCATTCCTGCCGATTTCCAGTTTATTCAGCGAGAAAACCTCTGTTTTTTCCATGGGAATCTCTCCTTTCTTTTTTCCTTCCGCCAGAGAGGGGAAGAACAAAAAAATGTTTTTTAATTAGTTTATTCTAATAAAAAAATATACATGATCCCATAGAAAAGTCAAGCTGCTTTTTTAGATAAGTCTAATAAAATAGATCTCTCTAAACAGCATCCTGTTTCCGATGAAATTCGCGGGGGGAAAAATGGTGAACGTCCGGACTTGACCGAACCTTGTGATGCTGTATGATATCAGCCTTTTCTGTCCACTCCAGCATCTGACAGAAGGAGAGGGGGAAGCTGCTTCCCTTGAGTGCGGAATTGATGGTTCCGGAATATTCTCAGGAGCGTCCCGGTCCTCTGCGGCCGGCGGGAATGAATCTCAAGCCGGAGCAGATCTGGTTTCCAAACTTCTGATGAATCCGGGAGAGGAGAAGCTCTCGTATTTTCGGCGTATCGATCGCCATGCGGAAGGCAGGATGCGAGATCTCGATATGCAGAATCCCTTCGCGGATAAAGGAAGGCGTACAGTGTTTTGCATTGACCGCTCCGGCAATCTCAAGCCAGCATCCCTGAATCTGTGTAATGGCCAGTTTTGATTGCGGAATCATGGTTTTGAGGGCATTGTCGAGCGCATCGGAGAGTGCTTTCGGCGGGGCCTGTTTTGCCGCGATTTCGGATTGTGCCCGATCGCGCCCATACCAGTCGCGCAGCATCCACTCGTAATTGTAATCCCGTCTGGGCAGACTCATCCTGAGCCCCGCTAATTTACATTGATTCCAAATGCCGCCACTGGGATCATGATGGTATGGAAAACCAATTTAAACGGAGCAAGAAACCCCTGTACGGTATAGGAGAGTCCTTTGACAAAACATCCAGGGAACGGCCACGCAAGCAGAGTCATGCCGATACCGATCGGCAGTTTGAAGATATTCAGCATGTCCGGAAAAATTTTCAGGGAGGCTTTTCCCATATTGCTCAGCCCTTTGATGACGTAGGGAGCTGCGATCTGGGCAGCTTTGATGGCGATTGGGGTGAGAATCGCGATGGTGACAGGGTCGATCGCCTGGGCTTCCGGAGCCGAGGAGAGAAACCACCCGGAAACCAGTCCCGCGAACAGGAGGACCAAACAGATTCTTCTTGTCATTTTTTCAGTCTTTCTCGTTGAAGCGTCTCAAACAATATCATACCAGAGGAATATATATCCGTAAGTTCTTTCCTGCAACGTTGTTTTTTTGTTTTTTCGGAAATTTTTCTGAAGGTTTTTCCGGAGAGGTTCGATTGCATAATTCCGGAGGCATGGTAGATTATTTCCTGCGGAGCGTTGTTTCAAACAGAAATTCATGAGGTTGTGGAATGAGTGAGATGCAGGGCGGCGAGGACCAGTTTTCTGTCGATAAGATGCAGGTGACTCAATATCGGTGGCATGATATTTATGAACGGTTTCATCCTCTGGTATCTCCGTTCAAGTGGAAGATTATCTTTTCCATGATCTGCGTGGCGCTTGCCGGAATTGCGGTTGCGCTGATGCCGCTTTTTCCGAAATATGTGATTGATACGGCGATTCCGGCAAAGAATATGGTGCTGGCGCTTGCGGCCGCGGGGATTTTTGTGATCGTGCAGTTCAGCCGGATGGGACTGTGGTATATTGCGATGAGGGGGATTTATCGTGTGCAGCAGTCGGTGGTGTTCAAGCTGAGGGCGCTTTCGTTCGGACATCTTCAGCATCTGTGTCTGTCGTTTCACAGCCGTTTCCCATCGGGTTTTCTGTATGAGCGGGTGTTCGGGAGTTCCATCAATGCGCTTGGACTGTTTATTCAGACGGTCATGCAGACTCTTTCGCTGCATGTGACAGGACTGTTTTTCAGCATCATTGTCTGTTTTTATTTTTCGTGGTCCCTGACTCTTGTGATCGTCTTTGGAGCGATCTGCTATGTGTTTACCGCACATAAACTTGCCCCGCGCATCTATCGGCGGAGCGAAGCGGCGGCGCAGGCGCAGATGCGCGTGACGGAGATCATTATGGACCGGCTCCACGGCTACAAGACGATTCAGGCGTATTCCATGGAGGATCGTGTGCAGAACGAATTTGAGTCTCAGGTCTGGACGGCGCAGGAACGCTGGATCGCCGGCGTCATTGAGACGATGAAGTTCAACTTCGTCACAGAAGGCATCGGCTACTGGCTGACCGCATTTGTCGTGGTCGGCGGAGCGTGGCAGATTCTGCATCACGGATATCAGGTCGGAGTGCTGGTGGCGTTTATCGGCTATCAGGCCTCGCTGATCGGGATCATCAATGCGCTCAGCAACGTGTACAGTCAGTTTACGGCAACGCGCGTGGCGTTCGATCAGCTTTTTACCATTCTGGATACCCGTTCCGATGTGCCGGAGCTTCCCGGAGCGGTCATGCCGGATACGGAACCGGAAACGCTGGAGTTCCGGAACGTCTCATTCGGATACATAGCAGAGAAAAAGGTGTTGAAGGATGTTTCGTTTGAACTGCATCGGAACGAGACCGTGGCGCTGGTCGGACGGAGCGGATGCGGCAAAACCACGATCACGAACATGCTGATGCGTTTTTACGATCCCTCATCGGGAGCGATTCTGCTGGATGGCAAGGATATTCGGGAGCTGCCTCTCCGGGAGTACCGAATGCTGTTCGGAGTGGTTCTTCAGGATCCGTATCTGTTTGATATGACGATTTTTGACAATCTCCGTCTGGTGAACGCCTCCGCCACGGAGGAGGAGATGATTGATGCACTGCGGCGTGCACAGGCCTGGGAATTTGTAAAGGATCTTCCCGGACAGCTCCATTTCCGGGTAGGCGAGGGCGGTTCCCGGCTTTCCGGCGGACAGCGTCAGCGTCTTGCGATTGCCCGCTGTCTCCTGCTTCCGAGCCGTTTCGTGATTCTGGACGAGGCCACCAGTGCTCTTGATCCGGAGAGCGAGGCGCTGATTCAGCAGAGTTTTGATGCTCTCAGCCGGGACCGGACCGTTCTGGTGATAGCCCATCGATTGAATACACTCCGTAACGCGGATCGCATTCTTGTCATGGATGGCGGCAGCGTGGTGGAAAGCGGAACGTATGAGGAGCTTGTCTCCCGGGAAGGCGGTCTTTTCCGCCGTCTAAACGAGATTGCGGTCGCCGGACTCCATCGCGAAGAGCGCCTTGCCGAGGCCGGCTTTGCATGATTCTTCTTTCATTGGAACCTATATTTTTAAGAACTGTTAATTCTTAGACTGCATGAATTTTTTGTTTTTCATGAAAAATAAATCGTTTTTGATTTGCAGAATGCAGGGAAAGAGTGTATCTTATGCAGATAAAGAGAGAGATGCTTTTTGCTGGCCGGGGAGAATACAAAAACAGGCGGCCTTGTTCAACAGTTTAATTTGGGACGGAAAGAATGAAAAAAAATGCAATCTACCTTCTGCTGACGTCTGCGATGGCGACTATGGTGTTCACCAGCTGCGCCTCCTACAAAAAACCGTTCGAGGCGGTGAACAAAAACAGCTATACGACATTGACCGAAAAGGAAAAATGCGTGCTGCCCAAAAATCTGAAATACCTGACATTGGAAGAGGCACAGAATATTGCTCTGGACAATAATCCGAGCTTCAAAACCAAATATTTTGCGATTGCCGCCGCCCGTGCTAGATACTATCAGAGCTTTGCCTCCTATTACCCGACGCTCAATGCATCCTTCAGCATCGGACAGAATTTCAGCCGCACCTATGCGACGCACAACTATTCCCGGACGAGAACCCAGGGGGAAAGCTATACTCCGGAGCTTTCCGGAAGCTGGCTGATCTTTGACAGCTTTGTCCGTGAAATGAATATGCTTTCCGCCCGTCATTCATGGAAGGCCTCCATCGCCGATGAGGACGATGCAAGACGTCTTCTTCTCCGTGCCGTCGCCTATGCCTATAACGACGTGATGCTCGCCGCCGCTCAGCAGCGGATCGCGATTGCTGATATGAACTACAGTGCCGATCTTCTGAAGGATACTCAGATCAAATTCGAGGCTGGAGCCGTGCCTTTGAGCGATGTTCTCAACTTCAAGATCCGCTACAACAACGGAGAAAGCTCTCTGATTACCGCGCAGTACAACTACGCTGCGAACAAATATGTGCTTGCCGCTCTGCTCGGTCTGACCGACGGCAACATTCCGGAGGATGTGATGTTCCCCGATATGCCGTCTGCCGATGGAGAAGTCCTGCCGGATATTTCCATCTATCTTGATACCGCTCTTGCGAATCGTCCTGACCTCCGCGCGTACCGGGAAAGACTGGAAGCTGCGAAGTTCTCCTTCTGGGCAAGTCTTTGTGCGTTTGGTCCGACTTTCAGTGCCAACTACTCTCTTTCCTATTCGAGAAACCGCAATCTTTCGAAGAATCTGGATTCCGGTTTGAGCACAGTCGGATCCAAGTACGGCAATGGAGTCCTGAGCTATGGCGGTGTTGCGTCGTGGAATCTGTTCGAAGGCGGAAACACCTACTTCAATGCCAGAGCCGCTCAGGCGGAAATGGCGCAGGCGGAATACAACCTGACGGAAACCTGGATTACCGTAATCACAGATGTCCGTACCGCATACGACAATTACATTACCAATCTCAAACAGGTGAAGCTGTATCAGAAAACGTATGAACTGACAAAACAGACTCGAGACCTGGTCGAAGAAGAATACAAGGCCGGTAACGCCGAACTGACTCGTCTGAATGAAGCACAGAACGATCTGGTTACGGCAGAAGGAAACCTGGTATCCTCCGTCGTTGAGATGAACAACGCGAAGGCACAGCTGGAAGCAGCGATCAGCCTTCGGTAATCAATACAGAAACAGTTTGTCAATCAACGCTTTGCTGAGGAAGAAATTTCCCCGGCAAAGTTTTTATTTTAGGAGAGTTATATGGATTTCAGAGCTCGTTTTGCGCCGTCCCCGACCGGACAGGTGCACATCGGAAACATTCGCACAGCCATCTTCAACTGGCTTGCGACCCGTCACAACAAAGGTACTTTTCTGCTCCGCATTGAGGATACCGATCTGGAACGTTCCACGCAGGATGCCATCGATAAACTTCTCGAATGCATGAAGTGGCTGGGGCTGGATTACGATGAGGAAATCATGTATCAGACGAAGCAGAGCGAGCTTCACAAGCAGGCCGCTGCAAAGCTGATGGAGACCGGATATGCGTATAAACTGAATCCGGCGGAGGAGCATTCTCCTGTTCTTTTCAAGCTGCCGTATGATTGCGATGGCATGAAATTTGTCCGTCCGGTGGGGACTGTCCGGATTGAGCTGGCTCCGGGATCGGCTGTTCAGATCAATCAGGCGGGGGTTGCGTACAATACGGTCAGTCCGAAAGGCAAGACGGTGGAGAATGCCGCATCTCTGGCGGGATTCAAGGATCTTGAGGTGCTTGGAGCCGATGGAACCGTTCTTTTCCGTCTGGATGAGGAAACCCGGAAGGCGCTTCCGGCGAATCCGCAGGAAAAGAAAACGATTGAAAATGCATCGGCGCTTGTGTTTCTCCGTCGCGAGGTGTTTTATCACGACCTGGTCAAAGGGGAGCTGGCGAAGCCGCTGGACAGCATGAAGGATTTTATTATTGTCCGCAGCGACGGCAGTCCGGTGTTTCATCTGGCGAATGTTTATGACGACATGCAGCAGCGCGTGACGCACATTGTGCGCGGTGACGATCATGTGGAAAACACCTATCGTCATCTGTTCCTGTTTGAGGCGCTTGGATTTACGCCTCCGCAGTATGCGCATCTGCCGATGATTGTGAACAAGGCGGGAAAGCCGTACAGCAAGCGTGACGGGGATGCTTTCGTCGGGGATTTCCGGGAGAAGGGATTCATGGCGCAGGCGCTGTTCAATTATCTTTCGCTGCTCGGATGGTCGCCGGGAGATGATCGGGAGAAAATGTCGAAAGAGGAGCTGGTGGAGGCGTTTACGATTGAGCGTGCTCTCCGTTCTCCGGCGCAGTTTGATATCGTGAAGCTGACAAATATGAATGCTCTCTATATCGCGGAGCTTTCCCGTGAGGAGTTTATGGAACGGATTGCTCCGTATCTGGAGAAGTTCTGTCCGGAGGCGGTAGGCAGTCCGCTGCTGGACAAGGTGGCGGAGCTGATGCACAGTCGGACCAAGACCTTTGCGGATGTCGCCCACTGGAATTACTTCTTCCGGACTCCGGAAAATGTGGAATATGATGCAAAGGCTTTGAAAAAGTTCCTTTCTGATGATATGATACGCAGAAGCGTGGCGGATTTTGCCTCTGTGTTGGAGACTCTTCCGGAGTCCTGCACGGCGGCGGAGATTGAGACGAAGATCCGCGCACTGGAGGAGCAATATGGAATTCAGCAGGGCAAATTGAATCAGCCGCTGCGGATCGCGGTGACTGGATCGACGATCGGTGCCGGCATTTACGAGACGATCGAACTGATCGGGGCTGCTGGTTCGGCTGCGCGCATTCGCCGAGCTTTGTCGCTGAATGAACAATAAGAGAGAAGGGGAGGTGTCGAATATGTTTGAACGGATCAGAAAGACATTGCCTGTGCGTCTGCTGGGCGATTCGGTGCTTGCCGGAAAAGCGAAACCCGTGAAAGAGGTCAATGCGGAGATCCTGGAGCTGGGCGAAAAGATGGTGCAGACCATGTACAAGCACGATGGCATCGGTCTGGCCGCGCCGCAGGTGGGTGTTCCGTTGCGCATGTTCGCCCTTCATGTTTATACGCCGGAGGATGAGAACGGCAATCCGCTGCCGGTGAATTCTCCCGGCGAACGGGAGCTGCTGCCGAAGATGCCGCTGGTGTTCCTGAATCCGGAGATCGTCTCCCGGAGCGAAGTAAAGGAGACGCGCGACGAAGGGTGCCTGAGCGTCCCCGGTTTGTGGGCTCCGGTGGAACGGCCGGTTTCTGTTGTATTCAAGGCGCAGATTCTGGGCGGCGGAGAGATCTGTCTGGAGTGTTCGGGGCTGCTGGCGCGGGCCATTCAGCACGAATATGATCATCTGGATGGAATTGTATTTGTCCAGCGTCTGGCGGATGAGGATTTCAATGAGATCAAGTCCGGCATTGACAAAATCGTGAAGAAATCCGGTAAGAAGAACTTTAAATTGAAGCGGCTGAAGTAGTTCATGAATTTTTTCAAAACAGTGGTTTCCGCCTGTTCGGGGCCTTCCGCGTTTCCGAACCTGATGATGCGTTCTCCGCAGCGGGCGCTTCTGCATTTGTTTCTGCTGTGTCTGCTTCTGACTTTCGTGATTTCCGGTTTTAAATTTGCCGGAATGGAGAGGGGAAGACGGATCATTGCGGAGGCTTTCTCGGATTATTTCGGTTCGGTTTCCATGGAGAAGGAACGGATTGTTCCATCCCGGAATGCGGATCGTCCGCGCACGTTTCTGCTGTCTCCGGAATTCCGGTTCGACTATCTGACAAAGGACTCCCTGAAGAAGCTCGACGGAATGGATGAATGGAAGGAACTGGCGGGAGTTTTCTGGTGTCCGCGCGGTTTTGTGCTCTGGACGAGGAAGATGAATGAGCCGGGAATTTTTCTGGCGACTCCGCTTCCTCCGCCGGTGGACTGGGTTTATACGCTTTTCATTCCGGTTGGCTTTGCTTCGTCGCAAGTGCTGACACCGGGAGAATTCCGAGCCTATCTTCTGGAGAACTATTTCCCCGGTGGGAAGAAAGATACGCCGCTTTTCAAGGAAACGGTGGTTCGGACCCCGGCGGAGATTTCGGTCATGGTGCTGAAGGTGCTGTGTGTCACGTTCTTTATTTCCATATTTCTGGGACTTTTCATTCTGTCCTTTGTCGTATCGCTTCTGTTTGCGGTGATGCAGCATATTTTTGTTCCGAAAGTGGATGTGCGCCTGAAGTTCGGACCGCTTCTTTCGGTGATGATTTATGCCTCGTTTCCTGCGCTGGTGATCGCTTCGGCGGCACTGATTGTGGAATTTCCGTTTTTCAGTTTCCAGACAGTCTTTTTTATTGTTTTTTTCATCTATCAGATGCTGGCGTTCGGAGCGGTTCAGCGTTTTCTGAATCCTCCGCCGCCGAGGGACGAGAGCAGCGACGATCAGGACTTTTTCTGATTCCGCTCTTCCGGTCAGGGACTATTTTAGAGAAGGAGATATGCCATGCCTGAGTTTGATGATGCGTTCCGGGTGCAGAACTATTATCCGCTGTTTGCCCACTGTTCCATGCCGGCGACGTTTGCTTTCCTGCGCGATGCGGAAATCAGCGCGCTTGCCAACGCGGAAACCACCGGAAAAAATGTGGAATCCGCGGTCCGGCGGATTTCCGAAGCGATGCGTCCGTTCTCCGGGAAACGGTTCGTGACGACGGATTTCGCGGCTCCGACCGATTCTCCGCGTTTCCTTTCTTCAAAACGCGGTTCCGTCGTATCGGCGGAGAGCGCCTGGTTTTCCCTGGCCGGCAGCGCCAGAATCCGGGCGCTTGCGGCGAAAGGACTTGTTCAGTGCGTCTGTGTCCGCAAATTCCGGGTGTTCGATGTACCGCGCGAATTCCGGCTCTTTATCAAGGATGGGGATCTGCTGGCGATGAGTCAGCGTCATCTGGTGCGTCATTTCCGCCGGCTGGAAGGGCGGAAGGAGGAGTACTGGCGAGTGGCGCAGGAGTTCTTCCGGGAGATCAAAGAGAGTCTTCCGGTCGCCTCTCTGGCGATGGATGTCTACATTACCAGCAACAGAAAGGTGCTGGTGCTGGATCTGAATCCGTGGGGGGAACCGACCGATCCGCTCATGTTCCGCGACTGGAACCGGCATGTGGATGCTCCGCTTGGATGTCTGCTGGTTCCGGCGCCGCATACGCTTTCCGGCGATGTCAATGTCTCCTTCTGACCGGAGGTGACGTGTGGGAAAACGAATCCTCGCTCTGGGACTGAACCCCGCATGGCAGAAATCTCTGTTTTTTGAGGAACTGCATTTCGGAGAGGTGAACCGTGCCGCGGAAGCTCATGCAATGGCTTCCGGCAAGGGAATCAATTTCATTCGTGCTCTCCATACGTGGGGCGGAACGGAGGCGGTGGTTGTCCAGCCGCTCGGCGGAGATACCGGACATCTGATCCGGGATTCGCTTCACGAGGAAGGGCTTGCCGCTCTTTCCGTTCCAGTCGAGGCGGCAACGCGAACCTGTACCACTCTGCTCTGCGAAAAGAGCGCAACCGCCACGGAGATTATCGAGCCTTCTGGCGAACTCTTCCGTGAGGAGGTCGAACTGCTGAAACAGACAATCGGAGCCGAACTGGACCGCTCCGATGCTCTCGCATTATGCGGAACCTATCCGCCCGGAATTACTCCGGACTTCTATGCCTGGGCCGCTTCCCTGGCAAAACATGCGGGCAAACCTGTGATTCTGGATGCTTACAAGGGGATTCATCCTGCGCTGGAGGCCGGGATCGATTTCCTGAAGATCAATCGCGCCGAACTGACGGCTCTGACGGGCAGTGCCGATATTATCGAATCGCTGCTATCCCTGCGCCGAAAGGAGTCGCCTGCGGTGCTTGCCGTGACCGACGGCGGCGAGGATGCGTTCCTTGCAGATGCGAATGGCATCTGGATGTTTTCGATTCCTCCCGTGGAGCCGTTTTCCAATCCGATTGGAGCGGGGGATACCTGCACTGCGGTTCTGTTTGCGGAGGTCCTTCATGGGAAAAGTCCACGTGAAGCGTTCGCATGGGGGCTGGCTGCCGCCAGTGCAAGCTGTATGACTTCGTATCCCGCCGTTTTTTCCAGATCGGATGCGGAACGGATTCGTAAGTCGATTTCTGTGAAACAGATTCTTTGATTCCATTGATCCGGGCTTTTTGCATCGAACGAAAATGGAACAAATCCGGATCTTTTGGGGTCTTTCTGGAAAAGGCCGTTTGAAATTACGGCCGCCGTGTGATTTTGTATATACAAAAACTGGAGAGGTGGATGATGGAGAATCATTGGAATCTTGAAAACAAAACGGATAGTGCTGACTCTGTCCCGCCAGTGGAACCGGTCTCTCCGGACACGGCGGCGCAGCCGGACTCGTTTGCGGCCGGACCGGAAAAAACGGCGGAACGTGAAATAAAATCGGAACCGCAGGTTGCGCGGGGAAGGGAAAGAAAGTCATCTTCCCGCTTTTTCGGTTGTCTCCTGGGGTGCGGTTGTCTTGTGCTGATTCTTCTGATTCTTCTTTTGTGCATCGGGATTTTTGCCGGAATCGCATCGAACATGTCTGCCGCGCGGACCGGGGAATTTTCCGAGGAAAACGTGCAGAAAAACCGGGATGGACGGCGTGGAAAAATTGCCGTGATTGATATTTCCGGGATCATCATGAACGGGGGACGATCCTATGGAAGTTTCTGCGATTCGGAGGAGGTCTGCCGGCAGCTGGAAAAGGCGGAACGGGACGATTCCGTCCGGGCCGTGATCCTCAGTCTCAATACGCCCGGAGGAGAAGTGACCGCCTCGGATGATATTCATGGACGGATCCTGAAACTGAAGCAGGTCAAACCCGTGGTCGCCCTGATGAATTCGATTGCCGCAAGCGGAGGATACTACGTGGCGGTCGCCTGCGACAAAATCGTGGCGAGTCGCTTGACGCTGACCGGAAGTATCGGCGTGATTATTTCCACCTACAACTACAAAGGGCTTCTCGACAAAGTCGGCATTGCAGCCGAAGTCTACAAATCGGGCGAAATGAAGGATATGCTGAACGGGGCGAAGGTTCGTTCGCCGAAAGAGGTCGCTGTGATTCAGGAGCTTGTGGATGACAGCTACTCCGAATTTGTACGTCTGGTCTCTCTCGGCCGGCGGATCCCGGAGGAGAAAATCCGCAATACGATCATTGGCGACGGTCGTGTGCTTCACGGCGCCAAAGCGCTGAAGCTGGGGCTCGTCGATCGCCTCGGACGCATGGAGACCGCGATTGATGAAGCGGAAAAACTGGCAGGCGTTCCTTCCGGCAGTCTGAATGTGGTGCGTTACAAGCGGAATCTTTCGGTCATGGAACTGTTGTTCGGTTCCGCCGAGGCGCGGGCCAATCCGCGGATCCAGCTGAACATGCCGGGAATGTCCGCCGGAGAACTGCCTCCGGGACGGCTCTATTATCTCGCCCGGGAATTCATGCCGTGAGAGATTTCTTTCGTGAAATCAAAACCGCTTCAGAATCGGCCGCGGAGCTTCCGGCAACGGAGTTTTCCTGGTCTCTGACGCGCCATCGCCTCTTCCGCCGCTGCGAACGCGCTTACTTCCTGCACTACTATTTTGCGCAGGGAGGATGGGATCGGTATGCGGATGAACTGGTGCGTCAGGCGTATGCCGCCAAGAAATCTGTTTCCTATGCGCACTGGCTCGGAGAGGTGACAAACCGGGTGCTGGAAGAGGCTCTCGACCGGGTGCGCTTCCTGACTCCGGGTGCGCGTCTGCGCCGTTTCCGGAACTGCTTTGAAGATTACATGCTGGAGGAATTCGATCGGATCGGGGAAACAAAAGTCTTCGATTTTCCTCTGCCGGAAGAAGATTTGCTCCGGAGAGCGAAAAGGGATGCTGCGGGAGCATTCCGGTGTCTGGCATCCTCTGACGCGTTCCGGATGCTGCTGCGGCAGCAGCAGTCGAATTTCATCCTCCGGAACGAGGAATATGAGTTCTATTGCGGAGGAACCCGCATCTGGTTTGATCCCGGAATCCGCTGGCAGGAGCCGGGATGCCGCTGTTCTCTGCGGATTCTGTATTCGCCGTTCGGTGAGGAGGTCTGCCGGACGACTGCTGATCTGTTTGCCTGCTACTCCAGGGAGCGGTTTCAAGAGGAGAACACAATGTCGTTTTTCGTCGCCCGTGACGGCGAGACATGGAGGCTTTTTTCTTTTCACGGCAGTGCGCTTTTTGCAGAGGAGCTGATGCGTGGAAGCATCGCGTTGATGAAGCGGAAAATCCGGCCCGGAAACGTGGTTGTGCTCTCTGATTTCCCGGAGATCGGGCTGCCGGATGTGTGTCTTGAATGCCGTTTTTCCCAGGTATGTCCTCTTTTGAGAGAACTTTGAACGGAGGAGTGTTTTCTCCATTTTTCCTTCTTGTTTTTCCTTGCCGTTTTTTCATTCCGCCTCTTGACAAAACAAAGAAACAGGTTACTTTT
Organism: uncultured Lentisphaeria bacterium; assembly: GCA_905197955.1. GTDB lineage: Bacteria > Verrucomicrobiota > Lentisphaeria > Victivallales > UBA1829 > UBA1829. The sequence continues at coordinate 30,781 of CAJKAR010000033.1, read as the reverse complement.
AAACCACCGCGAGACGCGGTTGATCCCCCAAATAAATCAGAACATCAAACATAACAGAAACTAGGAGTTCAAAATGGCGGAAGTCATGCATTTTACGGAAGAGGAATTCGATGAAAAGACGGCAAAAGGCGTGTTCCTTGTCGATTTCTGGGCGGAGTGGTGCGGTCCCTGCAGAATGCTCGGACCCGTGCTGGATCAGGTCGCCGAAGAGGTCGATGGAAAGGCCACAATCGTCAAAATCAACGTCGATGAGGCTCAGGGGCTTGCCAAACGCTTTGCTGTGAGAAGCATCCCCGCGCTCTTCGTTCTCAAAGACGGTGAGATCATCAAACAGTTCACCGGTGTGCAGGACAAGGCAAAACTTGTCCGGGAAATCGAGAGCGTGTAACTCATGTTCCGGATCTCCGCCGCCGCAGGCCCTCTTTTGCGTGGACGCAGGGTCTTTTGCGGATTCAGCGGCGGTTCCGACAGTCTTTATCTGCTGCTGGCGCTGAAAGAGATTTCAGCGCCTTTTCATTTTTCTCTGGAGGTCGTCCATTTTGAACATGGTCTGCGCGGTGACGAGAGTCGCGCGGATGCCGAATGGTGCCGGGAAAAGTGCCGGAAAGAGAACATTCCCTGTACTGTGATTTCTCTGCACGTAAAGGAAAAACAGCGTCCGGGGGAAGGGGAGGAGGCTGCGGCGCGCCGTCTTCGGCTGGAGCAGTGGAGGAGTCTTCTTTCGGCGGCTCCCGGAGCTCTGGTCGCTCTGGGGCACAATGCCGGAGACCGGATGGAGAATCTCTTTCTGCGTCTGTTCCGCGGGGCCAATGCAACTGGATTGACCGCTCTGCGTCTGCGTTTCCAAGTCGATTCCGTGGAGTTTATCCGTCCTCTTCTGGAGCTCTCCAAGCAGGAGATCGAAGAGACTCTGCAAGCGGCGGGAGAGGTCTGGCGGATCGATTCCACAAATCTTCAGCCGGAAATTCATCGGCGGAATGCGCTGCGTCTGACAATTCTTCCCGCGATCGAAAATGCATTCCCCTCCGCCCGGAAGGGGATCCTCCATTCCCTTGCCGCCGTGGAGTGCGATGCCGATTTCCTGGAGCATTCCGCGATGGATGCTTATCAGCGAATGAAACAGAATCATGCGTTTGCTCCTGCCGACTGGAATGCTCTGCATCGGGCGTTGTTCTGCCGGGTGCTGCGGTATTTTCTACGGGATCGCCTTGGAGTGGACTTCATTCCGGATTACTCTCTGCTGGAGCGATTCGGACATGCGGTTGCGTTCCCGCCGGAGAACGGGGAGTTCCGGATCGTGGAGCTGAAAGAGGAGCCGGAGCATTTCCTCTGCGTGGAGCGTGACAGAGTCTCCGTCCGCTCCCGCAGCGCTGGAACACCGCCTCTGCTCTGGAACCGGAAAGAGCGGCAGAGTGTTTCCTTCGGCAGATTTGAATTGACTGCGGAAAGAGTGGAAGAGCCGTTGTTCGGGGATCCCTTTTCCGCTTTTTTCTCTGAGGATTTGCCGTCAGAGCTCCGTATTTCCGTCCGGGAGGACGGCGAACGGATGATTCCGTTCGGAAAGCATTCTCCGGTTCCGTTGAAGAAGCTGTTTTCCGATGCGAAGATCAAAGCCTATGAGCGGGATTCCTATCCGGTGCTGCGTCTGCCGGATGGAGCCATTCTCTGGATTCCCGGAGTAAAGCGTTCTCTCCTGCTGCCGGCCGGAGATGGTGCATGTATCCGGATCCGCGTGCGGAAACAGGATTGAGGATTTTTGTGTATTGATTCTGTTACGCTTCTTGAGGATTAGAGAAGATTGTCCTGCATATTGTCGGAAAGATCGATTTTTGTCTTGTCAGCCGGTTGCAGTTCGCGGAATTTGAGATCGAAGTGCTCAATGATCCAGCGGACAATGTTCGGGACCGGAAGAGTCGTCACAATGGAGAGAACAATGATGGCATTGAAAAAGTTGTTGTCGAGCATTCCGAGTTCTTTTCCGATTGCGGCGGCTGCGAGAGTCGCTGAGAGCTGAGGCACTGTCATGACTCCGGCGCAGATGCCCTTGAGGTTTTCAAATCCGCAAAGACGGAGAGCCAGCCAGCCGGAAAACACTTTGCTGCAGACCAGTCCCAGAATCGTCAGGACAATGATTTGAACGTTGCCGACGGAATCGAACAGCATCCGCAGATCCGTTTTCATTCCAATGGAAATAAACAGAAAGGGGATCAGGAATCCGTAGCCGATGCTTTCGAATTTGTGGAATGCATCGGATGCTGTCTGATCCTGGCTGTTCATGAGACGCGATAATCCGAGTCCCGCAAGGAACGCCCCGACCACAAGATTGATTCCCAGAAATTCTCCGACCAGAACCGCCACCAGAATCACACAGATGAAACAGGTAATCATCAGGTCCTCCCCCTTGTTCATGATCCTGATGATGAAATTCCCTGCACGCGGAATCAGGAAAAGAACCAGTGCAAAGTAGATCATGACTACCAGAAGGAAAAACAGTATAAAGTAATTTCCAAAGATTGCCGGATCAATGTAGTCGAACAGAGAAAGTGTCTTGTGCATTTCCACATGCTCCACCATGCCGACTTTCTTCATCTGCACGCTGACCGCCAGAAGCACGATGCTTGCGATATCTGTGATGACAGTGGAAATCAGGACCGCCGACCCGAAGACTGTTTTGGTGATCTTCAGTTCCCGGATGATTGGAAACACAATGCCTACCGAATGCGAAGCAAACAGAGAAGCATACAGCAGTTTCCCCGGGAAATCCTCCGCTTTGAACCATGCATAGATCAGGTACCCGGAGATTGCCGGCAGCAGAAAGGTCAGGATGCTGAGGGCGATTACCGGACGCTTCGAGCTGCGGATCAGTTTGAAATCCGCCTCCATTCCGGCAAGAGTCATCAGGAAAAGCAGACCGAGGGAACCCAGAGAATTGATGAGAGTCAGGGAGTGGGACTCGATTACGCCCGGCTGAGTGCCGAGAAACGAGAGCGCCGGCGCAAGCCGTCCCACCAGATCGAATCCGTTTGGCCCGATGATCATACCCGCGATCAGAAGAGCGATCACCTGCGGAATTTTAAAACGGCGCAGAAAAAGAGGAATTACAGTCATCAATGTAATCAGAATCAGAAACAGAATCAAAAATGCATCATTGCTCATGAAGAGATCTCCCATGGTTCTGTTCCCGATATGATAAACCATGATCCATTGTTTTTCCAGCGGAAATTGATGAATTATGAAAAAAAAGATTTTTTTTTGCGCCGGTATGGATGCCGATTTGAAAAACAGGCTTGTGTGTTCGGGAGAGAATGCCCTGGAAGAACTCAGTCTCCGGGAGTCCAGGTCCAGATTCCTTTTGGATTATTGATTGTACCGCCCTGAGGGCTGATGGTGGAGAGAGGGTGATGAACTTCGATGTGTCCGTCGGAAAAGACATAGACATGGCGTCCGAGATGCGAGCGGGCAACAACGAGTTCGGCTCCTGGACCGTACTGATCGGCTACGGAATTGATGTTGTTGCAGGAACTGTCGCTGATATAATTGACATCGCTGGGGCGCTCCGTATACATCAACGTGGCGGATGCCTGCGGGATTTTCGACAATTTGATTGACCACTCCCGGAAAGCGACACCGTGGGTGTTTTCCGGATTTCCCGGCGCTGCCGTGCTTCCTCCCACATAAGAACTGACTATGGAATAGGATCGGCGGCTGGAATCGTTTTTGTTGTGTTCCGGACACATATAGAGTGTGGTGGTCCGGCGATGGAAGGGGAGGGGAACAGCGATTGCGTCATTCCAGGTCAGCGACCGCCCGTCATAGCGCCCGATTCCCAGCAGATCGTCCCAGGTGACGTTGGTTGCCGTATCGCAGGCATAGGGCAGATTGTCTCCGTTGTCGGCCAGATACATGTGTGTTGCGCTGCTGATTTGTTTGAGATTGCCGGTACACTGAATCTGCCGTGCTTTCATGCGTCCTTTGTTGAGCGCCGGGAGAAGGATGGCCGCCAGAATGGCAATAATCATGATGGTAATCAGAAGCTCTATCAGAGTGAAAGAGTTTCTGGAGGCTGTTCCTTTTTTCTGTGGATCAAGTCGTTTTTTCATGATGATTTCCTTTTCAGTTCTGAAGCAGTCGTTTGAATTCATTGAAGTTTTCAGAGGTTTCCGCATACAGCAGTTCGATTCCCGGAGGAAGAGCGCCTGAGACACGGTTCCCGTAAAGATCGGTGAGTTTGATTTTCCCCGCAGCTTTTTTCAGTCGTTCCACGATTTTGGCGGGCGGACCGAAGAGAACAACTGTTCCTTTTTTACCGTCCGAGAAGAAATAGATCCGGATTCCATTTCCCGCATCCGCTTGTCCGATGTATTTTTTGTTTTCGATCCGCTTTGCCAGAGCGGAGAAGGCGGGGAGCATCGGATGGGGAGTTCCGTCCGCATTGAAGAGGACTAGAAAGCTGGGCGCCTGCGAGAAGTCGGACCAGCAGTGCGCGGAGTAAAGGAAGATCCGTTTGACTCCCAGACTCAGGAAGGAGACAATATAACGGACATTCCGTTCGGCGGGAGAATGAAAGTCCTCTTCGTTTTTCCAGGGGAGTGTCAGGTGATACATTCCGGCATAACGCATGGATGTGTCGCCGGCGGCGCTTCCGAGACTTGCTCCCTGGCCCTCCGAAAGAATCACGGGCTTTCCGATTGTTCCGTGCTTTTTTCGAATTGGACCGAGTGCCTGATTCCACGCTTCTTCACAGGCATCGCCGGGGAAGCCGGTTTTCTTTTCCGTATAGAAATGAAAGTCGATGGTATCGCAGTGAGCCAGTCCGCCGGAGTCGAGAACGCCCCGTGTCCATGTTTCGCCTTCGCGTCCGGCTGTGGTGTTGAATCCGGAAATGACGGCGTTCGGATTCTGTTTTTTTGCAGCAGCGTATGCCGAGGCGGTCAGTTTTGCAAAGTCTGCCTGAGGATGCGCGCTTGTGAGATATCCGCCATCCTTTCCTCGGGCGATGCCCCACCAGCCGGGCACCCAGGGTTCGTTCCAGACGAACCAGTCGTCGATGACTCCGCGGTAGCGCCGGACAACGGTGGAGACGTAATGTTCAAAGTCGTTCAGATGCAGCGGCTGGAAATAGCGGTCGTGATAGGCGATTTCGTGCCGCATGACACCGGGGCGGGAGAGATGACTCGCCCATGCGGGAGCTGTTCCAAGCTGCCCGAAAATTTTCAGATGGTTCCGTCGATAGGCCTGAATCTCCGCGTCGCGGAAGCACCACTTCCCTTTTTCCGGTTCGAGATAGAACCATCCGGTGCAGTCGGTTCCCGCGTCGTGGAGACGAACCCAGTTGATTCCGGCGGCTTTCACGGCTTTCAGGGAATGCTCCTCCGGAAGAACGTGGATGCCGAACGGAGAGTCTGAAGCATCCTGTTTCCAGAATGCGGGTTTGACGATTCTGGTTACGATGAGTTCGGCGGGCGGAGAGATAGGACGTCCGTTTTTCCGAACGAGGAGTTCCAGACGGAACTGTCCCAGTTCCCGTCCCGGGAAGAGAGCATAGGAAATTGTCCCGGTTCGGTTCCCATGGGAGAGCAAAATCGGAGCAAGTTTCCGACTTTCTCCATACAGATTTATGATGTTTCCTTCCAGAACTCCGCCTTCATACTCTCCCGTTACGGCATAGCGAACAAGCGCTGGTTCGTCCGGAAACTGGATTCCGGTCTCCTTCAGTTCCGAATCGGGGAGGGCAAGCGCAATTTCACACTCGAAAGGGGAAAGATACTGGGAATCACCTGCGGGGGCGATTCGGAAGGCATCCAGGTGAATTGTGCCGGAGCCGTAAATCCGGAACACTGCGGCCCGTGCATCGGCCGGGATCTGGAATTCCAGTTGTTTTCTCTGCCATTTTTCTGTCGGATTCAGGGAAAGACGGGCGAGTTCTTTGCCTTCGCAGCGGAGATCCGCCTGGAAATTTCCCGTGCCACGGCAGGAGAAGGTGAGCGCGTGGAGTTTTGTCGGATCGGAAACATTAAACGGTTCACTGTTGATTCCAATTTTACCATTGCTGCGCGAACGCAGGAGCAGCGGAGTTTCCCCCGAGGGGCCCCGCTCCCCGTGAGCAGATTCGATTGTCCCGGCGGAATGGCCGCGCATCGGAGTCCATGCGGGAGGCAGTCCAAGGGGAAAGCGGGTGGACCGCAGAACATTGTTCAGGCGGGCATCCGGACGACGGAGAATGGCGGTGGCACCTTCAAATTCTTCCAGTTTCAGCGTGGCAAGTTCCAGAGTACCGGGTCTTTCAATGTTCATCAGAAGTCCGACCGGCAGGGCTGAGGGAAACTCAGGCGTCTGGAAATAGAGAGTTTGAGTGCTCCAGGAATCGCCGGGTTTCCAGTTCCCTGCGGAAAGGGTTGTATAAGGCGGCGGGAGAATGCGGAGACTCAGTTTGACTGGAGCGCCGGTCCGGTTGCGCAGATATGCGGTCAGACGGTATTTCTTCTTCGGTCGGATTCCCGAAAGCTGCGCTAGAAACTGGGGAGCTCCTGATTCCGTTTTCAGACGCAGAAACTGTTCCGGCCCCCGGTTGACAGGTTCTGCTATTGCGCGTGCCGCGTTCCAATGTGCATAGTCCTGACGCCACGGGCGGGGGAGAAATCCGCGGAAAGAACCTTTGCCGCTTTCAGAGACTTCCGCCCCATCCTGGAAAAAAACGGTCCGGAGAATCGTTCCCTTCTCCCCTCCGGTCGCCAGGAGTGTGCCGGAAAACAGAAGGAGAAGCGGAAGAAGGAAAAAGATTTTTCTCATAATAACCTCTTGCAGTTTGAATAGAGTATAAATGATGTTTATTGGTTTGAAAGACGTTTTCGGGATTTTACGTTCTTATCAGAATGGAGGTCGATGGAATTATCCGGTCTCATCGTTTCTCGGAAAACAAGATGCGTTGGGATTCGCAGAATTGTCTGGCAGTTGCCTGGATCCCGGATGAGGGTTCGCAGAAGTTTTGCTATGGCGGAGGCGGCATCTTTGCGGGAATAGCCGACGGCTGTGATCAGAGGTTTCCCGAATGGTAGAAATCCATATTCCTCCAGATTATCGTATCCTGCAAGAGCAACATCACGTCCGATCGCGATCTGTTCGGTCATCAGCGCGCTGACAAGTCCTGCGGCAAGATAGTCGCCGCAAGTAAAGATGAAACATCCCCGGCATCGTTTTCCGAGTTCTTTCCACAGGGGCCAGTTCCGCTCGGGAAGGAGATTGTCGGCAATGATGAATTCGATTTGATTGCAGGAAAAACCTGCATTGCGGAGAAAACGTTCCGCGAGTCTGCCGCGTCCGGCAAGCGTTTTTTCCTCTCCGGTGACGATGATTGCCCTGCGGAAGCGTTTCGGTGAAACGTGGCGGAATAGCTCGCGATACCCGGATTCCGGATCAATGACAACCTGATGAAACGGATGGTTCCGAATTGTTTCTCCGTAGAATTGAACTACTGGGATGCCGAGGGAGTCTGCAACTTCCTGCTGCTCCTGATCAATTTCATGGGAAAAGAGAAGGGCATCCAGATCCCCGAGCCACTCGGAGTTCCAGTCGTCCAGGGAGAGCATTCGGATTTTGCAGGAGTATTTCCGTAATTCGTTCAGAAGCATTTTCCGGAAGACTCCGGCTGTTTGATTGAATACATTTTGCAGATAGTGTTCGATGGAATAGCCGATCAGATAATTTTTTTCCGGTTCACCGTTTACATAGGAGCCTCCGCGCGGTTTCCGGCAGACGAGTCCCCGTTCTGTCAGAATGTTCAGCGCACGGTTGCCTGTCAGATAGGAGACGGCGAACCGCTCCGCGATCTTCCTGGCGGAAAGTTTGCTGCCCGGGGCACTTTTCCCCGTGTTGATTTCCTGTTGAAGCTGTTCCGCGATTTCCATGCAGGTCATTGTTTTTCTCCTTGCTTTCATTATACAGCGGAGAAGAAAAAATGACAAGATGCATCAGAGAAAAAGAAAACAATTTTTTGAAAACTGATTACTTCTGATATACTTTTGATTAATTTTTCCGCAGGCTCATCAAATGCTGCCTCTTTTCTGTCGTTGTATTCAAACGTTGCATATGAACCCGTATCTTCTGTTGAAATACGCCTGTATACGGGTTCATTTTGGCAGATACAAGGATTTTAGCCTGTTTTCCGGGAAATTTGTTCATTTTCCGTCCGGATCAGCTCATAGAGAAGAATACCGCTTTTCTCATTGTTGTCAGCTGTAAAGGAAAGAGTTTTCTCTGTTTTCCGGAAAGGATGTTGAAAGAGGCGTTTCCCGTTCGGATCGCAGGCAAAAAGAGTATAGGTTTTTCCGGTGACTGCCAACTCCATTTCCGCTTTGTTGCGGTAGAGAAGCTGCTGGTTCGTGCCCTGTTTCTCCAGAATGCTCTGATCGGCGTTCCGGAAGACGGTTCCTTCGTTGGAAAGATTTGTCAGGTGAAGGATCATGATTCTGCCGCTTTTTGGAAGGGGGAGTCCATCCAGAGCTCCAGCGAAAAATGCCGCATGAGCAGAGCCGTTGCGGACACGGAGAACGTTTCCTTTCGCCTCTCTCTTTCCCGGCAGAAGCAGAACTTCCGCCCGTTCCGTAACTGCGCTGAAGATTTCGTTTGCCGCATCCAGAAACAGTTCTCCTGTATCGCTGACAGCGGTCTTCTGTTTCAGGGAGAGAGCATTTTCTGCGATGTATTTTTTCTGTTTCAACTTTTTCAGGAATTCCTCCGGATTTCTTCCGGTGACAAGAGCCGGATGCGAAATCTTCTCGTCCGGTGATGCAATCAGAATTCCTTCTTTCGGATAGGGCGGATGCCGGATGCCGAATTTTGAGACAAGCTGAAGAAAGGGGCCGGCTTTTTTCCCGCCTTCTACAGTGGCCGCGATGGGGCGGATGGAGGTCTTTACATCTCCGCGGAGATAGAGCAGCGCTCCCGCCCGCAGCGCCAGACGCATAACCGCGTTGTTGGAAGAATTGAATTCCGAAAGACGTCCCGTGTGTGCATGTTCGAAGGCCGAGGCAAGAAAACAGAGTCCGTTGTAGTCCTGCAGTGCAGCATACGCTCCGGTCAGAAACGGCCCTTCAAAGAAATGAGGGTTCGGCCAGCAGTAGTTCCATTCTGTAATGGTCATCGGTTTGCCGATAATCCGCGTGAGCGCAATGTCGCGGAGACCGGCGGAGTATCCGCGGATCGGGGAACGCGATCCGTAGAACGTCGGAGGGGCGTTTGTTCCGGAAAGGCTGACTGGATGGCAGAAGTAAAAGTGCGAATCGACATAATCATATACGTTTCTCGTATCCAATGCAGTTTGAGCAAAATTCTGATCCGAAAACAGGACCTTTACGCCGAGAGTGTTCAGTTTTCCTTTGACTTTATGGAAAAACTGTTTTCCTGTATCGGCAAGAAATCTTGCATGAACGTCTCCGCGGTTCTGATCGGTAATGGTGATTTTCCGTTCTGCCGCATACTTTTGAAAGGCTTTGTCTACGAGTTCGCGGACTCGTTTCCCGGTGCGCGGCAGGAGTGCTGGCAGAGTTCCCTCGTTGATCAGATTCAAGGTAATGATCGCCGGTTCGTCCTTCCACGCGGTACCGGTATAGGGATTGACATGGAGGAAGAGTTCTTCTGCGAATCCGAGCAGTCCGGCTCGCGCCTGTTCGTCAAAGTAGCAGAGGACCTTGTAATCGGTCATAGACGGATTCCCGAGTTTCTGCATGACATCATAATGGCGGAATGTGAATAAATCCAGTGTGATATAGATGCCGCGCTTTTTCGCTTCCGCCACAAGAAAATCCAGTTTGCGGAGATTTTCAGGATGAAACGATCCGCGTTCCAGTTTTCCATGCGTGAGAGAGTTGTCAAAATGATGCAGACGGATGGCATTGGTTCCGAGAGCAGCTTCTTCATCCAGCATCGCCAGCGTCTTCTCCCCGGACTGGAAAAGAGTTCGGAATCCCATGCATTTTCCCCAGAATCGGACGGGGACTCCCGGTTGTTTTTCGAATTCAAACTGATCTCCCTTATATTTTAGAAATCCGAATTTGCCCGCCGGAGCGCCTGGTTTGATCAGAAAGGTGAGATCTGCCACGCTGCCGGGATGTGTCTGATAACCGAAGGAGACCGGCTTCCAGTTTTTATCTGCCCGTATGACTGTCCGGATGATGGTGTTTTTGCGTTCGATTTCACGATCGGAAATCGTTGCTGCGGGGATCATCCAGACCTGTCCGCGGGAGAGAATTTCCAGCGATACGACTTTTTTTTCTTCCTGAAGAGGGATTTTCGTGGCATACAGTCCAATATCAGCTTCTCCGTTGCTGTTTTTCCAGACAACGATTCCATTTTTCAAGTTTGAAGGGTTCCAGAAATCTGCTGTGTCGATTCCTGATATCAGTTCCTGCGTCTGTTCTGTTCCGTCCTCGTATCCGATCCGAACGGCGCCGCAGCTGATCTTTTTCCCTCCCGGGAGCCATGCCATCGCATTCAGAAGATAGAGATACTTCCCTGCGACTCCGGGGAATGCGATCCGGGCTTTTTCGAGAAAATACGGTCGATGTGTTCCGCGCATTGCCAGACAGCTTCTGCCCTGATTGGCTGCAGGATCTATGATGTCGAATGGAATTCCGCCCATGGTCTGTGTTCCGGATGTCATAGCTCGCAGATCGTTCTGCGGCCCCTGGTCGGTCCATCCGCCTTTCCCATTGCCGGGGAACTCATCGCGGAACCCCATGTTGACCGCCTTCCTAAGATTGATCGGATGCGAGGCATAAGGCGTGTAGTTCAAGTGCACCTTCAAGTCCGAACGGCGGATTTTTCCCCACGGGTGGGAGAAGGATAAGCGGAGTTCCGTAAATCCCCATTCGTTTCTGCGAACTGTCAGTTGAAAGGTTCCGGTAATCACCAGGCGCCCTTGTTTCAGATTCAGGATCAGCGTGTCGTTTCCGGTGGATTTGCATTGAACAAGCTGTTTTTTCCGTTCACAGGGAATGGATTTTCCATTGTAGAGAGCCGGAGCCTTTGCATAGAGGGCATCCGGAATGAGGGTATGCCAGCAGAGAATCGCGGAAGGGATGCCTGTTTCCGAACTTAGTGTGAGATGCAGAAGCAGTTCCTCCGGCTTTTTCCGGAGAAAGGTTTCCGCCAGATGGAATTCATAGCGGTCGGAGATGCGGAAAGTTCCGTCACGACGGATTCCTTCCGGTGTTTTGATTCCTTCTTCACCGGGGAATGTGACAATTTCCGGTTTCAACAGCTGGGAAGCGGAAGTTTTCCAGTTCTGTTCCCAGAAGGCAATACCGAATTTCTGCTCTTCCACCTGAATCAGACCTTCGGGAGAGCGTGTGATTCCCTCTCCGGAAGCGGTCAGGGAGAGAAAGAGAACAGAGACCAGCAGCAGAATAAGAAATTTCATACAGGATTCCTTATTTTTAAAGATTTCACCAGCGGTCCCAGACGCTGTTTGCGCGGGTATTCGGATTCGGGTCCGGTCCGTAGACGTAATAACTGTTGCCGTACAGCCGTCCTGAGGATGTCTTCATCAGGGACATGACGGCATTTTCTCCGGAACCGAGTCCGCGGATTAGATCAACATGCCCGTCAACCCAGAGGACATTGACGCTGGAACAGTTCATATGGGCGGTCCAGAGCCCCTGTCCGCTGGTCGGTGCATTATAGTAGGGAACGATCCGGTAGAACCCTTTGGAGTCCTGATTCCTGCCGGCTCCTATGGTGATTGCGTCCGAGCCTTCCACGGTTTCCGAGGGCCTGCGGATATTGGAGACTCTTGCACAGTCGCCTGTATTGTGATAGGTTCGTCCGAGATACCAGTAGTTGTAGCCGTAGTCGATGTCTTTCCAGTTCCCGTCGTCATAATCGTCTTTATCCGGCTGAGTTCGTTTCGCGAGATTCGGACGGCTCGGACAGAACAGAACCTTCCAGTTCAGATATCCTCCGTTTACGAAAAATGCCGGCCAATGCCCCTTGCTCGCATCCGTGGTGTTGGAGGGAATGAAATAGTCATCGCTGTCCCCGCTGTAAAGGGAGAAGGCCAGCCCGAGCTGCTTCTGATTCCCCTGACATAAACTGGACTGTGCCTTTTCGCGCGCACTCTGAAGAGCGGGAAGAAGAAGTCCTGCAAGAATTGCAATGATTGCAATCACGATCAGAAGTTCTATCAATGTGAATTTTCCAGTTCTTCTCTTTCCGAACAGGACGGTCGAACGGTTCATTTTCATATCACTGTACTCCTTTTTGAGATTTTGTTTTTTTGCGGTTCAGGGTGCGGTTGCCACGGATTCCCGGCAGATCAGTTTCCCCTTCAGGAAATGGGTTTTTCCATTGCCATATTCCGGTTGACCGGTGATTTTCCGGAGAAGCAGTTCCGCTGCGAGTTTTCCCATGGCCCTGGCGGGAATTTCAAAAACGGTGACGGGAGGACACAGCCAGCGCAAAACGGATTCATTGTTGTAGGCAATGATGCTGAGGTCTTCCGGGATTCGTTTGCCGATCCGGCGAATGCGATAATAGAGCTCCGGACATAGACTTGATTCGCAGATGAATGCGGTGATTCCTTTTTGGATCAATTCGAGAAGCGGAGCGGAATCCTGAAGGTACACCTGCTCCCGGAAACGTTCCGCGCTTCCCCCGGAAGGCTGATGTTCCAGAAGGCTTGCTTCCATTCCCATCTCCGTGCAATCGTGAAAAAAAGCCTTTCTGCGTTCCCCGCCAATGGTATAGAAATTTTTCTCCGATTTTAACATTTTCTGCTGGACCAGACAGATTTTCCTGTGTCCTGTGTTGTGGAATTTTTCCAGAATCTGTTTCATTCCATCCTCTTCATCGCAGAGAACGGAGACCCCTTTCCCGGCGGCGATTCCGTTCATGCAGACATAGGGAATCCCTGCGTTTTCCACTGCGGCAAGAGCCTCCTTTTCATGATTATCCGGAATGAGCAGACCGGAAACTTTCCAGAGCGGAAGCTGATAGAGAAAACGTTTACTGTCACTTCTGCTGCTGAACGAGAAGTTTACAAAGTAGTTGTTTTCCTGAAAGAAGAGACTGGCTTCATCAATCATGTCATCCATGGTCAGTCCAGTGGATTTCGGGGAAGGCGAGTAATAAAGGATGGAGATCTGCTTGTTTTTTTTCTGCTTGATGGCGCTGAAAACCGGATTGGGACGATAGCCGCACTCCTCAACTTTTTTCAGGATTCTCTGACGAAGTTCATCTGTAATGGAAAAACTTTGCGTGTAACCGTTCAGAACCCGGCTGATGATCGACGGCGATACGTTCAGTTCCGCTGCAATTTCTTTCAGTGTCATCCGTTTTTTTCCTGTTAAAATAGGTTATGAAAACTGTTTTCATGGTTTTAATTATACTCTAAATATCTCTGTTTGTCAATAGGTTGAAAAAAAATAATGGGAAAATTTGAGTTTCATAAGAGAATAAGAAAGGATATTGGGGGTTCTGAGCTTTGGGAAACTGATTTTTTAGCAGATTCAGTCTCATTTTCTCTTTCTGATTTCCTCTATGCGAAATTTGAAAAACACTTCCCCGCGTGTATATTGCCAAAAACAGGTAGCAAAGGAAAGGTGATTTATGAAAATTTCTGCTTCTCTCAGGAGAACGGGCATTCTGCTTTGTGCTGCATTCGGCTTATTTGCCGGGACTGGATGCTGCCGGAATCCGGTCGGGAACCTGCCGCTGGGGGTGGTGGGCGGAATTGAACCGGTTTACATTGAGCCTTTCCGGGAAGCGTTTCCGGCAAAAATGGATACAGGGGCCGATATTGCATCTATCGGTGTCCGGGAGATTCGCGAGTTCGTACGGGATGGAAAGAAAATGGTGGCGTTTACGATTCTCCAGCGCGGAACGAAGAGTGTGGAAAAGTATGAACTGCCCGTCGTCCGCGTGATTCCGATTACGCGGCATGGACGGAAACCGCAGAAACGTTATGTTGTCCTGCTCAAAATCCGGCTCGGACATCTTGATATGGTTCGCGAGTTTTCTCTGGCAAATCGCTCCAATTTCAGCTATCAGGTTCTGCTTGGCAAAAATGTGATTGCCGGCAATGCCGCGATTGATGTAACAAAGCAGAACACCCTTGCAGGGGAAACAGAAAAGTGAGGGGGCGGGAATGTACAGATTTCTTTCCATGGATCGCAGAATTGTCATTCTTGTTTCCGTGCTGGTTCTGATTGCATTTGCGGTTCTGTTTTTCAAGGTTCATGTGTTGAAATTTTCTCTGCTGCCGTCGCCGGAAACGGAGCTGTGGCTGCTGGAGTGTCGTGTGAAGTTTGATACACCGGGCGGTCCGGTGAAGGCATCCATTTCGATGCCGAACGAGGTTCCCGGATATTTTCTGACCGGAGTCAGTACAACGCCCGGTTTCCGGTTCGAATCCGAGGATCTTGAGGACCGTCTCGTTGCCACCTGGTCCGGAAACGCCGACGGCGGAACTCATACGATTCTTTATCAGATGCGCCTGATTCCCGATCGTTATGCCGGACTCATTGCAGATTCCATCGAACCTCCCCGGAAACCGGTCTGGAGCGATGGAATCACTGCCGCTGCCGCGGAGGCTTTTCTCAAACAGGCCGATCCGAGCGGAAACGCAAAACCGGCAGTTCTGATTCCCAATGTGCTGAAGCAGCTTCACAACCGCAATCTTCCGTCGGTGCGGACCCTTCTGCCGGAAAACCGTCAGGGAGCCCATTTTGTGCGGCTCGCGGAAAAACTGCTCGCAATGCGAGGGGTTCCCGCACGGCTCGTGGAGGGGATTTATTTGGTGGACGGCCGGCGCCGCCAGATGCTGACCGCTCAGCTGGAGGCGTTCTACGGCAACGAGATCCATCGTTTTGACCCCCTGACCGGAAAATTGCTGAAAGCCGATGGCTTTCTTCCTCTGCGGAACGGCGACAATTCGATTCTGGAAATTCAGGGTGTACGGAATTCCAAATTCCACATATCCGTTCTGAAGACTAGTGTTACCGCTGCAAATCTGAATCAGCTTCGCGGCAATCTGGTGCGGCAGTCCTGGATCCTGGATCTTTCGGGATTCAATCTGCCGCTGGAGGAGCAGAATCTGTTCAAGCAGATAGCAATGCTGCCGCTGGCAATTCTTGTCATTGTCATCATCCGGAACCTGATCGGGCTTCAGACGATGGGAACCTTCATGCCGGTTCTGATAGCCCTGTCGTTTCTGGATACCGGCTTAACCGCGGGAATCATCTCTTTTGTTCTGATTATTTCCATTGGACTGCTCATTCGTTCCTATTTGACGAAACTGAATCTGCTGATGGTTCCGCGAATCTCGGCGGTTGTGATTCTGGTGATTATTCTGATGAAGATGATGAGTGTGGCGGCGTATACGTTCGGATTTACTCATGGACAGGCGGTTACATACTTCCCGCTGATTATTGTTGCGTGGACGATTGAGCGCTCGTCGATGATCTGGGAGGAAGATGGTCCCGGCGTTGCGATCCGTCAGCTTCTGATCAGTCTTCTTGCCTGCCTGCCGTGCTATTTTCTGATGAGCAATGCGACTCTTCAGTATTTCTTCTTTTCCTTCCCTGAAATGAATCTGGTTGTGCTGGCTGTGATTCTGCTGATCGGAGTCTACACCGGTTATCGTCTTTCTGAACTGAAACGTTTTCGACCTCTGGTGCTGCCGTGTTCGGACAAATCCTGAAACAGTTTGCTTCGCCTTCCGCTCTTGCCCGTGCCGGTGTGCTTTCCATGAACCGGCGCAATCATGATTATATCATGAAGTACAATGCGCGCCGTTATTATCCGATGGTGGACGACAAGCTCCTGACGAAGACTCTGGCGGCAAAGGC
Organism: uncultured Lentisphaeria bacterium; assembly: GCA_905197955.1. GTDB lineage: Bacteria > Verrucomicrobiota > Lentisphaeria > Victivallales > UBA1829 > UBA1829. Next base: position 14,939 of record CAJKAR010000033.1, on the reverse strand, counting down.
CGGTGTGCCGGTCGCCACGCTGATCGGTGCGATCCGGTATCAGTACGAGGTGAAGAATGTCGAGAACATGATCCGTTCCTGTCCGGGCGGCTTTGTCATCAAGCCCGGACACGGCAGCGGCGGACGCGGCATCCTTGTGGTGCATCGGCATTCGGAGGGCCGTTTCGAAAAAAACGACGGCACCGTGCTGGACCGCATTCAGGTCTATCGCGTCATTACCGATATTCTGAGCGGATTGTACAGTCTTGGCGGACAGGTCGATTATGCGCTGCTCGAAGAGTGCATCGATTTCTCCGATGTTTTCCGTGATTACAGCTTTCAGGGCATTCCCGATGTCCGCGTGATCGTTTTCCGGGGGTATCCTGTGATGGCGATGATTCGTCTGGCGACAAAACAGTCCGATGGTCGAGCCAATCTTCATCAGGGTGCTGTCGGGATCGGCCTTTCGATTCGCGACGGCACTCCGCGGATGGCTGTTCAGTTCAATCAGCCGATTTCCCGTCATCCGGATACCGGAGCGGATCTCTCCGAGCTCCGTGTTCCCTTCTGGAAAGAGCATCTGGAGCTGGCCGCCCGCTGTGCCGATATGATTAAACTGGGATATTTTGGCGCCGATATTGTCATTGATCGCAAACGCGGTCCGCTTCTGCTGGAACTGAATGCCCGTCCGGGACTTGCCATCCAGATCGCCAACCATGCGGGACTTGCCTCCCGGCTGGAACTGATGGAGCGGCTTGCTCCTGGGACTCATGCGACCGCGGAGGAGCGTGTCGCTTTTGCCCGCGAACAGTTTTCCTGATTCTTCTTTTTATTTAATTTTTTTCTGATCCGTTCTCATTCCGGCTTTTCTTCGTTTCGGATTTTGTGCCCGGCAAAAAAAAAAGCTCCGCCGGAGCGGAGCTTTGCATCGTATTGATGGTGCGACAAAGAGTTATTTGTCGAACGCATGTCCTGCGGAACCGAGGACGTTGATGACTTTGTGCTTGTAGAGTTCCTTGAGAGCGTCGCGAGCCGGTCCGAGATACTTTCTCGGGTCGAATTCAGCGGGTTTCTCATTGAAGACCTTGCGGATGGCAGCGGTCATGGCAAGACGTCCATCGGAGTCGATGTTGATCTTGCAGACAGCGCTCTTGGCAGCTTCGCGGAGCTGCTCTTCGCTGATGCCGATAGCATCTTTGAGTTTTCCGCCGTTTTCGTTGATGATCTTCACGAGATCCTGCGGAACGCTGGAGGAACCGTGGAGAACGATCGGGAATCCCGGAATCTTCTCTTCGATCTCTTTGAGGATGTCGAGACGGATCTTCGGATCGGTGCCGGGTTTGAACTTGTAAGCACCGTGGGAGGTTCCGATCGCGATGGCGAGGGAGTCAACGCCTGTTCCGGCGAGGAAGGACTGAACTTCTTCCGGCTGGGTGAAGACATGCTTGTCAGCTTTGACATCGTCTTCGACACCGGCGAGCTGTCCGAGTTCGCCTTCGACTGTGACATCATACTGATGAGCGAAATCGACAACGCGTTTCGTCAGTTCAATGTTTTCCTGGAACGGGAAGTGGGATCCGTCGATCATGACCGAGGAGAAGCCGTATTCGATGCAGCTCTTGCATGTCTCGAAGGAATCGCCGTGGTCGAGGTGCAGGCAGATCGGAATCGCTTTTCCGCCGCCGATCTCCTTGGCGTATTCGACTGCGCCCTGAGCCATGTAGCGAAGCAGTGTCTGGTTCGCATACTGACGGGCTCCTTTGGAAACCTGCAGAATCACCGGGGATTCCGTTTCGGAGCAAGCCTGGATGATCGCCTGAAGCTGTTCCATGTTGTTGAAGTTGAACGCCGGAATGGCATAGCCGCCCTTCATGGCTTTCGCGAACATTTCTCTCGTATTGACAAGACCGAGATCCTTGTAGTTGACCATTTCTTCAACCTTCCTTTCTGTGTTGTTGACGATGATATTGAAATATGTCACAAATTTTTGAAAAATCAAGAAGAAAGACGATTTCTTTTTCCATTTGCTCCATATTTTACGCAGTCCGTGACGAGTCGTGGTCCGATGTCTGCGCGAAGAAGCAGCTGTTTCCGTCGCATCCGGCAGATCCGTCGCATCTGGCGATTAGATTTCCGCGATGAAGAATCCGTAGGGCAGAAGCGATATTTTGCTTTGCTGATCTTTCTGAAGCAGATGTGCGCCGCGTTCGAGCAGAAATTCCGGTCCGGTGACACGTGCGGCGGCAATCGGGAACTCCTCTTCCGTATTCTTCGGCGAGGGGTTGACCGCGATCAGAAGAGTCCGATCTCCGAGTGTCCGGGTGAAGGCGATCAGGCGGTCGCTTTCGAGCCATTCCAGAGAGCCTTCCGTCAGGATCTCTTCCGAGTGGCGGAGATCGATCAGCTCCCGGACAAGATCCAGTCGTTTCTGGCCGACGGGCGTGAGCGCGTTTTCCCAGTTGATATGGAACGTTTTGCCGTAGAAGCGGTTGCCCCAGATGCTGTGACGGGTTTCGTCGGCGATTTCCTGTCCGTTGTAGAGGAAGGGGATGCCGTCGAGCGCAAAGATGACCGCAAGAGCCGCTTCGACCGCATCGGGACCGAGAAGTTTTTCCATTCGGTTTTCGCCGTTGTCGCTGACGATGTCGTGACTCTCAAAATAGTGGATGAAACGGCCGCCGGAAGGAAAGGCGTCGAAGAGCTTTTTCCATGCGTCCATCAGTTTGCGCGGGGAGTCGCCTTTCAGAAAGACATCCTGAAGGGCGTAGGCGCATTTGAACGCATAGTTGAAATCGAATGCATGAAGCTGATCGTCGGGGCGTTCTCCTTCCGAGAGCATGATGACATCCGGTTTGAGCGCTTCGATGCGCCGGCGTCCCTCCTCCCAGAAATCGACGGGCAGGGCGGAGGCTACATCGCAGCGATAGCCGTCAATATCGAATTCCCGGATGAAGTATTCCATATTGCCCCAGAGGTATTCCCGCAGATTCGGATTATCGAAGTTCAGCGCAGGAAACAGCCAGGGGCCGTTTTTGACATTTCCATTTTCATCGCGCATGACAAAGTCCGGGTGTTCCTCAATGAGATTCGCTTTCGGGCCGCAGTGCAGATAAACAAGATCCAGCATCACCCGCAGGCCGAATTCGTGTGCCGCTTTGACAAAATGTTTCAGATCTGCATCGTTCCCATATTCGGGATCAATTTTGAAGTAGTCTTTCATCCGGTACGGATTTTTCGGGTTGCCGAGTCCGCTTGCCTTCTGACGAGGACTCCAGAATTCCAGATTGATGTCATCATCCGCTTCAACAATCGGAGTGAGATAGACTATGTCGATTCCCAGTCCCGCGAGATGCGGCAGCATCTTTTCCGCTCCCTTCAGTGTTCCTTCCGTTGTGAACGGCCGCGGAAACAGCTGGTAGACAACTGAATTTGCAAGAAACTCCGGAGCCTTTCTGGCATCTGCTTTCATTTTTCTCCCTTTCCCTTGTTTCGGATTCCATTTTAAGTTTTGTGTTTCATCTTGTAAATCCATATTATGGATTGATTTTATAATATATCCAACAGAAAATAAAGTCAAGAAGAAAATAAAAGAAAAATAAAATTCCATATTATGGAATAATTTGATTCTTTGCCCTTGACATTTCCAGATCGGCGGATATGGTATTGCAGAAAGAGGAAAACAAGGGGTGCATATGGAAAAAGATGTTCCGGTAAAATCGTTGAAAAAAGCGCTTGATCTGCTCTCGATTCTGCTGTTCGAGGATCCGTTCGAAGAGGGATTTTCGGTGAAGGCTCTGGCGGAAAAGTCAGGACTGCCGGCTAACAGCGTGCATAATCTGTTGAAAACGATGGCGGTTTGCGGCTATGTGGAAAAAAACGGGGAGGGGCGCTATACTTACGGAAATGTCTGCCGCCGTATTGCCTTCCGGAACTATCAGAGCGGAGACGGCTTTCGTGAGAAAGTGATCGAAGTCATGCGCCGGACGATCGCACGCATCAATGAAGCCATGGTTTTCTGCGTGCTGGAGAACAATGTCTGGACCTCGCTGGTCAAAGCGGAACCCGCCGGAAGGATCGTCAAGGTCGATATGGAACAGGTCGAACGGTTTTATCTGTACGAAACCGCGACCGGACGAATCCTTTACAGTTTTTCCTCCCCGGAACGCCGCTCCGTTCTGGAGCGCGAAAACGGCGATCCGGAACGTTTCTGGCCCGATTACAAAAAAGATACCCTTCGGATTCGTACACAGGGAGAGTGTTCTTTGCTTAGAACACGATACGGAGTCTTTTCCTTCGCCGTGCCGGTTTTCGACAGCGAAAATAAACTGCTGGGCGCCCTCGGTGTCTATTGTCTGCCACAGAGCTGCTCCGACGAACGGAACCGCTTCCTGCTCGAAAATCTCAAACAGGCGGCAAAGGAAATCTCCGGAATCTGAAACAACGGATTCTTATCCCTCCAGATCAATTCCCATGACGAAATCATCCATGTAAAAACCGTTGCCGATGTCGTTTTTCACTTTTTCAACCAGTTTGAAGCCGTTCCGCTCGTAAGCCCGCATCGCTCTGGAATTCTCCTTGTTGACATTCAGAATCAGCTTCCTGACACCGGCCTTCTTCGCAGCCGCAATGACATATTGAAGCATCATCGAACCTATGCCGCGGCCATGGTAGATGTCGGAAAGATACAGCTTGTGCAGCTTCATCGTGTCCTTGCCGTGATAAAGACCATAGGAAAGAAAGCCGATCGGCATGCCGTTGTCCTTGACAAACTCAAAATGAATGCCTTCCTTCAACTCTTTTTCGATGACTTCCGGCGCATACATCATGTCAAGCATGTATTTGATCTGCTCCGGAGAGAGAATCTGCTTGTAAGTCGTGTCCCAGATCTCCTGCGCAAGCCGATAGGCAATCGGATACTCTGTTTCGTTTTTCAGCGGTTCAATGGTGATTTTCTCTTTCGGATTGTTCATTTTATTTTCTCCTGTTGCTGTCTGGGTTATCTGTTATTGCGGGAGAGTTGGGGGCGAGTAGCCCCCAACTCCAACCCGAAAGCCCGATAAGGACGAATACACTCCAATTCCAATCAAAGCAAATCCGGCTGATCATCATGATATCGCCGGAATCCTCCGCCGCGCCGGATATTCTGATGGGAGGGTGGTTTGAGACCGAAGAGCTGCCATGATTTTTCGGAAACGATTCTGCCCTGCGGGGTTCGCATCATATACCCTTCCTGAATGAGATACGGCTCATAGACATCTTCGATGGTATCGGCCTCTTCTCCCACGGCGACGGAGAGGGAATTGAGTCCGACGGGCCCTCCTTTGAAATTCACCATAATCATTTCGAGGATTCGCTTATCCATTTCATCGAGTCCGCTGTCGTCGATATCGAGCATGGTGAGGGCGCTGTTCGCGAGTTCCTGAGTGATATGTCCGCAGCTTTTGACCTGCGCGTAATCGCGGGTCCATCGGAGGAGATTGTTAGCGATACGGGGGGTGCCGCGGCTTCTGCGGGCGATTTCGAAAGCGCCTTCAGGATCAATGGAGACTCCGAGGATTCCGGCGGAACGCTGGACGATCGCACTGAGCTCTTCCGGAGCATAATAATCCAGCCGGAGAGAGAGCTCGAAACGGGAGCGGAGCGGAGCGGAGAGCAGTCCCTGACGGGTGGTTGCTCCGATCAGCGTGAACTCCGGGATATTAAGCCGGACCGATCGGGCGCCGGGGCCCTGATCGATCATGATGTCGATGAAGAAGTCTTCCATTGCGCTGTACAGATATTCTTCGACTGCGGTGTTGAGCCGATGGATCTCATCAATAAAGAGGATATCGCCCTTTTCGAGCGATGTGAGGAGTCCGGCGAGATCGCCCGGTTTTTCGATGACGGGTCCGCTGGAGGTTTTGATGTTCGCCCCTTTCTCGTTTGCGATGATGTAGGCGAGAGTGGTTTTTCCGAGTCCCGGAGGACCGCTGAGGAGGAGATGTCCGAGAGGTTCCGAGCGGGTTTTCGCGGCCTGAACGTAGATTTCGAGTCGTTCCTTTGTTTTTGTCTGCCCCGGGAAGGAGCTGAAGGTCTGCGGACGCAGAGTGGATTCCGCTTCCGCGTCTTTTTTGTTCAGAGTAGAGGTGATAAATCTTTCATTTTCCATCGGCTTCAAATCCTGCTGGTGTGGTTGTCTGCATGATAAGTTAATATAGAGCAAAATTTTTCAAAATACAAGAAGATATTTTTCTTTCCGCCGCATAGATTACAGAAGAAGCCCGATAAAAGAAAGAACGTCAATCCGGAGAATGCAGGAAAGAATCTGGCAGAGAGAAGATCCGGAAAGCAGTTGCGGAGGAGCAGAGTATGTCGTATGAAAATGGCTGGGCTGCATTGAACATGCAGTTTTCGTCGAAAATTCCGCGGACGGAGTATTCCGCCGATGGTTACCACTGGAAGCTGATGGAGGCTGTGACGGGTATCGACACCTCCGTTCCGGAGAATCGGCCGAGGGCTTCCCGGGAGTTCCGGAAGCGCTGGGATTACAGTTTTGTCTGGTCGATTCTTGTGGAGCGCAACTTCATGAAGGAGGCCGGAGCCGTTATCACGGATATGGGACATGCCGTTTATGGCGAGGATGATTTCAATACCAGCGTGACGCATCCCTATCAGGAACCGGAAGATGTCTACGCGCTGGACCCCGCGGAACAGTTCCGCTTTTTCGACCAGAAGGATCTGATCGCCCGTTTTGAGCGCCATTACCGGAACAACTGCGAGAATATTCCGGATGTGGTGAATATGTCGGGCGTTTACATTACGATGTTTTCGGGGCTGATTGATCTGCTCGGATGGGATGCTCTGCTGATTTCTCTCGGGACGGATGTGGATCGGTTCAATCGCCTGGTGGATTCCTATTATCACTGGATCCGCCAGTTTTTTGAAGCTCTGGCAAAGTCGTCGGTGCCGGTGGTGATGGTGCATGACGATCTCTGCTGGACGAGCGGACCGGTGGCTGCGCCGGAGTGGTATCGTGCACAGATTTTCCCGAAACTTGCGTCGCTGATCGGAATCTTGAAGGAGGCGGGCAAGATCGTGATGTTTACTTCGGACGGAAAAATTGATGAATTTTTTGATGATATTGTCCGGCTGAATGTAAATTCCGTCGTCATGGAGCCGTGCTGCGACATGGAACGTTTTGCTGCGACCTATGGCGACCGCGTGGGTTTTGTCGGCGGTGTGGATTGCCGGACTCTCACTTACGGATCGTATGACGAGATCCGTTTCGAAGTGGAACGCGCTATGGAATGGGGACGCCGTTATCCGGGATTCATGCTGGCGGTCGGCAATCATCTTCCGGCCGATGTCCCGGTCGAGCGCGCGCTGTACTACAATGAACTCTACGAGAAGCTGGCGTACCGCTGAGAAAAACGTTTCCCGTTTGAGTTGGAAAAAAACAGGATCTAAACCAAAAAAAGAACTCCCGGTCCAGAGGATTCCGCTTCTGTGCCGGGAGTTTTATGTTTTTCCTGTTTTTATTTGACGGGGGTCAGGTGATAGGCAACAGTTCCGCCTTTGAATGCCGAGTTGTCCGCTTTGAATCGGAGGACTCCGTTCCGGAAGGTCGCCTTGACCTCTCCGATGGTTTCACCGAGCATGTTGCAGGCGGAGACTTTCATCGGGCCTTTCACATGCAGTTCGATTTCCGCTTTTGCTTTGCGGAGGAGATGTTTCCCGTTGGAGGTCTTTTCAAGAATGGTCCGTTCCTGATTTCCGAACCGGACACCTTCCTGAGAGACATCGGTGAGTTGAAGAATCAGGATGGAATTCGATTCCGCAAGCGGATCGTCTGTCAGCGAGAGCGCCGCCAGAGTCTGGAAGCTGTCTGCGTTCCGGACATGGAATCTTTTTCCCTTCATTCCGCCATTGTGCAGAGTGAACACCTCGGAGCGCGGCGTAACGACGGAGAAAGTTTTGCCTCTGGTATCGAGTTTCAGTTCTCCGGTTGTGCTGACGGCGATGCCGGTGCGTTCGTAGTCGGCGATTCTGCGCTTGATTTCCGCGGACTGAATTTTATCGTACTCTGGATATTTTTCCGTTTTCTGGTCCTCGAACTGCACGCCGACCTGCGCGATGAGGCGGAGGGGAATCATTCCCGGAATTCCGTTGTCGCGCCGTTTGGAAAAGAGGTCCGCGGGGATCGTATAGGCGTACTTCTCTTTTGAGGATGCGACATCGCCGCGCAGGAAGAGCAGCGAGATGATCCGGTCGGAGAGCTGCATGACCGGATCGCTGATGCTCTCAAAGACGATTATCGCTTTTTCCTTCCGGAAGCGCTTGTGGTAACTGTTGAAATCAAAACGGTAGATTCCGCTGATATCGTGCAATGCGCTGTAAGCGCCCATGAGCGGTCCGTCTTCCGCGCGGAACCGGTTCGGCGCGCAGAAGTTAAATTCCGTCATGAAAAACGGCTTGTGATAGACCCGGTTGCAGATCATGCCGGTCGGGAGATAGGCGTTTGCCGGAATCAGAGAGGTCTGGCTGTATGCGTGCGGCAGGGACCAGGGATTTTTCAGGAAGGTCGGATGCTCGTGATACATGTGAGTGTCTGTGACCGGGAACAGGTTGCGGATCCGGAGGGTCGCGGCGTTATCCCCGTAGTTGCAGCTGGTGACAGGATAGACCGCTTTCAGATCTTCTTTCATGAATCGGGCAAGTTCCTGAAGATACTCTTTCTGAATGTCGTGCATGAATTTCAGAAAATGGAGATTGGCGGAGGTGGCACGTTTGTCTCGGATGCCGTTTTTTGCCGCGTAGTTCTGAAACAGCTTTTCCAGGAACTCCTTTTTTCCCTGCCAGTTGTAGGTGAGGGTGTCCTCGTTGACCAGATTGATGAATACGATAGCGGGATCTTCCAGCCAGTTCAATCCGGTGTAGGGATTGCGATGGGTCAGCCAGTTGCGGCAGAACTCCTTCAGATTCTTCATGCCGGGATCAGTCAGCATGACGGCGGTTTTTGAGCCGATTTTCTCCAGTTCGGGGATCTTGTCTCCGGGGAGGAGTTTCCGGCTGGTGTAAAGATCGAAGGAGATGTAGATGCCGCGTTTTTTGAGTTCGGCGAAAAGAAATTCCATGCGGTCGAGATTCTCCATGTTGATTGCGGTGGAGACCTTGCTTCCCTTTGCTACGAGTCCGTTGTCGTGATGGTGGAAACGGACCGAGTTGATGCCCATGGAGGCAATGTATTCCGCCAGTCTGACAGCGTCCTCCTTTTCGGGAAGAAGAGCGCTCTGGCAGAGATTCGTGCCGACGATCCGGAGTTTTTTGTGCGGAGCCTTTTCAAAGCGCATGGTGCCGTCGGGCGAGGGGAGGGCCCTTCCATATTTTCCGGCGGGAGCGTCGTTCTTTGTCAGGAACGAGAAATCCAGCGGAGAGCCTTTCACGGTGTAGTGATCGAAATCCATGATCATCCATTCATGATCGGCCTTCATGATTTTCGGGACGGCGACCGTGGTCTTGAATTTCACCTCCTGATCCAGCAGTGTGGCGGCGGCGATGAGCCAGACGACATTCGGGTCCGGCGACTTGAAGCGGATGCGGATCGGATTGGAGCCTGTCAGCGGGAAGGTCGAGACATAAAATCCGACATCGGTTGTGCCGTTGCGATGTTTCCAGGCGATTTTCGCATTGGCAAGCTCACGCGGGTTCCACCAGTTGCCGCAGTCTTTTCCGCCGATGACGGGAATCCGCTGGATGCCGGTGTCGGCGTAGACGACTTCGATTTCTCCGAGCGGAACCTCCCGCGGAGTCCATGCCGAGGTATGGAAGAGTGCCAGCGTTTTGGCTTCGGCTCCCGCCGGGAGATCCAGTTCGCGCATTTCCACGGGCATGGTCCGGTTCTTTCCCGCGATGGCGACGACCTTCGGCTGTTTGACTTCAAAGCGGATCGTTTTTGCAGAATAGGTGCCGGGCTGGAACATGCGCAGATCGTTTTGTGCGCCCTGATCGGTCCATCCGCCTTTTCCGTCTTCGGCGATGTCGTCGCGAACCGGCCGATCCGCGATGGCAGAGAGATCCAGAAGAGTGTTTTTCACCGTCGCCGTTTCCACTTTGGTAGAGAATGTATTGCCGCTGTGCCAGATCCGGATGCTGAATGTTTCATTCTGTCCGGGACGTTTCCCGAATTTCCGGTCATCCTGCAGAAAGACCGTGTTCCCCTGCGGATAGACCGTGACTCGGTTTCCGTCCTTCAGGCACAGTTCCGCTTTGCGGACCTGATAGAAATGGCCGAGAATCATTTTTTTGTACTGTTCCGGAAAATGAAATTCCTGTGTGCCTTTCGGATTTGTGAAAATGATTTTTCCGGCATTGTCCGTCGGAACGCTCAGACTCAGATAGCGGAGATTCGGTTTGATGTCCGCGGGAATTTCATCTTTGCTTTCGAGCTGAAAGGCGTTCTTGCCAATCGGGGTCAGGGTGATGAGTCCTTTTCCTGCGGAATTCGGATAGAGGTGGTTCTGACGGATGAGGATCCTGTCACCCTCTTTGCGGATATCGGCTTTTTCCCTGCGGGCGGTCTGCCATTTTCCGAACACATTTGTGTGGGAGATTTTGATTCCGTTCCAGGAGACGCTGCCGTCTGTTTCCGCTTTGACTCCCTGCGGAAGTTCAGCTCCGGAAAGAGGAAGCAGGAGAGTCATGAAAAGGGCGGTCGGTAAAAGATTCCATTTCATATTACAGATTCCTTGTTGTTGTCAGGATTAAGGTTCATAAAATTCTGTGCCGTCGGCGAGGATGAAGCGCCGGACCCGGACCGGATTGGCTCGCCATCCTCCTCTGCTTTTGGTAACGACATGCCCATCCAGCATGGCTCCGAGTCCCTGATTGCCGTGCCGCAGCGACATGCCGCATTGAGCAGCCGTCCAGTGCACATACGGATTCCCGCCGATTTTGTATTCGATATCCGCGAGAGCCACACTGTAATCAGCTCCCTTATAACCTCCGCAGATCAGAAGCGGTGCGCTGGAAGCGTTTTTCACTTTTGTCAAAGCGATGCATGCGTTAGCCTCTCCGCCGGAGGGGGTCCGTCCCCGGACGCAGACGTCATTACCGCCTATCTTATCCTTCTGCGCAAAACGGTAAATCGGCTGTGCGTATGTGTAAAGAGAGGCATTGGATTGAGATGGATAGCTGAGCGGAACGGGATACGGTGTGGCTCGAAGCGGACAGATCAGAGATTTTACATAATAGTAATCCCCGAATTTTGTTCTGGGAAAATAAGAGAGTTTATCCAGAATAATGAGGGTCCAGGGAGCCTGCGTTCCACTGGAGACATGTTCCTGAAGAATCAGGTCGTTAAAGTCGTTTGCATACAGGAGCAGAGTCGTGGCGGACTGCCGGAGATTGCTGACGCAGTTGATCGTCTTTGCTTTCATTCTGGCATTGTTCAGAGCCGGCAATAGAAGCCCCGCAAGGATCGCAATGATTGCTATTACTACTAAAAGCTCAATCAATGTAAAATGATTCCTGCTCTTTTGCACAAGATCTTCCTGCTGATCCTTCATTTTTTATCTCCTTTATAATACATGGTTGATGTTCCAAAAAAGAATCGGTTGGTTCTGACCACCGTTTTTGATTTCTGAGTGTTCGGATCCTTGAGCTGTTTTTTCAGTTTATCCCAGGCGAGCTGAACGGTTTGCGGGACATTGGATTCGAAACAGGTCAGCTGAGGTTCCTTGCGCATGCAGTTGAACTGATTGCCGAGAGTGATGATACTCAGATCTTCGGGAACGACCAGTCCCAGATCGTGAGCGGCTTTGATGATGCCGACTGCAAGATCGGATTCGGTCGTCATGCACGCGGTCGGCCGTGGCGATGTGCATAGTGTGGAGTATGCCGCCTTGTAGCCGAATTCGGGAAGATAATCTTCAACGGGGAGGATATGGAATTCCTCATCGGAGAGGTGGAATTCCTTCCGGGCTTTTTCGAGTCCGGCCTTCTGGTTCCGTTCGAAGGGGGTTCCGGCGGGGGTGATGATCGCCATGATCCGGCGATGTCCCAGCTCCACAAGGTGCTTGATGCAGAGAAAGGTGCGTTCCTGATCGTCATTGACCAGATAATCGAGATTTTTCAGAAGATGCGGAGTGGAATTTTCCGGATCTCCGATCAGGACCAGCGGGATGGCATTCAGGAGTTTGAAAATCAGCTCGGCGCGGGGAGTTCCCATGAGGATAATTCCGTCGCAGCGGTCGGTCAGATAAGCCACGCTTTCGGGGTGATCCGGATGGGTGATGGTGAAACGGATGGTATAGCCGTCCGCTTTGCAGACCCGTTCCATTTCGCAGAGGAGTTCGAGATAGGAGTGCCCGCCCGGACGATTCGTGTTGAAAACGACATTGATGCAGTGTGCTGCCTGCTGCGGTTTCGGCGGGGCCTCCTGTTCCTCGGCGACGAACGTTCCGAGACGGCGTCTGCGCAGAAGGATTCCTTCCTCCACCAGCGCATTGATCCCGTTTTCGACGGTGATTGCACTGACGCGGAAGACCTCCTGAAGTTCAGATGTCGGCGGAATCCGTTCGCCTTTTCGGAGTTCTCCGGTATGGATCAAGGTTCGGATTTTATCGGAAATCTGGGAGTAGAGCGGCAGATTCCGGTCTGTATCGAGCCTGACCTGTTTCCAGTCTGTCATGAAAAATCTCCTTATTTTCTTATTTTAATTATACGATATTCCCGAAAAAAAGTCAATAGATGATATATATTTTATATAAAATATAGGAATTCAGGATCGAGGCGGTTTTTGCATATTTCCTTGTTTTCCTTATCATCTTGACCTTTGAATATCCGCTTTTGCGTGGTATATTACAGGATGAATGGACATTACGCGAGGGAAAACAACAACGAAGGAGTTTATCATGTCTGATTTCAAAGCTATGAAACTGGCTGCCGACACGGTGCGTCTGCTTTCCGCGGATGCGATTCAGAAGGCCAAGTCCGGACATCCCGGAATGCCGATGGGCGCCGCTGATATGGCTTTTTCCCTGTGGTATAAATATATGAGACACAACCCGAAAAATCCGCAGTGGATCGCACGCGACCGTTTTGTGCTTTCCGCCGGACATGGTTCCATGCTCCTTTACAGTCTCCTTCATCTGTTCGGTTACGGATTGACGATGGAGGATCTTCAGAATTTCCGTCAGTGGGAGAGTCTTACGCCGGGGCATCCGGAGTTCGGACATACCAAAGGTGTTGAGGTGACGACTGGTCCTCTGGGAACCGGATTCGCTGCTGGAATCGGAATGGCGGCGGCGTCTAAAAACTTTGCCGCGGTGACCGGTCTTGGCGATGCGGGACTCCTCAACAACCGGATTTTCATCATTTCCGGTGATGGCTGTCTGATGGAAGGCATCAGCCATGAAGCCGCCTCCTTCGCCGGAAATCAGAAACTCGATAACGTGATCGTGCTTTATGACGATAACAACATCAGTATTGAAGGTTCCACGGATCTTGCGTTTACCGAAGATGTCGGCAAACGTTTTGAGGCCTACGGATGGCGTGTCCTGAAGATTGCAAATGCGAATGATGCGGAACAGGTGGACAAAGGACTTGCCGAGGCGGTGGTTTCCGATGGACGTCCGACACTTGTTATCTGCCGTACTGTGATCGGTTTTGGTTCTCCTGGCAAGGCCGGATCGGAGAAGTCGCACGGGGAACCGCTCGGGGTTGACGAGCTTGCCGCGACGAAAGCCGCATTCGGCTTCCCGCAGGACGCTTTCTATGTTCCGCAGGAGGTGCGCGACATGGTGGACCGTCGTTCCGCCGAGCTCACAGCCGAGGCGGCAAAATGGGATGCCGAATTCCAGAAATTTGTGGAAGCCAATCCGGAGAAGGCAAAACTGATTTCCGACATGCTCTCGCTCAAGGTCCCGGAAGATATTCTTCCGCAGCTTCTTGCAGTGACGCCGAAGGATAAGCCGACTGCGACTCGTGCTTCTGGTGGAGCTGTGCTTCAGAAGGTCGCGGAACTGGTGCCGTCGCTCTGCGGCGGTGCGGCGGATCTTGCGCCCTCCACGAAGACTGCGATCAAGGCCAGCGGCAGTTTTTCGCCGGCGGACCGGAGTGGACGCAATTTCCATTTCGGCGTCCGGGAACTTGCCATGAGTGCGATTGCCAACGGTATTTCCGTTTACGGCGGTTACATTCCGTATACTTCAACATTCTTTGTGTTTTCCGATTTCATGAAACCGGGAATTCGTCTTGCGGCGATTCAGAAGATTCCGTCGATCTACATTTTCACGCACGATTCCTTCTATGTCGGCGAAGATGGCCCGACTCACGAGCCGATCGAACAGCTTGCCATGCTCCGCACGATTCCGGGGATGACGGTGATCCGTCCGGCGGAAGCTACCGAATGTGCTCATGCATGGGCATACGCGGTGAAGTCGAAGACTCCGGTAGCGTTGATTTTGACCCGTCAGGATATCGTTCCGTTCGATGCGGCAACTGCGGAAAAGGTCGATCTGGAAAAAGGCGCTTATGTTGTTTCCGAGGACACCGCTTACGATACGATCATCATTGCAACCGGTTCCGAGGTCAACACCGCACTTGATGCCGCCCATATCCTGCGTGATGAAGGGTGCCGCATCCGGGTGGTTTCGATGCCGTCGCGGGAACTTTTCCTCCAGCAGAGCCGGGAGTATCAGGAGAGTGTGATTCCTTCCGCCTGCGAGCGTCGTGTCACGCTGGAAGCGGGGACAACCTTCGGCTGGGAGAAGTTCGCCGGAGACAAAGGACTCTGCATCGGATTGGATCGCTTTGGCGCATCGGCTCCGTACAAGGTGCTTGCTGAGAAATTCGGCTTTACTCCGGAGGCGGTTGCCGAGAAAATCAAAGCATTTTTCGCCTGAGAAATCCCGTGAGCCTTTGCGGGAAAACGCAAAGGCGGTCTGAAAGTTTAGGGAAAGAGGAGAGCGCGAGAGGAGAAG
>CAJKAR010000032.1 GCA_905197955.1 uncultured Lentisphaeria bacterium | reverse complement strand
CGTCGGTCCTGCCGAGGGGTGTTGGGGGCGAGAAGCCACCAACCCGAACCTCCCGGCACCGGGAACTGACAAAACCCCCATTCCTCAAACCAAACAAAAAACACCCGCCCAGCCCCATGAGGCACCTGTTACGATTTCTTCTCAATAAAATAACCGGTCAGAGTTGTCTTGACGACAATTTTTCCGGCATCGTTATGAATTGTAACATCGCAGACGCAAGTAGTTCTTCCGCAGTTGACCATCTGAGCCACAGCCTTGAGTTTTGTTCCGAGCCCGGGCCGCATAAACGAGATATTTCCGCACATGGCGATGCATGGTTTTCCATAGGAATTTGCGGCGCCTGCGAAAGCGAAGTCGCAGAGAGTGAAGAGCACTCCGCCCTGAACGACATTGAGACCGTTCATCATCCAGTCCTTGATTTCGACTTCCGCCTCGGCATATCCTTCGCGCACCACGGTCAAAACCATACCGTTTTCGACGCAGAAATGGTCATTTTCATTCAGGAACTTTCTGATCTTCTCATAATCGACATCAGCCATTTTCTTCTCCTCAGCAATATTTCTTTTTCAACATATTCAAATACGGTTCCGGATCCAGCCCGGATGCCCCGGTCGCCCGATCCAGGATTTCCTCCGTATTATATTTAGCCCCGAACACATGCACGTGACTCCGCAGCCATTCACGAAGCGGCGCATATACTCCATGCGCAATCGAATCCGGAATGCCAGGCTCCTCTTTCAAAGCCGCATCCCAGAGCTGAGCGGAAATCACATTGCCGAGAGCATAAGACGGGAAATATCCGAATTCCCCCATTGCCCAGTGGATATCCTGAAGAACCCCCTCCACATCGTTACGGATTTCGATTCCGAGCAGATCTTTCATTCCGGCATTCCAGGCATCGGCCAGCTCCGTTACCTTCATTTTACCTTCGATCAGCGATTTTTCAAGTTCGAAACGCAAAATGATATGCATATTGTAAGTCAATTCATCGGCTTCGGTGCGGATCGGAGAGGCCTCCGGCGTATTCAAAGCGGCGAGGAACTCTTCGGGCGAAACCGTATCGAGATTTCCGGGAAACATTTTCCGCACCACGGGGAACCAGTAGTTCCAGAACTCCGGCGACCGACCGACCAGATTCTCCCAGAGCCGGGACTGCGATTCATGAACCGAAAAAGAAGCCCCGTCCGCAAAAGGAGTCCGAGCATAATTTTTATTGATTCCCTGCTCGTACAGGGCATGGCCCCCTTCGTGAATCGAACTGAAAAGAGCAGAAAAGGGATTACCCTCCACAACCTTTGTCGTAATGCGGACATCATACAGGCCGAACGAAGTCGTAAACGGATGCACCGAGCGATCCTGTCTTCCGCACTTCCAGTCGTATCCCATCCGCGACAGCACCCGACGTGTCAGGGCAAGCTGTTTTGATGCAGGATATTTCCGTTTCAAAAAACCATTCTCCGGCTTCTCCTTTGCCAGAGCCTCGCGGATAATCGCCCCCTGATCCTGCTTCAAACGGGAAAAAAGACGAGTCAGTACGGAACAGGTCATTCCTTCATCGAACCGGTCCAGCAGAATGTCATACGGATGCTCCGCCGGTTCAAAGAACGAGACATATTCCAGTTTCAAATCGAGCAGTTTCTGAAGATGCGGAGCAAAAATCCGGAAATCTGCGGCGGCGCGGGCTTTTCCCCATGCAGTGTCGGCACAGGCAACGGCCTGGGCATTCCGACGCACCCATCCGGGCGGAGTTTTCACATCCCTGTCGTACTCCCGCTTCACTTTTTTTACGAGACGGTACTCATCGGAATCCGGGTCGAGATCTTCGACTTCATGTTCCAGTTTCCGAAGCAGATTTCCCAGTTCGCGGGAAGTCATTTTTTCATGTTCCGCCTCCTCCAGCGTCGCGAGCTGAAAAGAGCGGGACTCAATCGCTCCCGGCGGCATAAAGGTCCGCATATCCCAGTCCAGCAGCGCGGATGCGGCGTTGAGATCCGCGGCAGAACCGAGAATCTCTTTCAAACGTTTCATGTTTTTGGAATCGGCCATTTTGATTACTCCCAGTTGAAGGTATTGAAATCGCCCTTGAGACGCTTGTCCAGAATCCACGAGACCGGAGTCAGCAGACGCGACATCACGTCAAAAGGCAGCGCGCTTTTCAGCAGTTCCGCACGGACACGGATATCGAAATGATTGTCGGCCCATCGGTAATAGCCGGAAGCATCGAGCGAAACGAATCCGCCGTCGCTTTTCAGCTGATCGAAAACGAGCCGGTCCCCGATCAGTTTGTAGTCGCAGGAGACCTTCGTAATGGAACCGAAACTGTCCAGCGACCACGCCTGTCCGATGATCCGAAGGAAACTCCCAAGCAAGGGAACCGTCCATAAATTGTCCCCCGAAAGCTCCAGCCTTCCATCTCCGTTCAGGAGCAGTTCCTCCTTTCCACTGTAAGACATCTGCGCCCGGAAGTCCGCGGAAAGACGTCCGTTGCGGTACTCCGGCGATGTTTTCTTCCGGCTGAAATTCTCCAGCACACTCTGCATGTTCGCTCCGGAAAGCCGTGCCGCAATCGTCCCGCGTTTCGTTCTGAAGTTATAAAGATAATCCATCAGCAGGCGCCCTCCGGAAAAATTCGCGGAGGCGTTCCGGAAGGAGAGTCTCCCGCCTTTGTACTTGAGAATTGCATCAATATCCTGAATTCCCATCTGATGCCACTCGCAGAATCCGTTGGAAATCACAGCATCGAACCGGGTCCGCCCGGGATTTTCATAGTCGATGACTCCGGTGGACTCCACTTTAATCGGATGGGGAAAATCAATAAACTCACTTTTCCATTGCGGATAAAGCGAACGGATCATGTCATTGCCCGCCATCGTGCTGACCAGAGAGAAATTCAACCTTCCCGATGGATTGCGGAACGGAACCGAACGAGTGGCGGGAACATAGGTGGCGGAAACGGACATCCGTCCATCTTTCGTTTCCAGAACGGCATCGGGCAGAATCAGATTGTTGTCCGCATCAATGATAAAACGCGCCGCGCCGTAGCGGAAGGGAATCTGCTGATAGGAAAAATCGCGCCCCACAATACTGCCAGTCATATAATAGAAAGGGTTCCTTCCGTAATCCACATGCAGTTCCGCGGCGGCTTCGACATAATTTCCGGCAGAGGGCCAGCCGATATTCCGGGTCAGGCTTTTCACGAAATCCTGATGTTCCTCGCCCAGCGCGGCAATGATGCTCTGCGGAGATCCGGAACAGACCAGACTCGCAGAAAGGCTATGTTCGGAAGGAAGACAGAACAGGTCTCCGGAAATTCTTGCTCCGTCGGCCAGTCCGGCCTCCATGCCGGAGACTCGGATCCCGCCGGAGTTAAACTCCAGCACGGCTCTCATCGTCTTCACCGGAACACTCTTTACGCGCAGCTCCGGAATCCGGATCTGGAACCGGCCGGACAGCGCCCGGATATCCCTGACCGAACTGTTCAGAGAACCGGAAAACGAAACCAGTGATTTCGCATCCCGGAAGCGGATGTTGGAATAAATGAAATCCGCAACATCGCCGGAAAGGAAATGTCTCATCTCCGCCGGCAGCACCCGTCCGTTCAGCTCGCTGGAAAAACGTCCGTCCTTCACCTGAAAGCGGCCGGAAAGGGAGCCTCCGCCCATCAGGTCGGCGGAGTGCAGCGTTCCGCTCAGGACATCGCCCTCGGTCCGGACCGTCGCCGACGCATTCGACAGCTCCACTCCGGCAATGACAATATGCGGCAGAAAAAAATGCAGAGACCCGGCAAGCACTCCCCCGGAAGGATTGAAGCGATCCAGCACGCCCTCAAAAGTCACATCCTCGCCGGCATAACGGACATGCTTTGCGATTCCATCCCGAAGAGAATCATCCAGAAACAGAAGGATGTCTTCCAGATGACACCGTCCTTTCACGCTGCCATGAGCAACCCGTCCGCTTCCATCATAAACACCCCGCGCGTCAATTGCCGAACCATCCGGCAGCACCACACGCACGTTCTCCAGCGAAAGGATCCCGTTCTTCAGCACCATCCTCTCCTCGATGGATTCTATTTTCAGATTCCCATAGGAAAACGCCGGAATCCGGAGCGAGGCATTCGCCAGACACTTTTCAAAATCTGTAATATCGATATGAAAATCCAGCCGGCAGGCGGGAGTCAGGGCAAAGCGCTTTTCATTCATGCGCTGAATCGCATACAGAGCCTTGCGCCGCAATTCCAGAGGAATTCTTTTCAGGAAACCGACATACTGTGTTGTCCTCTCGCGGACAACCGTCTCCTCTCCGCCGCCTGACCGCTTCTCCGCCGCAAAGAGTCCCCGAACAGATTCCATTCCCCGCAGTCCGGAATAGTGCAGCAGATTATCAATCGATCCGGTCATGGAGAATCGAATGCCGTTCAGAGCCCCTTCCGCTCTGCGGACCCTGAGCAGCCCCGGTTCCCCCGTCACGGAGGCATTCACCCCGGAAATGACAAGATTATCGCACGCGGCCTCCTCGCCATACTCCGGAAACAGAGGAAACGACACCGTCCCATGCTTCAGTTCAAATGTCACAGGTAGAAAAATTCCCTGGAAGAATTTTGACGGCGAAATATCCATCCGCAGCTCCGCGGCGGCAAGAGAAGGCAGCTCTCTTCCGCCATCCACCGTCAGATCCCGCAGGACAATTCCTCCGCAGACTCCTGCCCGGATCTCACCAGCCTCGAACCGCAAACCATGCGCAGCGAATTCCCTCTGAATCATCCGGACCAAGGCCTCCGGCACGCCATGAGTCTCCCAGCGGTAATCCGCGATTCCCAGCGCCAGAAGGCATCCCGCAGCCCAGATCAGAAAGATCCTGAACCGGCGGCTTCTGAAAAGAGTCCTGAAAAACGACATGGCTTCCGTATCCTGTTTCTTGACAAATCAACTCCGGTAATGTGCATTCTTCCAGCGGAAAATACAAATCCGTTTTTCAGAAAAAAAATACAAATCCGCCTTTCAGAATCACCATTCTTCCGAGCCCCTTCCGCGGAAACCGACTTGCAGAAAATCCTGGAACACGATATAGTACCGCATCATTTCGGAAAGAGGATCAACTATGAGCAAGGCAAACATCATCGCATTCTATCAGCTGCTGGAAGCGGACAAGGAGCTTCAGCAGAAGGCGCTGTCGTTTCAAAAGGAATTTCAGGAACAGGAAAAAGTCATTGATGCCTTTCTAGCCCTGGCGGAATCGGTCGGCTACCCCTTCTCCTACCGGGAATTTATGGAACACATGTACGAACAGGCAAAAGAGATGGAATAATTTATTCAGATCCCCGCATCGGAAGGGTCGGATGGGAGGGGGAAACAAAAAAAGCTCCGGGCAGATGGCATTTCTACCATTCCCGGAGCAAAAAGCGGAAATCGTCAGAATTTCAGTTCCACGATATCCGTCAGATTGGATTTCAGGTGCCACGGCACCTCAAAGGTCAGAGTACGGTTCTCGTAATGGAACGGGACGTCCTCGCCCTTCAACTGGAGAGAAGCCGGTTTCTCGACATCGCTGATCACAATCGGATAATCGCAAAGCCATGTTGCATGAATGAACCAGGTATCGCCGTTCACGGTGATCGGCATATTGCTTTTTTCGGGCCAGTGAGTTCCGCGTACGCCGTAGATGGCGCGCGAATTTTCCTTCATCCATGCGCCGATCTGCTCCATGCGCTTGTAGTACTGCGGAGGAAGTTCGCCATGGGAATCGGGAGCGACGTTCGGAAGGAAGTTTCCATCCCAGGAGCGAGCTTTTCCGAGTTCTGCGAGGAACCAGCCGGCAGGCTTGTAGACTTCATAGTCGAGATATCCCCAGGCGCCGTCGGCGAAGACGTCGCAGTACTCCCACCATTTTCCGGGCCGACGTTCCTTCGGCATTCCGCCTTCGGATCCCTGGGTAATCACATCGCCGTAGAGCATTCCGCGGTCGTTCACCACGATCTGAGGCTGAAGTTCGCGCATTCGAGCAAACGAGATGCACTCCTCGCCGAAGCCGTCGAACCAGAAGTAGTCGATTTTGCCGTAGCGGGTCAGCAGCTCCTCGATCTGACCGCGACGATAGCGCCGCAGTTCTTCCGCATGTTCCGGCGTCTTCTCCTTCGGCACCACCGGCGTGTAATCGACTCCAAGAACCGGATGCTCCGGATCGCGGGAGAAGTTCATATACTCCCGGTCCATACGCCAGTCCGGCGGCGAGTAGTAAAAGCCGACTTTCAATCCATTTTTCCGGCAGGCCGCCACATATTCGCCGACAAGGTCGCGTCCGTTCAGATAGTTTTTCGTATTGAGATCGCCGTAATTGCTAGGCCAGAGCGCGAATCCGTCGTGATGTTTCGTCGTCATAACGCAGTATTTGACTCCCGCGGCGGCGGCTGCGCGGAGCCATTTATCCGGATCGTACCGGTCCGCCGTGAATTTCTCCGCAAGCGCCCAGTAATGGTTCGGAGAAACCTGCAGTCCTCTGGCCGGCAGTCCGTAGCGCGCCACATTTTTCTCCGCGCTCTTTGCCGGAGACTTGATCATACCCCAGGAAAGATCCAGACATCCCGCAACGCTGGCAATTCCCCAGTGAATAAACATTCCAAGTCCCGCACCGGGATACCACTGAGCCTCCGGATGCTCCGTCCGCCGGAACGTTTCCGCGCTCTCCGAAGCCGTTCTCCCCGTGTTGCCGATGAATCCATGCTGAAATTCCACATCCTCGCTGTTTGCCATCTCGACTCCTTTTTTCTGGTTTGATTTCAATGACTTCCGTCCCGCCGCCTTTTTGCATGAGAATTTCCGGACTCTCCGTACAGAGTTTCCCCCCATGCGGCCGGATACAACTGTCCGATTTCGGAACGAAGACCTGCCCGCAGCAGATGGCGGAAATCATCCTCCTCCCCGAATCCTGAAACAAAAAAACGCTCTGTTTTACTGTATAGCATTCCAGTTTCGAAAAAGCAAACGGGAAACGAATCGATTTCTCATTTTCCACTCCCCGCCCTGCGCATTCCGATCACATTGAGACAGCGGATTCTTTCGGAAAACGGGAAAAGTGATCCTGAAGTGTTCGCTCCCACCGCAATCCGTTTTTCCTCCATCAGGAAGAGAAACGCCCAAGTTTTCCAAATTTCCATGAAATCCGCTTGCCTATACACCAAAGGACATATATATTAAAGGATGATTGTAAAATTTTATTTTAAGAAAGGACAGAAAATGCAGTTTCCCATTGAAACCCTCCGGCACAGCGCCTCTCATGTGATGGCGGCTGCCGTGAAACAGCTTTACCCCGATGTGAAATTCGACATCGGCCCCAGTACGGAAGACGGCTTCTATTACGATTTCGATATTCCGGAACATATCAATGTCGAGGAACTCCCGAAGATCGAGGAGAAGATGGCGGAAATCGTCAAGGCGGATTACCCGTTTGAACGGATCGAAGTCACCCGCGAAGAAGCGAAAAAACTGCTTGCGGATCAGAAATACAAACTGGAACGTCTTGCCGACATCCCGGAAGACGGCGTCATCACGATGTACCGCTGCGGCGATTTTCTCGATCTCTGCCGCGGTCCGCACGTGGAACGCACCTCCCAGATCGGAGCCTTCAAACTGACCTCCGTCGCCGGTTCCTACTACCGCGGCAAGGAGACCAATCCGATGCTCCAGCGCATCTACGGAATCGCGTTCCCGACGAAACAGGAACTGAAAGACTATCTCCAGCGCCTGGAAGAAGCCAAAAAACGCGACCACCGGAAACTCGGCAAGGAGCTGGATCTGTTCAGCATCTCCGAGACCGTCGGCCCCGGACTTGTCCTGTGGCATCCGCGCGGAGCGCTCATCCGCAACCTCATCGAAACGTTCTGGCGCGCGGAACACATCAACAACGGCTATGATCTTCTGTACACGCCGCACATCGGACGCAGTCAGCTGTGGGAAACCAGCGGGCACCTCTCCTTCTACAAGGACAGCATGTACTCCAAGATGGATATCGACGGTTTCGACTACTACGTCAAACCGATGAACTGCCCGTTCCATATTGAGATCTACAAGAGCCGCACGCGCTCCTACCGCGAACTTCCCTGCCGCTGGGCGGAGCTCGGAACCGTCTACCGCTATGAAAAGAGCGGCGTGCTTCACGGACTCATGCGCGTCCGCGGGTTCACGCAGGATGATGCCCACATCATCTGCACCCCGGAACAGATCGAAAGCGAGATTATGGAGGTTCTGAACTTCTGCCTCTACATCTGGAAGACCTTCCGCTTCAAAGAGATCAAAGCGTATCTTTCGACAAAGCCCGCAAAGGCGGTCGGCGAACCCGCACGCTGGGAACAGGCACAGAAATCACTGGTTCAGGCGATCGAAAAATGCGGTCTTGAATACGAAGTTGACGAAGGCGGCGGAGCATTCTACGGTCCGAAAATCGACCTCAAGGTCAAAGATGCCATCGGACGTGAGTGGCAGACCTCGACCATTCAGTTCGACTTCAATCTTCCGGAACGCTTCAACCTTCAGTATGTGGGAGAAGACGGCCAGCGCCATCAGCCGTACATGGTCCACCGTGCGCTGTTCGGCTCTCTGGAGCGTTTCTTCGGCATCCTGATCGAGCACTACGCGGGCGTGTTCCCGATGTGGCTGGCCCCGGAACAGCTCCGTCTGATTCCGATTTCGGAAAAACAGCATGCGTTCTGCCTTGAAGCGGAACAGAAGCTTAAGAAACTCGGCTTCCGCGTTTCCTGCGACACCCGCAAAGAGAGCATGGGCTCCAAAATCAAGGAAGCGCGCAACATGCGCATTCCGTACATGGCGGTTGTCGGCGACAAGGAACTTGAGACGGGCTCCTTCTCCGTCCGCTCCCGCAGAGAAGATCAGCTCGGCCTGATGGATTTCGACACGCTCGTGAAAAAACTTCAGGAAGATGTTGACAATAAGATTTAAGGTGCTATATTACCCGATTGCCGCAGGAGACGGCAAAAAACTTAAAACAGGAGGATCCTGCTATCGCTAAGCTGCTGAAATACAACGACCGTGCCTATGCTGACACCGATCTGCTCGTTATCGCGGCGGATGGGGAACAGCTCGGCGTAATGAAACTCGGTCCGGCCTGCCTGAAGGCAAAAGACGCCGGACTTGATCTGGTCATGGTCTCCGAGGGAAGCAATCCCCCGGTCTGCCGCATCATGGACTTCGGAAAGCTCTGCTACGAGCAGAAGAAGAAAATGAAGGATCAGAAAAAACACAACCAGGCGCAGAAAGTCAAGGAAATCAAATTCCGTCTGAACATCGACACCCATGACTATGAGTTCAAAATTGCGCATGGCGTAGAGTTTCTGCAGGAAGGAAACAAGCTCAAAGTAACCATCATGTTCAAAGGACGCGAAATGGCGCATCCGGAGAAAGGGTTCGAGCTGGTGGACAAAATCACGGAAAGTTTGAAGGACAAGGGCGTTCTGGAAGCCCCCGGCAAACTTCTCGGAAGAAATATCTGCGTCACTTACAATCCAGTCAAGTGACGTAAACACCGGAAGCGGCCGATCGGCGTCTGCCGCAACGGGAAACAAACAAACTCTGAAAGGAGCAAAACGATGCCAAAGCTGAAAACAAGAAAGAGTATTGCCAAGCGCGTCAAACGCACCGGCACCGGCAAGTACATGATTACGAAACCGGGTCGCAGACACCTCATGACCGGAAAAGGCGGAAAGAAAAAACGTCAGATGAGAGCTGACGGAATGCTTCCTTCCAGCCAAGCCCAGCGTCTGAAAAAAGCTCTGCCCTACGGCTGAGCCGAACAAAAGGAGATAAATCATGAGAGTTACATGCGCAGTACCTTCCAGAAAACGCCGTAACAGAGCGTTGGATCGCGCCAAAGGTTTCTACGGTGCGAGCAGCAAACAGATCCGTACCGTCTACGATGCCATTGATAAAGCGGATGCAAATGCCTATATCGGACGCAAACAGAAAAAGCGTCAGTACAGAGGCCTCTGGACCATCCGTATCAATGCGGCATGCCGTCAGCAGGGCTTCACGTACAGCAAATTCATCAACGGTCTCAAGAAGGCCGGAATTACCCTGAACCGTAAAGTTCTTGCCGACATGGCTGTCAACGACGCGGCAGCGTTTACCGCTTTGCTTGAGAAAGCAAAAGCAGCCTGCTGAACATTCGTCTGACCACGGACACCCGCGCGGGCTCTTTTCCAGAAAGAGTGCCGCGCTTTTTGCTTTTTTCCATGAATGCGTTTTCTCCGGAGCCGGTTTCAAGCGATGCCGTTTCCGGAGAAGATGCAATCAGAAAACATTAACAGAAACAGGATAAAGAATATGGAACTGCTGGAAAAAATTCAAAGCATCGTCGAAGAAGCCCGACAAGCTCTGGCTTCCGCCAAATCCGAATCCGATGTGGAAGCGGTCCGCGCGAAAACCATCGGAAGAAACGGCGCCTTCACCGCTCTCGGCCCCCTCATGGGCAAAATTCCGCCGGAACAGAAACGCGAAGCGGGAAAAGCCTTCAACGATGGAAAGCAGACTCTTCTCGCCATGATCGAAAGTGCCAGAGAAGCGCTCGCCGGAGCCGGAAGCGCCGACGCAAACAAACTGGATGTCACCCTTCCCGGCAGAAAATGGCACGCGGGAAGAAAACATCCCGTCAGCCAGACCTTCGATGAATGCTGCGCAATCTTCCGCCGCATGGGATTTCTTGCCACAGGCGGACCGGAAATCGAAACGGTCTTCAACAATTTTGATGCGCTCAACGCGCCGCCGGACCATCCGTCGCGCAGTCCGCAGGACACCTTTTTCTTTGAAGACGGCCGCCTGATGCGTTCCCACACCTCTCCGGTGCAGATCCGCACGATGCTGGCGCAGAAGCCGCCGGTCCGGATCGTCGCACCGGGACGCTGCTACCGCCGCGACACCCCCGACGCCACTCACGGAGTCCACTTTCATCAGATCGAAGGTCTTTACATCGACACGGATGTCTCCCTTGCCGATCTGAAAAGCACCCTCATGACCTTTGCCGCGGAATTCTTCGGCGAAAAGATCAGCGTCCGCATGCGTCCGAGCTTCTTCCCCTTCACGGAACCCAGCGTGGAGTGCGATTTCACCTGCGTCATGTGCGGAGGGAAAGGATGCAAAGTCTGCAAAAACACCGGCTGGATTGAATGCGCCGGAGCCGGAATGGTCAATCCGAACGTTCTGAAAAACGTCGCTTACGATCCGGAAACCTGCCAGGGATTCGCATTCGGCATGGGAATCGAGCGCCTGACGATGATCAAGCACCGCATCGAGGACCTCCGCATGTTCTCCGACAACGACATCCGCTTCCTGGCACAGTTCTAATTTATTCTGAAAGGACACGCATCATGAAAGTTTCTCTCAACTGGCTCGCGGATTACATTACCTTGAACGTGGATCCCGTCGAACTTGCGAATATTCTGACCCGCACCGGACTGGAAGTCGAAGAGATTCTCTCCACGGCAACGGTTCCGGAAGGAGTGGTCACGGCAAAAATTCTCTCACGCGAAAAGCATCCGAATTCCGATCATCTTTCCGTCTGCCAGGTCGATCCCGGAAACGGGGAAGTGCTTCAGATTGTCTGCGGAGCTCCGAACTGCGATGCAGGCAACATTGTTCCGCTTGCGACCATCGGAACCGTATTCAAAGATCCCGAAGGAGGAAAGGATTTCAAGATCGGCAAAGGAAAACTCCGCGGAATCGAATCGTTTGGCATGATGTGCAGCGCCCGCGAACTCGGGCTGAGCAACGATCATGACGGACTCCTGATTCTGCCGCCGGAGACAAAACTCGGATTGTCGGTTGCGGAGCTGTTCAAGGGCGACACGGTCTACAATCTCGAACTGACGCAGAACCGTCCGGACTGGCTCTCCCACTGGGGAGTCGCACGCGACATCTACGCGCTCTGCGGCGGTGAGCTGAAGTTCCCGTGCACGCAGCTGCCGGAGGTGCCTCCGACCAGCGAATTCGACGGACTCGTACAGGTGACCGCACAGGATCTCTGCCCGAAATACACCGCGCGCGTCATCCGTGGCGTCACAGTGAAGGAAAGTCCGGAGTGGATGCAGAAACGTCTCCAGGCAATCGGCATCCGGCCGATCAACAACATTGTCGATATCACGAACTACGTCATGATGGAACTCGGCGTTCCGCTGCACGTTTTCGACCGCTCTCTGCTGAAAGACGGCAGAATCATCGTCCGCCGTGCAAACAGCGGCGAAAAGATCACGGCTCTCGACGGCAAAGCCTATGATCTGAACAGCGACATGCTCGTCATTGCCGACACCGAAAAACCAATCGCAATCGCCGGTGTCATGGGCGGTGAATACAGCGGCGTTCTGGAGTCCACCAAAGAGGTCGTTCTGGAAAGCGCCTTCTTCAACAAATCCAGTGTCCGCGCGACCTCCGCCAAGCTCAATCTCTCCAGCGAGGCCTCGCACCGCTACGAACGCGGCGCCGACATCGGCATGGTCGAAAAAGCCAGCGCCAGAGCCGCTCATCTGATTCTGGAACTCGCAGGAGGCACACTGGTTTCTCCGCTGGTGGAAGTCGCCCTTCCCCCGGTTCCGCAGCCGCGCATTCTCTGCCGCTACGCAAGAATCCGCAGTCTTCTCGGCATGGAGGTCTCCAACCTCGCCATGGCGACGATCTTCTCGAAACTCGGCATGGAGGTGGAACCGGTCAACGAGGAATCCTGCTATGTGATCCCCCCGACCTACCGCATGGATGTCACCATGGAAGCCGATCTGGCGGAAGAGGTGGCGCGAATCCACGGACTCGACAAACTGCCCGATGTCCCGGTCCGCGCGGTCCGCTGCGCCATGTTCTCCAAAGATACATTTGCGCCGGTCGCCGCGGTGCGCGATGCGCTCGTGAGCACAGGACTCTATGAATGCGTCTGCCAGAGCATGATCGACGAGAAAAGCGCTCTGCTGGACACCCGTTTCACGAAAGAGGATCTCGTCTGCCCGGTCAATCCGATCAGTCTTGACCTCGCCGTGATGCGCCCCTCCCTGCTGGCAGGAATGCTGAACGTCATCCGTCACAATATCGCACGGAAAAATCTGAATCTGGCGCTCTTTGAAATCGGACATGTCTTCTGCAAAAATCCGCAGAAGTTCCCCGAGGAACGCGAAGAGGTCATGATCGCCCTGACCGGACAGCGCCATCCCGAACGCTTCTCCGGTGAACGGACCGAACTCTATGATTTCTATGATATGAAAGGGCTTCTGGAAACCTTCCTGGAAGAACGCGGAAATCCGAATTACACGTTCAAGGCGGCGGAAGACGCCCGGTTCGTCAAAGGAGAGTGCGCGGAACTGATCCTCGACGGGAAATCCGCCGGAATCTTCGGTCGCGCCGCAGCGGCTCTGACCAAGGGAATGCGTCTCCAGACTCCGCTCTACCTCTGCGTCATGCAGCTGGACAATCTGCTGACGGCATCGAAAAAGCCGGTCTACTACCAGCCGCTCTCCCAGTTCCCCGCCACCACTCGCGACGTGGCGTTCATCGCCCCCGCGGATATGGAAAATGAAACGGTCATCAGCTTCATCAAACGGGCGAAGATGCCGAATCTTGTCGATGTCCAGCTGTTCGACATCTTCACCAACGACAGCATCGGCGCAGACAAAAAGAGCATGGCGTACTCTCTCACGTTCCGCAGTCAGGAGCGCACCCTGACCGATGATGAAGTCAACAAGACCTATGAAAAAATCCGCTCCAAGCTCCAGCACGGGCTCGGCGTGGAACTGCGATAAAAGGCGACGACCATCATGGCCCGGGGAAAAGGCTTTATCACAACCATGAATCTGTGCCTGCCCGGGCTGGGTCAGCTCTTTGCCGGAAGATGGATCGCAGGATCGGTAATTCTGCTGTTCTCGGTCCTCTTCTTTCTGGCTGGAGCGTACTTTGCGCTCGCCCCGCTGTTCCGGACGGTGGAGAATCTGCTTGCGGATCCCTCCGGAAGGATCGAAATTAAGTTTGAACCGCTGAAAATTGCCGTCTGCTTCGGAATGGTAATCATCCTGTGGGTGTTCAGTATCGTGGAAGGAATCTGTCACCGCGGGAAAAAGGAGGAAAAGGAAAATGAGTGAACAAGCATCCGCCGAGCGCAATCTGCTGCCGACCATCGCGATTGTGGGCCGTCCCAATGTCGGGAAGTCTTCCCTGTTCAATTCCATCTTGAAGAAACGGCAGGCAATCGTCCATTTCGACAGCGGAGTCACCCGTGACCGCGTCTCCTCGACCGGCGTCATCGGAGGACGGCGCTTCCGCCTGATCGATACCGGCGGACTCGGAATGGGAAAAGGGGAAAAACGCGGCGTCGATTTCTGGGATCAGTCCATTGAAAAGCAGGTGGAAGTGGCGATCGCGGATGCAGATGTCATTCTGTTTGTCGTCGATGTCACCGCCGGACTCACGGCTCTGGACCAGGAGGCGGCAATCCGCCTGAGATCCACCGGAAAAGAGATCATTCTTGTCATCAATAAAGTCGATGGCGACGTGCCGACCCCGCATATTGGAGAATTTGATCGTCTCGGCTTCAAACAGGTCTTTGAAGTCTCCTCCCTGCACCGCCGCGGCATCACGCAGATGATGGAAAAAGCGCTCAAAGACTTCGATGCCGTCGCGCCGGGACAGGAACTGCCCCGCTTGAAAATTGCCGTCATGGGCCGCCCGAATGTCGGAAAATCCTCTCTGGTCAACAAGCTGCTTGGAGAGGAGCGGGTGATCGTAAGCGACGTGGCGGGAACGACACGCGATGCCATCGACGTCGAATTCACGCTCGACTGCGGCGACGGGGAAAAAGTCCCGGCTCTTCTCGTCGATACCGCCGGACTCCGGAAAAAATCCAAAATCGACGGTGCCGTCGAACGGTACAGCATGATGCGGGCGGAAGAAACGCTCGAAAACTGCGACATGGTGCTCTTTGTCGTCGAATCCTCCATGAACGGCGTCACCGCGCAGGACAAAACCATTGCGGCTATGATCCAGAAGTCCGGCAAACCCTGCATTCTCGTCTCCAACAAATGGGACACCTGCTCCGGAAAGAAGCAGAAGGATGTTCTTGCGGAGATCCGCTATACCCTTCCGTTCATGTCGTATGCACCGGTCGTATTCATCTGTGCGGTCAGCGGCTACAACTTCAAGGAACTCTACGGTGCCATTGCCGAGCTCCGCGCTCAGATGGCGGTCAAGATCTCCACCGCCATGGTCAACCGCGTGATCGGGGATGCCTTCGAAAAAACCGCTCCGCCGGTTCTGGGCACCAAGCCGTTCAAGGTCTATTACGGAACCATGGTTTCCAATCCGCCGCCGACTTTCCAGCTGTTTGTCAATGATCCTGCCCTCTGTGCGGATCACTATAAAACCTATCTGGAAAAATACCTCCAGAAAGCCTTTGAATTCACCGGCATGCCTGTCCGCCTGATCCTCAAGGAACGCAAACGCAGAGAACTGGTGTTCACAAAGACAAAAAGCGGCAGAAAAGTCAAAATCCGCCCCTACCGGGTCGACAGGGACGACGACGGAGACGAGGAGCCATGAGAGACGACTGGCTCACGGCCTCCGATGAACTTCTCCTCCGGGAGTGCAGACTTGAATTCCGCAAAGCCTCCGGCAACGGCGGACAAAAAGTCAACAAGACCTCGTCGGCGGTCCGTCTGAGTCACGAACCCAGCGGCCTGGCAGTCACCTCCGCCGAGAGCCGGAGCCAGCACGAAAACCGGCGTCACGCATTGAAGGCGCTCCGGATGAAAATTGCTCTTTCGTTCCGTCTTCCGCCGGATCCGGCTTTCCGTATCGGGGAAACGGCAACCTCCATGCACAATCCCGCCTATCCGCTGTGGGCGGCAAAGCTGCTGGATGGCTTCCAGTTTCACGAAGGGGATCTGAAATCCGCGGCAGCGGATCTGGGAATCAGTCCATCGCGTCTTGCCAAACTGCTCTGGAGGGATCCGGTGCTCTGGACAGAAGCCAACCGCATCCGGGCCTCGTTTTCACTGCCGCCCCTGAAAGCCATGGAGAAATAAATGAAAGTCGAAGTCGGACTGGAACTGGATGCGCGGCCCCTGCCCGCCGATATTGATACACTGCTGACACCTCGAATTGCCGCAGTCTGCGGAATTCCGGAAAAAGATGTCCTTTCCTATACGATCCGGAAACGGAGTCTCGATGCACGCAAGAAACCGCTGGTCAAAATTCTTTACCAGATTACGGCAGAGCTCCGGGATGGAGTCATCCCCCGGCATCCCGTCACGCAGGCAGAAGAGCCAAATCCGGAATGGAACGTACCGGAAAACAGATATCATCTGCGGAATCCGCTCGTTGTGGGAAGCGGTCCCGCCGGACTTTTCGCAGCTCTCGTGCTGGCGGAGGCTGGTGCCGATCCAATCGTGATCGACTGCGGACGCGACGTCACCCGCCGCAAGCAGGATATCGACCGATTTTTCCAGACTCGCGAACTGAATCCGCAGAGCAATCTTCTGTTCGGCGAAGGCGGCGCTGGAACCTGGTCCGACGGCAAACTCTACACACGGGTCCGGGATGAACGGATTCGTTACGTTCTGAATGCTTTTGTCAACGCCGGCGCTCAGCGGGAGATTCTTTATTACAGCCATCCGCATATCGGAAGCGATCGCCTGCCGGAGATCATTGCAGCCATAAGAAAGCGCATTCTTGCACTGGGAGGAAAGTTCCTATGGGACACCGAAGTTGTTTCTGTCAAAGGAGATAACGGCACATTCCAAAAACTAATTCTCTCGACAGGTGAAACTCTGGAGGGACCTGCCGCAATCATCGCCTGCGGACACAGTGCCAGAGAGTTGATCCTTTCTCTTTCGCAAGTCGTACAGACTTCGCTGAAAGGGTTTCAAATCGGCTGCCGGGTGGAACATCCGCAGAGCTTCATCAACAAAAATCAGTACGGAATGGAAACGCCCTCCCCTGCGCTGGGAGCAGCAGAATATCTTTTTTCCAGCAGAGGAATCGGAGGGATCCAGGGCGCAACGACCTTCTGCATGTGCCCCGGCGGAGAGATTATCCCGGCGGTCTGCCGACATAATACGCTATCGACCAACGGAATGAGTAAATCCGCCCGTGATGGCGAGTTTGCCAATTCCGCTGTCATATCGACCATTCCTCCGGAAACGTTTTCCTGTGCAGAAGAAGCTTTTTCTTTTCTGAACAGCCTGGAGGCAAAAGTATTTCGGGCCGGCGGAGGAGATTATACAGCGCCGGCACAAACGATCCGCGATTTTCTGCATCACAAACGGGGAGCTCTGCCGAAGAACACCAGTTATCAGCTTGGCTTGAAAGCGGAACGCCTGGACCAGCTTGTACCAGAACCGATTCGATCGGCTCTGGAACGGGCGCTAAAGCACTTCGATCAACTGGCGCCCGGATTTCTTCATTCAGGGACTCTGATTGGAATGGAAACGAAAGTATCAAGTCCCATCCGCTTTCTGCGGAATCCGGAGACACTGGAAAGTTCCATGAATGGCCTTTTCATCGGCGGCGAAGGCGGAGGAATGGCGGGAGGCATCGTTTCAGCAGCGCTCGATGGCGTTAAGCTCGCAGAAGCATTGCTGAAACGACACGCATAAACAGCTCAGAACCAGCCTTTTTTATTTACAATATAAGTATCATAGAACATCTCATCCGACATGGTAAGATAAATGATACCTTCAATTAATCCGATGATCCCCATAATGGTAGCACCAATTCCGCAGGTAAACAGGGTGACAAGAAGCATAATCACTCCCTGCATCTGGTATCCTAGTAGGAATTTATGAATTCCCAGACTTCCGAGAAAAATCCCCAGTAATCCCGCAGCCAGTTTTTTCGAAGCAATTTCCTGTCTATCCATTCGTTGTTCCTTTCTCTCTTGGTTGCAATCCCTGTTGTTTACGGATTCTGTAAGAATGTAACGATAAAACGCCAAAAAGCAAGCAGAAGTCAGAAATAAACTAAAAATATGACTCACAAATCTTTATACAAGTTTCCTGAAACAGAAAAAAGCGATGTTTTAGCAGAAAAAAAATGTTTTTTTTTACATTTTCTTTGAATCAGGGGTTGTCAAATGCAAAAAGATGTGTTATAATGTAGCTATAACAATCGTGGATTATTTAAAAGAATTTTAAACGCCAAGTCATTAAAAAGGAGACAAAAAAGATGACAGCAAAACGTAAGAATCGTGGGTTCACACTCATTGAGCTCCTCGTGGTAATTGCGATTATCGCAATCCTCGCGGGAATGCTCCTGCCGGCGCTGAACTCAGCCCGTGAAAAAGCACGCAGAATTTCCTGCGCGTCCAACCAGAAGCAGATCGGTCTGGCCTTCCAGCTCTATGTCAACTTCCCGGATGACACCCAGCTTCCTCCCTCTGCCGCAGATTCTTCTGTTGGTGGATTGACCACACCCGGTCTTTGGAGACTTGTCTGGGGCGGCGTCATGACAGATACAAAAATGTTTATCTGCCCCTCCGGCTCCGCTAAGAAAGCTGCAACATATGCGACAAATATCGTTTATGAAGATTCTGACACATTCGCAGATTACAAGTTCAACAAGTCGAATGTTTCTTATCTGTACATTGCAGGACTGAACACAAACAACACTGGTTCTGACAGCGGAATCCTCTTCGACGAAGCTGGAACCAACACCAACCATGATACTTTCGGTAACATCCTCTTTGGTGATGGCCACGTCGGTGGCTATGTCGGAACCTCCGGCTCCGATGACAATCAGAGAAAATGGGTCCGCAAATCCAACTGGATTGATGATGAAGGCATTGCTGCTGGAAACGCGATCAACTTTGCGACCACTAACCAGAAAGCCAACGGAGACGTTGACTAAGATTTTCTTTCAGAAGATCTAAAATTAAACCTCTCTTTTATTCATAAAAGAGAGGTTTTTTATTTATCTATTTTACGTAAAAGATTATACTACGAAAGGAATTAAGCATTTATGATAGTCTCAAATGGAATTACAGAAAGAATATGAAATATAAAATATATATATTTTATAAAAACAAATTAAAATATAAAACCATAAAAACAGATATAACAAATTTATTATCCAAAACGAAGAATGCCCACGAGGAGTTCAATGAGTGTAAATCCACAATTCTTACGTTTTGCTGTCATTTTTTGTCTCCTTTTTTAATGACTTAGCGTTTAGTTTTTCTATATAATCCACAAATGTTATGATTACATTATAACACATCTTTTCTTTTTTGACAACCCTGAATCAGAAAAAATATTAAAAAAATTTCTGTACCTGAAAAACTAAAGAAGAAGAAATACAGATATTTTCTCATTCTCAAATAAAATTCTTTTCCTTGAGAACGAATCAAGAATAGGTGCCTTCAGAACAATTTGCATTTTCCGATAATCCGGAGAGATTTCAAAAAAATGAATATCCGGATTCAATAAACGTTTTCCATGGAGACACTTGGGGATAGACAAGGTTTCATTGTTCAAAAAATGAAGTTCGTAATGATCTTCAAAAATAGAAATCTGACGAAAAATATTCCGCATCACTTTCTGCTTTTCTATCATGGGGTAATGATTCCATTCCGTCAAAGTTATATTTTTTGACATTTTGTGTTGTTTTCCTTCATGAATTTCCGCGATTTCCAAATCTCGGACCTTTATCTCATCTTCTATTTTTTTTAATTGTTCCACGGCATGTTCCATGCCCTCATGAAGAGTCTCAAAAAGGAAAAAGTTTTTTTTCAATGCTGCCTTCATGGAATTTAATACAGATGCAGTCTTTTCCAACTTCTGCATTAATTCACTTTTTTCTTTTTCCAGACGCAATACAGTCTGACTGCAAGAATCCCTTAAAAAATAAAGCATTCCAAAATAGTTCATAATTTTTTCCAATCCAGTCTGTTTCTCGTTTGAATCTATGAGAGCACTTCCTCGGCAATGGCTTTCCAAATGAATACAGGAGGCATGTTTCAAACAGAGATAATATTTATCTGCACGTCCGCTTCGATTTGCCTGAGGCTTCATAATACTTCCACAATAACCACAACGCACGAGACCGGAAAGTAGATAGATGCGTCCACACGCTTTTTCCTTTCGAGGAGCATACATTCTCTGCAAAAGTTGAACCTTCTGCCAGGCATCAAATTCAATCGCCGGCTCCTCAATCGCCGGACATGGAATCAACTCATTTTGACTGTTTGGCATCATACCGGCATATTTCGGATTATTTAACAACAAATTCAAGCGACTGGTAGTCCACTGTCCAAAAGTTTTACCTGCATTGAGTCGTCTGCAAATGCTGTTTTTTCCTTCCCCGGCAAGAAAAGCGCTGAATATTTCTCGAACAATCTTTATTTCAGACTCAACGGGGAAAAGAAATTGACGACCTCTGGATTTTGAGAACTCGTATCCAAACAAACGGTGGAAACCGATCAGAATCCCTTTGTCTTTTGCACTGCAAAGTCCACGAATGGCATTTTTCGCTTTTTCTTCCTTCGATTGCGTTTCAACAGCACTGATAATTCTGGTCCCAATATCTCTTAAATTATAGGACTGCGTTCCTACAAATATCTTTATCTCCATCATTTCCAACCAGTTCCAAATATTGCTTTCATTGGTAGGTATTGTTGTTGCCCGAACAAGACGAGTCGCCGTATCAAGCAAAAGAATGTCTCCTTTACGCATTTGATTGAAAATAAATCCAAGTCCATCTCTGAAAACAGGCCTGTTATTCGTTGCCGCATGTGTCGCAAAATATTTCTGCAAGGCTAAATCAAGTTTATAACAAGCTCGAAAATATTCGGTATCCGGATAGGAATAACCTGTAATATTGGCATCCCAATCCTCCCACGAGATTTGCAGATTCAGTTTTTCCGCATTTTTACGATTTGCCGCAAGTTGATCACTGATACTGGCGCTGTCTATTTCATCTCCGCTGGATTGTCTGGCAAAAGAAAAAACAGCTATTCCATCCGGATGAATGAACTTTTTACGTTCATTTTCTCTTTGCTGCTTCAAATGTTCTTTTCTTTGTTTCATAAGTAAACTCCTTTCTGATTTGTTACCATAACACAGCAATAACTGTGGTAATTGCGATTATCGCGATCCTCGCGGGGATGCTTCTGCCGGCACTGAACTCGGCTCGAGAAAAAGCACGCAGAATTTCCTGTGCTTCTCAGGAAAAACAGATCGGACTAGCTCTGCAAATGTACACAAATTTTCCTGATGACACAGCGCTTCCATATGGAGGATCAGTTACCGGGTCCGCTGCTATGACTACTAATTCAGTCGAAGGATTACTCCCGCTGATCAAAGGCGGAGTTCTCACTGATATGAAGATGTTCAGATGTCCGTCAAGCAGCATCAAAGAAGGGACATATTCGGTAGATGCGGACTCGAAACTCTTCAATGGAACATTTACCAATGAGAACCTTTCATATCATTATATCCCAGCGCTGAATGCCAACACCTGCGGCTCTGACAGCGGAATTCTGTTTGATGGCTGCAGTGCTGGTCCCACTCAAAATCATGATATGTTCGGAAATATTCTCTTCGGAGATGGACATGTAAGCGGATTTGTGGCAGGAAATGGATCATGGACCGCCAAAGCAAATTGGGATACAGAGTCAAACATTCTCAACGGTGCTGGAGGAATAATAACATCTACAGCAGCCACAGCAGCAAAAGACCATGATGACAAGCAGCTTGTCGATGGCGAAGGAGAAGAAGGAGAAGACGAAGAAGGGGGAGAATAAACCTTCTCAATAGCGGGAAAATAGTTCTACTCCAATATTTTCCCGCTTTATCTTACCTCTTGCACTACATGAGGATAATGGAAATATCTCATGTGAAGTAAAAGCAAAATTTGAGAACACAAAGTGTAGCTTCACTATGGCTATATCACCCAAACAAAATCTTTTATACATCAATTTATTCTAAATCTTTGAAATAAAAAATTTATTCTTGAACACATTAAGGCAATCTATGGAATAAATTTCCTGATTGCCTTTTTCTTCCAAAGATATGATAACAGATGCATTACAAAAGAACGAACAGCCCCACAATATATCAAAGATCATCAATATACTATTATTAATATAAAAAATATCAACAAATATTACAATTAAATATAAACCAACACAACAAAAAAACGCAAGTAAAAATCAAATATTTTTACCTGCGTTTTATAAGAAAAACTAAAAATCTCTCTACTTGAGAGAAATCTTTCGTCTATACAATGCAGATCGTTCCTCTGCGAGAGCAATCCGGATAGATTCTCGCGTACTTTCCGGCGAACACTGCTCCGGCAACTTGTTCTTCAGTACACATTCGGCAAAATAAGCAATCTCAGACCAGTATCCGTTCTTTCTTCCGGAAAGGTCCAGGACTTCCAGCGGCTTATCCGTCCGACTGATTTTCACTTTAGCACCTTCAAGTTCCAGTGTAGCCTTCTCAAACACCATAACCGATGAAGTATACCACTCGGCCCGGCACCAGCTGGCTTCCGCATTGACAATCGGACCATCCTTGAAAAAATAGGTTGTCATCAAATCATCAATTCCGCCAGAGACCCGCGAAATTCCGAATGTCTGAACCGCATCCGGGGTGCCAAGCACATAATTGACAAAATCCGTATCATGAAGATGCAGATCAAGCAGAGCTCCTCCACTGCATTTCACATCTCGATACCAGCTTGTCTTCTTCCCGGCCGGACCACTGCAGCGGCGCAAATCCATCCGCAGCAGTTTTCCATATTTCTTGCTGTCATACGCTTTTTTCAGCGCGTTGAATGTATTCTCAAAACGAAGGCACTGGGCAATCATCAGCTTTTTCCCCGTCTCCTTCGACACCTTGATCATCTTGTCAACCTGAGCAAGAGTCCGAGCCATCGGCTTTTCGGAAATCACATGAAAACCATCCTTCATGGCCCGGATCGCATATTCCGCATGCAGATGGCAGGGCAGACAAATATCAATAAAGTCCGGCTTCTCATTCCGAATCATCTCCTCATAGGAGAGATACTGATGCACATTGGCCAGATCCGCTTCGCCACTGTTGCCCAGATTGATATCGGCAGAAAGTTTTTCAAATTTCTTCCGGTCAATATCGCAAATCGCAATCAGCGAACAGTTCGGCTGATCCTTGTACTGTGTTGCATGAAAATGCCCCATACCGCCGAATCCCAACAGGGCAACCTTCAATTTTTTTTCCATTTCAGAACCTCATCCCAATTTTTCTTTCAGGAAATTCAAAGCCAGACGGATATCGCCGGCAGGATCATCTCCGCATTCCCGCTCAATCGTCAGGAATCCGTCGAAACCGGCCTTTTTCAGCGCGGCAAGATAAGCATCCCACGGAACCTGTCCCTGTCCCAGCGGCACCTCCTTGTATCTGGCAGGCTCCTCCTGGAAAACACGCCGCGTTCCATCCGGATTGCACATTCCGTACATGGCAGCGGCAGATCCAGGAAACAGATTCACTCCATCTTTGGCATGGGTATGGACAATGTATTTTCCCAGCACCTCAACCGCATGCACCGGATCAACACAGGAAACCATCCGCAGATTTGCGGGATCCAGATTCACGCCGACACCTTTGGAAGCAACATCTTCGATAAACGCTCTCAAAACTTCCGCCTTTTCCGGCCCCGTTTCAATCGCAAGAGTCACCCCCTTTGATGCAGCATATTCTGCCGCATGACGAATAGATTTCACCATCAGCGGATAAACCGGATCCTGCTTATCCTCCGGAACAACTCCGATGTGAGTCGTAATCACCTTCGTCCCCACGGTCACAGCAATATCGACAATACGGCAGAGGATCTCCGCACGCACCATACACTCCTTCTCCACATGGAAGGGATCTCCGCCAAGATCACCGCACAAAGCGGAAATAATCAGATGATTCTTCCGGCACAGCTCGCTGATTTCCTTCCATTTCTCATCGGAATACTCGAGAGACTCCCGACTCACTCCGATCTGTACCCCCTGAAGTCCCATTTCCGCATAGGTTTTCAAGGTTTCAGGCAGCGGTTTACGCAAAGAACCCGCAAGAGCTCCAATTTTCATACATTCTCCTTTTTTTCTTTTTTTCGGACAAATCTATTTGCATTTTATTGCCGACACCATTAATTTTACACTGCAATCCCAAAAAGGAAATGGATAAAAACCGCATGAAAGATGACAAAAAAATCACCGCTCACGTTCATCGTCTGCCGAACGTTGCCAAACATGAGATTCACAAACAGTACGGCTTGTGGATCATGGTCGGCAGCAGCTCCGGAGTCTCTTCCATGGATTCCTATCGCAACTGTCCGCCGCGCTACTTTGAATTTTATGCCATCTCCCATATGTACAGCGGCCACGGAAGGCTCTGGCTGGAACCGGATTTTGAACAGGAAGTCAATGCGGGAGAATGCATCCTTATCACACCGGGAACCCTCAACCGCTATGGCGGAGTCGGCGAATACTACATTGAAGACACCATCAATTTCAATGGTCCGGTTGCCGATATGCTCATGCGTGCAGGAATCATTTCCAACGGAGTGTTTCCCCTCGGAGGCATCCGCCGTCTTCTGCCGATCATCGAACTCATGCGGGATCCTGCGGTCAACTCGCAGATCCGGGCGAACATTGAACTCCAGCGTCTTCTTGTTGATATTTATCTGGAAAAATGCTCGTCTTCTCAGGAGGAGTATCCGCTCCTGGAAAAACTACTGGAGCACATCAAGGAGAATCCGCAAAAGTGGTGGACCGTCAATGAAATGGCGGAAATGTGCAATTTAAGCTGCGATCAGCTGCGCCGGGTCTTTTTTCAGAGAACCGGAGTCAACCCGAAACTCTATATCGACCGCCTGAAACTGAACAAGGCGGCGGAACTCCTGACAGGAACCAGAAACAGCGTTGCGGAAATCGCGGAACAGTTCGGTTATGTGGATCAGTACCATTTTTCCCGTCGCTTCAAAGCCCTGCTCGGGATGTCGCCGAAACGCTACCGGGAGACCGTTCTCCGCCAGAGCAAGTGAACGGTCCCCTCTTTCACGTCAGTGCATTTTTTCAATAAGGTAAACCATCGCGTTCCTTGTCGAAACGGGAAAGCGGAGAACGCCGTCACGATATGCGGCTTTCACTTCGGACTTCACACTACCGCTCATATTCAGTGCGGAAACCTTCCAGCGGCTCCCGGGAAGACGGAGCGAAACATCGGCGGAGGCAATCTCCAGAAGCATCGGCCCTTTTCCATAATGCAGCAGATACGTCATATCGGGAGCAGAAAACTTCTCCGCGGTATTCTTCGTATCCGCGAGCTGGAAGAGCAGAAGAGAGCCGGATTGCTCCAGAGGCAGATTGTCCAGAGAATGCAAGGACAGTGTCTGAAACGTGCCGCCGCCCCGGAAGGAAAGCACCTTTGCCGTCGAAGCGGGACGATCGGTCGTGATGCACTCGCTCTTCGGAGTGATGACCTTCAGCTCCGGCGCGGTATCCAGAACGATTTCTCCAGTGGAGCTGACAAACCGGGTCCGCGAGGAGTCGGAAAACGGCGGCTTGACAATGCGGACATTTTTCATTCTCTTCCCGGCCGGAAGAACCCCGATCTGTTCCACAAGTCCGAGAACGGAAAACGCATCCGAAACATTTCGGCTCTCCCAGGGGAGACTCTCCATCGCCAGAGCGGCTCCGGAGGAAGCGGAACGGACATCGCCGCGAATGAACAGGAACCAGGTAATGTAGTCGGAGAGACGCTTCACCGGATTGGTCAGCGTATCAAAATAGCCGGAACCGGTCGAGTACTCTGCCTCCTTGCGAACGATCCTGTGCGACCAGGCATACTGGAAACAGACCAGTCCATCCCAGTCCTGAAGGGCGGAACAGGCCCCCGTCAGCGGCCCCTGTTCCGCAAGATAACGGTTCGGATGCACAAAACAGTACTCCGTAACGATAAAGGGTTTCCCGAAGATTCTTGTCGGCATAATCCTCCGAAAGACCCATCCCATGGCGGCAATGGAGGACCTCTGCGTGAATACCGCGGGAGGCGCCCAGCCGCCGTGCGGGTGATCCGGATGGTCGTTGTAGGAGTGATTGTCCACTACATCCAGCAGATTCCGGGAACGCATGAGATAGATGTTGTCGCCGTTGGAACCGCCGCAGTTGACATCCGCAATCAGGATTTCCGAACCGATTTCCTTCCGAATAAAGTCCGTCATCCAGCGGATGGTTTGGCTCTGCATCTCTTCCAGGAAGCGGAGGAACACGCCGGTCCTCGTCTTCCGGTTCGCCTCGGAATCGAGCTGGTTCCGCTTCAGCCATTCGCCGTAGCGTTCCAGAACCGCTTTTTCACAGCCCCGGTTCCAGGTGTTGATCAGCGGATTTTCGTTCACGAGATTCAGACAGTAAAATACGGGATCATCCGCCCAGCGGATTTTCGTATAGGGATTCACATGGTTCATCAGACGGCGCGTGAACTCTTTCCAGTTCTCCCGGTAAGAATCGAAGAAACAGACGCCGGCCTTGAAGTCACCGGAATCGGGCAGTTCCCCCTTCCGGATCTTCCGGCTGCAGTATAGATCATAAGTAATGTAGATTCCATTCTTCTTGAGGCAATAGACAAGGTAATCAAGGCGGTCCAGCTGTTCGGGATCGAATTCATACGAATATTTTGCGTTTTTCGCTGTAAGGGAATTTTCAAAGTGATGCAAACGGACCGTGTTGTATCCGGCGCGCGCCATGCGTTTTGCTAATGTTTCCGCAAGCTCCTTTGTCATGAACGGATCACCGCTGTTGCAGAGGTTCACTCCGAGAAAACGCACGCGTTTCCCCGGCGCGTTTTCAAAAGCGAACTTTCCGTTTTTCACAATGACCCGTCCATATTTTCCAGCGGGGGCATCCACATGACGGGAGAAATCCAGAACGGAACCGGGCTTCACTTCCTGAATCTTCACCGGAGTCCACTTTTCTCCGGGATGGATGTAAACCGTGGAGTCGATTTTATAGGTCTCCGCCTTCCGGTCCGCGAGAGTGGCGGCGACAATCATCCAGACCGGGTATTCGCCCTTGCGGAACGTGATCTTCACGGGATCATCCCTTTTCAGTTCAAAACCAGTCATGTAGAGTCCCACGACGGAACTGCTGTTCGCACTCTTCCAGACGATCGGGGCGTTGGGCCAGTCAATTCCGCCCCACCAGTTGCCGACGTCGATTTTGTTCCGGACCGGAATCTCCTGCATGGAGCCATCGGCAAATTGCACGGAGATGTACCCGGAATTCGCATACGATCCGGTAAAAGCATTTGCGTGGAGCAGATAGAGCCAGCGTCCCCGCGCGGAAACGTCGATGGAAGCGGAGTCCAGGAAACAGGTCCGCTTCGCGCCGTTGAGAACAATGCAGCTGCGTCCGCCGTTCTTCTCCGGATCGAGCACCCGGAATTCGATGCCGAAAAAGCGGTAATCGCCGGGACGGAACATCCGCAGGTCGTTCTGCGGTCCCTGATCGTTCCAGCCCCCTTTGCCATCGTCTGCGACATCATCGCGGAACCCGCGGTTTGCCGCCCTGCCCAGATCCAGCGGAGAAGACGCTATCCCGTGAAACGTGAACGTGTAACGGAATTCGGCACCGGAGCATTTTCCCGTGGTCTTCTGCGGATGGAGGTGCAGAGCGTAACTGCCCGGACCTGTGCTGTTTCCAGTTGCGTAATTGCGGCTGTCCTGAAAACCGAGGGAGAAGGGTTCGCCCGTGATCTCCAGATTGCCTTCCGGAAGTTCAATCACGATCCGTTTCACGTCCCGGAAGGCGTAGCGGTCCTTTTTTGAAACGGTCTCCGAATAGCGGAAGCGGCGGTTGTCGATCCGAACACCCCGTCCTTTCAGGAAAGCCAGAGGAAGGTTCACGCTCAGGTACAGGGAAGCGGTATCAATCGGCTGTTCCGAGTGCAGGGAAGCAGTATATTCCACGCGGTTTTTCCCGATCCGGCGGATGGATTCCCGAAGAGCAAAGTGCTGTTTGCCGAGACGCCACTTCCCTTCGAAGCGGAACTCTTCCGGGCGGGATTCCGCCTTGCCCTTCACAAGTTTCGGAGTCTGCCATTGCCCGATCCAGCTTTTGTTGAAATGGAGCAGGGAGAATGGAATCTGTTCGACCTGAAACGCACCGCTCTTTGCATCCGGCTGAATCCATTGAGGCAGGGCATTCAGAATCAGGGTTGCGAATCCAATCAGCAGACAAAGTACGCGTTTCATAAAAAAACCTTTCTTTTTCAGTCACTCCATTCCGCAAGGGAAACAGGGGAAATCCGGCTGAAGGAAGCATCACCTCCATTTCATTCCGCCCGAAAAGTTCCGCTGCAAAAATATCCGTTTGATTTTTCAGATAATTATACTATATTTCCCGGAGTTTGTCAACAGACATTTTCTCTCAATAGGTAGAAGAAAAACTCAAAGGAGAGATCATGGGAAACACTTTTTTCACCCGACAGGTTTCGCAAGAAAGACCGCTGATCCCGCTCCCGTTTTACGCACATAGCACGGGGGTATCCATCAATAAGAAGGGAGAAGCAAAATTCAAAGGTAGACTTTTGAATCAATTTGTGGAAATCCGATGGATTTTATCCGGACTTTGTGAAACGATTGTCGCGAACAAGAAAGTGGTTCTGGGACCGAATCACGTTTTTTACAATCTATCCGGCGAGGAGCGTTTTCTGACCTGTCTTTCCGATGAATGTACCTCGCGATGGCTCTGCTTCGACGGTCCGCTGGCGGACGCCTTCATGTTTTCCTATCAGTACCCGCGCCATCAGATTGTCGATGTCTACCCGGAGGCGCTGTTCAATGAACTGGAATCCATCATGAGTGACTCCTCCCCACTGCAGATCCGCCGGAAAAGCGCCATCATCATGGAAATTCTCGCCTACATGGCAGGCGAGGACAACACGGTCCAGTCCACGGAAAAGCTCATCCGCCAGATTCTGACATTGATCCGTGCAAACATCAGCAATCCGGAACTGGGCATTGAATTTCTCTGCGACGCAATCGGTATTTCGCGCGCCACGCTGACCCGAATTTTTCAGACACATACCAATCTTTCTCCCGGACGCTACATTCTAAACATGAAATTGCAGAAGGCTCTCGGCTTGCTGGAAGGCAGCGACCTGCCAATCGAACTCATCTCCAGAGAATGCGGATTCCACGACCCGAGAACTTTCTCCCGTTTCATCAAACGAAGCACAGGGCTCGGTCCGATGGCATACCGGAAAGAGGCTCATTCCTGAACACCGAAAAGATACAAAAAAACGCATCCCGCGGGTGGGAGCAATCCGGACCGCGGGATGCGGAAAAGAACGGGGGGGGGGTCAGCGTATCTTTTCAATGTGATAGATCAAGGCATTCCTTGTGGATGGCGTGAAACGGAGCACGCCATCACGGTAAACCGATTTGACAACCGACTTCACTGTACCGCTCATGTTCAACGCGGAAACCTTCCAGTTTCCCGGAGGAAGCCGGAGGGAAACATCGGCGGAGGCGATCTCCTGAAGCATCGGCGCTCTTCCGTAATCCAGAAGATGTCTCAGATCGGGACCGGAAAACTTTTCGCCAGTGTTCTTGGTATCCGTGAGATGGAAGAACAGGAGAGAATCGGATTCCTTCAGGGGGCGGTTGTCCAGCGAATGAACGGAAAGGGTCTGAAAGGCGGTGCCGTTGCAGAAGGAGAGAATATTTGCCGCCGCACTCGCTTTTTCCGTGGTGATGCACTCGCTCTTCGGGGTAATGACTTTCATCTCCGGAAGCGTGTTGTCCGAGATGACTTCCTTCGTGGAGCTGACCGAAACCTTTCCCGGCGCGGGGATTGAGGAAGGACGGATCCGGCGGACATTTTTCATGTTCCGATTTTCCGGAAGCACGCCG
The DNA here is from genome assembly GCA_905197955.1 of uncultured Lentisphaeria bacterium. GTDB lineage: Bacteria > Verrucomicrobiota > Lentisphaeria > Victivallales > UBA1829 > UBA1829. Next base: position 24,004 of record CAJKAR010000032.1, on the reverse strand, counting down.
ATCCGTTCGATCTTTCCGAGCCGCATAAGCTCTCTTGTCACATTGCCCGCCTGCGTCCAGGGGAGATCATTCAACCCGATCGCTGCGCCGGTCTCCGCCGGACGGACGTCCCCACGGATGAACAGGAACCAGACAATGTAGTCGGAAAGACGCTTCACCGGATTCGAGAGGGTATCGAAATAGCCGGACCACGCCGTGTATTCCGACTCCATCCGGACAATCCGGTGCGACCAGGCGTACTGGAAATAGATCATCCCGTCCCAGTCCTGAAGTGCGGCGTAAGCGCCCATGACCGGCCCGTGTTCCGCGATGTAGCGGTTCGGATGGCAGAACCCGTATTCGCTGACCAGGAAGGGCTTGCCGAACATCCGCAGCGCGGAAATTCCGACGCCTCCGGGAATCAGCGATTTCTGTTTGAACAGAACCGGCGGATTCCAGGTTTCGAGGATCATCGGGTGATCGTTGTAGGTGTGCTGGTCCACGAGATCCAGCAGAGTCCGGGAACGCGTCAGATACGGATTCGGACCGTTGGGACCGCCGCAGTTGAGATCCGTAATCAGCGTTTTCGAACCGATCTCCTTCCGGACAAACTCCTTCATCCAGAGAATCGTCCGATTCTGGTATTCCGTAAGGAACTGGAAGAAAACGCCCTGTCTGGCATTCCTGTTTTCCTCAGTATCCAGCTTTTTCGAACGGAGCCACTCGCGATACAAACGCAGAATCTCTTTCTCTCCGCCAGTGTTCCACTTCAGGATCAGCGGATTCTCGTTTACCAGATTCAGACAGAAAAAAACGGGATCGTCAGCCCAGCGCATCTTCGTATAGGGATTCACATGAGTCATCAGGCGGCGGGTGTATTCCTTCCAGTTTTCGCGGTAGGAATCGAAGAAACAGACTCCTGCCTTGAAGTCTCCGAGTTCGGGCAGTTCGCCTTTCCGGATCTGACGGCTGCAATAAAGATCGTAGGTTACGTAAACGCCGTTTTTCTTCAAGCAGTAGATCAGATAATCCAGAAGATCAAGACGTTCTTTATCGAGTTCATAGGAGAATTTTGCCTTCCGGTCGCTCAGCGCTTTTTCGAAATGGTGCAGACGAACCGTATTGTACCCGGCGCGCGCCATGCGTTTTGCAAAGACTTCCGCCGTCTTCTTCGACATGAAAAATCCGGGATCGGCGCAGAGATTCACACCGAGGAAACGGACCCGTTTCTCCTGAGCGTTCGCAAAAACAAAATGTCCTTCTTCGGAAACCGTGACATGACCGTACTTTCCGGCGGGAGCATCAATGCGTCCGGAGAAATCCAGCAGAGAGCCCGGTGCGATCTCCTGAATGGAAATCGGACGCCACTTTTCTCCCGGCAGAATATAGACGGTGGAATCGGTGAGATACGGTGTGGCTTTCCGGTCGGTCAGACTCGCCGCAACGATCATCCAGACGGAGTAATCGCCCTTGCCGAACGTGATTTCCACAGGATCGTTCCGTTTCAGTTCAAAACCGGTCATGTAGAGTCCAAGCACGGAGCTGTCGTTGGATCCCTTCCAGACAATGTGGGCGTTCTTCCAGTTGATCGCGCCCCACCAGTTGCCGACATCAACCCGGTCGCGTACAAGGATCTCCTGTTTGGAGCCGTCGGCGAACTTCACGGAAATCGAGCCGGATTTCTCCTTGCTGCCCGAATAGGCATTGGCATGGAGCAGATAGAGATACTTTCCTTTCTTTCCGGCACTTCCGATGGTTGCGGAGTCCAGAAAGCAGGTCTGCTTCTCGCCGTTCAGGACGACACAGCTTTTCTCGCCGGTTTTCGCGGGGTCGATCACATGGAATTCCACGCCGAAGAAACGGTAGTCTCCGGGCCGGAACATCCGCAGGTCATTGCGGGGGCCCTGATCGTTCCATCCGCCTTTGCCGTCGCCGGCGACATCATCGCGGAACCCGCGGTTCGCCACTTTGCTCAAATCCAGCGGAACGGATTTGAGACCTTTGAAAGAGAATGTATAACGGAACTCCGCGCTGGTCGGCTGATCTTTTTTCCGGACCGACTTCTGCGGATGAACATGCACAGTATAGGTTCCCGGCGACTTGCTGTTTTTCGGCAGATAGACACGATTGTCCTGAAACACGGCGGAAAACGGTTCGCCGCGGATCTCCAGCGTCCCTTCCGGCAGTTCAATTTCGACAACTTCGACCCGGGAAAACGGATGCACCTTTTTGGAAACCTCTTTCGAATACCGGAGACGCTCCTTGCCGATCCGTACGCTTCTGTCCTTCACGATCTCCAGAGGGAGCACGAAATTCAGACGGATCGAACTGGTATCCACCGGCCGGTCGGAAAAGACTTTTGCCCGGTACTCCACCGTATCGCCGGAAATGCGGCGGATGCTCTCCTCCAGCGTAAACGAATCATTCCCGACTTTCCAGTTTCCTTTGAATGAGAAGGCTTCCGGAGAGTTCGTCGCTTTTCCGGTCACGGCTCCACCTTTCTGTTCAACGCCGATCCATTTTGTGTTGAAATGACTCAAACGCACCTGCACCTGCTCCACCTGAAACGCTCCGCTTTTCGCATCGGGGCGAATCCAGAGAGGCAGCGCTTCCGCAAACGGAACCAGACCTCCCAGCAAAAGGCACAAAATACCTGTCTTGTACATCATTAGAAAAAAACTCCTTTACTTTTTGGGTTCAAATGATGGAAACGCCATGCTATTCAGTACTTGTAGGGACGCCAGAAGTTGTAATTCGGATCCGCTGAGGATGTGTAGTCTACTCTGGTATAATCCCGGAGCTCGGCATGACCGTCGAAGAAGGCGATATTCATTGCCCGTCCGCCGTTATGGCGATAGGCGGGAACTGTTTTTACAGCGTTTCGGTCGGCGATCCAGTCCGCCCACTTGTAATTGCTATTGGTGCGGCCCTCGTTGTTTGTCTCCAGAAAACCGAAGCGGGAGGACGGCTGTTTGACCTTGTTCAGACGAACAAAACGGTATTCCCAGGTATCCGCAAACGGACCGTTTTCCACATCCAGATGAAGTCCGTTGGCATAGACATTTTCCATGCAGATCCACGCCGGACTGGGATAACGAGCATCCGTCGCCCGCAGCAGGGTTGCCCCTCTGCAGACGGAAGCCGTTTTCACGAACCGCATCTCCACGCTACCGACCGGAAGGCCGTGAAGAGATGCGAATTCCCGATTCCCATTATACCATTTCGCATAATTTGCATCCCCTCCCCGATTATAGGGAACCCAGTATTCATTATAGCTTCCCGCATACTGAACGGAGGCAAATCCCAAAGTCCGCATTGTGTTCATGCATGAAATACTGATCCCTTTGTCACGCGCTGAATTCAAAGCTGGCAGGAGAAGTCCCGCCAGTACAGCAATGATCGCAATCACCACCAGGAGCTCTATCAATGTAAAATGCAATACGGATTTTCTTGTTTTCTTCATACACATCATCCTTGTTTTCATCCATGCTTCATTTCTTAAATCTATATTATAATTATAACAGATCCGCTGTTTTTTGTCAACAGTCATTTTGTTTCAAAAGTTAGAATATCAAATCACAAAAAAAAGATCAATGGAATAACGCTGATTAGATTTCTGAGTAAATCTCTATTCCATATTTTTATAGCATTTTATAAAGAAAAAAAAGAAGGTCTCCTCCTTGGAAGAATAAAAAACAAATTATAAGAAAGATGGATTTTTAAATCAATCTATAGAAATAAAGCTGATTTTCACACTTCCAGAAAAAGCCCGATTTCCGGAAAAATCTCCATCCAGGAAAAGAGTTTTTCTCCGGAATCGAAAACAAACATTTGTAAAACACCCTCTCCTTCACTATATTTATAAAATGGAACGACAGGAACCAGACATGCGCAGAAAAAAACACTATTTTGAAACAGAACCAAATGCTCCGATGCCCGTCAGCATCACAATAACGCGAAGAATCCGTTTCAGCGATGTCGATGCCCTCGGCATTGTCTGGCACGGCCGTTATCCAGCTCTTTTCGAAGAGGCTCAAACCGAACTCGGACATAAATGCGGACTCACTTACGCTGCTTACCGGAAGGCCGGAATCGCGGCTCCGATCGCTCAGATACATATCGACTATTTCAAACCACTCCGTCTGGATGTTTTCTGTTCCATTACCGCCTCCCTGATCTGGTCCGAAGGTGCGCGTCTCAACACGGAATACTGCATTCAAAACAGCTCTCAAGAGATTGTCTGTACCGGTTTTACAGTCCAGCTCTTCATCGATCTCGACTCCGGAGAGCCGCTTTTCTGTACCCCGGAACTGTGGGAAAACTGCCGGAAGCGCTGGCAGGCAGGAGAGTTCCATGACTGATGGACGCTGTGCAGTCATCGGCGCGGAACTCGTCTGCGCCTGCGGCTTCGGAAAGGAATCGTGCATTCGGGAACTCTATGCGGGAAATCATGCGTTCCAGCCGATCAATCGTTTTGACACAGAACATCTTCCAACAAATCTCGCCGCGGTCGTTCCGGAACTGCAATGCGGAAACGGAACCTCCCTTTGTCTGCCTATGCTGGAATTTCTGGCACCCCAGGTTGCGGATCTTCCCGAATCAACACCGGTCCTGATGGCCAGCACCATTGGAGAAATTGATCGTCTCTATCATTCGGAAGGAACGTGCACGCTCCACCTGCTGCTGGAAGATGCCTTGAAGCTCTTCCGCAAAAACAGCGGCAGAATCATCTCGGCAGCCTGCGCATCCACCAATGCGGCAATCGACCGCGCCCGCAGAATGATTCTCTCCGGAAAACATGAAAAAGTGATTGTCGCAGCCTGCGATCTGGTCAGCGAATTTGCATTCTCCGGTTTTGCCTCACTCGGAGCCATGACTGCCGAAATACCGCGGCCCTATGACCGGAACCGTTCAGGACTGCTTCTCGGCGAAGCTGCAGGTATTCTGATTCTTGCATCGGAAAAAGCCGCCGTGCATCATGAGGCATCCGCCTGGATCGCGGGTTCGGGCATGAGCGGCGACGCTCTGCATATCACAGCCCCCCGACCGGAAGGGACCGAACTGGAAAACGCCATCCGAACAGCTCTCGGAACCGTTCCCCCGGAAAAGATCGGAGCGGTCATCGGCCACGGGACCGGAACAAAATACAACGACGAAATGGAGATTAACGCCATCCGGCGCGTCTTCGTCAATCCGATTCCGCTGGCATCCGCGAAAGGCTCCTGCGGACACACGCTCGGAGCATCCGGAATGATCCAGGCGATTCTGGCGGTCGAAGCGCTTCGGAGAAAATCGCTCTTCCCGCAAACCGGACTCGAAACGCCTGAACCGGGCGCGGAACAGATGGTCTCCCGGAAAGAACAACACATCAACGGGAATTTCGCACTCTCGCTGAATTCCGGATTCGGCGGACTGAACGCGGCGATTCTTCTGGAGGCTCAGTCATGATTCAAAAAGGAGGCGCCATTCTGGAGAAGTTTACACTCCGCACACAGAGAGGAAAAATTCGTCTGGAGGGATCCGATTACCACGATCTTCTGAATCAGCTCCGCACTCTTGACGGCATTCCGGAAGCAAATCTCATGGATTTCCGCCGGGGCGGAGAAAAAGTGAAACAGGCAATTCTCGGAAGCATAGCCGCACTCTACGATGCAAAGATCACTCCGGCCGATACCATACCGATCCTCGGATACGGCAGCGAAGGCAGTTACTCGGAAAATCTTCTCTACTTCAACGACTACATTGAACACGGACGCGACGGCGGACGCGGACAGCTTTTTGTAGGAACTCTGCCCACCACTCCGCTCTGCGAAGTCGCCATTGCCCTGAAGATGCACGGACCGGCCTTCTATCTGGATTCCGCTTCCGACCGGAAACAGCTGCACGAAGAGCTGGAACTCCTGTTCGCGGATCCAGCCGTCTCGGAAATCCTTCTGCTGGAATTCAAAAAAGGAACTTTGCATGTCTCCTGTCTGGGGCGCGGAAAGGAAGAGGAAGAAGAAGGAAAAAAATCATGCGATTTCTGATTATCGCCGCGAATCTCTGCACCGATCCGTATCCGGTCTATCCGCTCGGAATGAGCGTCATTGCCGCGGCGGCGGAACAGGCAGGCCATACCGTCCGCCAGTTTGATCTGCTCGCGAACGGATCGGATGCTCTGCCGGAAACCATAGCAAAATTCCACCCGGAAGCAATCGGCATCAGCATCCGCAATCTGGACACGGTCAACAGCCGGAGTTCCGAACGGAATCTTCTGCGGGCAGCCTTCGATACCATCGCACTTTGCCGGAAGTTCTCCGGAGCGCCGATTCTGCTGGGCGGACCCGGATTTTCGCTTCTGCCGGAAGAGATTCTGAAATCCAGCGGAGCGGACTTCGGAATCATCGGAGAGGGAGAAACTGCGATTGTGCAGCTGCTTTCGGAACTCGAAAAGGGACATTTTCCCGAACAGCGTCTTTTCCGCGGGAAAACTGGTCCGCAGTCTCCCGCGCTCTACCCGGACGATCTCCTGAATTATTACGGCAAGGAGACGCATATCATTCCGATTCAGACCAAACGGGGCTGTCCATTTTCCTGCGCCTACTGTTCGTATCCGACGCTGGAAGGCCGCGCCGTACGGGAACGGGATCCGGAATCGGTCGCACAGGAACTCGAATCGCTCTCCCGGCGAGCTCCCGATGCAATGTTCTATTTCGTGGATGCGGTCTTCAACGATCCGGAGCGGAAGTATCATCATCTTCTGAACGCACTCCGGAAACGCGGACTGCGGATTCCGTTTGCCGCGTTTCTCTCGCCCTCCCATCTGACGGAGTCCGACGTCGAACTTCTGAGCGACAGCGGCATGATCGCCGCAGAACTCGGAATCGACGCCTCCACCGATGAAACCCTGCGCGGTCTCCGGAAAAATTTCACCTTTGAAAAAGCATGGAACGCATCAGACCTTCTCCGGAAACACGGAATCGGCGTCACAACCAACGTCATGTTCGGCGGTCCGGGCGAGACCATGGAAACGGTCCGGCGGGGGATCTCCAATCTCCGCTCCCTCGAACCGGTGCATACGCTTGTCTTCTCCGGCATCCGGATTCTTCCCGGAACCCCGCTCTGCGAGATCGCCCATCAGGAGGGCAAGCTGCCGGCCGACTGGAACGGTTCCACGGAACTCTACTATTTTGCCGATGGACTCAATCCGGAACAGCTTCACAACACTCTGACCGAAGGATTTCGGGGAAGCCGCTTCTGCATCTATCCACCCGATGCCAAAAACGGAGAGTTGAAACTTCTGCACAAATTCGGCTATGCAAAACTGCGGCGTCTTCAGTCCGGAGGGGTATCATGAACGATATCCGGGACAGAGTTTTTGCCGTTCTTCCGGTCTACAACAACGGATCAACCATCGCGGACGTTGCTGCCCGGACACATGCCGTGCTCCCGCATGTTCTCATCGTCGATGACGGCAGCACCGACCGGGATCTCCAGGCGCTGTTCCGCAATACCGATATCCCCGTTCTGCGCCACAGCCGAAATCTCGGCAAAGGAGCCGCCATTCTCACCGCGCTGGAGTATCTGAAGAAGCTCCCCGGGATCGACTACATGATCACGCTCGATGCGGATGGACAGCACGAACCGGAAGACATCCCCCTCTTTTTCCCTCTAATGGAACGCAACGACTATTCGCTGATTGTCGGCTGCCGCGATCTTTCCGGGGAACACGTCCCGAACTCCAGCAAGTTCGGCAGAGAGTTTGCAAACTTCTGGATGCGGGTTGAAACAGGAGTCCGGATCGACGACTGCCAGAGCGGATTCCGCGCATATCCGGTCAAATATGTGAGCCGTCTGCACTGTCTCTGCCGACGCTACAACTATGAAGCGGAAATTCTGGCGCGGGCGGCATGGGCGAATCTGGAACTGCACAATCTCCCGGTCCGATCCTACTATCCGGAGCCGTCGAAACGGGTCTCGCACTTCCGTCCGTTTCTGGATAACTTCCGGCTCTTCTGCATCCATTTTCATCTGGTGGGGATTCGTCTTCTGCCGATTCCGAAGAAAAAACTGCGGCCCTCGCCCGGTTTCCGATATTCGATTTTCCGTCCGAAGGAACTGCTGAACGCTCTTCTGCACGAGAATGCTTCGCCGCTCGGACTGGCGGCGTCCGCCGGAGTCGGATCGTTTCTGGCGGTTCTGCCGCTGCCGGGCTTTCACATTCTGACGATTCTGTATGTGACGGAACGCCTCCATCTGAACAAGGTCATGGCGCTGGCGATCCAGAATCTGTATATGCCGCCGGTATCGCCGGTGCTGTGCATCGAGCTGGGCTACCGCCTGCGGCACGGACGCTGGCTGACGGAAGTGACCTTTCAATCAGGGGTGCAGGAACTGCATTTGCGACTGTTTGAATGGTTCCTCGGAAGCCTGATTCTCGCACCGTTCTGGATGATCGTTTCGGGAATCGCGACCTGGGCGGTGGCGTCGCTTTGCAACAGGAGAATGCGGAATGCGGAATGAAAATCTCAGCGACAGCCGGGGAAATGCCCTCGGAATCCGGATCTTCCTGCTGCTTCTGCGGATCATGGGAGTCAACCGGACATGCGAACTGGTGTGGGTCGTCACATTCTTCTACGTCTGTTTCGACCGGAAGGCACGTCTTGCGGCACGGCCCTATCTCCGTCACCGCTTCCCCGGAGCGGGCGCAGTCAGACTTTTCTTTCACACCTGGGCGCTCTTCACCAGTCAGGGACAGGCCATCGTGGAGCGCGCCGCCATGACCAGAAACATGACAACCTATCGCTTTATCAACCGGGAACTCTCCGAACGTCTCATGGACCGGAAAGAGGGATTCCTTATTCTGACCTCGCATTTCGGCGCATGGAATGCGATCATGGGCGGACTTCACATTGTCCGGAAACCGGTCAACCTCCTTGTCATGCCGGACCGGAACGTCAATATCGACAAAACCGCCGCGCTGGAAGGACTCCAAGTTCCGATCCGCCTCATCTCCACCGAGTCCCCCATGGGAGGGCTGCTCGATGTCACCGATGCCATCGAACGCGGAGAAATCGTCTGCATCATGGGCGACCGCTGTCTCGAAGGCGAAGGCATCGAAACCGAATTCCTCGGTGAATCCGCCATTTTCCCAAGCGCAGCGTTCCATATCGCCTCACGCACCGGCTGCACGGTTCTCCCCCTGTTTGCCATCCGCGAAAAACATCACTCGCACTTCATCGCGGAATTCGGGCCGGAAATCCATCCGCAATGGCAGGGACGCAGCCGGAAAGCTCTCAAACCCTATCTCGATATTTATGTCAAAAAACTCGAACAGCTCTGCATGAAATATCCGTATCAGTGCTTTTTATTTGAAAATATCTGGCGAAAATCCTCCGATCAGGAATGAATTGCGCCAAAAACGGAGTATATTACTCCATGCCGGAACGCCTCCGGCAGAAGGCTAACTCAAAAAACGGGGAAGGACTATTTCCAGAATGGATCAGGCACCGGATGGAACCAATCGAATCCGAATCATCGGATGCGGATGCATTTCCAATGCGGGAGACGGGCTCCGTCACACTCTCGAAGGACTCTATGGAACCGTGCCACCGCCCCGGAGAGCTTCCGCCCGCATTCAGACAGCATTGAATGACCCGGTCTTTGAACTGGACTCCTTTCCGAACTCATCCCTCTCGCGCAGCATGGCGCTTCTGGAACATGCTCTCGCGGAAGCTCTCGAAAATGCTGGTCTTTCACAACAGGACCTGAAAAAGTTCAGAACCGGAATCTGCATCGGCACCACAGTCGCCGTTCAACTGAATGACATCGAATTCTACCGTCAGCAGAAGCAAGGGACCGCAACGACCATCGAACCGCTCGAACGCTTTCTGGAAGGTCCCCCTTCCGCATTTCTGCGGAGAAAACTCCAGCTTACCGGTCCCGATGCAACAATCTCCAATGCCTGTGCATCGGGTGCGGATGCGGTCGCCGTCGGCGCGCTCTGGATCGAATCCGGATTGTGCGATCTGGTCATTGCCGGCGGAGTCGATGAGCTCTGCCGGGTGCCGATCGCCGGATTTCATGCTCTCGGAGTCACGTCTCCCGAACCGTGCAGGCCGTTCGATGCGGAACGGAAAGGACTGAACCTCGGAGAAGGCGCAGGGGTTGTCATTCTCGCTCAGGACCGGCTGTACAGAAGTCTGCAACCCAAAGGAGGCGAACGCTTTTTCCTTGCCGGATACGGCTCCTCGGCGGATGCCTACCACATCACAAGTCCTCATCCGGAAGGACTCGGACTGGAACGGGCAATCCGCAAGGCGCTCTCCCGCGCACAGATCGAACCGGAACAGATCGCGTTCCTCAACGCCCATGGAACCGGAACTCTCAATAACGATGCCTGCGAATCCGCCGTTTTTCTCCGTCTGTTCGGAGATCGCGTCAAATACCTCTCCACCAAAGGGAAAACAGGGCATACGCTCGGAGCGGCGGGAACGCTGGAACTGATCTTCACGCTTCTCATGCTTCAAAAAGGAGTCCTTCCGCCCAGCGCAGGATTCCGGAAAAAAGCGGAGGATGTTCCCGTGCCGCCGATTGCAGAACCGACAGAATTTTCCGGGGACTTCGCCCTCTCCACTTCACTGGCATTCGGCGGATGCAATACCGCACTGATTGTCGGAAAGGAGTGTGCGGAATGATCTTCATCGCAGGCAAAGCGGAGCGGAAGCCCTCCCCCGGAGAACATCTCATCGACCGGACCTTTCTTTCGGGATTCAAAAAACAGCACGGAATGCGCCGCGCCGATTTCTATACGGCAATGATCGCCGCGGCAGCGCTCGAAGCGGTACAGGACTCCTGCTTCCGGGGAGCTCCGCCGGAAGAGACGGGAATCCTCATCGCGGGACGCTTCGGGCCGCAGAATACAACCGCAAAATTTCTGGATGAACTGCTCGAATATCCCGAAGACCAGCTGCTTTCCACGGCATTCACCCACTCGGTGCACAACGCGGCGGCATCGTATGTGGCGGAACTGCTGCATCTGACAGGACCGGTCTTCACCATGACTCATCATGAAGCATCCGTTCCCGCGGGCCCCCTCGCCACCGTGAAAGCCTGCATCGAAACGGGGTACTGCACCCGCATTCTGTTCCTTTCGGCTCAGGAATCGGGATATATCGACGAAACGTTGCGGAAACAGCGCGGAACCATTCTCAAGGCTCCGGATATTCCACAGGAAAGAGTCTCCGCATATCTGCTCACAAACGATGAAAAGGAATCAAAATACGGTCCGATGAACACTCCGGATCTCCGGTAGCCAGCAAACGGAAAGAGAGGAACTCCATGGCGGAAATCACACTGGAAGAAATTGAAACGGCTCTGAAAAACGAAATCTCCATCATCACCGGAAAAAAAACGGAAGAACTCAAAGCGGAGCAATCCCTTTCGTGGAACGGAATCAATTCGATGGGATTTGTCGAACTTCTGCTTTCGGTCAACCGCCTGTGGAGCGTGAATCTTCTGGATGCGGGAATCGGAACGGCAGATGTCTCCACACTCTCCGCCCTCGCGAAACGGATCAGAAAGGAACTGGTCAGATAACCCATGTTTTCCCCAAAGCTCTATCTCGACGGATTCGACTGGATCGCCAATCTTCTGAACTACCAGTGCCGCCTCACTCCCGGACGCGGCAATCACTTCATGCTTGTCCTGGAATCGGAGACTCCGTTCCCGGAAGACGCAGTCCGCGCTCTTCTGAAACGTCTCGATCCGCTTCTGCCGATGCTCAACGGCTCCATCCGGCGCCATCTTCTCCATCTCGCTCCGTACTGGCAGCCGGGCAAGCCGCTCCCTCTTGTCTTCACCACGGAAGAACTGCTGTTTCCATCCGATTTTCCGCTGGCGGTGGAACGGTTTGCAAACCGTCCCCTTCCCCGTGGACAGGCGCTGGCGGTACATGCACTCTCGCAGCCGAAAGGACGATCCGCTCTGATTTTCAAATTCAGCCACCTGCTGTTTGACGGACGAGGAGCGGAACTGCTCCTCGAACAACTGCGCCACGGGAAGAATCCGCAGACGGAAGAGCATCCGGGACTCGCCTCCCCCATGCTCAACGAATGGGAAAAACAGTTCTCCTGCGGCCGGCAGATTCAGCAGCGTCTTCTGGAAATTCAGAAAACCGGCCCGACCGCCGTCCGCCATGCCTGCGATACAGCATCATCGGCTTATCGAGTCATCTCCCTGACGGAAGAGGAAACCGATTCACTCCGTCAGCGCTCCGACCGCGACGCAGGACCATTCATGCTCACCCCCTATCTCCTCGCACTCACGGCAAAGGGATACGACAGACTGATCCCGCACGAACAGGAAGAGGAACATTTCCTGATTCCCATGTCCATCGACATGCGCGGACAGGATTCCATCCCCCGCGATGCGGTCTTCTTCAATCAATGGAGTCTGCTCCCGATCAGTCTCCGCCGCTCCCTGCTCGCGGATCCCGCGGAATCCATTCCGGAAATCCGGAAACAGATTTTTATCCGCACGGGAGAACGGACCGCCCTTGCCTATCGCGCCGCATCGCGCCTGATGCGGATCGCTCCGCCGCCACTGCTTCTGAAAATCGTCCGGAAAATGGGAAACTCCACCACCGGAACATTCATGTTCTCCTTTGTCTCGGGAACCTCGCTGGAACAAAACAGATTTGCCGGCAGAATCCTCACCAATCTCTATCATCTGCCGGCGATGCCGCCGATGACCGGACTGGGCGTATTCTTCAATACATTCAACAACCGGCTCAACGCAGTCATCTCCTACCGGAGCGGAATCTTTCCGGAGTCGGATATCGAACACTTTGCCGCTGAACTGGAAAACGCTTTGAAAGGAAAATCATGAACATTCTGGAACAGATCGTCCGGGAAATCGGAGACTATCAGGGACCGGCTGTCATCGACCGGAAAAGAACATACACATACCCGGAACTGCTCAATGAGGTTCGCCGATTCGCAAACATCCTCCGGGAAAACGGAGTCCGTCCGTTCGCCCGAGTCGGAATTCTGGCGGATGATTCTTATGAATACATTGCAGTCAGTCTCGCGGTTCTTTCGCTGAATGCGGCAATCGTGCCGCTCTCAACGAGGGCATCTGCGGAGGAGCTCGAAACAATGCCTTCCAAAGTCGGACTCAATCTCCTGCTCTGCGACTCCGCCCGGCGGAAGGAAAATGATACCCCCCTGCCTCTTCCGGAGCACTTCCGGGAACCATTCTTTCTCCGGAATCTCAGGAAAGACATTGATCCGATTCCTCTGCCGGATAGCAGGATTCCGGCATTCATCCGTTTTTCCTCAGGAACGACCGGAGCCAACAAAGGAGTCGTACTCTCCCACGAATCGGTTCTGGAGCGGACCTCGGCGTGCACGGGACTTGGCGTCAAACGCGGAGATCATGTGCTGTGGGTTCTCGACATGGCTTTTCATTTTGTAGTCACGATCCTGCTCTTCCTGCGAAAAGGGGTCGCGATTGTCATCTGCGGTCAGCCGGTCGAGCAGAAAATGGCGGAGGCGCTCCGGACCTTTCCGATCCGTCTGCTGTACGCAACCCCGTATCATTACCGCCTGATGACCCACTCACCTGAGTTCGCTCCCGATTCTTTGAAACCGGTGCGTCTTGCCATCTCCACCGCGATGAAGCTGGAAGTTGCCGATGCGGAAGCGTTCCGGAAGAAATTCTCCCTGCCGCTGTCTCAGGCTTACGGAATCATTGAGGTCGGACTGCCCTGCATCAACTCGACGGAGCATCCGGAAAAAGCCGCCTCCGCTGGAAAACTTCAGGAGGCCTACCGGATCCGCATCGACTCACCGGATCCGGAAGGAAACGGGGATATTCTCATTCAGGGCCCCGGCATGTTCGACGCCTATCTGACGCCTTTCCGAACTCGGGAAGAGATCTGTCCCGGAGGTTGGTTCCGCACCGGAGACATCGGGCATCTGGATGAGGAGCGCTTTCTGTTCATTGTCGGACGGAGCAAAAACGTCATCATTTTCGCCGGCATGAAAATTTTCCCCTATGAAGTGGAAACGATCCTGAATGAACATGAATTCGTCCGGGAATCGCGTGTCAGCGCAATGCCGATGCCGGGCTTCGGCGAACTGCCCGTTGCGGAAATTGTTCCGGCACATCCCCTCCCCCTCGACTGGAAGGAACAGATTCGGAAATACTGCTTCGCAAGGCTCGCCCCCTACAAGGTTCCCAAACAGTTCACGCTTGTCGAAGAGCTCCCCCGCACCGCCAGCGGCAAACTGCGGAGAAGCTGACCATTCGAAAAAAAAACAGGAAGTTGCGGAAATGAAAACTCTTTATTTTGCACTTCCGCTTTTGAAGTAGAGCAGAACGGCTCGTGCGATGGATTCACCGTAATGCAGCATCGCCGCACGGTCAACGGTGATATCACCGAAGTTCGCAAACGGAATCTCTATGGTCTGGGCACAGGAGACAAACGGAATCTCTGCGGCAAAATGTTTGATGGTTCTCCCCTGCGTATAATTTTTCTCTGTATTCCAGGAGGTCCCGAACGGAATGTTGTTCTTCTTGAAATACGGAGCATCGGGAACACGAACCGATTCCAGAAGATCGGCAAAATGATCCATGGCGCGATCCATCTTTTCATTGCCGGTACCGACCATATAGGTTTCCTCATTGAATTCGCCGAAAATCCACGGACAGTGCAGATCCAGAACAAAATCCGTTTTTTTCTCGAAAATCAGCTTCCGAAGCGCAACCGTTTCCGGATAAAGGGCGGGATCCTGATAGTCCCGTGCGTAATCATGCGGAATACGGTTCTTGCCCTGATCGCCATCCTCCACGCCATCCTTATCGGCAAAGGGAACCGCATAAAGCGCGGCACACTGCCGGAATTCGCGTCCGAAGTCTGAATCTGCCAGAACCGCGCGCAGAAAACCTTCCATCGCATGGGTTGCCATCATCTCGCCCGCGTGATGACGGGAGGTCAGAAGAACCGCATGTTCCGGAGAACCTTCCCGAATCGTCACAAGCTCCACGTTCCGTCCCTTGCGGCTCCGGCAGAGAGTGCCGGACTGGAGAAAAGGATTCCCCTCGAACTCCCGGAGAAACGACTCCCAATCCCGCTGAAGATACTGCATGCCCATACAGAAAATCACTTGCTCGCCGGCTTCGGCGCAGTCGTATTCAAAAGAGCGGTCATCGTTCCAGCGCTCCCGGCTGAGCCACCGCCAGGTGCGGCCGTCATCCAGACTGAACGCCGGACCGCGAGTACCGACTTTATTATCCCGGACAAAGTGAAAATGGTATCTCCCATTTTCCGGGAAAACAGCTTTAAAACACCAGTAGAACCAGTCGCCCGCCGAATCTCTCATTTCGACATCCAGTTCAATCCTGTGTCCCTCCACGGAAACAACCTGAATGTTACCGCCCGGAATTTTGTTTGTAATCATATTTTCTCCTTTTTTATTTCCTTGTTCCGTCCCCACAAAAGGAACGACGGGACAATACGTTTCTCATTTTCCGGACTCCGCCGCAGGATCGGGGGAACCATATTTCTCCCGCACAAGATCAATCATAGCCTGCAAGGGAGGCGAAAAGCGCCGTCCGGAATCCACGAGACATCCCGTCTCCACCTCGCAGCCGGTTTCGAACCGGGGAACAACCACTCCGGGCGGAAGACTCCCGAGATAGTAGTCCGGAATAATCGAAAACCCCAGATTGCGCTGCACATAGGAGATCAGTGTTGTCGTATACCGGGACTCGACATAGAAACGGTTCTTTTCCAGATACGGCATCTTCCGAAACACCAGATCGCGGATTGAGGCATAGGAATGTGACAGGAATGGTTCTCTTCGAAGCAGCTTCTCCGTGATCCGCTCCGCCTTTGCCAGCGGCGAAAGAGCAGAACAGATCAGGACAAGACGATTCCGGTACATCGGAATATAAAGCAGATCCGTCCCCTCATACCCCTGCACGCCGAACATGATGTCGAGTGTTCCGTTCTTCAAATCGGCGCAGAACGAATCCTTCTCCTGTACCGATGGTTCAATCTCCGGATAACGCCTGAGCAGCTCCACAATCAGATCCGGCACAACCGCTCCGGAAGTATAGGGACCGCAACCGATGCGGAGCGGACCGGATACATGATGCAGAAAAGATTTCATTTCCACCGGAAGATCATTAAACTGCTCCAGCAGAGATTTCACCCTTTGATAAAAAAACTCTCCGGCGGCAGTTGGAACAAGATGATTTCCTTTCCGCTGGAACAGCTTGCATTCCAGTTCCTCCTCCAGCAGATGCAGCTGCTTGCTGACGGCCGGCTGCGTGATAAAAAGCATTTTTGCCGCAGCCGTCACACTTCGGCATTCCACGGTCTTCTGAAAATATTCCAGCTGAATAAAGTTCATGCGATTCTGCATCCTCCCGCTTTCAGGCAATCAATATAACATTCCTTGTGCAAAAAGAAAATAAAACTTTTTTATCCTCTTCATAACCGGAAGTTATGGGACAATCCTCTTTCTGCCACAGAATTGTCAGCGGGAGGGGACAGAATCAGGGAGATATCATATTTCCCGCGAACTCCTCTGAGCATTTTTGAATTCGCAAAGTTTCCATTCCCAGAGAGCGTTTTCCACGAAGAAGAATCCCGCATAATGCAATCTGCTCCACGGGATCATAGGAGCCGCCTTCCGGAGTTCCTCCATGGAAAGTTTTATCAACGAGCTGTCCTGCGAAATCATCATCAGCCACATCGCCGCGGAAAAGTCGAGGATGGAATTTTTTTCCATCCCAATCGCCGGAGAGATTTTCCGGTGCCATAGAGATCCCATCTCGCCGCATGCGAGAGCGGCAGCCTCCGAACAGGAGTTTTGCGGTTTCCAGGGGATCAGCATCTTCCGCCAGTCCGGATCAAAAGACAACCCCGGAACGTAATCCTGCCATCGACGGAGGCAGGGAAGAGTCATTTCTGCAACTTGCCGCAGACATTTTCTGCAAATCTTGCGCACCTCCTCTTCCTGCCGATCCTGAAACATCCGCAGAGCATAGCACGAGTGGGAAAGGTACCATATGGAATTGACGCGGAACTCGGGAAGCCCTTCCTCAATCAGCATTTTCGGACTTTTCCCGTCAAAAAGCGGTTCATTCCAATATTTCATAAAGAGAGCGCTCTTTTCCGGTCGAACTTTCCCGTAGATATGAAGAGCGGTCAGCAGATGGATTGCGCCAAGCCACGCTTCATAAATGCCGTCCCGTCTGATATAAGAACCTCTTTCAAACCCCGGCCGATCCCCGGGAACGGTCCAGTTGTTTGCATGCAGGCCATCCAGCTGACGAAGCAGATGGCTCCGGCAGACCGCCACTTCTCTCTCAGAAGGAATTCCGCTTTCCATATAGGCATCAAGCGCCAGGAGCCATGGAGAAATCTGATCATCCGATGAGCCGGGATAGTGGCAGAATCCATCGGAACCGACCCCTCGGCTGATACAGCCATCCGTCTCACAGACATCCTGAATCAGAAGAAGTCCCTGCACAAGGCGGCGAATTTCTATTTTCCGATTTCTAATGTCGGAATCGTTCCCCGTCTGTTCCGCATAACGGTAAGCAGCCAACAATCCCAACAGATAGTCTCCGTTGAAAAAGCCCCCGTTTTCGATCGGCGACCACCATCCCAGGGCATTGGGCTGATTCTGCTCACATTCATCGGGAGTTGGAAGAGATATATTCCCGGACAGATCCGTATAATCCAGCATAAGATTGTTCCTGTCGATAAAACGCGACCAGACCGTCAAATGAATTTCCTGCAGAGCCTGATCCAAGAGAATATCCGTATTGTCATCTGCAACCATATTCATTATTTCATCCTTCTCTTGACCGGAAGAGCGGAAAAGCTCCTGCGCGGCAAACTGCGATTGCTGCAATTCAAGCGAAATTTCTTATCCCGCAGCAGAACAGTTCTCTGCGGTAAAAAATACTTTAATATCTCAAGAAAGTTTTTCAAGGATCGGTTATGAAAAACTAGTTTTTCGGCGAATTCTACCGGAGAGAAAGCCCGAAATTCCCTGTTGAATTGCCGACCAGAAAGCAAATCAGAAAACAATGTGTTTTCTTCCTGAAGATAAAAAACTGTTCCTTTGAAATAGATATTTTGGGATTTGAAATATCATGGGATTGCGATATAGTATCTGGAATAATTCTAAAAATGACAGATAATGAGGGGTCCCAATGAAATTCCGCATGATTCATAATAACTTTAATGTTCTTAATCTTGAGAGAAGCCTGAAATTCTACCGGGAAGCCTTTGATATGCAGGAAGTCCGACGAATCGAGGCGAAGGACAGGAGCTTTATCATTGTCTATCTGGAAGACGGGAACAGCGCTCACCAGCTGGAGCTGACGTGGCTCAGAGATCGGCAAGAACCGTATAATCTTGGCGACAACGAATTCCATCTGGCGTTTGAGGTCGATGATTATGATGCGGCGCATGCCCGTCACGAAAAAATGGGCTGCATCTGCTATGAAAATCCTGAAATGGGAATTTACTTTTGCGAAGACCCTGAGGGCTGTGGGGTCATAAACAAATCATACCATCGTGCGGCATAACTTTTTTCTGATATAAATTTCTCCTCCTTTTGTCTGCGCTTCCCGACAGGGTAAATTCTCTGTCGGGGATTTTTTTTGCAAAAAAAATAAAAATTTTCATAACACATTATATACGAGGATAATATTATGTTCATCGACCTGTGTTTTCTTGTCTGAAAGCTCGAAAAATGGTAGAAAAAGCCCTGAAAAAATTCCGGAAAATTTCTTAACGCTTCATAAAAAGGTGGAACAGGCGCCCGGGGACAAACCATAGTGGTTCAGTTTCCTGCGCCGAAACACAAGAAAGGTTGTGAAGCGATGAGCAAGGAAGTGAAGGCGATTATCTACGCTCGCCAGTCGTCGGGAGATGATGATGTCTCTGCAAGTGTGGAACAGCAGGTGAAAAATTGCCAGCAGTTGGCGAGGGAGTGCGGCTACTGCGTGGTGGGAATCTTTCGGGATTTGAATATATCCGGCAAATTTTACCCCGATACGCCAGGCGCAAACACCATTTGTAATTTTGATATGGCGCTCCGCAACTGGGCGGCTTCCACCTCGTCGATGCAGATTCGCTTCCGGCAGGGATTGGGAGAGGCATTTGCCATGCTTAAGGAAATAGATTTCATTCTTCTGGATGATTTCACCCGGCTGATGCGTCCTCTGCCGAACAGTTATCTGGAAGGATACATGAAGCAGGAATTGATCTGTAACAAAGTCAAGCTGTATTGTGTGAAGGGAGGAATCGCTGATCCGAATTCTTTTGGAGACAACATCGTCTCTTCTCTGATCTCCATGATCAACGCCAATCAGCTTGAGATCCAGCGACAGAAAAGCAAGGCGGCATTGAAAAAACTCAAGGACGACGGTTACAGGCCTTCGGGCACTAACATGCGGGGGTATCGCAGGATTGGCAAGCATAAGTATGAAATCGTTCCGAAAGAGGCTGATTTCATCCGGGAGGCTTTTGCAATGGGAATCGCCAACTTCTCCTATATGTCGATTTGCCGTAAACTCAGCAAGAAATACGGGATTCATGATCTGCACTATGACACCCTGATCCCGATCTACCAGCGCCCTGAATACGCAGGGTATTGCTATAACTCGGCGGGAGAATTGATCGAGTCAAAGTGCTTTGGTCCCATCCCGATTGTTACTCTCTCCCAATTTCTCCAGATGAAAGAGCGACTCCGGAATAAACGTATTCACAATCATGACCGAAAACACATCTATGCTTTTACCGGATTGTGTTACTGTGGCTACTGTGGAGAGCGGATGCAGATTGTGTCCTGTAACGCAATGCCGCATTCGCTGGAAGCCGGATGTCGGCTGTACTACTTTGGATGTGTCAG
This sequence comes from uncultured Lentisphaeria bacterium, assembly GCA_905197955.1. Classification (GTDB taxonomy): domain Bacteria; phylum Verrucomicrobiota; class Lentisphaeria; order Victivallales; family UBA1829; genus UBA1829. The sequence goes on along the minus strand of CAJKAR010000032.1, from coordinate 4,103 downwards.
GAACATTTATCGAGAGTATTCCCGTGATTGCGGAAAAACGCGAATCCGTTACAGCTACCCGTTTCCTTTCGGCTGGCGAGTTCCTCCGGAACGCCGGCCTGTAACGCAGAAAACATTGGACTCTCCCAAGCCGCCAGTTCCTCCCGATTTGTACAATATCGGATTACGGGAATCTCTGCTGGCGTTGATTGTAAAACCGTTGCTCGAAGAGCAGAAGCGGTTATTGTATGGCAGCAGTAATCTTGACGTTAAGATAAACCGTCTGGAACAGGAAAAAGAGCGTATCATGAGCCGTCAGAAAACGCTCGCGAATATGTTTCAGCGGGGCAGTATTCCGGACGAGCAATTTGAGCAACTGTCAAGAGATCTGAAAAACTCCATGGAAAAGATCAGGAGTGAGCTCCTTGAACTGACCGCAACGGCCTGTGTTGACCAGAAAAAAGTGCTGGAGGAACTGAAGTTGCAACTTCATATGCTTCAGGTTGTCAAGAATGTCGAAGACAATCTGTATAAAAAACATGCGCAGCAGCTGATCGAGCGGATCAACATTTTTGCATATCACATTGAAATCTTTTTCCGGAACGGCAAGTCTTTTACTCTGGAACGGATTCCCAGATGGGGGGCAAGGATCATGCCGAACTGGAACTTTGTCATGCGGAGAAACAAGGCTTACATCAAATACTACTACAAGAGCTTTTATCAGGGGGACGAGCGAGAACGGGTTCTCTACGATGACAAGACGATGAATATTGTTGCGGTAGGGTATAATCCTCGTCCTAAAGCATGGGCAGATTCTCCGAGTCGCCGTTGGGACTGGCGCACGCAGGAGATAAGTGACACCTTCCCTCTTGAGAGCACCGGAGGCCAGTCGTTTGAGGATTCGCATACCGAATAACATGGTTTCCCGCGTCGTGGAGGTGGTGTTTCCGTTTCTCTTGGGGGAATTTAGGGGAACAGCCGTAAACGCATGCAGAAGCCCTTTTCTGACGTTTTTTGAAAACTGATAGAGGATCTGGACTTGTCGAAAAAACGATATCCTCAAGGTACGGATGAAAGCTCAAACAACTACGCCAAAACCCGCCGTCACGATGTGCAGGATTTCAATGTGATTCTTGCCGCTGCGGGAGGCCGGTACGACTGGATGACGCCCGGAGTTACTGATCTGAAAAATCCTCTGCAGGCAGACGAATCCGCCTTGCTCGCAACTCTTGAAGAGAAAGGTCAAATCTGAAAATGGCAAGCTGGCAGGAAACGTTCCTCTCTCTTCCGATAGATGCCCGGAGGAGGGACGCTGAATTGTACTGTCGCAAGGGAATGAGGGCGAAGGAGGGACGGTGTCGGCAATCCCGAGGGGCGGGGCTTTGCCCCGCCCCTCGGGATTGAGAAATCTGTATTTCAAACGATTCCAGCAGAAAAGCTCAGGGAACTTTAATCAGATTTTTATTTGACTTTTTTGAAAACATGTTGTATTCTACGCATATTAAGAAAACCAATACACATGGAGGTTAACGGTTCTGTAAGATAAAAACAATGTTCTAAACGTACAATTTTTTCAGGCTGCTCTCACAAACTACCACCTTGTAAACAAGCCTGATCAATCGAAAGACGGAGAAATTGTGCCGTGGTTTTTACACGGTGCATTTCTTGGTCTATATTTCGATTGGTGCTGTGGTAGGCATGTGAGAGCGTATAGATCAGAGATGCACCTTTTTTGTGGTCTCTGATTTCGACGCTCCCCCAAACTGACTGACAAACAAAATCAGGAGACTACCATGGCAAATTTCACCTTTAACTGTCCTGAATGTGATCAGCCCCTTGAAGCCCAGGACGAATGGAGAGGGCAACAAACCCAGTGTCCATCTTGCGGAACCAATATAGAGATTCCCAAGATCATGCAGGTAAAGCCTGTCAGCATCGATCCGCAAGAACAAATGAAAAAGTTGAAAAGAGCATTATATTTTTTTGGTGGGCTCGCGATTTTATGCTTTTTATGCTGGATTGACTTTTGGTTTACCACTGGTATCTCTGGATTCTCAATGCTTTTTATTATCCCGATCATATTAGGAACACTGATGGTAATAGCCGTCCACAAAAAAATCCGTGAGCTCAAATCCCAAATCGACCAAAACAAACACTTGAAATAAATCGAACATCAACAAACAACGCAATGGAGTGTCATTGCCCAGCAAAGAGAAAGGTCTCTCTATGTCTTTCAGAGAAGCAGCATTCAACTTGTCCGTTATCCTGGAAAACGCTGGATTTGATGCGAAAGCCCGTAGACGCATCAAGCTCATCCGCCATCCGATTTCCAATAAGACTGTCAAAGCAATCTATGACAAAGGCTACATCGAAATTTACCAGTGCGAGCAGTATCCCGAGACTTTCCGGAACTGTGACTACGTTTTCAGCTTCATCGGCGAAGGAGGCAGCTCGGCTAGGTTTATAGGGTGCTATAAAGTCGGAGCTTCTCGTCCAGCTTCGGAAATGCGGTCAAAGATTCCGGACGACTATCCAGACAAAGCATCTTTTCAGGATGACTCGAAAAGCGTTTATTTCGATTTGCAGAAGACCGATATTCTGGAATCTCTTCAAAATCGTCTTATCATCCGCTGGAATAACCCTATTTCCTGGCACCAGTGGGCTACCAATGATATGCCGGTAATCACAATCTCACCCCGCATTCAATTCCCGGGATACGAATCGGTGTCCGTTACATTTCAAGAACTCAAAGAGATTATAGAGGAGCAAACTGCCGACTGGTTCAATCCTCTTTCCAAAGTCGGCGGCGTTTATCTTATCACCACCCCGGAAGGTCTCTATGTGGGATCGGCATACGGCAAAGATGGCCTTTGGAATCGCTGGTCTGATTACGTTCAAACCAAACACGGCGGAAACAAAGAACTTGTTGACTTGATAGAGAAAAATCCCGGAATATACCATGAGTTCCGGTATTCCATCTTAAAAGTCGTTCCTAAAAGATCAATTTATGAGGATGTGATCGCATGGGAAAATTATTTCAAAGAAGTTCTTCAAACCAGAAATTCTCCTTGGGGACTGAATAAGAACTGAAGTAAGTTAAACCTGACTTATTGTTGCTTTCTTGTTTCATATTGAAGCGACAAAAAATATGAAAATTTCCATCCGCTTCATATCAATGCAGGGCGTCAATCAGGGTGCCTGCAAACATGAAGGGATGTTACCATGGAGGAACGAAAACTGACTCCGGGGCCGTGGGGCGTAAGAGCGTTTCAATTCGAACAAATCAAGGATTTGCTGGTTCGTTGGATGAAATCAGCTCCGACAGACGACTTTATCGGGTGTGATGAGGCACCCTGTCTGGAAGACAATGAAAAAGCGTGGAAATACAAGCCGCGCTACATCAAAACATGTTATCTGCGCGGATTGCGTGAATTGGGCCACATCAGCGAGATTCCATATTACCTGTCATTCGTGAATCATTGCGACCTTCCGGAACTGCTGGTAACCTTTCTCTGTTCAAAGACCGCGATGAAGAATGCCGGACTGGTTCAACCGTTGATTGATTACATTGACAATGATGAACACGCCATGCGAATCGCGTCCAATTACGAGGAACTGCTTCGTGGCAGTTTGGAAAAGCTCTACTGGTTCGATCCGTATTCTCATGAAAAGAAATCCGTGACAACACTTTTCCTGCGTGTCAAACCGGAAGAACGGCTGCATAAAGTCGAATGCTATCATATGCTTGAACCCCTGTACAGCTTTGACTCGGACAAGTTGTTGCAGGAGGGAAACGGCAAAATCTCAAAAAAAGCATTGTTGTTTCGAATGCTCAAGCAGAAATAAGCTGTTATTTCTTGTGACTATCATTCTGTGACGCAGTTTCGGATTATAAGAGGACGGCTTCCGTCTCTGCGAAAAAATTTTTGCTCCCAGCGAAATACAGGGCGATTGATTCTTACGGGATCAACCGCTCTGTATTATTCGGCTCATTCCATCTAAGCTGTCTGGAATTTTCCTTCCGTAGACTTAATTCCACTGTCAGAGAGATCAAATTAGGGTGACAGACTTAGAACTTATCCCTAAATAAAAGATGAAATCCAAGAAAATTATGCTATATTTGC
>CAJKAR010000031.1 GCA_905197955.1 uncultured Lentisphaeria bacterium | reverse complement strand
GTCGAAACAATCATGGGAGCAAAAAATTAAATTTTTTGCGACGGGTGCAGGGCCGCCGGTCCTGCCGAGGGGTGTTGGGGGCGAGAAGCCACCAACTCCAAACCACCGAAAACGCAGCAATACCGAAAATAAAAAAGGAGGGAAAAAAGACCTTGCAATTTTATACGATTGAGTTAATATTACCAGTACGATAAAAAACAATAATCCGGATTGGAATGGAAGGATAAGAAGATTCATGAAACATCGTTTACTTGGAGAATTGAGCAGGAATAAAATACTGGTTTCGCCGTCGATTCTGGCCTCTGATTTTTCGCGTCTTGGAGAAGATGTCAAGCGGGTGGAGGATGCGGGCTGCGACATGCTTCATCTTGATATCATGGATGGTCATTTTGTCCCGAATCTGACGTTTGGACCTCCGCTGGTATCCTCGATCCGGAAGAATTCCAATCTTCTCTTTGACACGCATCTGATGCTGACGAATCCTCTGAAGTACATCAAACCGTTTGCCGAAGCTGGAGCGGATTCCATCACCTTTCACGTGGAATCGGAGAATGATCCGCGGGAGGTGATTGCGGCAATCCGGGAACAGGGATGTTCCGTGGGAATCTCTGTAAAGCCTGGGACACCGGCAAGAGCTCTGGAGCAATATATCGAACTGGTTGACATGGTTCTGGTTATGACGGTGGAGCCTGGTTTTGGCGGCCAGTCTTTCATGGCGGATATGATTCCGAAAGTTGCGGAAATCTTTGCAATGTTCCGGGAAAAGAATCCTGAGGGCTTTATCGAAGTGGACGGAGGAATTGATGCTCGCACAGCGCCGGAAATCATTCGTGCCGGCGCAAGTGTTCTTGTTGCTGGCACAGCCGTGTTCCGGGCAAAAGAGGGTGCGGCGGAGGCGATTCGCGTTCTGCACAGTTATTCGGGACTTCTTCCGGCACGATGAACAAGATTATCACGCTCAAGGATTATTTCATCCGGAAATATGGAGAACCGATCCAGCGGATTCCGATTGATCTGGGGCTCTCCTGTCCGCACCGCAAGGATGGAAAAGGCGGGTGTGCATTCTGTTCGGAAGACGGCAGTCGGGCACGCCATCTCAAAGCGGGAATGTCACTGCGGGAGCAGGTGGAGCGAGGTGTGGAATATACTGCGGGACGCTATGCGGCAAAACCTCCTTATGCCGTTTATTTTCAAGCCTTTACCGCAACAAATGCAGATGTGGCAACGCTGCGCGGACTCTATGACGAAGTTCTGAAGATGGCGGAATTCAATACGGTCATCATAGCGACCCGTCCGGACTGCCTGCCCGATGAAACGATCGACCTGATAGCGGAACTGAATACGAAATACGATGTCTGGGTGGAACTGGGAGTGCAGACAGCCAATGACGATACATTGGATTTCATCAATCGCGGCCACCATTTTGATGCGGTCTGCTCCGCTGTGACCCGTCTTCACGAACGCGGCATCAAGGTTGCGGCGCATGTGATTCTGGGGCTTCCGGGCGAGACATCGGAAGATTATCTCCGGACAGCACGGAAACTGGCTGCCCTGCCCTTTTCCGGCATCAAAGTACATAACCTTCTGATTCTCAAGGGAACACGCATGGAGCGAATGTTTCATGACGGTCAAGTTGTTCCCATGAGCGAATATGAATATGCCAATGAGCTGGCGGCCTTTCTCCGGGAACTTCCGGAGGGATGGATTGTGATGCGTCTCTGTGCGGATGCGCCGGATCAGGAAATCATTGCTCCGAACTGGTGGATGGGAAAATCGGCGTTTACCGATATGTTCCTGAAAATGTACGAGTCCGGAGAGATCTCGCCGGACTGCATGAAGGCTGTGCGCACCGGCGACGGCTCCTATACCTTTTATCATCCGAAATACCGACAGCATTTTCACAGTACAGCAGGGGCATGGGAGGAATCTGAAAGGAAATATCTTCTGCCCTGCGGCGTAAAGACCCGTCTGGAAAGCGGGAAAAACGCCTCTATTCTGGATGTCGGCTTCGGAATGGGATTCAATGTCTGCGCGGCGGTGGAACTTGCGGAAAGTCTCAAAGGAAACGCCCGTCTCTACATCACCACGCTGGAAGCCGATGAAAGCGCCATTGATGCAGCGCTCCGTCTTCCGGAACGGAAAGGATACGGAATTGTAAAAGCTCTGCGGGAGACCGGAAAATATGAGTCACGTCATGCCTATGTGGAAATAATGCACGGCGATGCGCGGGAATCGGTCCGTTATCTTTCCTCCCACTTCGATTATATTTTTCTCGACGGCTTTACTCCGGATACCAATCCGGAGCTCTGGACCATTGATTTCCTGGAAAAGTTGAAGGATCGCTTGAAACCGGAAGGTTTTCTCGCTTCCTATTGCGGAGCCTATCCATTCAAAGGAGCACTTCTGAAACTCGGATTCCATCTTTACGAATCGAAACCCTTTGGACGCCGGCGCGGCGGTACCGTTGCAGCACTGGATTCCGCACCGATTCTGCCGCCCATGGGGGAAAAAGAGATTCTGATAGCCACAAAATCCACGGCAGGAACACCGTATCGCGATCCGCTCCTGCGCTGGACGCGAAAGGAAATTCTGGAGGATCGCGTCAGGCATGTTGCAGAACTGCGCGCTCAGGGGATGCCGAAGTGGTACAAGGAATAGAGAGCGCCGACGGGCGGTGACAAGCAAAGAAAAAATGGAAACATTGTTTTCATAAAACCATAAAAAAGGAGTTGAATGATGCCGAAGAAAAAAGAGTTCACCATTGTATTTCAGGGAGATTCCGTTACAGATGCCGGACGGGGACTTGCAAAAGATTTCAACCACGATCTCGGACTGGGATATCCGTTTCTGATCTCGGCCCGTCTGCGCTGCGATCATCCGGAAAAGAACTATGTGATTCTGAATCGGGGAATCAGCGGCCATCGCAGTGTCGATCTTTACGCCCGCTGGAAAGCCGACACGATCAATCTGAAACCCGATCTGCTCAGCATTCTGATCGGCGTCAATGACACCTGGCATGAATTCAGTTATAAAAACGGAGTCGAAGTTCCCAGATACGAACAGTTCCTCCGCATGCTGATCGAATGGACGAAGAAAGATCTGCCGAAGACCAAAATCGTTCTGATTGAACCGTTTGTACTGAACTTCGGTGCGGTTTCCGATTCCTGGCTGCCGGAAATGAAGGAGCGCGGAAAGGTCGTTAAGAAACTCGCGGAAGAATACGGACTGACCTTTATCCCCATGCAGACGATCCTTAATAATGCTCTTAAAAAAGCCCCCGCCGAGTTCTGGCTCAAAGATGGCGTTCATCCGACGACAGAGGGTTTCCAGCTCATCGCCGATTCGTGGATCAAATATACAAAAGATTTGATCTGAACCTCTTGAATGGAAGGAGATTACAAAATGCCGAACCGAGATTTCCTGAAAAAAGCCGATGACCGGATTCCTGTCAGCAGACGCTGGGATGTCCTACCAGTTGCTCAGGTAATACCGGTTCGGGATTCCTCCGCATGGCAGGGATGGAGAATGAAACAGATCCATCCCCGCAAAATGCTCGCGGAACGCTCTTTCAAAAACGGGGATTATTTCATTCTCGATTTTGGAGAAGAACTGGTCGGGAAACTTAAGCTGACGCTTCGTTCCGAGCAGAACTATAATGATTCTCCCGTCCGCTTAAGGCTCATTTTTGCGGAATTTCCCCTGGAAATCACCGAACGAAACAGAAAGTATACCGGAACACTGAGCCGGGCATGGATTCAGGATGAGATTGTCACACTGGACGATATGCCTCAGACCTATACTCTTCCCCGTATTTATGCAATGCGGTATCTGTTTGTGGAGATCATTGCAACGCCGAACCGTCTTGTTTTTGAGGACATCCGTTTTACCGCACGTTCCGCGGTCCGGGACTTCGTTCCACCTCTGCCGGAATTCTCTCCGGAAGAAACGGAACTCGATCGCGCCGCTCAGAGAACTCTGCGAAACTGTATACAGGGGGTGCTGCTCGACGGGCCTAAACGTGATCGCCGACTCTGGCTCGGTGATCTCCGTCTGGAAGCTCAGGTCAACGCCGCGACTTTCCGCAGATTCGATATCATTGAACGAAGCATCTATCTGCTTGCGGCCTTCCAGCAGGAAAATGGACAAATCCCGGCATGCATTTTCGACCGTCCGGAACCTTATGGTACAAGCTCATTCATTTCCGACTATGCCTTTCTTTTTGCCGATCTCCTCTGGTTCCATTATGAACAGACGGGGAACAAAGAACTGCTGAAAGAAATGTATTCCATTGCCGCTAAACAGTTTGAACTCTTCCGGGAGCATTATCGGACGGGAGTCGCTCAACAGGAGCTCCCAGCTTGGAACTTCATCGACTGGTGTGACGGACTCGATCGAATGACCGCTTGCGAGGGATGTTATATCTTCGGTCTCCGAAAACTCGCAAAAATCGCACGCCTCTTGAAAAAGTATCCCGATGCAAAATGCTTCGAACAGGAAGCAGAATTCCTGTCCGCTGAACTGAGACAGAAAAAATTCGATCCGAAAAAAGGCCTCTTCGTCAGCGGAAAAAAGAACCAGATCTCATACGCTTCTCAGATCTGGATGATTCTTGCAGAAGTCGTTACCGGAACCGATGCCAGACGTCTCCTGGAAAAAATGGAACACTGTAAAAAAATCGTAAAACCCGTAACGCCCTACCTTCATCATCATCTCCTCGAAGCATACCGCGTCGCCGGCGAAAAAGAAAAAATGATGCGCCATCTTCACAACTATTGGGGATCTATGCTGAAAAAAGGTATGAACGTTTTTCCCGAAGTATTTGTCGAAGAAAAGGAATGCCTCACTCCCTATGGCAATGATCCTCGCATCAACAGCGCTTGTCATGCATGGAGCTGTGCTCCCTCTTATTTTCTGAGAATGAAATAGATAAATTTCATTTTTATTCCATCGTTTTTTTAGTTGGGGGCGAGAAGCCACCAACCCTATCCCAGAGACCAAAATAACTGTCTACGATAACCGTTTATACATACTATTTTTCTTCTAAAAAAAATCATTTTTTTATTTTTACAGATTGACATTTACGATTTTAACTATAACTTATATCGAAGACAGTTATTTTTACAAAAAGCCAAGAAGCGGAGGAACGATGCGTTACATGATAGGTTATCAGCGGATGCGTGATGATCGTCTGAAAACAACGATCCTGCGATACAAAGAATCCATCAGTGAGATCTATTTTTCCTGGGGGGAGATGCCTTCGGGACGGGGAACGATGGACAAATCGGGGAATTTGTTTCCGTTTGACGCGCAACGGGAAATGCTTGAGGAACTGGAAGAGTATTCGCGTTCGGGCATTGGGATGAATCTGCTGCTGAACGGGAACTGTTATGGACGGATGAGTCAGGCCAGAGTTTTTTTTGAGAAGATCGGAGAAACGGTTGAATTTCTGTCGGCACACATTCATCTCACCTCCATAACGACGACCTCTCCGCTGATTGCAAAATTTATCAAGCAGAATTTTACAGACCTTGAGACGCGAGCCTCCGTCAATATGGAAATCGGAACAGTGCAGGGAATGGATTATCTCTCGGATGTTTTCGATGGATACTATATGAAGCGGGAGCTCAACCGAAACCGGAAGGAGATCCGGAAGCTGCATGCATGGTGTCAGTCGAACGGCAAAAAGCTCTATGGCCTTGCGAACAGCGGCTGCCTAAACTACTGTTCCGCGCATGTATTTCATGACAATCTGGTGGCGCATGAGAACGAGATCCGGGAAATGGACAACGCATACGATTTCCGGGGGGCCTGTCATGAGTATCTGAAAAAGGAGGAGAAGCGGATTCATTTTCTCCGCGACACGAATTTCATCCGTCCTGAAGATGTTGCTCTGTATGAACCCTACTTCGATGCGCTGAAACTGGCGACGCGGGTCAACCGGAATCCGGCCGCAGTCGTGGAAGCATATTTGACGCGCCATTACCGAGGAAATCTTCCGGATCTGATGGAACCGGATCATGCGGAAGCATTTTATCCCGATGTGATAGAAAATACCCATCTTCCAGCGGATTTCGGTTCGCACGTTCTGGACTGTGACCACAACTGCGAATCGTGTTCCTATTGTGAAGAGGCGCTCTCGGGAGCAAAAGTCCACCTGAACTTCAACTGATTTTCAAAATTCAATTTTTCTATTATTTACGGAGGCAGATATGCTGACAAGTCAAATGGTGAAAGATGCGGCGATCGCGGCAGGAGCCGACCTTTGCGGCATCGGAGACATGGCGCGGTTTGAAGGAGCTCCGCCGGAAATGGATCCGCGGTATATTTTTCCCGAGGCGAAAACGGTCATCGGGATGGTATTCCGGATTCCGCGCGGAGTCCAGCGGGGAATTGAGGAAGGAACTCAGTTCTATCAGTATCCGTCGATGGCATACGGCGGAATCAATGAGATCTATGCTCCCGCGGTGCTCTATCATGTGGGGAAACTGATCGAAGACCATGGATATGAGGCGGCAGTCTACCGCAATACCGGAGCCCGCGGAGTGGTTTCCGATATGGATGGCTCTCCGGGCAACACGCTCTCGCCGGAAGAGCAGATCGAGATCAACGAACAGGCGAAAACAAAGACCGCGCATCACCGGTCCGTTCAGTATACCCGTCCGACACGCGAAGGCAATATCGCACCGGACCTCCAGTTTCATTTCCGTCTGGCGGCGGTTGCCTGCGGACTCGGAGAGATCGGCTGGAGCAAAATGTTTCTCACGCCGGAATTCGGACCTCTCCAGCGAGTGGCGTTTCTTTTCACCGATGCCCCTCTGGAGCCGGATCCGATGTATTCCGGTCCGCCGATCTGCCGCCGGTGCATGGCGTGCGTCCGGGAATGTCCCGGTCAGTGCCTCAGCAAGACGGAAAGCATCAAAGTCACAGTCGGCGGAAAAGTCTGCGAATGGGGCAAACTCGATGAATGGAAATGCTATGCGTTCTATACGCATGGAGGACGCAAATTCAATCCCTTTGTCCCGAAAGAGGTCTGGGATAAAAACGAAAACGGCGATCTGAATCTTCTGGAAGGCAAATGCAAAGCCGGAGAAGCGGAGATCATGAAAGTCTACGGAGCTCTTGAAAAATATTTCCCGTCGTGGGTCGGCTACAATATGGCGAAATGCGGCGGATGCATCCGAGCCTGCGTCTCCATGCTGGAGAAAAAAGGCGGATGCATGGAACACCGATTCAAAACCCGTCTGCGCACAGGCAAGGCCTGGGTCATGGACCGATAGGAGAAACCAACATGCTGACAGCTCAACTGATCAAACAGAAAGCAAAAGAATACGGAGCGGATCTCGTCGGCATCGGCGACATCGCCCATTATGCGGGCACGATCCCCCAGCGCGATCCGAAACAGATTCTTCCCGCGGCGACCTGCGTCATCGGCTTCGGCTTCCGCGTACCCCGCGCCCTCTACCGGACCATGGAGAACGGCACGCAGTTTTTCAATTATACACAGCTCGGAGTCAAACTCATTGACGAGGAACTCTCGGAAGTCTTCCTGCTGAAAATGGGCGCGCTGATCGAAAACGAAGGATACGATGCCTGTCTCCAGCGCAACGTCTCGAACCTCAAGATCAAAGGCGACCATACGACAAATCCCGAACTGATCGACACCTATGAACTGGTTCATGCGGAACCTGTCGCTCCGGGCAAACCCGCTCCGGACATCATCATGGACTTTGCGGAATCCGCACGAATCTGCGGACTCGGATCGGTCTCCTGCAAAGGCAATGTCATTGTACCGAAATTCGGACCGTTTGTCCGGTTCGTGTTCATTGTAACAGATGCCCCGCTCGAAACGGACGCCCCCTTTGAAGGCAATCTCTGCGACAAGTGCGGCGAATGCGCAAAAGCCTGTCCTGGCCATGCCATTGCAGCCGATGGAGCTCTCGACACCTGGCAGTGCGCGGTCTACTATCGTGGCGCACACCGCTCGAACCCGTTCCTGACGGATGAGTTTCTCAAAGACGATCCGCGCCGGGAGGCTATTCTCGACGGACGCGAACATTTCACACGCGAAAGCGCCCGGGCGCTCTATCCGAAACTCGATTTTCTGCCATCACACGCGACCGGATATGCGCCGTGTCTCTGCGGCAGAAAATGCGACACAGCCTGTTATCATCATCTCAAGGAGAAAAATCTCTTATGAATAAAACTCTGAAAGAACAGATTGTCGATCTTTTCCGGCGCTGCGGCGCGGATCTGGTTCGTTTCGGCAATGTGGAGCGGTGCGGGGATCCGGCGATCAAAACGATTTTCCCGCAGACCAAAACAGTCATCTGCGCGGCGTTCCGGCAGCTTCGCGGCAGCCGCCGCGGTATTGAGGAAGGTTCGACCTACTACCAGTATACGACAACCGCCGTCGAAGTTCTGGAGGAAAACGTCATGCCGACCGCTCTTCTGCGGGTCTGCGCACTTCTGGAGGACAACGGTTTCGAGGCCCTCCCCCAGCGCCGGAACCAGACCGTCATGCAGGAGAAGGACAGCACGAATTTCGAAGTCGACTACCGGGAAATCTATCGGGGCAGAACCGCGGAGAATCAGCTGGACTTCGAACGCTGCGCCGTGGACTGCGGACTCGGGGAACAAGGTCTTTCCGGCTCCATCCTCACCGATGAGTTCGGCCCCTGCCAGCGGTTTGTCTTTATTCTGACCGACGCGGAAATCGAACCCGATCCCATCGTCAAACCCCATCTCTGCGACAAGTGCGGCGCATGCATCAAAGCCTGTCCTGGACGCGCGCTTGATCCCGAAAAAGGACGCGATCCCTGGCAGTGCTCCGCCTACTACATCGGAGCCAACATGACCAAAAATCCGTTCATGCCGCCGGAAGCCTTTGCGGATGATCCGGAACGCCTCGCCATCATTACCGGAGAAACGAAACTTTCCCCGGAACGTGCACGGGAAATCATCGAGCAGATCATCTTCTATCCGCCGATCAAGCACAGCTACTGGTCCAGCATCTGCGGTCGCGCCTGCGATACCGCCTGCTACATCCATCTGGAAGAAAAAGATGTTCTGACCAAGAAATTCCATACGCCGTTCCGGAAACGTCCTGAATGGCATCTGCCTGTCACCGAACCGGATCAGGCAGCCAAGTAAAAGCAGAAAACAGCAAATGAAAAAAGACACGGACCGAAAATACGATCCGTGTCTTTTTTTTATTCTCAACTCCTTGAAAAAAGAGTCTCAGTTCTCCGACATCGTCAGAACGACCTTGCCAATGTTTTCCGCCCGGCGGAGCACGCCGTGCGCCTTCTCGACTTCGCGAATCGGAAACACCGCATGGATATTCGTAATGAGTTTTCTCGCACTGAAAAGCGGCCAGAGATTCTTGTAGAGAGCCTGGAGAATCGCGCTTTTCTCCTGCGGCGTGCGACTGCGCAAGGTACTCCCGATAAGCCGGATCCGTTTGCGCCACACCGTTTCCAGATTGATGCTTGTTTCCGCCCCGCCCATCGTGGCGATCATGATCCAGCGTCCGCCGAAGACCATGTTCCGGAAACATTCCCCCATCAGCTTTCCGCCGATGCAGTCAAGCGCGACGGTCGGAGGATGCGCTTCGATCACCGGACGCACATCCTCGGTCCGGTAGTCCAGAACATAATCCGCACCAAGTTTGCGGACAAATGCGGCCTTTTCGGGAGAATCAATCGTAGTAATTACTTCCGCTCCAAGCTGTTTTGCATACTGGATCGCGGCAAGTCCGACCCCGCTGGCTCCGGCCTGCATGTAGAAGACATCGCCCGGTTTCATGCCGCCAGCCTCCAGCTGCAAATTGAGATAGACCGTGCACCAGACCTCCGGAAGAGACGCAGCTTCAATCATCGAAAGACCTTCCGGAATCGGAATCACCATTCCCGCGGGAACCGTCACGAGTTCGGAATATCCGCCGCCTCCGAGAAGCGCGCAGACCTTGTCACCGGGTTTAACAGCCGCATCGGCTGGCGCTTCGAGCACCTCGCCGGAAACTTCGAGTCCGCACCACTGCGGCCAGTCCGGAGGAGACGCATAACAGCCGTCTTTCTGCATCAGATCGGCACGGTTCACCGCCGCGGCGTGGACCTTGATCAGGACTTCGCCCTCTTTCCGGACAGGATCGGGCACTTCCGCCCAGACAAAATTGAGTTTGTCGTCAAGAATCATTGCATGCATGGTTTTCTTTACCTCCATTTGGTGTATCCGGCAGCGGCCAGTGTGACCTCGTGCACCAGATAATCATGTTCGTATGTACAGGGATTTTTCATCTCGCCGCGAATGATCTTCGCCAGTTCGATGAGCTGATTTGCATAGCGGTCCGTCTGCGCCTGGAAGCGGAGCGTATGCTCTCCGGCAGGGAATCCTCCGGAATCCTTCGTCAGAGTAAGGGAAATCTCAACCGGCTTGCCGTCGAACCGTTCCACCGGACTGAAAACAATCGATCCTTCCGTTCCCGCGATCCGGATGCGGCGGCCAAACGTATTCGCACGATCCTTGCTGCAGGAGCGGAGCGTCACAATCGCATGCGGATACTCCAGAACCGACATGCAGTTGTTCCGGATGGAGGCCGGATAACCAGGAGCCGAATGCAGAAACGGCGTGACATTCTCCGGACGTCCCATCCCGGCGACCACAAAGTCAATCAAATGACAGCCGAGATTGTACATGATCCCTCCCGGAAATTTGCCGATGTATTCCTGATACTCCTCTCCACCATAGCAATGGTTCATATCGGCTTCGATCTCGAAAACCTCTCCGAGCAGTTTCTCCCGGATCGCCCGGATGCAGAACTGAAACGCAGGATTGCCCCGGAACATATAGCCCATCTGAAACGGCAGATTCCGTTCCCGGCACCCGTCAAGAAGTTTTCTGTAAAGCGCCGGATCCTCGCCCGCGGGCTTATCCATGTGCATAGGCAGATTGCGTTCCATGCACCGCAGAGCAACCGAAACAAGCTCGTTGTTCGGCACTTCCACGACAACGGCATCCAGATCAGGCGTATTCAGGACCTCCTCTTCGGTCATCCACCGCAGATCCTTGTAGGGTTCCAGACTTGGTGTACCGCATCTCGGAGTTTTAGAACTCTCCATGTCATTGACCACGCCAACGATCTCGAACATCTCCGGCAGACGCTTCAGAGATACAATCTTCCCCGGCGCATGTTCATGACAAATTCCAATCTGCGCAATTCGGATCTTCTTCATTCACCACACCTTTCCTTCCTTTTCATTTTTTTCCCATTCCATATATCCGGAAACAGCGAGAACCGCCTTCTGCACGAGATACTCATACTCGAACGTATACGGATTCTCCTTCTCCCCGCGGACATACGCGGCAAAATCCTCCAGCTGATCAATATAGCGATCACGCATGGGGCCAAACGAAAGCTCATGCTCTCCCGCCTCATAGGCTTCATTTCCTTCACGCAGGAAGAAACGGGCCTTCAACGGCAGATCATTGAATCGGGGATATGCCACATACCACTGCTCAAGAGGACGAAGCTCAAAGGTGGCCTTGGTCCCGCTGACAAAGAGACGACGCGAATTCTGACTGTCCGCCTGCTGCAGCGCAGTCTGAATGGTCGCAAAGGTTTTCGGATAGAGAAGCACGGCATGACCGTTGTCATTGAGTCCATCCTCATCAATCTGTTTCTGGAAAGAGACAATCCTGTCCGGCGCCCCCAGCATCGAAAGAATGATATCCACCAGATGAGAGCCGAAATCATAGATTCCACCGCCCCGATATCCGGAAAGCCATTTGCGGAACGCCTCGGGATCGCGAGCCCGGCTCATGGATGTGTAGACCTCGAAAATCTCTCCGAACCATCCTTTCCTAGCCGCTTCAATGCAGAACTGAATGGCTGGATTGCCGCGAAACATGTAACCCATCTGAAGAATCACGTTTCGCTCTTTGCAGAGAGCAAGAAGTTTTCCGAACGCCTGAAGATCCTCTCCTCCCGGCTTGTCCATATGCATGGAAAGCCCGCGTTCGGCACAGAGCATTGCGGTCGGAACCAGATCGGTCATTTCGGTCTCAACCGCCACGGCGTCAAGACCGGGAATGGCCAGAAGCTCTTCCCGCGACATCCAGGTCAGATTCTCATAACAGGAATGTTTGCCGAACGTCTCGCGGTCGGCGGGCGATTCCGCGCAGACTCCGACAATCTCAAAGTCGTCCGGCATCGTCCGCAAAGTCGCCATCTTCCCGTTGGCATGTTCATGGCGGACACCGATCTGAGCTATTCTTATCCGTTTTTTCATTCTTTTCCTCGTTTGTTTACCTCATTCAGAATCAGCGTTTCTTCCAGCGGATGCAAAGGACTTCGAGCAGGCGCGAAGTTCTTCGACGATCCGCGCTCTGCCGAGAATCGCCTTGTCATGAGCGCCTGTCCGGGAGGTCAGCACAACCGCTGCAAAGTGATTTTCCGGATCCACACAGATCGTCTGCCCCGTCCAGCCGGTATGATAAATCGTCTTTTCGGAAAGATTCCGCGGCCGCTGCGATTCCCGCATATCCCAGCCGAAGGAACGACGATTCCCGTTTTTCCCAAATCCGCATGTACTTATCAGATCATAATACATCTTCGAAAAGTGCTTCCGCTCCAAAATATCCTGCACAAACAGGAACATATCTGCAACGGTCGAAAAACAGCTTCCGCTTCCGATCGGGAACCCGCAACGGAAACAGACGCCATCGTTGTGCTGACCTGCAGGACGATTCGGATCCCAGTGTTCCACCTCATCGGGTCCATCTCCGGGAGCATTCCAGAGAGTCCGTTTCATGCCGAGGGGCTCCCAGATCCGGCGTTTCGCCGCCGTTTCCAGATCCGTCCCGTCGATCCGCTCGACAATCTTCCCCAGCAGAATGAAATTGCAGCACGAATACTCGAACGCCTCCAGGCGCGGACGAACCGGACGCTTATGATACAACTCCCGATAAAAGACTTCCGGATCCTCGGAATCATACGGTTTGCTGTTGTCAAATCCGCTCACATGCATTGCAAGGTCCCGGACCGTAATATCGCACGCCGGGTCACAGTACTCCGGCAGATAGTTCACAAAAGGAGCATCCGGATCCAGCTTTCCTTCCGCGATCAGCTGGGCACAGCAGCCGGCTGTAAACACTTTCCCGACCGAAGCGATGTCGAAACGGGAATGCTCCGTCATCGGCTTTTCCGCGGGATGAATACACTGTTTTCCGACCGCAACCACGGGCAGTCCGCCTGTCGCAGTGAAAACCGCCCCCTGAATCAATCCGGAAGCCATCTGCTGAAGCGCTTCGTCTTCCGCTTTTGCGATTCCGCCCTCCGGCCATTTGCTGTACTGTTCCGGCATAGGAGATCCTTTCTGTCTCATTTTCTCACTTTCGACCAGTCGAACACAATGCCGACCGGAGGATTGTTCGAAGCGGCAAGACTCGCATACACCTCTCCAGCCTCCGCAGGCGACACCACCTCCGAAAGAAACGGCGCAATCCGGAGCCGTTTTCCCGAAAGAAAATTCAGAAATGTCCGATAGTCATCCAGTTCCGTCCACGCATCCGGACGAGACTCCACCCGCGGCCGCGTCAAAGTATGCGTACCAACTAGAGTCACTCCGCGGAGATGCACCGACTGGTAAAAATCAATCGGCACATCCGGAATCCGTGTACACCCCAGCAGAGAGATCCGTCCCAGCCGGGCGACATACTCCAGCGCCTGCTGAAGCGCCGCCGCAACTCCGGTCACCTCCACCACGGCGTTCACGCCCCCGTGCGTCACGGATCGGACTTTTTCGACAAACTCCTCCTCCCCCGGAGAAAACACCGCATCCGCACCAAGTTTCAGTGCCAGAGCACGCCGCTCAGGCGAGTAATCCGCGGCAATCACCGGATACGCCCCGGAACAGCGCGCAAGCTGAAGAGCGATCAATCCAAGCACCCCCAGCCCCGCCACCATCACACTCTCGCCAAGTCGGAGATTCAGACGCCGGACTCCCAGAAACGAAAATGTGGCAATCCGGGCAAACGCGGCCTCCCGTCCGTCGATCGCATCATCTTCGATCCGGACAAGCTCGCTCTCTTTCTTGAGATGACGTGAACAGTGACCGCCCCAGGAAACCACACGGTCGCCCGTCTTAAACGACTTCACCGCCGAACCGGTACGGATCACCCTTCCGCAGGAACTGTATCCGGGAAAATACGGAAACGTCCCGCTGGTATTCGGCAGTCCGCAATAATTTGCCAGCTCGGTCCCTGCGCTGAGTGCGGAATAATCGTTCTCGATGAGAAGCTGATCCGCCTCCACTTCCGGCAGAGCTTCCCCCGTCACAAAAACAGCCTTTTTCAGAGATTCAAACTGAATCCGGGAACAATACATGAGTCTATCCTTTCCGCAAAAAATAGAGCTTAGCCGATTTTCGTCCAGTCAAACACGATTCCGAGCGGTGGATTCTTGTTTTCCGCAAGCATCCGGTAGACATCGTGCGCCTTCTCCGGAGAGAGGATCTCGGAAATGATTGCACTGGCCTTCATCTTTCCGTTGGCAAGCAGCTTCAGAAACGCCCTGTAATCATCCTGCTCGGTCCAGTGGTACGGCGAAGATTCCTGTTTCCCGCGACAGAACGTGTGCGCACCAAACAACTGAATCCCTCTGCGATGAATATACTTGTAAAAATCAATCGGCACATCGGAAACGCGGGTGCAGCCAAGCAGGGAAATCCGTCCTTCCCAGGCAATGTACTCCAGAGCCTGCTGAAGCGCCGCCGCACTGCCGGTCACTTCGACCACCGCCCGGACCCCCTCCCCTTCCGTAATCTCGCGAATCTGATCAAAATAATCCTTGTCCGCCGGATTCAGCGCATAATCCGCGCCCAGTTTCTTTGCAAGCGCACGGCGCTCCGGTGAAAAATCGGATACGATCATCGGCACCGCCCCGCTGAGCGCGGCAACCTGAAGCGCAAACACTCCGAGAATTCCCTGTCCGGCAATCATCGCACTCTCGCCGATCTCCAGATGCAGCTTCCGCACCCCGTTGAACGAAAACGACGCAATATGCGCAAACGAAGCATCCAGCATCCCGACCTTCTCCGGAATCCGGACCAGATTCTCATCCTTCACAGAATAGAGCTGATGTCCCGCCCAATTGACCACCACGCGGTCCCCGACCTTCACCTTTGTAACGGCATCTCCGGTCTTCACCACCTCTCCCGCCCCGCAGTATCCGGGCATGTAGGGAAATGACGAGTGCGCGTTCGGCATATCCATGGACCACGCACGTTCCGTCCCGGCACTGACCACCGTATAGTGATTCCGGATCAGAACCTGATCCGGTTTCAGCTCCGGCATCTCCTTCTCCCGGAGGTGCGCATTGCTGACCGATTCCATGATAATCTGATAATTCTTCATTGTAACAAATCTCCTGGTGATACGAACTCTCTTACTGAAGCAGAAGTCTTCCGCCGTCGATCAGATGCGAGGACCCCGTAATGAACGCCGCCTTGTCCGAGCAGAGATACAGAATGAAATTGACCAGCTCGATCGGTTCCGCCGCGCGTCCCAGCAGAGTCTTCATATTCGCCATGCCCGGACGAGTCAGCACCGGTCCCGGAATCACACAGCAGGCACGGACATTGTGCGGAGTACCAAGAATCGCCAGCGATTTGGTCATACCTTTCATGGCGCTCTTCTCCGCAGAATAGTCGAGCGAAGGCCCGCCGCCGCCCTGTTCCCCCGTCACGGAGCCGAAGTTGATAATCACACCGCGTTTGCGTTCCATCATTCCGGCAAGCACGGCACGACAGCAGTAGATGGCTCCACGCAAGTTCACATCGAGTCCCCAGTCGATCACTTCGATCGGAAGCTTTTCGAAACTGGCATAGTTGTTGCAGCAGCGGCCCGACATTCCCCCCGCGCAGTTCAGAAGAATATCCACGGAACCAAACGTCTCCACCGCTTTCTTTTCCGCCGCTTCCACTTCCGGATATTTGCGGATATCCACCACCAGCGGCAGAACACTTCCGCCGGCAGCACGGATTCCCTCGGCGGCTTTCTCCAGCGCCTCACGGTTGACATCGCACAGGACCACATTGGCTCCGGCTTCCGCCAGCTTCTGCCCGGAAAGCAGTCCCATTCCCGATGCACCCCCCGTAATCATCGCGGTTCTTCCTGAAAATTCCATCTTCCACCCTTTCTTTTTCCGTCTTCGTTTCCGATGTCCGATTTCACGAAACGGGGAAAGCCCCGTCCATCTTTTTCAAGAGGAAAATAACACAATAAAAGAATCGCCGCAAACAAAAGATTCCTCTCTTTCTGAAAAGAATCATGCAAGTGAATATTTGATTTCAAAACTTGGCATGATATATTGCAAATAAATCAAAAAAAAGGAAACTTTGTCAAATGACCATTTCGGAAATCGCTAAACTTGCCGGTGTTTCGACCTCAACAGTCTCCCGCGTCTTCAGTCACAATCCGAACATTCGCGCGGACGTGCGGGAACATGTTTTCGCCGTCGCCCGGAAATACGGCTATCATCCGCGCATCTCGAACAAGCAGAAAAATGTGGTCATTATCACGCCGTACAACTCGATCTATCCGGTGCAGAGCTGCGTGGACATGATCCTGATGGCTCTGACAAGCGAATTTCCCATGCGCGGATTCCGTCTGGAAATTCTGCCGGTGAACAATCTGGAACGGCTCGACAGCATCCAGTTCTGCGGAGCGGCCGCCATCGGAGCGGAACCTTCCGAATTCACCGGCTGGTCCGACCGCTTCTCCGCTCCGCTCGTCATCGTGGACCGGAACGCGGCCAAGGTGCCGCCCGACGTCTACTTCGTCCATTCCAATGAACGCCAGGGCATGGAAACCGCCATCGAACATCTCTATTCCCGCGGATGCCGGAGAATCGGCTGCATCATCCACGGAGATCCTGGCAGTGGAAATGCGGATATCCGTCACGCCGCTATTCTCGACGCACTCAAAGCAAGAGGTCTGCCGACCAATCCCTTCATCCACTTCTCCGGACCCGGAAACGAAAAGTATGTGGAGATCATCGGAAGACTCCTCCAGCAGAATGCCGATGCGCTGTTCTGTCCGGGCGGCAACGCAGGGATTGTCGCCCAGTACGCGCTCTCGCTCTTCAACCGCAAGATTCCACAGGATATCTCCCTGATTGCCTCCGAACAGACATTCTTCTCTCAGTACGCAGTGCCGCCGCAGACGACCATCACGCAGGATTACAAGGCCGTTGCCGCCGCCGTCGCCGATGTGATTGAAGCGCGTCTCGACGGCTCTCCCGTAAAGCCAAGAACCATGCTCCCCTATCAGCTGATCCAGCGTGACAGCGTCCGCTTCCGCGAAGACTCCTCCCCCCATCCCCGTTCCACCTGAGAACCTGATGACAAAACAAAGGAAAAATCCCCCTTAATGCGCATAATCCTCATATTTTTTCACTTTTTCTCCATTCTTTTTTCCCAACTGCAACAGTATTTTATCTTAGTTCAGGAAATAAGCTCGGCGGAAATCCAAAAACAAAAAAGGGTGAAAAATCATGGATGCGATTCCCAGACAGGAATATCCCCGTCCGCAGTTTGTACGGGAAACATGGTGCAATTTGAACGGCTGGTGGAGCTGCGAATTCGATTTCTCCAATTCCGGCATCGAACGCGGACTGGCAAATGCCACAGGCTTTTCCAGAAAGATTCTTGTCCCGTTCTGTCCGGAAAGCGAACTCTCCGGCATCGGATTCCGGGATTTCATTCCGGCGATGTTCTACCATCGGAAACTCTCCATTCCGAAGGAGTGGGAAGGCAAACGCATTCTTCTGCACTTCGGAGGAGTGGATTACGAATGCGAAGGATTCATCAACGGCAGAAGTGTGGGGAAACATTTCGGCGGAACAGTCTCCTTCACCTTTGACATCACCGGAGAGGCCGCCGCGGGCAATACGGTTGACTTTGTTCTCCGTGTTTTCGATGATGTCCGCTCCCATACGCAAGCGGGCGGGAAACAATCCACCGCTTACGGCTCGGCCGGATGCCATTACACACGCACAACCGGAATCTGGCAGACCGTCTGGATGGAACCGGTCGCGCAGAACGCCCTGCAATCCTGCCGGGTGATCCCGCTGCTTGATGACGGAGCCTTCTCCTTTCAACCGGAATTTTATGAATCCTCCGCAGAACACCGTCTGCATGTGAAAGTCTCGATCGACGGCAAAACTGCGGAAGACTCCTGCATTGCGCAGAACGGAGCCTCTCTCACGATCCATCTTCCGGAGATCCGGCCCTGGTCGCCGGAGGATCCGTTTCTCTATGACATCGAATATACCGTCACGGACTCCAGGGGAAATGTGACGGATCGGGTCACATCCTACGCCGGACTCCGTAAAATTCATACGGCAAACGGGAAACTCTATCTGAACAACGAACCGGTCTATCTGCGACTGGTTCTCGACCAGGGGTTCTACCCGGACGGCATCTGGACTGCGCCTTCCGACGAGGCATTGCACAGAGATATCGAACTCTCCAGACAGGCCGGATTCAACGGGGCGCGTCTTCACCAGAAGGTCTTCGAAGAACGGTTTCACTACTGGGCGGACCGTCTCGGCTATCTCACCTGGGGGGAAAGCGCCTCGTGGGGATGCGACTGCTTCTGTTCAGCTCCCGGCAGTCAGGAAATTTTCTGGAAGGGTGCCTTCCGCTTTCTCGAAGAGTGGAAAGAAATTGTAAAACGCGACCGCAATCATCCCTCCATCATCGCATGGACTCCGACCAATGAAACCTGGACCACCGCACGTCTCTGCGATCAGTACCGTAATGTCATTACAGAGCTCTATAATTCAACCAAAGAGCTGGACCCGACCCGGCCGATCAACGACTGCAGCGGCTACACCCATGTCAAAACCGATCTCTGGACCGTGCACAATTACGCCGGGGACAGAGATGCGCTCAAACAGCAGCTTGCCCCTCCCAATTCTGCCGTCATGGAACCGAAACCCAACGAGGTCCCCTATGCAGGCCAGCCATATTTCATCGACGAATACGGCGGCATCCGCTATCTCCCTCCCGGACAGAAACCTTATGCCGAAAACAGCTGGGGCTACAATCAGGAAATCAAAGATCCCGAAACCTACTGCGACAAAATCCGGGAACTGACAGATGCCATCCTCGAAATACCTTCCCTGTACGGCTATTGCTATACACAGCTGACCAATGTGGAACAGGAGGAAAACGGCATCTACAACTATGACAGAACACCCAAGGTTCCAGTGGAAAAACTCTTCGCCATTTTCAGCAGGAACCCGAAACAATATTCAAAATAGGGAAAAAGAAAGATGAGTCGTATTTTCAAATGGAGCACTCCATGGAGTTTCGGAGCCAATTTCATTCCGAGCACCGCAATCAATCAGCTTGAAATGTGGCAGGCGGACACGTTCGATCCGGAAACGATCGACCGCGAACTCGGCTGGGCCGCCAAAATCGGCATGGGCATCATGCGAGTCTACCTGCACGATCTGCTCTGGGTGCAGGACGCCGAAGGATTCTTCCAGCGGATGGATCGTTATCTGGAAATTGCGTCATCTCACGGCATCAAGACGATGTTTGTTTTCTTCGACGACTGCTGGTCGCCCGATTTTGCTCTGGGAAAACAGCCGGAACCGAAGCCGTTCACACATAATTCCGGCTGGGTGCAGTCGCCGGGCAGCCGCGTTGTGGATGATCCCTCTCAGTGGGGGCGGCTCGAATCCTATGTCAAGGAGACTCTCGCACGTTTCGGAAACGACGACAGAGTTGTCCTCTGGGATCTCTACAACGAACCAGGCAACGGCAGATCCGGAGATCATGTCACGAAATCCGGACTCCGAGTCAACGCCTCGCTTCCTCTTCTCAAGGCGGTCTTTCAGTGGGCGCGGGAAGCGAATCCCTCCCAGCCGCTGACCGCGGGAGCATGGAACTTCTGCGAGGAGTTTTACGACCTCAATAAATTCATGTTCGAAAACTCCGAAGTCGTCACCTTCCACGCCTACACAAAGCCGGGCGAACTGCGGGAGCGGATCAACTTTATCCGCTATATTGCCCCGGGCAGACCGCTGCTCTGTTCGGAATACATGGCACGGCCCGCGGGTAGCACCTTCAAAGAGTGTCTCCCGATCTTCAAGGAGTGCGAAATCTCCGCCATCAACTGGGGACTGGTCGCAGGAAAGACCAACACCATCTATCCCTGGGGATGGAATGAATCCAAGGGAGAACCCGATCCCTGCTTCCATGATGTCTTCAAAGAAAATGGAGAGCTTCTCTATCCGGAAGAGGCGGAAGTCTTTGCCGCAGTCAGCGGAACGCCGTCCTGATTCCAATCCTTCCACACACATTCCTCCCGCCGGAAACCGTGCCGATCCGAAACGGTTTCCGGCGGAGTATTTTTCCGGGGGAATCCTTTTTTCCCGAAACACCTTCCAGAGAAATGGAAACATTCTTTTTTCATTTTTTCTCCCGGCCGGATCAATTGCCTCTTGACAAAAACTCCGTTTTAGTTTATAATTAGATTAAATAAAACTATATCAGCAATTATATCATCAATAATACGGAAGAGCGGGCCTTTCATGCGTGTTCTAGAACGATTGAAACGATATATTGAGGACGAAATCGCCGCTGGGAATCTGCATCCCGGAGATCGTCTGCCTTCCCTGCGGAGTCTGACGGAAATTCTCGGAGGCAGTTATGTCACCATGCGCTCCGCGATGGAGAAACTGCGGAACGAACACGTTGTTGAAGTAAACAATACAGGGACCTATCTTTCCGGAACCAACAAAATCAAAGTCCGTCTCAACATCATCGGGAGCGATCTTTCCATCGACAGCATGCGACGTCTTCTGAACAAGCATCTGGCGAATACAGAACTCTATCTGGAGCTCGATATCCATGAAAACGGGGAAATCAAAACCTTGGAGCTGCTGAAGGAGATCCGGAACAACTATTCGGCGACGCTGACAATCGACAGCACCCTCCACTCCAGCGACGACCACCTTCCGGCGGCCTCCCTGAAGGAGTTTCCCGATTACGAACAGCATCTCTCGGAGCTCAAAACACCCGAGGGCAGAAATTTTGAATTTTCCCTTCCATTCATCAATGGAACGGCGGTCATGGCAGTCAACAGAAAGCTGATGGAAAAGATCGGGTTCGATTACCGGAAAATCACCTCCGATTTCGAGTGGTGGGAGGAATATGTGGAAAAATGCAGACGCAGCAGTCTTCCGCCGTCGATTCTGCACTGGGACAGAAAGCACCTGTTTCTGCTCACCAGTTTTTTCCGTCTGCTCCTCTCGCTGTGCAGCTACTCGCCGGAAAAATATTTCGGAACGGAGCCGCTTTTCCGGACGGCCGGAGGACGAAGATTCCTGAAAATTCTTTCGGATATCCAGTTTGTGGAAAGTCCGCTGCCGGCCTCCACCGGATTCTTCCGGAATGAAACGCCGTTTCTGTTCCAGATCGGAAGCTGGATTTCGATCCAGAACAACAATCCGGCCTATCCGGGAGTCGGAGTGGACTCTCTGGAGGTGATTCCCTATCGGACGGGGAGCGGCAAAGGGCTCTATCTCCAGAACTGTTCCATTCTGGAAGCCTGGTTCCGCGAAACGCTGGTGGCGGAGGAGCGCAAACGGGTCTGGAAACTGATGAAAATCATGACCTCCCGGGATTTCCAGCTGGATTACTGCCGGGAAACCGGACAGACCTCCTCTCTCCGGGATATCTATCCCACCGAATACTACTGGAACAGAGACGGCCGCTGGGGCGCATTTTTCCCGAATGAAAACGATGAAATTCTCTGGCAGCATCAGCTTTTCAACCGCAATATCACAGGAATTCTCAGCACCCTGCTGGAGATGTATGTCTTCGACCACGCGGATACCGATGCCATACTCACTCAGCTGGATCTGAAAAAGAGTTTCCCGAAAATCAACAAATAACCAGAAGCGCATCAGAAAAGGAGGTTTCATGATTCAGAACAATCCGGAAAATGTTTTGAAAAATTCTGGACACGATTCAGACTCCGGCGGACACCCTTTCCGGAAACCGGGAAAAAGTCTTCCGCGTCCAGTTTTCACACTCATAGAGCTCCTTGTGGTCATTGCGATCATCGCCATCCTTGCCGCCATGCTTCTGCCGGCTCTGAACAAAGCACGTGAGAAAGCTACAACGACAAGCTGCGCCAGCACTCTGAAACAGATCGGGACCGCACAGGCGATGTATTCCGGAGATAATCAGGACTGGATTGTCCCGGGGCGTTACATTGTGAATCCGGCGAATCAGTTTCTTGGTCATTTTGCGGAACTTCTCGCTTCCGGCGACACGGATTCCGGAAAAGCCGGCAGATACGGTCTGAAATGGACCCGCTGGGGAAAGATCAACTCCTTCATTTGTCCGGCTGATCCGGTCTGGCCCTCCCAGAACGCCTATTCCCGCGGCGGCCATTTTGCCATCAACAATCAGCTGGCCGGAGACGACTGGGGAGAGAACGGCAACCGGAATCATCATAAACTTTCCGCAGTGCACTCTCCGTCCCGCGCATTTCTTTTCACGGACGGAAAAAATAAAGACTTCTGTGTTCTTGGAAATCAGATAGCCTGCATCAAATTCCGTCATGGCTGGAACGACGAAGCGAGAGCCAACGGAACGGAAGTCACCGGAAAAGGCACCGCGAATGTCTGCTGGGTGGACGGGCACGTCTCAGGACATACCGCCTATTCCCTTGTCGCCATGAAAGATGATACCGGAACCGCATCAGCCAATACAACAGCGGATGCAAAAGTCTTAAAAGCGGGGTGGAAACCATGAAAAAAAACAGAATGCACCAAAGAGAGATCACAAGTCGAAATCCGCACTTCACACTCATAGAGCTCCTTGTGGTAATTGCGATCATCGCCATCCTGGCGGCGATGCTGCTGCCCGCTCTGCAGGGAGCCAGAAGCAAGGCGATGACGGTTTCCTGCACCAGCAATGAGAAGCAGATCGGCACAGCCCTGCAGGGATATATCGGAGACAACAACGGCTATTTTCCTCATGGACTCCCCAACAACGATGACGAGGCCTATCTCTGCTGGCCGGGGCGGCTGGCCGGAATCGATGAAAAAACAACGCTGAAACCCGGTCCCTACGGACTCAGCTGGAGCGCAAACAGCGGCATGAAGGGATCCTTTATCTGTCCGGCGGAGACAATTCCGATCAACTGGGGAAAACACTATCAGTACAGCCATTTTGTCGGGAACGGCTATCTTCTCGGAACGATCACAACTCACACAAAGCCGCACACCACCTCCCAGGTGAAGCGTGCTTCTGAAACACTGTTTGCCGCGGATAACCAGAGTTACAACTCGGCGACCGCCGACTGGGATGCCGCACCGATCAGTTTCCGGCACGGGAGCGGCGACGGCCGCCCGGATATCATTGCCGAAGGCTCCAAAAAAGTTCATGGGACCGCGGGGATCCCCTCCCCCGGCGGAGTCTCCAACGCGCTCTGGGTCGATGGTCATGTCTCATCTCTGACCTATGCCGGTCTTCAGGCGATCAGAGACGATAAAGACCGGCTGGGCGGTGCCGCCATTTTGAAACGGGGATATCAAAATGATTATTAATCTTTCTGCCGAACATTCCCCTCTTCCGGAAGAGAGAGTGTATGCACGCACGAGCCATCGGACCGGATTCAGGAAAAATAAAACAAAAACAGAATGTTTCATCCATAAAAAATAAGGAGAATCTATGCGAAAAAAAATGTTAAGCGCCCTGTTGCTGGCTGCCGCGACTTTGCTTCCGGCAGCGGTACCGTTCTATGTGGCGGGTCCAAGGAACTCCATCAATCTCGCCGGAGAGTGGCAGGCTGCCACGGCCGACACCCTGAGTTTGAAAAAGATTCCTTCGAACCTCAACTGGAAAACCACAACCGTTCCGACCGGAGAACGCGGCATTCTGCCGCAATCCGTCAACAGCTGGGGATATCCTCCGGAACACGCCGTGGAAGCGTATCTGGAAAAGGATAAAAAAACCTTCAAAATCAAAAAGGACCTCAGTGCCTGGTACCGCAAAACGGTTGACATTCCGGCGGATGCCCTGAAAAATCATACGGTGCATCTCGTTATCGGCGCGGTTGCATTCCGATCCGCCTTTCTGGTGAACGGCCAGCTTGCCGGGGAGTCGATTCAGGCGACTCTGCCGCGCGATGTGAATATCACGAAATATCTCCGGCCGGGGAAAAACGAGATTGTCATCGCCTTTACCGGACGCGAAGGACTGGTCGATGTGAAGAACGACACCTATATTGCCCCCAGCGCCGGAATCGGAAGCGGCATTCACAATACGATCCGTCTTGATTTCCGCCCGCTGGTCGCAGTGGACGATGTCTTCGTCAAGACGAAAGTCAAAAAGCCGCAGATTGACTTTGAACTCACGCTGGTCAACCGGAGCGGAAAGGATGCGCTTGTCACACCGCAGATCGTGATCCGTTCCCAGCAGGATCCGAACATCGTACATACGACTCTCACCGGCACAGCGGTCAAAGTCCCCGCAGGGAAAGAACAGAAAACC
The DNA here is from genome assembly GCA_905197955.1 of uncultured Lentisphaeria bacterium. GTDB lineage: Bacteria > Verrucomicrobiota > Lentisphaeria > Victivallales > UBA1829 > UBA1829. The sequence continues at coordinate 29,865 of CAJKAR010000031.1, read as the reverse complement.
ACGGTTCGTTCGAACTGGAAAGCACCGGTGCTCTGGGATCTCCACACGCCCGTGCTCTACGACGCGGAGATCCGTCTGCTCGACGGGAAAGAACTCGCGGACAGCACAAAACAGAGTTTCGGCTACCGGGAATTCGAAATCCGCGGACGGGATTTCTATCTCAACGGGAATCGAGTTGTTCTGCTTCGCGGAAGTTCGCTTGCGGGCATCAACAGTCCCGATTTCGTCCCGATGTGGGACGGATATGGCAAACTGAATTCCAACCGTCTGCATCTCGGGTTCTGCAATCCGAATTTCATCCGTCTTGGCGATCACATGGGCTATCTGGTTGTACCGGAAGCCGCCTGGTGGCATGTGAATCAGTATCCTCATGAGAAAGCGCACGCATGGCTTCCCGGCACTCTTGAATATTACAAAGGCTGGATCAAACATCTGCGCAATCACCCCTCCATTGTGATCTGGTCCCTCGCGAACGAGACCTACTGGAACCGGACCGGCAAAGAGGAGATGGCGATTGCCAAAAAACTGATCGAAACGGTCCGCTCGATGGACGACACCCGTCCGCTTCAGGGCGACGCGGAAATCACCTGGAACAATCAGCTTGACATCGTCAACATCCACTATCCGGAGTGGAGCGCCGGCGAGATCAACACCACCTATCCGAACGCCGGCGTGAACATGCCGAACGATACCTGGTATCTGCGGAAAGGCAAGGGAATCAAATCCTGGCGCGCGGAATTTGACTGGGATCGTCCGCTGGTCATCGGCGAATATTTCTGCAATTCGGATGCGCAGGTGGAAGAGTACTCCAGCTTCATGGGAGACACCGTCTTCGACGGAGAAAAATGGACAAAGCAGCGTCTTACCGGACTCGGTGCGGAAAACACAGAGGACTTCATGAAAAACCTCTTCACGGAAACCCTGAAGAAATACACCACCGAATATCGAGCCATCGGTGTTGCCGGCATGAACATCTGGACCGGGGAAAAGGATCGCTTCATGCCGCAGCAGGTGGTCCGTCCCTACGACTTCCACCCGAATGCTGATTCCGGAAAAGTGTTCCGCCGGAAAATTGTCGCTCTGAACGACGGACGCATTCCCCTCAAGCTTGTCCGGGCGACTCTGACCCTGAACGGGACAATCGTCTGGCAGAAGGAATACCAGTTCCACATCAATTCCGGAAGCAAGAAGGAAATCACGCTTGAAATTCCGATGCCCCAGGTGCTGAAACCTGCCTCCGCGGAACTGCTGGTTGCGCTGTTCACCCAGAACAATCCGGCGTATGCGCCGACCGAAGTCAGCCGCTATCAGGAGGAAGTGTACATTGTTCCGGAGATCAATCTTGCCGGACTCAAAGGAAAGATCGCGGCTCCCGGCAAGACCCCGGCTCTGGAAAAAGCGCTCGCGCTTTACGGACTCAAGGGAGTCTCCGGACGAATCACGCCGCAGACGAAACTTGTCGTAATCGCCTCCGGAGCCTTCCAGAAAGAGATGGCAGATGAACTGGGCAAATTTGTGGAAAACGGAGGAACTGTTCTGATTCTTCCGCAGGAATCATGGCAGCCGTTCCGTCTGGAACTTCCGGAGCGGGACAAGGAACATGCGGCAACTCAGGCCTGGATGCGCACGCCCTCCCATCCGGCAGTGAAAGGGATGAAAGAAGGACAGTTCAGTTTCTGGAGACCAAACAACATTGTCACAGTCGGCACCTTTAAAAAGCCGTTTGACGGAGCCTTCGAGCTTCCCCTCGACTGCGGCGGACGCTTCGGCATGCGCTGGACCCCTCTTCTGGACATCCCGGTCGGCAAGGGAACCTTCCTTCTGACGACATTCGATCTGGAAAAAGCCTCTCTCGCCGATCCTGGAGCAAAACAGCTTCTGGCGAATCTGATTGAATACGGCAGCACACGTGCACCGAAAACCGGAACGCCTCTGAATCTTCTTGCCGGAACGAATACGGCGTTGATGGAAGCGCTGGAACTGGCGGGAATCGCAGTCAGTGAAGGAGTCGGAAGTGCGGGACCCGTGCTGGCGGATGCCTCTGCGGAGTTCACAGCGCAGGTGCTGTCGGAACTCAAAGAGGCGTTGAAACAGGGTAGAACGGTCTGGCTGCACAATTTTGACCCGTCCACGATCTCGAAAGCGGCGGCCCTGCTTCCGTTCAAACCGGTTCTTGCAAAGAAACCGGCAGGCGTGGAAGGCGCGGTTGTCCGTTCCGACGATCCCCTGATGGACGGACTTGCCAACTTCGACTTCTTCTGGTATCGCGGAACGACGGGCAATCATGGCCGTGTCACCGGAAAAGTAGTCGCCAAAACCGGTGACTGGATTCTGGAAACGCCCTGGGGCGGCGATGCGGAAAAACTGATCGCGCCCGCCTTCCTGACGAAAATCAAATCCGGCAAAGGCACAGTTCTCTTTGATACACTCCGCTGGGAAAACGCCACCTCGTCCGAAACGGACAAGGCTCTGCGCATAGCCTCCCTTCTGGCGCACAATCTCGGAGCCGCCTTCAAGCCGAAGACGACCCCGCACTACAAACGTTTCTTCATCGACCTTTCCAAGTTTGCCAACATGGGCTACTACGACCGGGTCGAAAACGACGGCAAAGGCGGATGGACCGATCAGGGGAAAAACGATATGCGTTTCTTCCTCATCAACCATACCGGCAAAATCAACGGAGCCGATGACGGCATGGATGTCCCCGTGCCGGACTTCCCGACCAAAGTCGATTTCCAGAGAGTCGTCTATCAGCTCATTGATCCGAAAGCGAACGACGGGAAAGCCGTTATCAGCCTCGGAAGTGAAAAATTCGGGAAGAAACTTCCGCGTCAGGCAGGTCCCTTTGCGGTCGGTCAGAAAGCGGAAATCCTCTGGTTCCTTCACTCTTCCGGCTGGACCGGTCCCACCGGCAGCGCGATCGCCGAATACACGGTGAAATATGATGACGGCACCTCCGTGCGCATTCCGATCCGGATGGGCATGGAAGTCGGTGACTGGCACGATCCGAAAGCCTTCGGAGCCGCCACCGTTGCCTGGACCGGTGCAAATCTCTTCACCTCCCGCGTTGGAGTCTGGACCTATCCCTGGAAGAATCCGCATCCGGAAAAAACGATCCGCTCCATCACTCTGAAGGGCGGACTTTCCCAGGCGCAGTATGTGCTGCTTGCCATCACCGGCGGAGTCGTTTCCGACGAAGCGGAAGAACCGATTGCCGAATGGGATTTCGGCACAAAGAAGTATTCTGCAAAACTCTGGAACCCGAAAACCGCACCGGAAAGAGTCAAGGACGGCTTCCGTTTCCGTGCGGGCCGCTATTTCGGCGCCCCGCTGAAAAAGACCGCCGTTCCGGCCGCAATGAAAATGCCTTACAGCGTTTTTGCGGATTTCACCCCCGAAGCGGGACCGGATGGATACATGTCCGGAATCGTCCAGATGTGCGACTATATGAAGAGCGGATTCCGAATCGTACTGCACAAGGATCTGCGGATCAATGTGGAAATCTTCCCCGGAGACGGGAAAAAGGCCTGCTATCTCCGGGCAAAAACGCCGCTCGAACTCAACAGACGCGCCACCTGCGAATTGAAGTTCGACGGGAAAAAAGCTCTGCTTCTGATCAACGGAAAACTCGATTCTCTTATCGACTGCCCGTTCCCGAAGGAGTTCAACGGTGACATCATGTTCGGTAATGCCTCCGGCTCCCAATACCATTTCAACGGCAGAATCCACTCTGTCGCAGTCAAACCCCTGAATCCCTGAAAAAACAAACGGTCCGTGCCGCCCATTGCAGACGGCACGGACCTGATTTCAAACATTTCCGTTCAATTATTCTTCCGATTTCTCAAACGTTTTCCCGATCAATCCTTCTTCTTCCGACTTCACTCAAACGATCTCTCCGAACAGAGTCATTGCGGTGGCATGTGTAATCCGGACTTGGAGGATATCGCCGTTTTTCAATTCGCCTTTCGGCTCGAATACGACCAGTTTATTCAGTTCGGTCCGTCCGCTCCAGCGGGAAGAATTGCGCTTGCTGACCCCCTCGGCAAAGACTTCAAGAACGCGTCCGACGAATTTATCATTTGCCTTTGCCGAGTACTTTGCCAGATCCTCCAGGAGAATCTGATTCCGCTTTTCCTTGATGCTCTGCGGGACATCATCCTTCATCTGTTCCGCGGCCCGGGTCCCCTTGCGCGGGGAATATTTGAAGATGAAGGCATTGTCATAGCCGACCTCGTTCATGATACGTCTGGTTGCCTCGAAATCCTCGTCCGTCTCGCCGGGAAACCCGACGATGATATCCGTTGAGAACGCGATCTCCGGACAGAGCGCCTTGAGTTTGTTTACAATCTCCATATACCGTTCCGCCGTATAAGGACGGTTCATCTCCTTCAAAATCCGGTTTGATCCGGACTGCAGCGGCAGATGAATGTTCTTGCAGACCTTCGGAGTATGAGCAATCGTTTCAATCAGGCGCGTATTGAAAAATGCCGGATGCGGCGAAGTAAAGCGGATCCGGCGGATCCCTTCGATCCTGGCAATCGACTCCAGCAGATCGGCGAACGGCGAAAAATCATCGGGAAAGGAGATGCCGTCGATTCCGTAGGCGGCAACATTCTGTCCCAGCAGCATAACCTCCTTCACGCCGGAATCCGCAAGACGGCGCGCCTCCTCTATGATCCCTTCCGGCGAACGGCTCCGCTCGCGTCCGCGAGCGTACGGCACAATGCAGTAGGAACAGAAGCGGTTGCATCCGCGCATGATGGAAATGAAATCGGAAAACGAATGTTTTCGCGTATGGGCGTCGATTCCATCGACATCTTTCAGGTTGTCGTGACCGGTCGATTCGATTTTTCTCTGTTCCGCCAGCGAAGCAACGATTTCCGGCAGTTCATGAATCTTATCGGTTCCGACCGCGAAATTCAAATGCGGAATACTTTTCAGCAGTTCGGCTCCGCGGCTCTGCGCCATGCATCCCATGATGCCGAAAAGCAGATGCGGATGCTCCTCTTTCAGACGAACCAGAATGCCGAGCTTGCCGATGGCTTTGCGCTCCGCCTGATCCCGGACGCTGCAGGTGTTCAGGAGAATCAGGTCGGCGGACTCTTCGTCGGAAACGATGGTATGACCGTCGGCAGCGAGCATTGCGGCGGCGGCATCGCTGTCGCGCTCGTTCATCTGACAGCCGTAGGTTTTGATATAAATCTTCATTGGCGGAATCAATCGGCTTTCAGAACAGCCATATTATTACGGTGGATGATTTCGCTGTCGGCATCACAGCGGAGGATGTCGTGAATTTCGGAAGTCTGGCAGCCGATCAGTTTCATGCAGTCCTCGGAGCTGAAGTTTGTCAGGCCCTTTGCGATCAATTCGCCCTCCAGCGAGCAGACCTCCACGATGCTTCCGCGCTTGAATGTCCCCTGCACGAATTTCATTCCCGCAGGCAGAAGACTGCTTCCATGTGTGGCAAGCGCCTGAACCGCTCCGGAGTCGATAATGATCTTCCCGGAAGGCTTTGCAAAGGTTGCCAGCCACCGTTTTCTGGACTCCACTTTCGTCCGGTGATGCGGAATAAACACGGTTCCCACATCCTCGCCGTTGAAAATCCGTTCGATCACATGAGCGTCCTTTCCGGAGGCGATCCAGAGGCACTCTCCCGCGGAGTTCAGAATTTCCGCGCAGCGGAGCTTCGACTTCATTCCGCCGATCGACATACTGCTGTCATCGGTACCGTTCGCCATATTGCGCTGTTCATCGGTCACGCCCTCGACAAGCGAAATGCGTTCTCCGAGAGTCCCATCCGGGTTCGGCCGCATGAGTCCATCCACAGTTGTCAGAATAATCGCAAGATCGGAACGGGTCATGGAAGCCAGCAATGCCGCAAGGATATCATTATCGCCGAATTTCAGCTCATCAACGGAAACGGGGTCGTTCTCATTGATAATCGGCAGGACGTCCTGCGCAAGGAGCGACTCAATGCAGTTCAGCGCATTCAAATGCCGCTCGCGGGAACGGAGATCTTCCGCGGTCAGCAGAATCTGAGCGGCTTTGAAGCCGAGCTTTTCGCATTCGGCCTCGTACACGGACATCAGACGAATCTGACCGATGGCGGCAAGCGCCTGCACCTCGGAAAGACGACGGGGCCGTTTTTTCAGTCCGAGACTGCGCATCCCCGTTCCAACCGCTCCGGACGACACCAGCAGGACCTGAATTCCGGAATCCCGGACCGTTTTAATCTGGCGAATCAGCACCGCCAGCGCTTCCGGATCGGTCAGAAGACGCGTCCCGGCTTTGATCACAATACGTCTGCATGAAGCGACAAGTTTTTTTCTGATCTCAATATTCTTATCCATCATTTCCGGAAAATCCTGTCAAAGGAAAAAGTTCAGGGAACCATCCGGCTCCCTGAAAAAGAATCCTGTTTTTCGATCCAGTCAGACCGTTTTTTTCACGTTTTTCTGTTTTTCGGCGCCCCGTTTGACCAGCTGCGGAGCACCGCCTTCCACAGTGGCTCTGGTAATGATGCATTTTTCGACATCGGCACGGGAGGGAACATCATACATGATATTCACCATGATGCCCTCGATAATGGAACGCAGTCCGCGTGCACCGGTGCCTTTTTCGCAAGCCTTGTCGGCGATCGCCTCCAAAGCGCCCTTCTCAAACTCAAGTTTGACGTTTTCCATCGCCATGAGTTTCTCATACTGCTTCGTGATCGCATTTTTCGGCTCGACCAGAATCTTCATGAGATCCTCTTTTGAAAGAGGCTCCAGCGAGGTAACCACCGGAAGACGACCTATGAATTCCGGAATAATTCCGTATTTCACAAGATCTTCGGGTTCGGTCAGGGCCAGCGCCTTGGAACTGTCGATCTCCACCGCCCGCTGCTCATCGGATTTCTGCTGGTTGAAGCCGAGCACACGTTTACCGACCCGGCGCTGAATCATCTTGTCCAGCCCCACAAACGCTCCGCCGCAGATAAACAGAATATTGGAGGTGTCAACCTGAATATATTCCTGGTTCGGATGCTTCCGTCCGCCCTTCGGAGGAACATTCGCAATCGTTCCTTCCAGGATTTTCAGAAGCGCCTGCTGAACGCCTTCCCCGGAGACATCGCGGGTAATGGAGACATTCTCCCCCTTCTTGGCGATCTTATCAATTTCATCCACATAAATGATGCCGATCTGCGCCCGGGCGACATCGAAATCCGCCGCCTGAAGCAGACGGAGAATAATGTTCTCGACATCCTCTCCCACATACCCCGCCTCGGTCAGAGTCGTGGCATCGGTAATGCAGAAAGGCACATCAAGCATCTTCGCCATGGTTCTGGCAAGCAGAGTCTTGCCGGAGCCGGTAGGACCGATCAGCAGGACATTGCTTTTTTCAATTTCGATATCGGAATCTTCCGGAGAAACGTTTCCGCCTCTGCTTTTCAGCCGTTTGTAGTGGTTGTAAACCGCGACGGAAAGAATCTTCTTTGCCGTGTTCTGACCGACGACATATTTATCCAGTTCGGCCTTGATTTCCGCCGGCTTCGGAACTTTGATATTCTCAATAGGAAGCGGCTGTTTTGTCGGATCAACCTTCTTTTTTGCCGGATGAATCAGCTCTTCGCACGTCTCCACGCAGCTCTGGCAGATGGAAGCGCCGCTCGGACTGGAAATAATCTGTCCGACACCGGGCTCGTTCGCCAGACGGCCGCAGAAGGAGCAGCGCGGAATCTCTCCGCCGTTGTTATCCTTGCCCATAATCCGCTCCCGTTCAGGCTCTGTGTTGAATGATGCTGTCAACGATCCCGTATTTCACCGCTTCTTCCGCAGACATGAAATAATCGCGATCCGTATCGCGAGTCACCTTCTGGATGCTCTGTCCCGTGTGAGTCGCAATAATCTGATTGAGTTTTGTACGCATGGCAAGAATCTCTTTTGCCTGGATGTCGATATCGGCGGCGGTACCTTCGGATCCGCCCCGCGGCTGATGAATCATCACCCGTGCATTCGGCAGGGCAAAACGCTTGCCTTTGGTCCCGGCACAGAGCAGGACAGCGGCCATGCTGGCGGCCTGTCCGACACAATAGGTCTTGACATCGCAGGAAATCACTTTCATGCAGTCGAGAATCGCAAGACCGGAAGTAATCACTCCGCCCGGACTGTTGATGTACATATCAATATCTTTTTTCGGATCCTCGGACTGCAGATAGAGCAGTTCCGCAACAATCAGATTGGCCACGGTATCATCAATCGGCGTTCCGAGGAAAATGATTCTGTCTTTGAGCAGACGCGAATAGATATCATATCCGCGCTCTCCCTGTCCGGTCTGTTCAACCACCATCGGAACAAGCATTGAATTCTTGATCATGCGATTCTCCTTCGATTATTCTGCAGGTTGAATGATTCTGATGCAACCTGCGTTTCCATCTCCGGTTCAATGGCCGGCGAACCGGAAATCCTGCTCAAAAATTACAGACATCCTGACAGGAAGAAGGATGGAGCCGTTCGCCCCATCCCGTTTTCCGTGTCGGAATGCCGACTCTTCACGCTGAAAAACAGCGTCAAACTTCTTTGATATCGGCTTTGTCCACAATGAAATCCAGGACTTTGCCGGTCAGGAGATCCGCATGGATCTCGCCGATCGCGCCGTTGCGGCGGATCGCCTTGACAACATCTTTTTCCTTGTAGCCGAAATAGGAGCTCATGCTCTTGATCTGGGCATCAAATTCGTTCTTGGAAACTTCGATCTTCTCGGCCTCGGCAATCTTGCGGATCACGAAGAAGCGTCTCAGGCTCTTTTCCGCCTCGGCCTTCGCAGTCTCAAGATGTTTTTCCTTCTCGGCTTTGAACTTTTCGACATCCGCTTCGCTGCGGACAAGCTGATTTGCCAGCTTCGTGAATTCCCGCTCCGTCTCACCTTCCACGATGGATTTCGGCAGATCGAATGCACCGGCCTTGGCAAGAAGGAGATCCAGCACCTTCTCGCGTGCGGCATTCTTCCGGTCATTTTCGATCTTGAATTCGATGGATTTCTTCAGATCCTCATGAAGTTTCTCAACGCTTTCCACATGGAGTTTTTCCGCGAGTTTCGCATCATCTTCCACCGGCTGCTTGCGCTGGACCTCGTTCACCTTCACCGTGTATTTGACTTTCTTGCCAGCGAGTCCCTGTTCGCGCCAGTCGGCGGGGAACTCGGAGGTAAACTCGCGGGTCTCACCGGCCTTGACTCCGGTCAGAGCGGCATTCGCGCCGGGGACGTATTCCGGCTCATGAAGCCAGATCCAGGCCTCGTCGGCCTTCGCCATGCGTTTCAGAGAGGGAGAGGCATCTTCGGCAGGCTGGAAATCGGATTCATAGGAAACTTTCAGCATATCGCCGGCAAGAGATTCGGTTTCCACTTTGATATCATCGGCATAGATGTCCTTCAAGCTGGCGAGACGTTCCGCGATCTGCTTTTCGGCATCTTCGCCCTTTGCGACCTCGATCGACATGGCTTTGTAATCGGGGAGCTCAAACTTGGGAGCGGTCTCAATCGAAGCCTTGAAGGTGTATTCCTTATCCGTCGCCGGCATGACTTTTCCATCATCCAGAGCGGTCACAGCAACAAGATCGAGTTCCGACTGAATCTTTTCAATCGCGGCATTCTGGAGATGTTTGGCGGTATCTTCCACAATATTCTGAGAGAATCTGGCCTTGACAAGAGCAGGAGGCACTTTGCCTTTCCGGAATCCCTGGATCTGAACTTCGCGGGAGATTTCTTTCACGATATTGTTAAAAGTCTTTTCGACTTCCGTCGCCGGAATTTTGACGGAGGCTTCCTGAGCGCAGGGAGCCGTTTCCTTAAACTCAATCTGGATCGAGTCTTTCAAAGAGTCAGCAGACATGCTATCCACCTTTCCATTGCGTTACTGTGATGATTGACACAAAAAATGTGTTATAAAAATACTGAACTTATGAATATAACAGCTGGCGACGATTTTTCCAGTCCGATTTCCGAAAAAAAAAGAAGAAAAGAACACTTTTTTTTCGATTTTTCCTCTCTTTGCCTATTGACAAGTGCATTTTTTGATATATCTTCATATTTAAAACAATTGCGCAAACAGCAGGCTTGCGAACCCTGTACCAATATATGAGGATCAGCCATGGCGGATACACCTAAACTTATTGTCTTGTCGGAACAGTTCAGAGGGAAAGTATTTGAACTGACTAAGGATATTCATACAGTCGGCCGTGTGGATGAACGCGACATCTGCATCAAAGACCCGTCCATCAGTTCCTACCACGCAGATTTCATCAAGAAGGGTTCCACCTATATTCTCCGCGACCGGAACTCCACAAACGGTTCCAGAGTCAATAATGAGCCGATCACGGAAAAAGAACTGAAAAGTACCGACATGATCCAGCTCGGCGGCGTGGAAATGCTTTACGACTGCAACGATAAAAGCGGGACAAGAGAAGTCAAAACCATGACAAAAATCGATATCTCATCGACTTCCAATCTGGGGACTTCCACCTTGAAACGTCTTGAAACAGTCTCCCAGGGCAAACCGAAAGGCAAAAACATCACCACGATCGTTATTGTGATCCTGCTTGGACTGCTTGTTCTGGCTGTCATCGTGCTGCTGGCGGTGCTGCTCATGCAGTTGAATTCTGGAAAAAACTGACAGACAGATCTGCTGTAATCCATTCCGTTGCAATTTATACTCGCGCCGGGTCCTTCCGGCGCGAATCGTAATACAAGATTATCTTGATTAACTGAAAAAATCAGAGAGAAAAGGTTTTTAATATCTATGAACGACGATCAAAAAAAAAATCCGCCCCCGCCGGTACAGAACCGTCCCGGTATGCCATCGAGACGCCCTCCCCTCTCGATTTTCATCTGGCTGCTCATCCTTATGATGATTGTGACACTGTTTGTATACAAATACAATCCTGCAGTCGGCGCAAGAGTCGAATGGAGTCAGACCACCTTCGAAAAGAAACTCTCGGCGGGCGATATCAAAACCGCCGTCATTACTCCGGAATCCGAAAACGTCCTTTATATCGAGGGAGAGTACCGGAAGAATCTCCGGCAGACAAACTCGGATGTCACCGATCTGACCACACAGATCGCTCAGAAGGATTCCAGGCAGCCGGCAAAATCCTACTACGCAACGCGCGTTATCAAAACCGACGCCATCATGAAGGGACTTGACAAAGTCAAGGTGGAAGTTCTGCAACGGGACAACTGGTGGAAAAATCTGATTGTCAATCTGGTGATCGGAATCCTGATTATCGGATTCATATACATTCTCTTCTCCCGTCAGCTGAAAATGGCGGGCAAAGGCGCCATGCAGTTCGGGAAAAGCCGCGCCAGAATGATTACGGCGGATGAAAATAAAAAGAAATTCGATGACGTTGCCGGATGCGACGAGGCTAAGGAAGAAACCAAGGAAATTGTCGATTATCTCAAAGATCCGCTGAAATTCAAAATGCTCGGCGGACGCATCCCGAAAGGGGCGCTTCTCATGGGACCGCCGGGAACTGGAAAGACTCTGCTGGCCAAAGCCGTCGCAGGAGAGGCCAATGTGCCGTTCTTTGCGATCAGCGGTTCGGATTTTGTGGAAATGTTCGTGGGCGTGGGAGCAAGCCGCGTTCGCGATATGTTCGAACAGGCAAGGAAAAATGCGCCATGTCTGATCTTCATCGATGAAATCGACGCGGTCGGCCGCTCCCGCTTCACCGGAATCGGCGGCGGACACGATGAACGCGAACAGACACTCAACGCCATGCTCGTGGAAATGGACGGACTCGAAACTCAGGAAGGAGTCATTGTTCTTGCGGCGACCAACCGCGCGGATGTGCTGGATCCCGCCCTGCTCCGTCCCGGACGTTTCGACCGGCAGATTGTCATTGATCTGCCCGATATCCGCGGCAGAAGAAAAATTCTTGATGTTCATGCGAAAAATATCAAGCTGGATCCCGCTGTCAATCTCGACACCATCGCCAGAAGCACTCCGGGCTTCAGCGGGGCGGATCTTGCCAATCTGATCAATGAGGCAGCGCTCCTTGCAGCAAGAAACAACCGTCCTGCCGCAATTCAGGCCGATCTCGAAGAAGCAAGAGACAAAGTCCGCTGGGGACGCGAACGCAAAAGCCGCAAAATCTCGGAACGCGAACGCAAACTCACAGCATGGCACGAGGCCGGACATGCGATCGTCAATCTGCACTGCAAAAATGCAATGGGACTGCATAAGGTCACGATTATTCCGCGCGGACAAGCGTATCTCGGAGCAACCATGATGATGCCCGATGAAGACCGCTATTCCCAGAGCCGTCTTGAAATGATCGACTCCATGGTTCAGGATATGGGAGGGCGCGTTGCCGAAGAACTGGTCCTCGGCGATGTCACCAGCGGAGCATCCGCCGATATCGAACATGCAACCAAAGTTGCAAAAGCCATGGTCTGTGCCTTCGGTATGAGTGAAAAACTCGGAACGGTGCAGTATGGAGAACGCGCGGATCACATCTACCTCGGCAGAGATATCACGCGCAACGAATCGTTCAGCGAGGAAACCGCTCGAGAAATCGATCTCGAAATCAAGCGGATCGTCATGGAGGCGAAGGCCACCGCAACCAAAATTCTCACGGAACATCGCGATGAACTCGATAAGCTGGCTCATGCTCTGCTCGAGCGCGAAACGCTGGATGCTGCGGAAATCCGCGAACTCCTCGGTATGCCCCCGCGCGAAAACAAAGATCATGATGTGCTGGATGAGGCTCTGCACACTCCCGGTGCAGCTCCAGACGGCAACCAGAAACCGGAATAATTCCAATGGCCGGCGTATCTTTCCAGGACCTGGAATCCGCCATTTCAGAGCATGAAGGCTGCATCCGCATTACCTGCCGGGTGCAGCCGAGAGCATCAAGAGAGGCTCTCGCTGGAATGGTTGGAAATGCACTGAAAATCGCTCTCACGGCTCCGCCCGTGGAGGGAAAAGCCAATGCGGCTCTCTGTGCTTTCTTTGCTAAAACATTTAAATGTCCGAAAAGCGCCGTATCCATTGTTTCCGGAACAACATCCAAAAACAAAATCGTCGAACTTCAGGGAATCTCCCTTGCGGAAGTACGGGAAAAACTTCTCTGAATGATGTTTCTTTCAGAATATTTTTCGCGTTTTTCCCGAAAATTTCATGATTCTCCATAGGAAAAAAACTTTTCCCATGATATATTCCTTCGTTCATTGAACTGGGATACAAGAGAAAACGGCATCATAAGAATCTGTTTATTGATTCCTTCCGGAGGATGTTTGCGTGAAAAAAATTATTGTCACAGGAGGAGCGGGATTTATCGGATCGGCGCTGATCCGTTATCTTGTCGCCGGACATCTGGCGGAAGTTCTCAATCTCGATAAGCTGACTTATGCAGGAAATCCGGAAAGTCTGCAAGAAGTTGCCGGATCTCCGCTCTATCATTTTGAAAAACTCGATATCTGTGACGCAGAAGGCGTTTCAAAACTGTTTGCAGAATTTCAGCCAGATGCTCTTATTCATCTGGCGGCGGAAAGTCATGTGGATCGTTCCATTGACGATCCTCTTGCGTTCATCCGGACCAACATAACCGGAACAGCAGCACTTCTTCAATGCGCCCTCGCCTATTGGCAGACCCTCTCCGATTCCAGAAAGGCGGCATTCCGTTTCCAGCACGTTTCCACAGACGAAGTTTACGGCTCTCTCGGCAGAGACGGATATTTTACGGAACAGACTCCTTATGATCCGAAATCCCCCTATTCTGCCAGTAAAGCGTCCAGCGATCATCTGGTCCGCGCATGGCACCACACGTTCGGACTGCCCGTGCTGATCTCAAACTGTTCCAACAACTACGGTCCCTATCACTTTCCGGAAAAACTGATCCCGCTGGTGATTCTCAATGCTCTGGAAGGCAAATCGCTTCCGATTTACGGAAAAGGAGACAATATCCGGGACTGGCTCTATGTGGAGGATCACGCAAAAGCTCTCTGGCTCATTCAGCAGAAGGGCATTCCGGGAGAAACTTACAATATCGGAGGGCACAACGAACGGACCAATCTTGAAGTGGTCCGGACCATCTGCCGGATTCTGGATGAACTCCGACCGAAAAAATCCGGGAGCTATGAAGATCAGATTGATTTCGTACAGGATCGTCCCGGACACGACCTCCGCTATGCGATTGATCCTTCAAAACTCAGGAATACGCTCGGATGGATGCCGGAGACTGGTTTCGATTCTGGAATTCGCAAAACCGTTCAGTGGTATCTCGACAACGACTGGTGGTGGCGACCGATCCGGGAACGGAAATACGCCGGGGAACGTCTCGGCAAAGGAGGTTCCAGATGAAAGGTATCGTTCTGGCTGGAGGAGCAGGAACACGTCTGCATCCGATTACACTCGGAGTATCAAAACAGCTTCTGGCTATTTATGACAAGCCGATGATTTATTATCCGATCAGCGTACTGATGCTGGCAGGGATCCGGGAGATCCTGATTATCACAACACCGGAGGATCAGAGCAGTTTCCGGCATCTGCTCGGTGACGGATCCCGTTTCGGAGTCCGTTTTTCCTACGAAGTACAGCCGAAGCCGGAAGGACTCGCACAGGCATTTCTGATCGGAGAGAGCTTTATCGGAACCGATTCCGTCTCGCTGGTTCTCGGCGACAATATTTTTTATGGAGCCAACCTCGGTTCCATCGTCCGCAACGCGGCGGCTCGAAAAACTGGAGCGACCGTTTTCGGTTACTACGTCAGCGATCCGGAACGCTTCGGTGTGGTCGAGTTTGACAAAGACTTTCACGTTCTCTCCATCGAGGAGAAACCGAAGCAGCCGAAATCCCATTATGCTGTTACTGGACTCTATTTCTATGACAACGATGTGATCCGGATTGCAAAATCAATTCGACCATCTGCTCGCGGAGAGCTGGAAATCACCGCCGTCAACAACGAATACCTGAAACGTGGGGACCTTCATGTGGAGCGGCTCGGACGCGGTTTTGCATGGCTTGACACCGGCACATACGATTCCATGCTTGATGCAGGAAACTTCATCCGCACAATCGAAACCCGGCAGGGACTTCAAGTCGCATGTCTTCAGGAAATCGCTTACGACAACGGATGGATGACAAAAGAACAGATCCGGCAGACTTGTGCCAATCTGGGAACAACCAATTACGGCCAATATTTGATGAGGTTGATCGAAGAATGAACGTTATTCCTACAGAGATTCCCGGAGTTCTGCTTCTGGAACCCAAAGTGTTCGGTGACGAACGCGGATATTTTTTTGAATCCTGGAATCAGGATGCTTATAAAGAGATTGGAATTGATTCCGTCTTTCTTCAGGACAACGAATCGAAATCGCGATTTGGAGTTCTGCGCGGATTGCACTATCAGGTACCGCCCTACACACAGGCAAAACTGATTCGTGTCATCTCCGGAGAGATTCTCGATATTGCTGTTGACATCCGTGCAAGATCGCCGACATTCGGCAGACATGTTGCAGTCGAACTTTCCGGAGAGAACAAACGCCAGATTTTTGTCCCGAGAGGATTTGCGCACGGCTTTGCGGTTCTCAGTCGGGAAGCGGTCGTTGCCTACAAGTGCGACAACCGCTATATGCCGTCTCATGAACGCGGCATCGCATTTGACGATCTGGCACTCGGCATCGACTGGCGCATCAGACCCGACCGGTGGATTCTTTCTCCAAAGGATGCCAGTCTTCCCAGTTTTTCCGAAATTGAACCGTGGAAGGAATGCGAACAATGAAACTGCTCGTAACAGGAGGAAAAGGAATGCTCGGACGAACCCTTCAAAAGGTTCTCTCCGAACACGAAATAATCATTGCAGATCTTCCGGAGGCGGATATCACCGATCCGGCGGGATTCGACCGCTTTCTTGCTGACTCCGGCGCGGAAGCCGTCATTCACTGCGCGGCGATGACCGCCGTGGACAGGTGCGAAACCGAAATAGATCTTGCCTATCGGCTGAATGCATTCGGCTCCGCCAACGTCGCATCCGCCTGTCACAGACAGGGAGTCCGCCTGATCGCCATCTCCACAGACTACGTCTTCGATGGAATGCTGGACCGCCCGTATCATGAATTTGACATTGCGTCCGGCGGAGCCACCGTTTACGGACAATCCAAATTCGCCGGAGAAGAAATGATCCGCCATCACTGCCCGAATCATGTCATCTGCCGGATTTCATGGCTCTACGGAGCCGGAGGCCCCAGCTTCGTCCATACCATGATGAAACTGGCGGATGGAACCAGACCGGAACTGAAAGTCGTTGCCGATCAGCACGGAAACCCGACTTCAACTCTTGCGGTTGCCGGCGAACTCAGATCTCTGCTGGAACGGCCGGAACTGGTCGGGACATTCCACATGACCTGTGAAGGCGAAGCAACCTGGTTCGAATTCGCGGAGGAAATATTCCGCCTAGCAGGAAAACAGCAGAAGGTCATCCCGTGCACCACACAGGAATTTCCGCGTCCGGCACCGCGTCCGGCAAATTCGCGTCTGGAAAAGCGGATGCTCCGGCTCGCGGGGCTGCCGCCGATGCCCGACTGGCATGATGCGCTAGCAGAATTCATGCGCAGCGAATTTCCCTGCTGAACAGCAACCGCTTTCTGCCGACAAATTTACAATCCACTCTTTTCCTCTCAAGATCCAACACACTCCCCGTGCAGTATCACAGTGAAACAGAAAACAGGAATCGGCGAGAAGAAAAATGTTCAGGTTTTCAAAAATTTTCGTCCGTCTCTCTTGCTCATAACCAGACCTGTATGTATAATGAAAAGCAGAACGCTTCAAACAAGGAACAGGCAAATGAAACGAAATTTTCTTTTTCTGATGCTGCTTTCCGCAGTTCTTCAAGCGGAAGACATCACCTCTTCCGCCCGTATCGTGGTACGCAATATCTCCATCAACAAGGGCGAAGAGGTTCCCGGCCTCCTCCCGACCGGAGGAATTCCATGGCAGGAAACCACACCTTTCACACCGGGAGAAACCGCGGAAGTCTGGTTGGAAGGCGAGGAGATACCGCTGATCTCATCGCTCCGCTGCGATCAGTTTGCCGACCGCATCGCCAATGCTTCTCTCGAATATTTCGACGGAACTTCATGGAAAAAAAGCAATCATCCCCTTCCCGCCGTCAAAACCGACCGGGGGGAAGAAAAAAAAGTAAACCTGACTTTTTCACCTGCCCTCAAGGCCCGCGCCCTTCGAATCCGGATCAATAAAACACGGGATTACGATCATGAAGTCCTGAAACTTGGAAACTGGCGAATCGAAGGGACTCTGTCCGACCGAAAAAAATCCTTTTCCGATCTCTCGCTGAAACTCTTCACGAATGCACCGTTCAACACATTCGATCTGCCCGGCAAAGGCGTCATTCAGGCGGAAATCAAAAACACCTCCTCGCAAAGCAGGACTCTGGATGCCATTATGAACTTCCGGACCTATTTCGGAAGCGACATTGGGATTGCCCCCGTTTCACGCAGACTGACTCTCGCTCCGGGAGAAAAGCGAAATATGACTTTTGAATTCGCCGGAACAGAACAGGGCCCCTATCGCGCATCACTCCTGCTCCGCGATGCGGAGACAAAGATGCCTTATGACATCAAACGGATCGCATTCGGAATGCGCGACAGAGAGCTTTTCGAACATTCGAAGGTCACGCCGCTGGACAAACCGGGCCGGCCGGTCAAAAGCTGGCAGGAACGGATCCGGGAAAAAGGAACCATCTGGGGAGCGGATGTCACGCAGGGAATGGCAGGCGGAGGAAAAATTCCCGGGGAACGCATCTTCCGCGATCTGAAGCAGGGCGGAGCCTCCGAGGTCTACTGCGCCCTTTCCTACCACGATTTCGAACCGATGCCGGGAGTCTACCATTTTGCTTATTTTGACTACATTGTCCGGACGGCGGAACGGAATGGACTCGATGTCACACTCGGAGTCTGGGTCTGGGATTTCGGCGATACCAGCCAGCAGTTCCTCAAGGACGAGATCCAGCGCGATCAGAACGGAAAAGCTGGAAAAGGCTGGTCCAACTGTTTCAGTCCCTATTCGAAAAAATATCGTCTTCATGCCCGCCGCGCCATGACCGCTCTGGTCAAACGCTACGTCAACTCACCTGCCGTCATCGGCTGGCACCTGCATCCCTACGGCATGGTGGACCATGATGCTCACGGCATTTTCGATTATCATCCGGATGCACTCGATGCGTACAGGAAACAGCTGAAGGAAAAATATCGCACTCTCGAAGCTCTGAACAAAAAGTATGGAACTGAATACAAAGAGTGGAAGGAACTCATGCCGCCGCGTCCGTTATGGGAAAAACTTGCAGCGGAGAAAAAATATGCGTATGCTTCCATGGTTCCGGATACACGGCCGGTCTGGGTGGACTATCTGGAGTTCCAGCACAGCGGACCGCTCTCCCTGCGCAAAGAGATGATGGACATCGTCCGGAAATACGACCATCAGCGCATGATCTGCGGAATGAACGCCTCAGGCGGCGTGGGTCTTGCCGATGCCAATTATCAGGAACTGGTCGATCACGATGCCTTCTACGGGGATCAGGGACTCAACGGAGCGGAAATCATCCGCCGATTTGTGGCAAAGCAACGGTACAAGAGGCCGCTGCGCGTGGAGGATATCAGTGCCGTCACGCTGGGACGTCACGGGTTCACCACGCGGGAAAAACTGACCGCCCGCGCACACTGGGATCATTTCCAGGCATGCGTTCTCGGACTGGAACATTACAACTACGTCTTCCCGACTCTGGACGACAGCATCTTCATGAATCTGGCCTTCGCAAATCCGCATGCAAAACGGATGGTGAACGAAGCACGGGAAAGTGATTTCGTCTCGCGGCGGGTGGGACTTCTCCACTCCTTCACGACAGATGTGCTGGAAGGAAAGTACAATTATAACGGAATCTCCGTCTATCGCTGGTGGCTGATGAACGGCATCAGCGCCGCATTCTACTATCCCGGAGCCGCATTTGAAATCTACTCCGACGGTTCACCGCTGGATGGATTCGACTCCATGAAGCTCATCCTCGACGACGGCTCCCACATTCTTCCCCCCGCCATGATCGACCGTCTGGCAGCCTATGTGAAAAACGGAGGCCGCCTCGCCATGATCTGCGGGGAAGCCGGACGCAAAATTCCCGGTTCGAATGAGGAACATCTTCTGTTGAAAAAACTCGGTTATACCGCATTCGGCAAGCTGAAACAGTTTACGCCCGGACCGGATCAGCTGGTTTTCCGCCTGGGAAATCCCGTTCTCCGCCGGACAGTCGGAATCCCGGTTCACAACTGGTATGAACTGGAAGCTCCGAAGGGAGGCAGTGTCATCGGATATGTCGGAGCGAAACCGGCGGCGGTTGCATGGAAGTTCGGCAAAGGCGAGGTGTTCCTGATCGGAGGACGTCCCGGAGCAATCACGGAAGCGGAAGTCATGAAGCTTTTCGATGAGAAAAAAGATGATGATGCATGGATTCTCTGGAACAACGCAACTCGAAACTGCACCGAAATCTGCCGGGGACTCCTCAGGGACCTTTCCGAATGGGCGGGCGAGCCGGAACGGATGACTGTCGACGACAATGTCCACGCGATTCTTCGAAAGCAGAAGAACGGAGAAAATTATCTGGTTTACATTTATAATCCCGCCCCGGCAAGAGAGGTCTCTCTCCGAGTGACTCTTCCGGCAGGGAAACGCTGGAAAGCAACGGCTCTGACTCTCGCTGGAGAAAAATCGCTCGGGACATTCGATTCTGCGGAAGTTGCGAATCCCGGCATCCCGCTTCCCCTTCTGGAACAGGACCGTTTTCTCGGTATTCGTCTCGAACCCGTCGGATGGTTCGGATTCTGAGAGGAGATCCCTTCCGGAACAAGTGGCGTCTGCGTCTCCCCCGGAACGCTCTCGAAAGACCTTTCCTCAAAAGGAGTGCGTTCCGCGGGGATGAAAATGCCCTCGCCAGAAAGCTGAACGAATTTTCTTTCCGTTTTCCGAAAAAAGCCGGTCTCCGAGATTTGATTTTCAAGGTGGAAGCGAGTATAGTTTATCCGCCGGAAGCGGAAAATGCCTTCCCGCCATCCGCCGAAACGAAACGCAAGGAGATCGCGATGAGCAGACATCCAGTCAAACAGACGGAAGAAGGATGCGGAATCACTGCGATTGGCCGGAACTGTTTCGGATGCGGGGTCTGTGCCTGCATCTGTCCGCGGACCCTCCTTTCGATCCGTCTGAACAAAAACGGTTTTTTTGCTCCGGTTGCCACAAATGATCCGCAGTGTATTCACTGCAATCTCTGTCTGTCGGTCTGTCCCTGTGGGGACGACCTGCCCGCCGTCCCCGCCGGACGGATCGAGCCGGAAGCGTGGAGCGCCGGAAGCAGAAGAGAACGCATACGCAATCAATCCGCTACGGGAGGGATCGCAAGAGAACTCGCGGAAGAGTGGATGGAACGCGGACGCAGAGTCTGCACTGCCGTTTTCAACGCGCAGGAGAATTGCCTGGAACATCTCGTTCTCCGGACTCCGGAGGAACTTGTCCGGAGCGCCGGAGCAAAATATCTTCAGAGCTACACGCTGCCGGGATTTTCGCATCTCAACGGGCACGAGCGTTTTCTCGTTATAGGGACCCCATGCCAGATCGACGGACTCCGCCGCTATCTCCGGAAACGGCACTGGGAGGAACATTTTGTACTGGTCGATTTCTTCTGCCGCGGCGTACCTTCCATGAGGCTCTGGCTGAAATTCACCCGTTTTTTCAAAAAGAAGAGACAAATCTTCACCGATGTTGCCTGGCAGGAAAAAACAAACGGCAAAAAAGAAGACCGCATCGTCTTTACCGGAAAAGACGGAACCAGAACCGCCGCCGGAAGCCGACGCAATGAACTTTTCTTCGGATTCTACCGGGACGATCTCTGTCTCGGATCCGCCTGCTACGACCGGTGCAAATACAAGGGAACGGCATCCGCCGCGGATCTCAGACTCGGGGAATTCCAATCTTCTCAGACGACACAGGACAGCGAAGCAACTCCGGGAACAATCCTCGTCCTGACGGAAAAAGGACGCCGCACACTCGAAGAAACGGCTCCGCGCCTGAACCGACACCGCCTGACACTCGATGACGTTCTTGCCGGACAGATGACCCGCAATGCGGTCCGACCGCGTGACAATGCCGTTTTCCGTCTTTTCCTCAGAAGCGCCATGCCCCTGAATCTGATTCTGAAATGGAAACAGTGGACAAGACTTCTGCTCTATCTTCCCCAGGAACTCCGCCGTCGATTCCGCAAAAGGAGCTGAACGCGGAAAGTATGCCGGAAATCTATTCTACGCGACAAAACAAGTTCAGCGCAAAACCGTGCTGTCGCGCAGGATCAGGCGATAGGGAAGGACCGTTTCCGCAGGGACCTCCTCCCCTCGGATTCGAGCATCCAGAGCGGACGCTACCGCAGAGGCAACCGCGGAATAATCCTGTGAAATCGTCGTCTGCGGCGGAATGCAGTAGCGGGAGGTCTGTGCGCGTTCGGAACTGACTACCTGAATCTCCTCCGGAATTCGCTTCCCGTACAGCGACAGCGCATACGCGGCAATACCGCCGGCATTTTCTCCGCCACAGCAGAAGAGTCCGTCGATCCCGTTCCGCAGCAGCTTCCCGATCTCTTCGATATAGTCTTCCGGCAGAGCGATCCGCACGAGCGCCTCCTCCGCAGGAAGTCCCCGCTTTTCCAGCGCGGCAAGAATGCCGCTCTTTCGCAGATCCACATTTCCCATCCCGGATTTTCCGTGGATGACGCTTCCGATCCGGCTGCAGGAACAATCGGCAAGATGCCCGATTGCCAGATTCATCGCCTGTTTCTCATCGGATCGCACACAGAAGACTCCGCGGGAACGTCCGGAAGGAGACCGGTCCACCAGAATCAGGGGCAGAGCAAAACGCTCCTCCCAGTGTTCGAACAGCGGGGTTTCGACTCCTATGGAAACTGCTCCGCAGAACTGGATGCTTTCCAGACGCTCCAGATTGTCATGCGGAAGGATCTCTATCCGATAACCGCGAAGCGAAAGTTCGCGCGTCAGCTCCGTCATCACCATTTCCACATACGCCTGCACCGGATAGATCAGCTTGTACGGGGCGACGATCACAACATTTCTCTGCTTCGTTGACAGCCTCGGATGATATCCGTACTCGCGCGCCACGGCAAACACCCGCTCCCGGATCTCTCTCCGGATGTTCGGATGGTGGCTGAATACCCGCGAAACCGTCGCGATCGACACTTCCGCCTTTTCCGCAATCTCCTGAATCTTCATTCGACTCTCTCTCTTTTTTTCCTCAAATTGATTCATTTACAATATATTTTCTTTTTTTCTGAAAACAAATTCCATTTTCATATTTTTTTACAAAACAACACGAAAAAAGCATCTTGCAAAAGAGTTTTGAATCGTTACAGTATCTGAAAAAGAGCGATTCAACGCAACCGACGGGAAGGCAAATGAAACAATACAGCATCGTCTTTACGGCTCCGGGAAAAGCGGAGCTCCAGAAAAATGAGTGGAACGAACCGGACTTGAAACGGGATGAAGTGTTTCTGGAAACGGAATGCACCCTGATCAGTCCGGGTACCGAACGGGCATGTCTTCTCGGACTTGCCGGAGGAAATTCTTTTCCGAAACGCCTCGGATACAGCGCCGTCGCCCGAGTGAAAAAAGCGGGGGAAGAATCCGGATTTCATCCCGGAGAACGGGTCGCGGTCTACCACAGTTCCCACTCCTCGCTGCTGGTGAAGAAGGCGGAGGATCTGGTGAAAATCGAGGATGACGCCCTGCCATCTTCCTCGGCGGTGTTCTGCATCATCGGCTCCATGGGACTGCAAGGGATGCGCAGAGCGCGGCCGGAACTCGGGGAATCCATGGCGGTTCTCGGACTTGGACTGCTCGGACTGTTCGCCGTCCGCTGCGCAAGTCTCTCCGGACTCTTCCCGCTGATCGGAATCGACTTCAATGAAAAACGCCGGAAACTAGCAGAGGAATTCGGCGCAGATGCCACCTTTTCGCCCGGCGATCCGGAACTTGTCTCAAAAATCAAAGCGCTCACCGGCGGTTCCGGCGTGAATGCGGCAATCGAAGTGACCGGCAATCCCGATGCCCTCAACAGTGCGCTCGACTTTACCGCGCCGTTCGGGAGGGTTACGCTCACGGGCTGTTCCCGAACACCGACAAAGGAGATCGATTTCTATAACAAGGTCCACAAACCGGGAATCACGATCCTCGGAGCGCACAACATGGCGCGGCCGCTGCACGATGCGCGTCCCGGATGCTGGACCATGCGCGAAGATATGGCTCTGCTTCTGCGGCTTTTCTCCGCGGGCAGAATCCATCCGGAACGGCTGATTACGGAAAGAGCGGAACCGGAGAAGGCTCCGGAAATTTTCGATCGTCTCACTAAAGGAGATCCGGAGATGCTCGGAGTATTGTTCGACTGGAAACCATTTCACTCAAAATAATCAAGGATATCTCAGATGAAGAAGATCAGGATCGGGCAGATCGGAATCGGACACAATCATGCGGCGGAAAAGATGTCGGCACTGCGTCGTCTCACGGAGTATTACGAGGTTGTCGGAGTCGTCGAACCCGATGAACTCTGGTGGCAGCAGCGCGGAAATTTCAAAGACTATCAGGGGATTCCGCGACTGACGGAAGAGGAGCTTTTCGCCACTCCCGGACTTGAAGCCGTCGCCGTGGAAACGGATGGATTCGAACTGCTGGAAACCGCCCGGAAATGCGTCGACCGCAATCTCCATATCCACATGGACAAGCCCGGCGGAGAAAAACTCGACCCCTTCCGCGAACTTCTCAACGAATTCCGCAGAAAGCATCTGACCATCCAGCTCGGATACATGTACCGCAACAATCCTGCGATTCAATACTGCTTCAACGCGGTAAAGAAAGGATGGCTCGGAGAGATCTTCGAAATTCATGCGGTCATGAACCGCTACGATGGGAACAACGAAAACTACCGGCGCTGGCTTGCGCAGTTCCGCGGAGGAGCCGTCTACATTTTCGCCGGGCACCTGATCGACCTGGTGGTTGCGCTGCTCGGCAGGCCGCTCCGCGTCACGCCGTACTTGACGAAAACACGGAACGACAATCTTTATGACACGGGGGTTACGGTCATGGAGTATCCCCGCGCCGTCGCCACAGTACGCACCGGCGTTACGGAGGTGGACGGCATGAAGCACCGCCGTCTGATCGTCTGCGGCACGAAAGGCTCCATCGAGATCTGTCCGCTGGAACACCCCGCAGACCGGTACCGGCTCGATCCGCTTCATCTGCGTCTGACTCTGCTGGAAGGAAACGAGGAATTCGAAGCGGGAACTCATATCGTGGATGTCGGCGTTATGAACGGACGGTACGACAATCAGCTGATCGAACTGGCGAAGATCATCCGCGGCGAGATGGAAAATCCCTGGCCGTTCCCGCACGAACTGATCGTTCAGGAGGCACTTCTCCGCGCCTCCGGATGGCCGGAATAAAACTTCAGCACCATTCGGATCAACAGAAAAACAGCAGATTTTCATTTTTCGGACTCGACAATACAGAAAGGCATCCTGATGAATTCATCCAAACGTGTTCTAGTTCTCGGCGCCTCCGGCGCAATGGGTCAGTATCTTCTGCCGCGTCTGGCGGAAAAAGGGGAATACCGGATCGACGCGGTTTCCCTCGACAACCCGAAAAATCCCCTTCCAGGAATCAACTACATCCGGACCAACGCAAAAGAAAAAGAGGTCTATCGCGATCTTCTGAAAAACGGCTACGACGGCATCGTCGATTTTCTGACCTACAGCACCGGGGAACTCTCCTGGTATCTTCCGCAGATTCTGGATCACACGGATCACTACATATTTCTCTCCAGCTGCCGGGTTTTCGACGATCTGGAGCATCCGGTCCGGGAGACCTCTCCCCGGCTGATCGACTCCTCGAAAGATGAACTTCTCCGCAATTCAGACGACTACTGCATCTACAAAGCGCGCGGGGAAAACCTCCTCCGAGCCTCTCCGCGCCGGAACTGGACGATTGTCCGGCCCGCGACCACCTATTCGCTGATGCGCTATCAGCTTGTGACGCTGGAGGCGGCAAACACGGTCGGACGAGCCTTTGCGGGGAAAAAGGTGGTTGTCCCGGAACAGGCGCGCCTGAAACAGGCGACCCTCAGCTGGGGCGGCGATGTCGCCCGTATGCTCGCCGGACTTCTTTTCAACGAAAAAGCGCTCTGCGAGGATTTCAACGTCGCCACCGGCGAACACCGCTCCTGGGAGGAGATCGCCGCGTACTACAACGACATCTGCGGACTGGAAGCGGTCTGGGTCGACAAAGAGGATTATCTCCGTCTTCTCTCCAGCGATCCTTACAACATGGGTCCCCGCTGGCAGCTGGAATACGCGCGTCTCTTCACCCGCATCACGGACAACACCAAAGTCCTGAACGCAACCGGAATGAAACAGAGCGAACTTATGAGTCTGTACGATGGACTCAAGCTCGAAATCTCCCGCTGTCCGAAAGACACCGTCTGGCCGGTCAACACCGCAATGGACGAGTATCTTGCCAGCCATCATCTCTGATCTCAGAATAAGGAAACGAAAAATGGACCGGCTCTGGAAAATCGGAATCGTTTACGACACCTCAGGACCTCATCTCGGCGGACACGACACTCATCTGGCCTTCCGCGGACTCCCGAACACGGAAGTCGTCGCTCTTGTCGATTCCAACGCCGAAAAACTTGAAGAACGCATGGCAGCGGTTCGGGCAAAGCGTCATTATTCCAGTTTTCTCGAAATGTTCGACCGGGAAAAACCCGATATTGCCGTTCTCGCCTCCCGCTCTCCGGAAGATCATTTTGTTCAAATCAAAGCGGCGGCGGAACGCGGCATCCATATCCTCTGCGAAAAACCGATGACCAATGATCTGCAGGAGGCAGATGAACTCATCCGTCTGGCGGAGAAGCACAAAGTCAAAATTGCCGTTGCGCTTCTTGCCCGTCACGCGCTGGTCTTCCGGACCATGAAACGGATGATCGAAGAAGGCGCCATCGGAACGCCCCTCACCTTCTATGGACGCGGCAAGGAGGATGAACGCGGTGGCGGAGAGGATATGGTTGTTCTCGGAACGCATATTCTGGATCTGGGGTGTTTTCTGTTCGGAAATCCGGAATCGGTCTTTGCGGAAGTGACAGTCGAAGGGCGTCCCCTGCGCCGGACTGACCGAAGCGTCACAAAGGAACCGCTCGGTCCCGTTGCCGGCGACAATGTGTTTGCCCTGCTCCGCTTTCCAAAGGGAGTCCGGGGAATCTTCGAAAGCCGCAAGGGACTTTTCCGGAAACAGATTCGAATGGGCGTCTCTGTCGCGGGAACCGAAGGGATCCTCAGCGTCCGGTACGAGTACGGCAATGACCGGAAACTCCGGCTGAGCCGCACCCCCTTCCCGCCCGAAGACGAGGCCGTCTACGAGGAAGTTCCGCTCATCGAAACACGAACCATTCCCGGTGCGGAAGTTCCCGACTTCGGCTATCTCAAGTATTTCACCGACAACAACCGCTTCGCCGCGTGGGATCTGATGCACGCCATTGAAGAGGATCGCCAGCCGGAAGCAAACGCATATAACGCACGAACCACCTTGGAAATCATCAACGGAGTCTACTTTTCCCAGCTTGCGGGACAAGTCATCCCCCTCCCCCTCAAAGACCGGGAACATCCGCTCGAAAAACAGGAGACCAATGCCAATGCTCATTGATTCCCATGTCCATTTACCCTCATCCAATCATGCGAAAGAGAACGAAGAGGCATTTCTCCGTTATTTTCCCGATCGCCGGACCGCGGTCAATTATCTGCGCCGGACCGGAACCGGAGGAATCATCTTCACCACCTGGGAGGGAGTTTGGAGCGACACGGAACAAGAACTCGACTCCGCCAATGCCGAAGTGCTGGAAATTCAGGAGACGGATCCCGGATTTTTCTATCCCGGAGCCAGTATTCATCCGGCATTTCCGGAAGCGTCGATCCGCTGGCTCGAAATCTTCCGGAAAAAAGGCCTCGTCTGGGTCGGGGAGCTGGTTCACTACCGCGCAAACCGAGGAGATTACGATAATCCCGCCTGGATGAAACTCTTTGAAGTCTGCCGTGATTTCGGCATGATCGTCCAGCTGCACGCATCGCCGAGCGTGATCCGTCTGGCGAAACGGCTGCCGGATCTGAAGATCGTCAACTCCCACATCGACGAGAAACTCCTGCCGGGGCTCGCGGAATGTCCGAATGTCATGCTCGACATCAGCGGATTTGCGGCAGGACTCCGACTCAACGCCATGGAATCCGCCCGCAGGGAATTCGGTCCCGACCGGCTTCTCTTCGGCACCGACTTCACGGTCTACGAACCGGAAGCGTTCCTTCTGCGTTCCCGCAACGCCTTCCCCGATCCGGAGGAACGGGAAAAGCTCTATTCCAAAAATCTGCTTGCCCTTCTCGCTTCAGCGGGAGCGGCCAATCCATTTCAGGGAGAATAATCATGCACGCAATCACAGTCGATGAAAACAAAGCCATGCACTGGACGGAGGTCCCGGATCCGGTTCCGAAATCCGGCGAGATCCTGCTGGAAATCCACGCAGCCGCGCTGAACCGCGCCGATCTGCTCCAGAGAGCCGGAAAATATCCGCCGCCTCCGGGATGGCCCGAATGGATGGGACTCGAAGCGGCGGGAATCGTTCTCTCGGCTCCCGCGGGCAGCCGTTGGAAAGTCGGCGACAAAGTCTGCGCCCTGCTCGGCGGCGGTGGATACGCCGAAAAAATCACCGTTCCGGAAGAGATGGTTCTTCCCGTTCCCCGCGGACTCTCCATGGAGGAAGCTGCCTCTCTGCCGGAAGTATACGCAACGGCGTACCTGAATCTTGTGATCGAAGCCGGACTTAAACCGGGAGAGACGGTCTTTATTCAGGCAGGAGCAAGCGGACTCGGCATCGCGGCAATTCAAACGGCGAAGGTGCTCGGAGCCAAAGTCGTTACGACGGTCAGTTCCGAACAGAAAGCGAAAGCTGTCCGTGCGCTCGGAGCCGATGTTGTCGTCAACCGCAAAACCGATGACCTCGGAAAAGCTCTTGATGAGAATCCCGTCAACGTCGTTCTCGACTGCGTAGGCGGAAGAGGACTCGGAAACAATCTCGAAAAGCTCGCGCCCGGTGGACGCTGGATTCTGATCTCGACCCTCGGAGGAGAACACGCGGAAATCGCCCTGCGCCCGATCCTCAAACGCGGTCTCCGGCTGATCGGAAGCACGCTCCGCAGCCGCACCACGGAAATGAAAGGGCAAATCCTCGCCGGACTCGAAGAACGCATCTGGCCCGCGATCGAAACGGGCCTCATCCGCCCGGTCATTTATAAGAGATTCCCCATCCGAGAGGCGGAACAGGCACATGCCGTACTCGAACGCGGAGAGAACATCGGCAAAGTTGTCCTGACAATCCGGGACCGCTGAAGAATGAGAAGCATTGACCGCATTCCATCCGCCGGATTCCGTCTGGCGGGAATGCTCGTCTGCGGAACTGTGCTCTATTTTTTTGCCAACATCCAGCGTGTTGCCATTCCCGGAGCCGTCTTCAATCTGCTCCAGGAGCAATGGAATGTCTCCGCGCCGTACATCACGGGACTCGGATCGGCGTTTATGTATGTCTACGCACTGAACCAGCTTTTCATCGGGCTTCTCGTGGACAGGTATGGAGGAATCCGCGTCATTGGTGTTGGAGCAATGCTGTTCTGTGCGGGGGAGATTCTGTTTCCGTTCTCAAATTCTCTTCTGATGCTCTACTTCAGCAGAGCACTGACGGGGCTTGGCGCCAGTGCTCTCTATCTGAGTCTTATCAAGGAAACAATGCGCCTGTTCGACCGGAACTACAACATCGTTCTTTCGCTGATTATCATGGTCGGCTATGCAGGAGGAATCATCGCAAACGCTCCATTCGTGGCAGGGGTGGAAATGATCGGGCTCCGGAACATGCTTCTGTTGACCGGGGGGATCTCCATTCTCTTTTATCTGCTCTTTCTTGCCGCCGGAGCGACTCTGAAACTGCCGCCGGTCCGCAGGGAAGTTCCCGTCTCGCTCCGGAAATTCGGAACGGTGCTGAAATCACGTCACAACTGTGATCTTTTTCTCTTCAGCGGAGTCAACTTCGGACTTTATTATGTAATGCAAACGGTCATCGGGAAAAAGTTTCTGGAGGATTTCTGCTTCATGGAATCCGAATCAGCCGCGTGGATTCTCTCGCTGATGGGGACGATCTCCGCCATT
The DNA here is from genome assembly GCA_905197955.1 of uncultured Lentisphaeria bacterium. Lineage (GTDB taxonomy): Bacteria > Verrucomicrobiota > Lentisphaeria > Victivallales > UBA1829 > UBA1829. Next base: position 534 of record CAJKAR010000031.1, on the reverse strand, counting down.
TCGGGAGTTCTCTTTGCCGTAGTCAGCCGCATGACGGGAAACAGAAGAAAAATTTTCTGCCGTCTGGCGGGAATCATCTGCACCGGAGTGATCTTCGCAGTCACGGTAATGGTGTTCTTCGATTTGCGGACTCCAGCTATTGCGTTTCTGCTCTGTCTCTTTTCTCTGACCGCAAGCATGTCGTCGATCACGATCCCACTGCTGCGCGAAACAAATTCCGAAGACAATACAGGTGCGGCTGTCTGTTTTATGAATTTCAGTTTCTATCTATCCGTTGCCGTATTCGGCAATCTGGCAGGATTTCTAATCAATCTCTTTCCTCCGCACAGAACTGGAAACGTGCTTGTGTACGGAAGGGAGTCATATCTGATGCTCTTTGCTGTTCTGACTCTTTTTGCATTTCTCGTCCTTTACGGCTCTTTGCGAATGCGCGAAACCATGGGACAAAGAATCTATTCTTAAGGGCGGAAAAATGCGCCAGCATTTTTCTCGGGTCAAGGACGGTGTCCTTGTCGCGGTCCAGCGGCGAGACGC
>CAJKAR010000030.1 GCA_905197955.1 uncultured Lentisphaeria bacterium | reverse complement strand
TACGCCAACGACTTTTAGCGCTTTTGAATAAAAGATTCTCTTTTTACCAGAAATCAGACGGGGAAAAATAAATGGCGGAGAGAGCGGGATTCGAACCCGCGGTACGGTGTTACCCGTACGACGGTTTAGCAAACCGTTCCTTTCGGCCACTCAGGCATCTCTCCAACTTTTTATGAATGTCTGAGAAATATAACGGATTCTTGATAAATGTCAAGTCTATTTTCTAAGAAATTTAAAAAACATTTGAATTCTCGGAAAAACTGAATCTTCAAAAACAGTCTGTAAAATATTGAATTCGGAGATTGCGCTTTTTCCTTCCAGAAGAAAACGTTTATAAAAGTATCTCTTTCCAAAGATCACTCTTTCGGATTCCTGAAATTTACATTCTTCATAAGATCCCCGGGAGATTTACCATGGATAATTTTGTTTTTCATCGTATTGAGAATGCTTGCTGTTTTTTTCTCTTCATGAACCTGGATAATTGCGATGGATTGTCTTGATAAATATTGCAGTGTACTTTCCATAGAAGTTTTCTTTGTTAAATTTCTGAGAAGAAGATTGTCGTAGATGGAATTTTCTTCGGAAATAGATTTTCTGACTTGAGAAAAGACACATTTCGTGTCATAAAAGGGCAAAATATTCCCCCCTTTTCCTATTGTCCTTTCGGAGAAATTAACGTATAATTATACGCGCAAAAACAAGATGACATGAAAATAAGATTGGAGGCTGGATGTGAATCCGGGACGATTATCCTATCGGCAATTAGCAAAAGAAGCCGGTGTTTCATTTAAAACTCTTTATCGGGTTCTGAATAATGAGCCCTCTGTCCGTCCGGCGACGCGCGACAGGGTTATCCGGACCTTGAACCTGAACGGATGCAGCGATGGACGTCTGCCGAAAAACAAGGATATTGTCATTGCATCTGGCAAGAATCTCTATTTTAAATACTGGGCGGAAAAATTCATTCATCAGCTCTCTGACTATCCGAACCCTCTGCATCTCGAAGATTACGCAAAGGATTATGCAAAATTCCTTCTTGCGGTGGAAAATGCAATGGCTGTGGTCATATTCGGTCCGATCACAGAAACCCTCTATACGGAACTTCGACGGAAAAATCCGGATGCTCAGGTGATTAATGTCAGCGGCGGACGCGGAGATGTCATCATTGGTGTCAATTACTTCGATCAGGGTGTTATGGCCGCGGAATATCTCCATCAGATGGGACATCGCGATATCTGTATCCTGACCGCTCTGGAACTCGATCGGGAAAGCCGGATCTTCCGGGAGGCCGCTCTTTGCCGGATTTATGGTTGTGCCGCAATTCTTCAGTACAAATATGGTTTGCAGAATATCGAACGGGTCTATTTGAACAATCTGGAGCAGTTCCTGGAAAAAAGGCGCGGGGCTCTTCCCACAGCTTTCTATGCTCCGAATACTTATATCGCAAGAGTAACCATTCGAAAGATCAGCAAACTGGGACTTCGCTATCCCGAGGATTACAGCATATTAAGTACCGGTCTGGATACGGATTCCCCATTCCAGTCACACGAATATGACTTCGACTGCATTTATCACAAACCCGCAGCTCTTGCGGATCTTGCGGAACATTTCCTGATTAAACGGATTCTGACCGGAAGCATCAAACATCTTACCATCCAAGTGGATAATTATCTGCATATTGCAGGAACTGTCAAAAACAGAAATGAAAATACAAAACTAAAACAGGGAGTATAAAATGATGAATCAAAACGGGACAAGCGAAAAATTAAATCGGAAACAGACTCATTTCAAGAGTCGTATGCCTTTCACTCTGATAGAACTTCTGGTAACGATTGCAATGATTGCTGTTTTATGTGCCATTCTTCTGCCGGCTCTGAGCAAAGTCCGGGAGAAAGGACGTTCCATCTCCTGCCTTTCCAATCAGAAGCAGTGCATCCTTGCGACCTTTCAGTATCTGGATTCCAATAACAGTATCATGTATGCGGAAAATGAGAATGAGACCGGTTACAGCATCGACAGAACTCCGTTGGGATTGTTATACAAGCAGAAACTTCTTTCCACAGGTGTTGTAGTATGTCCCTCTGTCAAGATTATGCCGAAAAGCGATACCAGTCCGAGTCTGATGGATCCGAACTCCGCCAAATTTTTTTATAACAGAACCTATGGTTTCATGAGTCCGCGAAACACCTATTCCCGAAAAATATTCAATACTCTGGCTGGCGGTGCCACACTTGCCACATGGACCTCTGCAAATGGATGGTCCAGGGAAATTAATTTTTCTTCGGTGAAAAGCGCTTCGAGATTACCGGTTATCGCCTGCAATTACAGAGGCTGGGGCGGGGGATATTTCTCTCTGCATTTCCAGTCCTCGGAGGGACTCCCCTGGGTGAACGCTCATCTCGACGGCTGCAACGTGGCGTTTTTTGACGGTCATGTCGCCAATCTGAAACTTCGTAATTTCCGGCAGATGAGAATCGATTCGGAAATCACCAGCGGGCATTTCTTTGTCAAAGCCGCTCTGCCGGAGAGAGTTTTTGAACCGTAAGTTTCTTGAAAATCAATAAGGAATGTTGGAATATGAGAAAAAAAATCAAGCTGTTTGCATTGTCCCTCTTTCTGTTTTTCATCTCCGGGATCGTTCTGGGGAGCGCGGCAGAAGGGATTTTCCTGAACGGAGCCCGCGGAAAAGTTTCCGTGGCGGATGGGCGCACCAGCTTTTCTTTAGACGCGCAGGGACGGGAGAAAAAACCGTTTGATGCTCATGCTCTTTTTCCGGTCGGAATCGAGATCCGGAAAGGAAAATTGTATCAAGTTCGTTTCAAGGCCCATGCTTCTCAGGAGATGAAGATTACGGCGGCAATGAAACAGCGTCCCAGCCCCCATGCTTATGTCTGTCCGCGAACAACGGCAACGCGAGCCTATCAGATTACAACTTCGGAAAAACTGTATGAATACCAGATCCGGGCAACAAAAGCGTTTTCCGCAGGGGAGTGCGCCTTTTATCTGTATTTCGGAGCAAATCCCCAGGGATGCCGTCTTGAAATCCGGGATTTCGAGTGTCTGGAAATGACCGATCCTCTGCCGCTGGATCTCTCCAGACAGGCGAATTTCGGTTTTTATGATCCTGTGGAAGGCGACAGAAAAGGTGGATGGACCGATCAGGGGCCAGACAACTGTTTTGCCAAATTTCCGATCGGGGACCTGACTCTTCATGGAATCCCTTTCCGGGTTCTTGATCCGAAAAAGAACGGCGGACGCTCTATTCTTTCCTTTCAGTACGGCAAGATGGAGAATCATTTTCGGGAAGCCAGTCTGATTCTTCCTCTGGAAAAAAGACGTTATCTCTATCTTCTTCATACGGGGGCGTGGGTCCCGAAGAAAAAAATAGTGGCCGGAACGCTGCTGTTTGAAGGCGATGTGGCAACGGTTTCCCGTTCCATTCTCACCGGAAGGGAAGTGGGAAACTGGTGGGGGCCCACAAAACTCCCGAACGGAAGAGTTGTCTGTGAAGATACCATCAATGGGATTCGTGTCGGCGCGTATCTTTCCAAATTTGAAATTCCTGTGGGAACTTCCCGGATCAAGCTGCAGACGGCGGGAAATTGTAACTGGATCGTCATTGCGGCAACCATTGCGGATCAGGAAATGAGCGGTACCACTTATTCTCCACTGACGATTGTGGCGAATCGGGAATGGCGTCCGATTCCTCTGTCTCCGATGGTGCTCCGCAATTCCGCTTTGGACCTGACGGGCAAACGCTCTCCTGCTGGAGCGCTCGGCAGAGTGATCGCCCGTTCCGACGGCACTGTCGCATTCAGCGGCGACCCCGCTCGACGTGTCCGGCTGAATGGATTCAATTTCGTTCCGCACCGTCTGTTTTCCTATCCGGAATACCTCAGCCGTCTTCCGGAGCAGGAATGGAAGCGGAAGCTGAGAGAGTATGCCGATCAGGTCGCTGCAAACGGATTCAATGCGATTCGCTGGCATTTTCTCGACTACACGCTCATTCATGGCAAAAAGATGGATATCAGACCGGTTCCGGTCAAGCCGGAGCAGATTCCTCTGAATCCGCAGATGACCGATATGTTTTTCTATCTGTATTCTCAGCTCAAGGAGCGCGGGGTCTATTCCATCATTGATCTGATGACTTCTCCGGCTGGATGGACCACCGGATATCCCTATGTTTCGGATCCTGCAAAAGCTCCCCGGATTGCGAACCGCTATTTCAAGAATGCCATGTACTACGATCCGGAATTGCGGGCGAACTGGAAAGCCGGAGTGACTCGTCTGCTGAACCTGCGCAATCCGTATACCGGAACGGTATTGAAGGAGGATCCCGCACTTGCCGCGGTTGTCTTCTTCAACGAACAGTTCTTCGACTGGCCTCCGCAGCACTGCGAGGCGCTGGATGGCGAGTGGCAGGAGTGGATGCGGAAACGGACAGGAAAATCTGAGACTTATCCGAAACTGCAGAAATCTCTGGCGTATACAACGGATCCGATCGGTGTGTCAATGACTCTTTTCCTCGGAGAGAAAGAGGCGGAACTTGTGGATTTCTATCTCAAAACGGTTCGGGAATGCGGATATTCCGGACTGGTGAACACCTTCGACAACTTCTTTACACTCAGTCGGACTCCCGCAATGGAGAAATTATCCATGATTGCCTCCCACCCGTACAGCTTCCATCCGGTTTATTCGGGGAAATCCACTCTGATTGAGCAGGGCAGTTCCATTCTTCCCGATCCCGGAATCGCTGTGCAGTGTCCGTTCCTGGGGAAACCTTTCTTTGTTACGGAATACAATCATGTCATGTGGAATCGTTTCCGTCATGAGGGAACGATCCGCGGAGCGACTGCTGCGGCGCTTCAGAATTACAGCGGATTTATCATGCATTCCGATGGGGTGGTGCTTCGACAGCGGGAGATGTCGCCGTTTCTTGCGGCGGATGATCCGATCTGGCGCGGGAACAATCTGCTGACTCATTTTATTTTCCTGCGCGGAGATGTTGCTCCGAATCCGGAGAGCATCGCTTTTTATGTGACCGACGGCGATATCCGCAAAGAGGGGCTCGGCGAGGTGAATTATCGTCTGACCTCTCTCGGCTGGTTCGGCCGTCTCGGCATCCTTTATCAGCACTCCGACCGGATCGGGAAAAATGTTCCTGCTCTGGTTGTTGCTCCGAAGACGGGTGCTCTCCGAAGCATCGGACAGATTCCGCAGAAAGCGGAAGTTCCGATGTCCACGGAGGAACTGGTCCGTATTCTGCGTCAGAAAAACGTGCTGAAAGGGACGAATCTTACCGATCCCCGTCGCGGCATCTACCAATCTGCCACCGAGGAGGTTGTCCTGGATGTCAATCAGCAGGAGATGCGTGTAATTACGCCGCGTCTGGAGATGCAGGTCGTCAAGAAAAACAAAAATTTTGCTCTGGATGCGCTGACGATCCGTTCCGCTTCGATTCCCGCTGGAATTGCGGCTGTTTCTCTGAATGAGTCTGCGGCGCTTTCCGATTCCAGAAGAATCCTTCTGGTGATTCTGACGGATGCGTTGAATTCCGGAATGAAATTCGCATCTCAAAAGCGGGTGGAGCTGCAGGCGAAAGGTTCTCTGCCTGTTCTGCTGCAATGCGGACGGTTTCAACTGGAACTGAAAAACAGAATGTCGGCTCCCCGTCTTTATGCGCTCAACTGTTCCGGCAAACGGTTGGAGGAGATTCCGGTTCAGATGCAGAATGGCCGCCTATCATTCACGGTCGATACCGGAAAGCTGAAAGAACCGGCAGTCTTTTTTGAGCTTGCCGGAAAGTGAGCTCTGAAAGCAGATTTCCTTCATAAACATGATTTACACGGGTCGTATCCGAATGGGATTTTCAGATCTGTTTCCTGATCCTTCCGGATGCGGGCCCGATCATTCCACAACGGGAAGCGGGAGAAAAAGCGTTTTGATCAGCATTTAAAGAAGCGTTTTAGGAAACGTTTTAAAAAGCGTTAAGGGAAATGTTTTAAGAATACGGATTTCTCCCCTCGCACTCTTTTCTTGTTTACGCCTTGAAGTTTTTTGTATTCATGGACGCATTCTGGCGAGGGGAGGGGAGAGAACGGGAAGTTTTATGCTTCCACGGGAACGAGAGGAACTCGTTTGATTTTGCGTTTGTTTGGCGGAATCCGGTAATTTGTTTTGATTCCGCAGACTTTGCGCGCGGCGTCCCAGCTGCCTTCTCCGAGCTTTTTCATGCCGTAAGCGAGGAGGTACTGATAATTTTTCCGCATATTGCAGTAGGAAAGATCGACTCCGGCCTTATGGAGTTTGATGATCTCGGTTTTGATTTCGAGAATCGACATGCTTCTGCGTTCGCGGATGACGGAATAATCAATTCCCGCCGCCATAACCGCTTTTCCCCAGGACTTGTAGTAGCGGATTGCCGCCATGTAGAGGGATTTATGATTGGTCTGCGCCTTCTGACTGGAGAGCTGCTGTCCGGTTGCCGCCATTTCGCGGATGGTTTCCGTGACTTTGCTGCGGTTCCAGACCTTGTATTTTCGTATGTCGCTGTAATCGAATCCGCATGCGGTGATCGCTTCTCCCCAGGATCCGAAAATACGTTCGGCGGCAGCATATACACTGGGATAGTGTGTGGCATAATAGTGGGAATTGAGCGGCTCTTTATTGCTGTGAGTCGAATAGATGTGCGACTCAATCATATCTGCTGTCCAAATTCTCTTAAACATGACGTTCCCATCTTCCAATTCGTTAAACGTTAATAGAGTAAGCAATGAATGAGATTTGTTACTATACCATGAAAAGCTGAAAAGTCCAGTTTTATTGCTGTTTTTTCCGGAAAAAAAGGGAAGGTCTTCGGCGGGCGTTTCCGGAGGAGAGTTGAGTCTGAATTTATTTCGGCCGGACACGGGGATCGACCCAGGCATAGGCAAGGTCTGTCAGCAGATTGATGAATACAAACAGGAACGCTCCCAGGATCACGAGAGCCTTCAATGTTTGCAGATCGGAACTGTTTAGAGCATCGACTCCCCGGAATCCGAGTCCTGGGATTCCGAAGAAGCTTTCGAGGAGCAGACTTCCCGTGAAGAGAAACGGTAAAACGGTGGACGCTCTTGTGATGATGGGGATTGCCGCGTTTTTCAGCAGATGCTTGAAATAGACCTGAAAAGGGGGACACCCTTTTGCGATGGCGGTTCGCAGATATTCGCGGTTCATTTCATTCAGGAAGACCGTCCGGTAGAAACGCACCCCGCTGCCGGTTCCGCTGATGATTCCGACGATGACCGGGAGAGCCAGATTCCGCGGATCGTCCCATCCCCAGACGGGAAATAAATTCAGATAGTATCCAAGCAGCCACTGACAGAAGAGGATCAGCGCCAGATAGCTGATGCTCATTCCCGCAACGGAAAGCAGCATGATGCAGCGGTCGATCCAGCGTCCGCGGAACACTGCGGAAAGCATGGCCAGAGCGATTCCGACGATCAGTTCTCCGAAAAAGATCGGGAGCATCAGCATCAGAGACGCCCACATTCCGCTCCAGAGCACCTCTTTGATCGGGGTTCTGGTGAGGAGTGTCTCTCCGAAGTTGAAGAAGGAGACATACGGGAACTCTTTATGAAACGTGACCAGTTCGAAGAGGGAAGCTGTCAGCTGACTGTCAAAAAAGTGTCTGGTCGGCCGCAGAAATTCGATCTGTTCAAGGAGAGCCGTTCCGCTGCCGCTGTTTTCGATTCGGATTTCGTCGGGGAATTTCTGGAGGAGGAGTTCGGCGCATCCGGAGCGGAACTCTGTTTTTTTTCCGTTGATCCGCAGTTCCGGGGAATCGGTGGAGAGGCGGAGGAGAAGTTTTTGCTCCGGAAGATCGAAATTTTTCCGGACCAGAACCGATGTTCCCGGAGGAAGTCGGAGTCCTGTTTTTCCCGGATCGGCTTCCGGGGAGGGGTGAATGCCGGGGAGACGCGAGCGGGCGCCGGAGAAATCGGCCCCCGGATAGGCTTCGGTTCTGCGCCAGTGCCCGAAGAAGAGCGGTTTGTCGGATCCGAGCTGCATGCGCATGTTTTCCAGCTCTTCCGGCGAGGGATTTTTACCGAGAACCGTAGCCGCGGGATCCCCCGCCGCCACGCGGAAGAGAAGAAAGGTCAGAACCAGAACGCCGAACATGATCAGAATGGAATATGCGCAGCGCCGCAAAGCATAACGAATCATCAGTTTTTTCACTCCATATTTTCGGTAATATAAACCTGAAATAGAAAGGAGCAATTCCCGTTTTTTGTTTTTTAGGATATTTTTTATGAAAGTAGTTTTTTTTTATAAAGGATGATATATTAATTTTTGCAATTGGTATTTACGAAAGGACAGAGCTTTTAAAGAAAAAACAATGGAGAAGCGAATCATGACATCAAGTGAGCAGAGAAGAAAATACGTTGAAAGAATGAGTGTTCGGGATTATACTGGGCCTTATGAAATCCCGGAACAGATTAAACCGATTACAAATGATATTCTCTATCTGATAAATCTGGCTTTGGATGCTCGATTTTTTGGATGCGTGAGTGCAGAACTTTCTTTAGTGACTTTTGATGAATGGTCAAATTTTAATATGTGGTTTGATCTTGAACTGTCTGATAACAAAGGTCCTGAAGATCGGCAGCGATTCATTAACAATATTATCACAGCAGTTATTACAGAAATTGCCAGACTTGACAGATCGGCTGTCTTAACTTTTACTTTACATCAGAATTTCCAAAAAACAATTCGAAACTACAAACTTCTGTTCGAACCTTCTTCCGAGGATGATCCATTTAAGGAGTAAAAATGAATATTACTTTGCGACCTTATCAAGAACAGGCAATTAAATTTATTGCCAAAAAGAAAGGAAACGCCATAATTAAAATTCCCTGCGGTGGAGGAAAAACCATTATGGCTCTGTATCTTTTGAAACGATATCCAAAGTTGGGAAAAACACTTTTTATCACTCCTTCTTCTGTGAAACATCAGTTTGCAAATGAGTACAGTAAAGTGTTTCCTAATGATAACATTCTGGTTCTTTCTGGAAAATGTGATTCAGCTCTTGTTTCAGAACTGGAAAAGGTTAATGCTTGCTTTATCAACTATGATATTTTGTTTACTAAAAATGAAAAAAATATTGCATGGGTTGATGTTCTTACAAAAGCAAAGTTTCGTGTTCTGGTTTGTGATGAATCCCAGAAAATAAAGAATGCGGAAGCAAAAAGAACTCAAGCAGTTCTTGAACTTTCTAAAGTGATTCCCTTTAAGATTCTTATGTCAGCAACACCGATTACGAACAATGTTACGGATCTTTATTCGCAGATTAAAACTGTGGATCCGTTTTTTAAGATGTCTTATTGCAGTTTTGAGACAAAATTCTGTCCTAAAGTAAAACGAACTTTTCGGATAAAGAAGAAAACCCCGACAGGATTCAAATATCAAGAAAAAGATGTTTGGGTTCCGGGAGAACCTACAAACTTGGATCAGCTGAATATGCTCACTGAAAATTATATGTTTTCAGTTTCAGAAAAAGAGGTGTATGCACATCTATCGGAATTTACACATATTCCGATTGAAGCAGATATAAAACTCTCTTCTGAAATAAAACAGCTTCATCAAAGATTCATTGATTCTTCCAGTTTAATGGAAGCTCAGACAAATCTTATGAGCTTGAGAAAGGCTGTAGGACTTGCAAAAATCCCTTTTTGTAAAGAGTGGATCAATGACTGGTTGGATGGAAATAAAACAAAGCTGGTTGCGTTTTGTTACCATAGAGATGTTGTGGATGCTTTGCAGAAAGAAATTCCAAATTCTGTAAAGTTCTATGGAGGTATGAGTGATTCTGCAAAAGCTCTGGCTGTAGATGATTTTAAAAATGATCCAAGGTGTAGAGTAATAGTATGTAATATGGATACTGTTACTGGTTTGGATGGATTGCACGCAGTATCTAATACATGTGTGTATTGTGAAGAGACTTCTTCTGCTACATCAGCAGAACAGAGTAGGGGAAGAATCCGGAGAGCAAATTCTCAATATGATAAATATTTTGTTTATCATATTATTGGGGATTTGATAGATGAAGTTATGCTCAGTGCTCAGGATGCAAAAGCGGTGGCTGCTCTTATGGCAACAGAAGGACAGACAATCTCCGAAAAGGACACACTTGAGTATATGATGAGAAAAATGAAAGAACAGAAATAAAGGAGAAAGATAGTGTTACTTATCCTTAAGCTCCTCATTTTTTCGTATGTTTCAGAAAATTGTACAGGATTACAAGACTAGAATTCATCAATTATATTAGAATATTTTTTGTGCTACTTAGTGCTAAAATGAATATGTGTTGATAAAAATAAGAAATATTATTATATTTTCTTTCTTAAAAAAAAGGAGTTTCATCAATATATTTTTCATAAATATCTTCTGAACAAAAACCTGCACAGATTTCCAAAAAGACATTTATCTTTTTAGAAATACTTCTCTGCTCAGATTTTGATAATGATGTATCAATTAGAAATTCAAAACATTCATTCCTATATTTTTTTATTTTACAAGAAAAGACCTCTTTAAAATCTTCGAGGGCTTCTTTTGTAAACCGTGCACTTTCTTCGTAATAAACAAAAGCATGCGAACACTCATCATTAGAAGATATACAATCTGCATCAACAATGGGATTTTTACCGAGGAAATCTATAAAAGAGGGATAGATGTTATTTAAACTATCCAAGAATTTATTAAGAGCATTTCTTGCTTCCAAGTCCAAAAGCCAAGAGTAATTTCTCATCCGTTCAAGAATAATTATAGAACGGGATGTTTTTTCTTTAATTAAAGAGAAAATATAAACGTTCATATCAACTAACTCTTTTGTATATCCTTCTTGGTATTTTTCTGGAATATTCGGATAAATCACATATTTAGGTTTTCCGTAATCAAAAAAATTATCCTTTGTAAAAATATGAAACATTGCTTTATTCATGTATTCCCCTTATAAATTAATATCAAAAAGTTCCTTGAAGATGGATGGAGCTTAATTTATTAAGAATCTCGGTGACAAAGAAAGGTCAGAACCAGAACGCCGAACATGATCAGAATGGAATATGCGCAGCGCCGCAAAGCATAACGAATCATCAGTTTTTCACTCCGTATTTTCGGTAATATAAACCCGGAACGGAAAGGGGCAATTCCATTTTCCTGATTTTTTTAGAGTATTTTTTGAGAAAAGGCGGTTTTTTTTCCGTAAAGTGTGCTATATTACAAGAAATTGTATATTGTTTTTCAGCTAACATGGAGAAAAAATGCATACATACAGAACGCATACCTGCGGTGAATTGAGAAAAACCGATGTCGGCCGGAAGGCGAAACTGTCCGGATGGATTCACAGTGTCCGCGATCACGGCGGAGTGATTTTTATCGACCTGCGCGATCATTACGGCAAGACGCAGATTGTTGTTAATCCGAAGATGGAGTTCTATCAGGAACTGGAAAAATGGCGCGTGGAGACGGTTGTCTGCTTTACGGGCGAGGTCGTCGCCAGAACGCCGGAAACCGTGAACCCCAAACTCGAAACCGGAGAGATCGAACTCGTCGCCGAGGCCATGGAAGTGCTCGGCGAAACCGATCAGATTCCCTTCCAGGTCGCCAAGGATGAGCAGGCTCCCGAGGCAATGCGTCTGGAATACCGTTTCCTTGATCTCCGCCGCGATGAACTTCATCACAATATCGTTCTGCGTTCGAAAATCATTCAGACGGTCCGTCAGAAAATGTGGGAGATGGGCTTTACCGAATATCAGACTCCGATCCTGACCAGCAGTTCTCCGGAGGGAGCGCGCGATTATCTGGTTCCCAGCCGTGTGCATCCGGGACAGTTTTATGCGCTGCCGCAGAGTCCCCAGCAGTTCAAACAGCTGCTGATGGTCGCCGGATTCGACAAATACTTCCAGATCGCTCCCTGCTTCCGCGACGAGGATGCCCGTGCGGACCGCTCTCCCGGTGAGTTCTATCAGCTGGATATCGAAATGAGTTTCGCCACGCAGGAGGATGTCTTCAAAGTCTGCGAGGAGCTGCTCGAAGAGGTCTTTACCAAATATACGGATAAAAAGGTGACCCATGCGCCGTATCCGCGCATTCCCTTCCGCGAGGCCATGGAGAAGTACGGTACCGATAAGCCGGATCTTCGCAACCCGCTGTTTATGATCGATCTTTCCGAATTCTTCCGCAAAGCCGGATTCAAGGCGTTCTCCTCCACGGTGGAGAAGGGCGGCGTGGTCAAGGGAATCCGTGTTCCGGGAATTGTCGGCGTTCAGCCGCGCACCTTCTATGATAAAATGGAAGCGTTCGCCAAGGAGAACGGTGCCAAAGGTCTCGGATACATCATGTGGACCCGCGAAGGCGAGATCAAGGGCCCCATCGCCAAGTTCCTCAAGCCCGAGGAGCTGACCGAACTGGAAAAACTGGCGTCGATCGAAAACGGCGATGCCCTCTTCTTCATGTGCGACACCCGGGCAAAAGCCAATGAGCTCGGCGGAAAGGTCCGCACCCGCTTCGGCGAGAAGCTGAATCTGATTGATCCGAACGAATTCAAATTCTGCTGGATTGTGGACTTCCCGTTCTTTGAAAAAGATGAGGAGACCGGCGCAATCATCTTCAGTCACAATCCGTTCTCCATGCCGCAGGGCGGAATGGATGCGCTTCTGAACAAGAATCCGCTGGAAATTCTTGCATATCAGTATGATATTGTCTGCAATGGCATCGAGCTTTCCTCCGGAGCGGTTCGAAACCATCAGCCGGAACTCATGTACAAGGCGTTCGAGATGACCGGTTACAGCCGCGAAGTGGTTGACAGCAAGTTCGGCGGCATGATCAAGGCGTTCAAACTCGGAGCTCCTCCGCATGCCGGCGTTGCCCCTGGAATCGACCGCATGGTGATGCTGCTGACCGATTCCCCGAACATCCGCGAAGTGATCGCGTTCCCCTTCAATCAGCAGGCGCAGGACCTGATGATGAACGCTCCTTCCGAAGTCGATATGAAACAGCTCCGCGAATTGAGAATCATTCCTCTGCCGCATGAGCTGAAGTATGAGGAAACCTTCAAGAAACTCAAGGCGGATGCCGAGCGGATCCGCGCGGCCGAGGAAGCCGCGCAGAGTGCGGCAAAACCTTCCTGAAAAGGTGATGGATGACCCGGAGACGCAGCAGCCGAAGATATTCCCGGAAAGCGCCCACGCTGATTTTGATTCTTGTATCAGCTGCGGCTCTTCTTGCTGCGTTCGGGGTCTGGAAGGCGTGGTCGTTCATCCGGGAGTACCGTGCGTCGCAGCATGCGTATGACGAGATTATTCTGGAGGCATCCGCCCGGAACGGAGTGGATCCGAATTTAGTCAAGGCCGTGATCTGGCGGGAAAGCCGGTTCCGGCCTTATGTTCGTGGATCATCCGGAGAGATCGGACTGATGCAGATCATGCCGGACAAGGCGGCTGTGGACTGGGCAAAACGGAACAATCAGCCGTTGCCTTCCCGCGGAGCACTTTTCACGCCGCGCCTGAATATAGAGATCGGGTCCTGGTATCTGGCCAATGCCATGCGGCGATGGAGCAAATATAAGGATCGGCTGGTGCTTGCTCTCTGTGAGTATAATGCGGGAATTACGCGCGCTTCCGCGTGGAAACCGGTGGACCGGGAGGGGGATGTCCGCAGCCGGATTACGATTTCCTCCACACTTTCCTATGTAAATTCCATTCTCGCCAAATATGAAGAATATCAAAAGACATGGATCAAAGATCAGAAAACAAGTTCAGGAAGGAGAACAAAATGAAACTGCTGCTTACCTCTCTGCTGTCCCTGGCCTTTACGTGCCTCATTGCGGCGGATTCCGTGAAGATTGAATTCAACCGGAAGAACTTCGATGAGTCGGAAAAACTGCCGAAAAACTGGGGGTTGAAAGGCAAACTCTTTACGAAAAAACCGACGTATGAGATCGTCCGGGCGGAAAATGGACAGGAAGTGCTGCGCATCAATGTGGATCGCGCCACCGGAACGATTCTGTACAATATTTCCGGAGTTTTGCAGAAATATCCGATCATGCGCTGGAAATGGCGTGTGCTCTCGCTGCCGAAAAACGCCGATGGCAGAGAAGACGAACTGGATGACCAGGTCATTGCCATCTATGTCGGGGTCGGGACCATTTCCACCAACAGCCGCGCCTATCGCTGGGAAACGGAAACGCCGAAGGGATATACCGGCGATGTCCGTTACGGAGGCGGGATGGTGAAGGTCAACTGGACCTGTCTGCGGAACAAAACGGATGGAATCGGAAAATGGTATACTGAAGAGGTCAATGCTGCGGAGGATCTGAAAAAAATCTGCGGAGGAAAACTGCCGACGGAGGATGTCGCAGTAAGTATCTCCTCCAACAGCCAGTATACGAAGTCGAAGGCCTCCGCGGAAATTGAGTACATCGAATTTCTGCCGCTCGAAAAGGCAGGAGGGAAAAAATGAAACATATTGCGTTTGACAGCGTTGGCGGAGCTTCCGGAGATATGCTCTTCGGAGCTCTGGTCGGGCTCGGTGCGGATGCCGGTAAGATCGAATCCGTGCTGCGGGAGGCAATGCCGGAAGAGGATTTCCGGATTCATGTGGGAACTAAGTCCGGTTATGGAATGTCCGGAGTCAAGCTCGATGTCGAGATCCTGCGCGATTCCACCGATGAACGCGGTCTTCATGCCATAGAGCATATCATTGATTCCGCTGCTATGGATCCCCGTGCAAAGGAACTGGCAAGGACTGCGTTTCACCGTCTGGCGGAGGCCGAAGGAAAGGTGCATGGAAAATCGGCGCATCATGTTCATTTTCATGAAGTCGGCGCGGTGGATTCCATTGTGGATATTCTCGGTTCCTGCATGGCGCTTGTTGAGCTGGGGGTGGATTCGATCTCCTTTGGCGTGCTGCCTGAGGGAAGGGGAACGTTTCAGTGCCGCCATGGCATTTATCCGATTCCGGCGCCTGCGACACTGGAGCTCCTTGCCGGCTGCCGGATAGAACGGACCGATGAGCCGTTCGAGATGGTTACTCCGACCGGTGCCGTGCTCCTGACTACCTGGAAACGGGATGAGGAGTTTACCGGGACGGTGACCGCCTCTTCCGTCGCTTTCGGAACGCGGGAGCTGAAAGCTCGTCCGAATGTTCTGCGGGCAACGTTGCTGGAATCCGGTTCGGCGTCTTCCGATACCTGTACGCTGTTCGAAACGAATCTGGATGATCTTTCTCCGGAGCTCCTTTCCAATGCCTGTGAAAAGCTGATGGCTCAGGGGGCTCTGGATGTCTGGGTGGTGCCTGCTGTGATGAAGAAATCGCGTCCGGGGCATGTTCTGAACGTTCTGGTGAAAAACGAGGACGCAAAGCGTTTTCCGGAGCTGATCTTCTCCGAAACCGGAACGTTCGGTATTCGGATCCGCAAAGTGGAGCGCGCCATCCTGGAGCGGACGGTCGAATCCTGTGTGACGGAATTCGGGGAGATCCATTTCAAAACCGGATTTTACAACGGAAAAATCGTTTCGTTCAAACCCGAATATGAGGATTGCAAAGCGGCCGCTGAACGATACGGAATCTCGTTGAATGAGCTTTACCGGCGTTTGAAATGAATCTGTATGTGCATGTCCCCTTCTGCCGGGGCAAATGCGCCTACTGTGCGTTCTATTCCGAGCCCCGGTTCGACGAAGGTCTCTGGAATCGCTATCTGGCGGAGCTGGAGTGCAGATTCGCCACGTTTCCCGGAAGAGGCGAAAAGATAACGACTCTTTATATCGGCGGCGGGACCCCGACTCTGCCGCCGGTCGAGTGCCTGAAATCGTTTTTCAGACTTTTTCGCGACTCCTTTTCTTTTGCTCCGGATGCCGAGATCAGCATCGAATGCAATCCGGAGACGATGTCCCCGGAAAAGGCGGAACTTCTTGCCGGATTTGTAAACCGGGTCAGCATGGGAGCTCAGTCGTTTTCCCCGGCTTTGCTGGAGGCGATCGGACGGACATCGAAGGACCCGGAGAAGATTCGTTCGGCTTTCCGGATGCTTCGTTCCGCCGGACTCTGCAACATCGGACTCGATTTGATGTATGCTCTGCCCGGAGAGGATATGGAACTTCTGAAACGGGATCTGGATGCCGCGCTGGAACTGGAGCCGACCCATCTTTCCGCCTATTCCCTGACACTGGAGGAGGGGACCGCGCTTGCGGAACGGACCGGGCTTTCGGTTCCTTCCGATGACCTTTCCGCGGAGATGTGGGAATTCATCGGTTCCTATACGGCGGAGATTCTGCCGCGTTATGAGATCTCCAACTATGCGCAGAAGGAGTATGAGTGCCGGCACAATCAGGCAGTCTGGCACGGGGAACGGTATTTCGGATTCGGTCCGGCGGCCTGCTCCTTCGATGGGTTCCGCCGCTGGACGGAACAAGCCTCCCTGAATGGATGGCTTGCAGGAGAAAAGCCGGAGGAGGATGTCATTCCGCGGGAGACACGTCTTGCAGAAATCTTCATGATGGGGCTCCGGACTGTCCGCGGCTGGAAGATTTCCGAATTTGAACAGGTGACCGGAGATTCGCTGCGTTGTCTGGAAAAGAAGATTGCTCATCTTGAGGAAATCGGACTTTTACTGCGGGAAGGGGAGTGCATCCGGGCGACTTCGGAAGGTCTTTTATTCTGGAACGTCATTGCGGAAGAACTGCTCTGATCCGAGCCGTTGCGGAAAGAGTTTCGGTTTTCTTTCCCGTTTGATGCACCGGCGCTTGCATTTCCTTTCGCCGCGTGCTATTCTTTCAGAATTGTTGGTTTGAGAACTGTTTGCGATGGAGTTTGTTATGAAACGTGTTGCTTTGATGCTGATTGCTCTTGCTTTCGGAATGACCGCTTGTACCTGGACGGATTCGAAAAAAACGGAGGAATCGCTTCCTCCCATCCAGATCCAGACCGTGGAGGAGGCAGAGCGTCTGGAAAAGTCTCTGGAGAAAAATCCGGATAATCTGAGGGAAAGGGAGGCTCTTGCCAAATTTTATTCCTCCGTTGTCTCATCCAAGCCGCTGTTGAGAGCGCGGAGGTATGACAATATTCGCTGGCTGGTGGAGCATCATCCGGATTATCCCGGACTGTGGACTCCCGAGTATTCGCTGGATCCGGAATTCGATGGATCCGAACGTTATTCCAGAATCGGGGAACTATGGAAGAATGCCGTGGAGAAAAATCCGAAATCCGCGGCGGTGGCTTTCAATGCAGGAAAATACTTTTTTATGGAAGAACCGCTTGTCGCTGAAGGTTTTATGAAAAAAGCATGCGAGCTGGATCCGGATTCCTCGATTTATGCATGTGCGCTGGGCAATTTTTATGAGGTTTATGCATTTCGCCGTAGAAAGGTCGCGATTCCGAATGCATTGGAAAAGGCCATGGAAGAGTTTGAACGTGCGTATGATTTGGATCATTCCGCCAATGCATGGCTTCTTCCCGATATTGCGCGCCTTGCCTGGAGAATGCAGCAGTACGACCGTTTGAACAAGGTGGTGGAACAGATGGAAGCCGCCCTGAAAAATGAATCCGGGGAGTGGTTCGCAGGAAATCTGTTCTACTGGATCAATATTTCCAAGGGGTTGCTCGCCATGCATTCCGGCGATCGGAAAGCTGCCGGAGTCTTTCTGCTGAATGCTTGTGAAACCCCCGGCTCGCCTCAGTTGAACTCCTTTGGGCCAAGTATGATCCTTGCCGATCTGCTGCTGAAGGAGGGGGAGAAGGAGATCGTGCTGGAGTTTCTGGAAAAAACGAAAAAGTTCTGGTCGCCGCGCTTTCAGAAGGCGGACGCCTGGGCAAAAGAGATTCGCGAAGGAAGAACCCCTGATTTCGGAGCCAATCTCCGGTACTGAGTCCTATTTCCCCGCAGGACGAAGCAATTCTTTGATCTCCTTTCTGACCGCAAGATCGAACGGGATTTCTCCTTTTGCATTTTGTGCATTGAGGTCCGCACCGGCTTTCAGAAGCAGTTTGACAATGCCGGTGCCTGTGTACTTGTTGTGTGCCGCGTGATGGAGAGGGGTGTAGCCTTTCCGATCACTCCTTGTTACATCGGCTCCGTTTTTCAGAAGAAGTTTGACAATCGTGTAGTTGTTGTGACCGACTGCATAAAAAATCGGAGTCTGTCCGAGCAGCGTTTCCTGATTGATATCGGCTCCTTTTTTCAGCAGATGATCGATGAAATCGGCTTTGGAATAAATAATGGAGAGGATTAAAGGGGTTTGTCCATGACGGTTTGCCGCATTGAGATTTGCGCCTTCCGCGATCAGGTAGTCGAGATGTTCCGTTGTTGTGGCAGGACTGCCGCAGATGTTGAGAAGTGGTGTGGCTTCCATGTGATTTTTCTGATCGATCCGGGCTCCTTTTTCCAGCAGAGCGCGGAGAATATCGATATTTCCAAGACGGGCTGCATTGTGAAGCGGAGTGTTTCCTGAACTGTCAATGACGTTGACGTCGGCTCCTTCCGCAAGCAGTTTCAATACGGTTTCCAGATCATTCTCCCGGGAGGCCTTGAGAATCGGGGGAAGTGGCTGAAGAAGTGAGATAATTTTTTCACAGTATGCTTTGTAATATCCTGAGAAGCGTCCGATCTCTTTTCCGGTTTTATCCAGAAGCAGAGTCGTTGGATACCCGCCGGAATTCTGGAGAAGCTGCTTGCGAAGAGCCTGATTGCGGGCTCTCTGTTCGGCAGGAAACGATTTGTCTCTTGGAAAATCAATATAAAGCAGAACGAGAGATTGAGATGCAAACCGTGTGAAATCATCAGTATTGAGAACATCGGTTTTCAGTTTCTTGCACCATCCGCACCAGTCGGAACCGGTGAAGAGTGCAAGAATCGGACGGTTCAGTTCCGCGGCTTTTGCTTTCGCCTGTGTGAAATCGGTAAACCAGCCGGGAGGAGTGCTGTCATAGATCCGGGTAAGAGATTCCCTGGTGATTTTCTTCGTCTGGAGCGCAGGGGAAAACGAGGTGGTGTTTTTCAGAAGATCGTTCAGAATGGCAAGATAGATCTCCAGATCGCGAAATCCATTGATCTGTCCCAGTTTCTGCCCATCTTTGTTCAAAAGAACCGTACCGGGATATCCGCCGTAGTATCTCAGTTTTTTCCGAAGTTCCTGATTATGAACGAGCTGGCTCTGCGGCAGTTTTTTCCCTCTGGGAAAGTCGATATGGAGCAGGACCAGATTTTCCTTTGCAAAATTCTGGAATTCCTGAGAATCCAGAACTTCCGTTTTGAGCCGTTTGCTTTCTGCGGACCAGTCGGACCCGGTGAAAAGAATCAGAATCGCCCGATTGGTTTTCCGGGCGGTTGTTTCCGCTTGGTGAAAATTTGTCTCCCAGATCTGTGGAGTTTCCGCATGGAGCGGATACATGGAAAAAAGAAAAAGAACAAGGAGGAATGCCTGTAGAAAATGTGTCATCGCTTCTCCTGAAAATATAGTAATATAAACTATGAAAATTGGATTTTGAAAATTCCATTGTTAGTGTATCATGCACGATACGTTTTTTCAATTACAAATGAGCGATTTTTTGTTTCTAAATTTTCAAAATTCCGATTTGTCGGAGTGAAAGCGTTTTTTGTCATGCTGGAAGGAGATTTTTTCCAGGAGGTGTTTCCTGAAGAAGAGGCAGAGGTGCAGAGATCCTCAGAATATAAGATGCGATATTTTCCGGAGTGTGTACGGGTTCCGGTGAAGAGTCGGTATGGAAAAGGATTTCAAAATGCGATGATCGAAAAATTGGATTTGCATAGACTTGTATTCGCTGTATTTTCATGTTATATTCCTGATGGTATCTGTTCGTGGGAGTGAATGTCGAAAAAGAAAATTTCCGGGCAGAGTGCAGATCGCATAGGACGGATGTTTTATCTGGGAAAAGACTGCTTGGAGGATCGAACCGCATGAGATTTTTTTCCGAACTTTCCATATCCGAAAAACAGGAAAAACGGGAGCCGGATGTCATTTCCAATGTTGCTTCGCCATGGATGTGGGGACTGCTCTGCGGACTCTCGCTCTGTCTGGCGGCTGTGATTTACTGGGGATTTTTCGGAACCCTCGTGGACAGCGTTTCCGGGACGGGAGTCGTTATCCGGCCTTACGGGATCCATTCCATTACGGCGAAAGCCTCCGGAACCATCGAATATCTGGATATCAAACCGGGATCGGTCATCGTGCCGAATCAGATCCTCGGACGGATTTATAATCCCGAAGTGTTTTTCCAGATCCATAAACTTCAGCTGGAACAGAAAGAGCTTCAGGAACGGACTCGGAAAATCCAGAAGGGGACAGATGCCCTCTTCCGGAAACGGAAAGAAGCAGATCAGAAAAGAGCTGACCTGATCCGCCAGCTCGTGAAACTGATGGAGGAAAACCGGAGCCGCCTTCATGAACTGGTCGAGATGCAGAAACAGCTGCGCGACAAAGGCATATCCAGCAAGGTGGATTATTACAACATTTTAAGCCAGAATGTCAGCAGCGAAAACTCCGTGGCCAATACGCTGATTACTCAGGTGCAGGATCTCTATGAACAGGATGAATCGGCATGGCGTCAGGAGGAGAATCGCATCAAACTTCAGGGCGAACTCTTTGCCAAGCAGCAGGAGGTGGAGCTGGCGCTGAAAAGCAATCAGGAACTGGCGTGGCTGCGATCCGATTTCAAAGGGAACGTTCTGGAACTGCTGAAACATTCCGGGGATCCGGTGACGGAAGGAGAGACGATTGCGATTGTCAGTGCCGGCGGTGAGCATGCCGGAAATATTCGGCTGATCGCGTATGTTCCAGCCGCGGATGGTAAAAAAGTGCGTCCCGGAATGAGCGTTTATTTTTCCCCTTCGGCACTTCCGGCGGCGGATTACGGATATCTCAAAGGAATTGTCGCTTCGGTGAGCCTTTTTCCCGTGAGCGGCGATTCCATCAGCGCCGAACTGAAAAACCGCGATTTCGCCAGCGCTTTGACCCGGAACGGTACCGTGATGCGCGTTGAGGTCGATTTCCTGACTTCCGATCGAACCAGAAGCGGTTTGCAGTGGACCAGTCGGAATGGAGAATCGGCAACTGTGGAAACCGGGATGGTCGGTTCTCTTCTCATCAATACGGAGTATCGGCGTCCGGTTTCTTATATTCTGCCGTATGTGCGGGAGCATCTGTTCGGAATCGGGAAAGAACAGGTGGAACAATGATTTTCCGCGCCTCGTCTGTCCACAAGGTTCCTACGGTTTTCCAGATGGAGTCCACAGAATGCGGCGCAGCCAGTCTCGGAATGATTCTGGCTTATTATCATTGCTATGAACCGCTGGAAAAACTGCGGGTCGCCTGCGGCGTGTCAAGAAACGGGAGCAAAGCTTCTCTGATTCTCCGGGCCGCGGAAAAATATCATCTGGAGGGACACGGATACCGCGTTACGGCGGCAAAACTGAACACGCTGCCGTATCCATCCATTCTCTTCTGGAATGCAAAGCATTATGTCGTGTACGAGGGACAGCGCGGATCCTGGTTCTATATCAACGATCCGGCGCGGGGCAGATGCCGCTATTCCGCGCAGGATTTTGAAAAGGCCTTTTCCAATATCGCTCTGACGTTCAAGCCCACGGCGGATTTTCGTGCGGAGGGAAGAGCTCGCGGAGTGTTCCGGACCCTGTTTCCGCTCCTGCTGAAAGTCAAGTCGGTGGGAGTGCTTCTCCTCTGGAGCGGAATCCTGCTGATTGTGCCCGGAATCCTGATGCCTGCGATGCTTCAGATCTTTATTGACGAGGTGATGACAACTCGGAAGGAGTGGCTTTATCCGCTTCTGATCGCATATGCGCTGACGCTTCTGGTCAGTGCCATTCTCTCCTACCTGACTCAGTATGTCCTGCGGAGAGGCCAGATTCAGATGGCCGTGAACAGCAGTGTCCGGATGCTGCGCCACATTTTTTCGCTGCCGATGGAGTTCTTTGTCCAGCGCAATTCCGCGGATCTCCAGGCGCGCTTTCAGATGAATACCCAGCTTGCTGATGGTTTCTTCGAACTGGTCGCCAATAATGTGGTGAAACTGTTTACCGCTTCCTTTTTTCTGTTTCTGATGTACCAGTTCAGCGCAGTTCTGGCGGGCATTGCGCTTCTGACGGCCGTGTTCAATTTCATCCTGCTTTCCGCGGTCAACAGAAGCCGGCAGACCATCAATCAGGCGCTTTCGACGGCCGAGATCAGACTGCTCAATCAATCCATGAGCGGCATTTCCCTGATGGAATCGCTCCGGGCCGGCGGACGCGATCAGGATTTTTATGGAAAATGGGCAAATAGTCTTGCCGAATACACCAATAAACGGTTGCTGATGCAGAAATCGGGAACTTTTTTCTCGCTGGTTCCCGCTCTGCTTTCCGGCTTCAATCAGATTCTGATTCTCTGTTTCGGAGCCTGGCTGGTGATCCGGGGAAATTTGACGCTCGGAGGAATGATGGCGTTCCAGTCGCTGACCGCCAGTTTCATGCAGCCGGTGACTCTGCTGGTTTCCGCCGGTTCCCAGATTCAGGAGCTGAAAGGGGCGCAGGATCGTATTGAAGATGTGATGCACTATCCCGCAGAATCCCGTTTCGCCGGGGAAAGCGGGAACAAAGTCGTGCGCGGAAGACTGGAGCTGCGGGATATTACATTCGGATACAGCCGTCTGGAGGAGCCATTCATCCGGAATTTTTCACTTACGCTGCGCCCGGGATGCAGAATCGCTCTGGTCGGGGCGTCCGGTTCCGGGAAAAGCACGATCGCGAGAATCGCTTCCGGACTGTATGCTCCGTGGTCCGGAGAGATCCTGCTGGATGATGTCCCTCTGGAGAAGTATACCAGGGAGGAGTTCAATCGGGCGGTGGCTTCCGTGGATCAGACGATCGTACTCTTTTCTGGCAGCGTCGGAGATAACCTGACTCTGTTCCGGCGCGGCATGGATGCCGGGACTCTTCTGCATGCTCTGCGGGATGCGGCGATCGAAAAGGAACTCGCCGCAAGAGGACAGCCGCTTTCGATTGAAGTGAACGAGAACGGCAGCAATTTTTCCGGAGGCCAGCGGCAGAGACTCGAAATCGCAAGAGCCCTTGCCCGGAATACGCCGATTCTGATTCTTGACGAGGCATCCAGCGCACTGGATCCGGTAACAGAGGTGATGATCGACAACGCCATGCGCAGACGCGGATGTTCCTGTCTGATCATCGCCCATCGCCTCAGTACCATCCGGGACTGCGATGAGATCATTATGATGGATTCCGGCAGAATCGTCGAGCGCGGTACTCACGAGGAGCTTATGCGTCTCGGAGGAGCTTACGCCTCTTTGATGAATGCTGAAAATAAAGGGGGAAATGCCGATGCCGATTTCTGAACCGTTTCTCTCCGATTCGTTGCAGCAGATCTATCCGTCCAATCTTCCCGTGGCCGCATCGGATCTTCCCGGCTGGCTTTATTTGGAACAGGGAGAGATTCATGTTTTTCTGACCTCCCGTGAGCAGGACGGCTATGGCAGACGCTATTGGATTGCGACTCTGCATCCCGGCGATATTTTCCCCGCCTGTTCGTTTGAACCTTCCACCGGTGCTTCCGATTGCGAGTATGGGTATCTGCTGGTTCCGCAGACTCTTTCCGCCTGCCGGGTGTTTTCCGGGGATGCGTTTGCCGCGTATCTGCGCGAAAATCCGGAGGAAGGCCGTGCTCTTTTGTCGCATCTTCTCACTTCTCTGGAGGCTGGGCATGGAAATCACGATGGCGAGGAGCTCCCCTTGCCGGATCTACTGGAGCTGCCGGAAACCATGCGGAGGCTTCTCCGGAGAAACGTGGATTCGATCATCCGTCAGGAGCGGATTCGTGCGGAAGAGTCTGAGGCGGAACAGCTTCGGCAGAACAATCGGCTGAAGGAGCAGTTCCTGCGTCTTCGGGAGATCGTCCACGGGAAGGAACGGAGAGTTTCGAAAAATACGGATCCGCTTCTGGCGGCTCTGCGGGTGATCGCGGAAAAAAACAGTCTGTCGATTCTTGCGGATCCGCCGGATGAACGGTCGGCCGATCCGGAAAGCCGATTGATTGAGTTCTGTCTAGTCAATCAGTGGCGCACCCGTAGGGTGCAGCTGGAAAAAGGATATTCCCGTCTGCATCACAGCGCACTGATCGGGTTTTGCAGGGAGGGGATGCGTCCCTGCATCATTGAGTTGAACGGGTCTGACAGCGTCTGGTATTTTCCCGGCGAGGAAAAGAGGCATCCTCTGGGGCCTGCGCAGGAAGCGGAACTGCTGGACGGCGCCTATTGTTTTTATGAAACGTTTCCCTTGCATCCGCTGAACTGGCATGATCTGCTGCGGTTTGTTTTCCGGAGGAGCCGGAAGAGTTTTCTCTGCATTCTAGCCGTGGGGATTCTGGTGGGGCTGTTCGGACTGGTTTCGCCGGTGGCGACCGCTTATGTCACAGGGAAAATTATTCCGACTGCCAATACCGGAGAGCTCTGGCAGCTGCTGATTCTTCTGCTCGCGCTGACAACGGGAACGGCGATATTGAATATTGTTCCGCAGTTATGTCTTCTTCTGTTCGGCAGTTCGGTTCTGGAACGTCTTATGGCGGCGCTGTTTGACCGGATCTGCCGTCTTCCGATCCACTTTTTCCAGAAATACAGTGCCGGAGATCTCTGCATGCGTCTATTTTCCGTGGTTCGTCTTCAGGAGGTGGCGTTCCAGGTGATTTCCCGACAGTTCATCGGTTCTGTTTTTGCTCTTTGCAGTATCCTCATGCTGTTTTATTACAGCTGGCAGCTGACTCTGGTGGCGGTTCCGCTGGTTCTTCTCTATGCAGGTCTTCTGTTTTTTCTGTTTCAGAAACTGCAGCTTCCGCTTCGAACTGCGGCGGAGAAATCCGGCTGGGAAGCCGGTTTTCTGAAACAGGCATTCGACGGAATTGCCAAAATCCGGGGTGCCGGAGCCGAAGTGCAGATTCAGAATCGCTTCCTCGACGAATTCATTCAGGAGAAGAAGGCGTGTGACCGTTTCTTTGCGGGTGCCGGAGCTCTGGAAGTGATTGGAATCGTGATACCGGCTCTGATCAGTCTGCTCTTCTACTACCTGATCGGGAAGGTCTGGAGGGGGAGTTTGGAACTTTCCTCTTTTCTGGCGTTTCTGACCGCGTATGGAAGTTTTCAGGTGGCGGTGATCTCCATTGGGGAAGGAGTCTGGGAACTGATCTCCCGGAAGCCGGAGGCGGAACGCCTGCGTGTTTTTCTGGAATCGGAGGTGGAGGTGCCCGATGGCAGGCCGCAGGCGGGAAAACTTGACGGATCTCTGGAATTTTCTCATGTTACGTTCGGATATTCGCCGGAGCTGCCGCCGGTGCTGCGGGATGTCTCTTTTTCGGTTCATCCGGGAGAGTTTGTGGCGATAGTCGGTCCGTCCGGAGCCGGGAAGAGTTCGCTGATTCGTCTTCTGCTGGGATTCGAGACGCCCGCCAACGGGAGTATTCTGTACAGCGGACAGGATCTCCGGGAACTGAATGTCAATTCTGTCCGGCGGCAACTTGGGGTGATCCTCCAGAACAGCCGGATCATGCCGGGGAGTATTCTCGAAAACATTACGACAGGTGTGCGCTGTTCGCCGGAAGAGGTGAAGAATGCCATCCGGATGGCCGCTCTGGAAAAGGATCTTGCCGCAATGCCGATGGGAATCCATACCAATGTCAGGGAAGAGGTGATTTCCGGCGGTCAGCAGCAGCGGATCCTGATTGCGCGGGCGCTGATCGGAAGGCCCGCCATCGTCATTATGGATGAGTCCACCAGTGCGCTGGACAATGAGACTCAGGAGACGGTGCGGCGCAATATCGAAAAACTGAATGTCACACGGATCGTCATTGCGCATCGTCTTTCGACGATTATCAATGCCGACCGGATTTATGTTCTGGACCGTGGAATGATTCAGGAGTCCGGAACCTTTGAAGAGCTGATGAGTCATGACGGCGTGTTTCGGAAACTGGCTCGGCGGCAGATGCTTTCGTAACAAGGGGAAGGCAATTTTTATGAAAAGAATCAATATGGCGATCATTCTTCTGCTGGGGGCTCTTTGTGTGTTCCTGGCTCTGGATTCGTTCGGGATCTTCCGGTACGGTGGCGGGGCGCAGGACAATGGCTTTTCCGCGTCTGCCGGGGAGAGAGACTCTGTGGTGAATCGCGGATCCGTCTGGCGGATTGCGGTACTCGGGACGTATTCGGATCAGTCTTACATTTCCGAAGTGGCGCAGGGCATCGGACGAATTGCCCTGATGCTGAACATGGAAGGCGGGATTCTGGGAAGACCGCTGGAGATCACTTATGCGGAACCGGGGGATGACAGTTATGCGACCCGTCTTGCCACGCAGAAACTCTGTGAACAGATGGATATTGCGTATCTGATTGGTCCTGTATCCAGTTCCCGGTTGCGCGAGGTGCGTACACTTTGTCAGTACTATGCGCTTCCGGCGCTTGCACCATTTTCGCCGTTGTCCCCGGAACTGCCGGTTCTTGAGCCGGATCTGTACGGGGCGCTTTATCCGACGCATCTTCTGTTCGATCCACTGATTCAGCGACTCCGGAAAATGAACTGCCGCAATTTGCTTTTCATTTCCCGTGGGACGGATTCCTACAGTTCGGTTTTTACGAATCTTCTTACGGAAAATCTGCGGAAGGATCCCTTCTTTCATGAAATTCACCGGATTGATTTTCTGCCGCCGGCGAACGAATCGCATTTTCTCCAGCCGTTGAAACGGCTTTACGAGAACAGTGAAATTGATGCGATTCTGTTTACGGATACTCCGGAAACGCTGCAGGTGTTCGGTCGTGCAATGCGGGAGTTGAATATTGATCTTCCTGTTTTCGGGAATGATCTGCTTGCGGTATCGACTTTGCCGCATTATATTCGGGAATGCCGTTTTCCGTTATCCTATGTCACTTTTCAGGGGAATATTCTTCCGGAGAAGATTGCAAAACGGTATGAAGCGCTGTTTCATCGTTCGCCGGGGATTAAGGAGCAGCTTGGAATTATGGGATGTCTGCTGTTCCGCGATGCGCTTGCTGAGCTGAAAACCTATGAAGCGGTGGCGGTCGGAAAGAAGATAAAGGAACTTTCCGCGCATTATTTTTCCGATGGCCGGCATCCGATTGAACTGGTGATCCGTGAGGTCAATCCTTTGGGGAAAGGAGTCGATTCTGATGAAAAATAAGTATGGAATCGTTTGTGCGTTATTATTCGGTGCGATATTCTCCGCCGGATTTTTCGCCGGTTGTTCGAAAGGGGAGGGGAGAGAGGGAGTGGTGCGGATGGCGGTTTCTTCCGACTATCCGCCGTATGCCTATCTGCATCGGGGGAAGCTGACCGGGATTGATGTGGAGATCGGGGAGCAGATCGCGAAGGAGGCCGGAGGCAAACTGCAGATTGTGAATGGACATTTTTCTGATCTGATCGAGCTGGTTCGGCAGGGGAAAGCGGATCTGGCGATCTGCGCGCTGGCGGTGACTCCGGAACGGCGCAGGGCGGTTCTGTTTTCCGATCCCTATGAATTTGCCGGACAGACTTTTCTGGTCCGTTCCGGAGAAAACATCCGCTATCTCACGGATATGAAGGAGCACTATGGATTTCGCATCGGAGCGGAAACCGGTTCCACTGGATATACGCTGATTGCGAAGTATTTGAAGGAAAGCGGAATACCGATCCGTCTGATCGGCTATATCGGCAACCGGGAGGCGTTGAAGGCGCTGCTGAACAGACAGATTGATGCGGTGATTCTGGATCCGCTGGTTGCCCGGTGTCTGCTCATGGAGTATCCGGGCAGACTGGAAATTTTACAGGATTTGCTTAATCATGAAGAGTTTGCAGTGGCAGTATCCCGTCGTAATCCGCGGCTTCTGGATGCGGCAAACCGGGTGATTCACCGACTGTGGAACTCTGGAAAATTGTATGAATTGCAGCAGAAACACATGAAACAGTCATTCAAGCAGGGAGAGCGTGCCAATGTTCCATAAAAAAACAGACCGGGAAGAAGAGGAAACGCTCCGGGAGCGTCTGAAGGAAGATTTTTCTCAGGCGTATGCGGAGCACGGACCGGAAATCATCAGATATCTGCTTTCCTCCGGAATGCAGACTGCGGATGCGCAGGATGTCCTTCAGAATTCATTTCTCACCATGTGGGAGCTGCGTTTCCGGATCGAGAATACAAAAGAGCTGGCTCCGTTGTGGTTTACGATCGCCAGACACAAAATGTTCGATTTTTTTCGACGAAGCCGGCGTTCGTTTTCTCTTTCCGAGGAGCTGGATCATGTACCAGCTTCGGGGAATCCTCTGCGGGAGCTGGATCAGCCCTATCTGCGGCGCCGGATCTCGGAAGCGCTGCGGCGGCTGCCGGAGGATATGGCGGAAGCGTATCGGTTGACCAGAATTTCCGGATTGTCCATCCGGGAGACCGCTCAAATTATGGAACTGACCGAATCCGATGTGAAAAGCAAAGTTTTCCGGGCTAGAAAAAAGCTGATGGAGAGTCTGGCTGATTTGAAGGATTTCTGGGAAAATTGAACCATCGTTCCCGCAGTGCTTTTTCTGATTCAAACACTTTTTAGAATGAGAATACTTTTATGAAAACAACGGAAGAAAATAGAAATAGGGAGCAATTTGACCAGAAAGTTGCTCAGGTTTTTCAGTCGGATCTGCCGGAAATGCCCTCTCTGCCGGAAGACGGAGAAGAGCTCCTGGAGGTCCAGGAACTCGATATGGAATCGCTGGATCAGCTGCAGGCCGCCGGAGAGATGATGTCCGGTGAGATTCTTCGTTTTTTACATCCCTCCGCGAAATCCTGAAAGCCGAAGTCTGAACCCGGAGGAATCGCATCTGATCCATTCCATCCAGAAAGCTTGACAGGTCTTTTGCTTGTCCTTTGCTGACACAAACCGAATCTCTCTTTTCGGAGCTCCTGGTCCTGGATTGCGAAGCTGAGAAGCAGAGAAGCTGAGTCTGCGCGATGCAGAAAATGAGGTCTTCCGCTCTTTCCGCTTGATGACTTTGCGGATGCCTTCAGGACGAAGAAAATGCTCTATGCACCCTTTTTCGTTTTTTTTTGTTTTAGCGCTGTAAAAATTCTGATTCGGGTGTAAATTACCGGCAGGATATTTTGCGAAAGGTTCTTCTTATGAGTGACGAGATCAAACATGAGTGCGGCATTGCTCTGATTCGCCTCCTGAAGCCGCTGCGCTTTTACAAAGAAAAATACGGAACAGCCCTCTACGGACTCAACAAACTTTGTCTTCTCATGGAAAAACAGCACAACCGCGGACAGGATGGCGCGGGAATGGCGTGCATCAAATTCGATATCAGCCCAGGAAACAAGTATATTTCCATGGAGAAATCGAATTCGAACAGTCCGATCAAGGATATTTTCACGGCGGCGTCCTCGGAGATAGCGCAAGTGTGCCGGCAGCCAGGAGCCCGTCCGGAGGATCCCGACTGGCTCAAGAAGAACGCCCGTTTTACCGGAGAACTTTTCCTCGGACATCTCCGCTACGGAACTTACGGCGGGAACGGGATTGAACGCTGTCATCCGTTTCTCCGGGAGAGCAACTGGATGTCCCGCACCCTGATCGTGGCAGGCAATTTCAATCTGACCAATACGGATGAACTGTTTCAGCTTCTTGTCAACATGGGGGAGCATCCGAAAGACCGTTCAGATACGGTGACTGTGCTGGAGAAAATCGGTCATTTTCTGGATACTGCCAATCTCAAAATGGAGGAACAGTGCGCGGAAATGGGATTGACTCCTCGGGAAGCCTCCGCTTATATTGCAAAAAATCTTGATGTGATGAGCGTGCTCCGCGATTCCTGTAAAAAATGGGATGGCGGCTATGTGATTGCGGGGATGATCGGGCATGGCGATGCCTTTGTCCTGCGGGATCCAGCGGGGATTCGTCCTGCGTTCTATTATGCGGATGACGAGGTTGCCGTGGTGACTTCGGAACGTCCGGTGATTCAGACGACGTTCAATATTCAGGAGATGGAGCGGATTCAGGAACTGCCTCCGGGACATGCGATCGTGATCAAGCGTGATGGCAAAATTTTTGTGGAACCGTTCACCCGTCAGTCCGTGGAGCCGAAACGCTGTTCTTTTGAGCGGATCTATTTTTCCCGCGGTACCGATGCCGAGATTTATCAGGAACGCAAAAATCTGGGCCGTCACCTGACGGCAAAAATTCTGGAAGCCATTCATGAAGATATTGAAAACACTGTATTTTCCTTTATTCCGAATACAGCGGAGATCTGTTATTACGGTCTGATGGATGCGCTTCGGGAGCACTGTGTCCGGATCGTGACGAAGAAGCTGCTGGCGCTCAAGGACAAGGATAAGTTTGATGATGACAATCTGAAATCAATTCTGGCACTTTGTCCGCGGTTTGAGAAAGTTGCGGTGAAGGATGCCAAACTTCGGACTTTCATAACCCAGGACTCCAGCCGGGATGATCTTGTAGCGCATGTGTATGACATTACCTACGGGACTCTTCGCCGCGGGCAGGACACGCTTGTGGTGATAGATGATTCCATTGTCCGGGGAACCACCATGCGGGAAAGTATTCTGAAGATTCTGGATCGTCTTGGTCCGAAGCGGATAGTCCTAGCCTCTTCTGCTCCGCAGATCCGTTATCCGGACTGCTACGGAATTGACATGGCGAAACTCGGAGATTTTGTAGCGTTTCAGGCGGCGATTGAGCTGTTGAAGGAATCGAACCGTTCGCATATTATTGATGATGTTTACCGGAAGGCGAAATCCTCGCTCTGCTGCGAATCTCCCGTTCCGAATTATGTGCAGGAGATTTATGCGCCGTTTTCCGCGGATGAACTTTCCGCCAAAATAGCCGAACTTCTGCGTCCGGTCGGCATCCGGGCGGAGGTTTCCGTGATATTCCAGACGATTGAAGGTCTTCACGAAGCCTGTCCGAATCATACGGGCGACTGGTATTTTACAGGAAATTATCCTACTCCCGGTGGAGCAAGAGTTTGCAACCGGGCGTTTATCAACTTTATTGAAGGGCGCAATGAGCGCGCATATTGAAATCAGGAGATTAGAATGCTTCAACTGCTTGCCGCCACCAGTAATAAACACAAGGTCGAAGAATTCAGAAAGATGCTGAACGACCTGAATTCCCGTGTCAATATTGTCACGCCGGATACCATACCGAATTTTCCTGTTCTGATCGAGGATGGGAACTCTTTTGAGGAGAATGCCGAGAAGAAGGCGGAACAGGCATCCGCCTATGCGGATATGGCGGCGTTTGCCGATGATTCCGGACTGGTTGTTGAAGCTCTGGATGGCGCTCCCGGCATCTATTCCGCGCGTTACGCGGGGGAGGGGGCGACCGATGCGGAGCGCATTGCCAAACTTCTGGAGGCCATGAAAGGCAAGACGGATCGGCGGGCAAAATTTGTCTGTGCGATTGCCATTGCCTATCGCGGCGACGATGTCGCGCTGTTCCGCGGCGAGGTCTGCGGCACGATTGCCGAAGCTCCGCGTGGAACCAATGGTTTCGGATACGATCCGGTTTTCATTCCGGAAGGGTATGACAAGACGTTCGGCGAGCTGCCTTCCGAGGTCAAGGATTCGATCAGTCACCGGGCGGCTGCAATGATCAAGGCTGTGAAGTTTATTCGCGCCGAACTCGACAGTATGGATGATTTCGAATTTGTATGAGGAAGATCGGATCCATCGTTTTTCTTTTTCTGCTCTGCTGTGTTGTATCCGCGGAGCAGATCCTTTCGTTTGACCGTCCGACCCGTGCGGGGGATTCGTTCCGTGCGGAGATCAACCTTGCGTTCACCCGGGAATACAAATTCGTGCTTGCGGGACCGGATAAGCCGGTACTCAAGCAGGAATCGCTTTCGGTGACGCTGTTTGCGGGGATGAAAGTGCTTGAGGTGAATTCTGTCGGCAATCCGAATCTTCTTGAGCTTCAGATTTCGATGGTCGGCGGCTATCTTGACGGGAAAGCGTTCGATGCTTCGCTCCTGATGGGGAAGACAGTTCTCTGCGATCTGCGCCGTTCCCCCTGCCATTTCACCTACGCCGACACCCGCCAGAAGGTTCCGCGTGAGGCGAGACGTCTTCTTGGCGCGATTTTCCATGTGCCTCCGGAAAATACCTTGAAAAATACTCTTGGCGACAGCATTGTTCCGGTTGCCGGGAAGAAATGGAACATTTCCGCTCTTCCTGTCATTGAATCTCTGAAGCTGCGCGGCTTTGATCTGAAGGGCGATTCGATAGAGTCTGTTGCGAAGATCGACGGAAAAGATAATTTCCGTGGTGTAGACTGCTGGCAGGTTACGGCAAGCATTCTTTCCCGCGATGTGCCGAATCTGGATTTTCGGCTGAAAGCCGAGCTCTGGATTCCTGCGGATCCGAAGCTGAATGTGATCCGGACGATCCGCAGCGGAGTGGAAGTCGTTGACCGGATGCTGCCGATGGACAATCCCGTTTCCGCCGGTTCCAGTGTCCGTGTGATTACAAATGAGACCATGGAAGCGATTCTTATGCCGTCGGCTGGAAAACCGGAAACTCCTAAGAAGAAATCCTCCTGGTCCGATTTTATTCTGCGCTGAACAACCCTTTTGTAACAAGAAATAAGGAGTGGATATCACCATGCTGCCTGTGAATGAACTGTTTACTGCAAAAGATAAAGAGGCGATCTATTCGTTTCTGGACACCTATCCGCGTTATCTGGAAATTCTGGAGTACCGGAAGCTGCCGCCGAAACCGGTGAAGACCGTATTTTATGGAGATTCCATCACGAATGCCTTTCCGTTTCAGGAGTTTTTTCCGGGGGCATCGTTTTTGAACCGCGGCATTGGCGGAGATAATGTCAACGGGCTCTATTTCCGTCTGGAAGATGATGTCTTTCCGTTTCATCCGGAACAGGTTGTCATGATGATCGGCATCAACGGAATTGAATGGGAGTTCGACACCATTATTGCCAAAATTTCCCGAGTGGCAGAACTGATTGCGGAACGCGGAAGCCGTGTTTATCTTTGCAGCATTCTTCCGTTGCGCAATCCGGATGCCTGGAACCGTTTTCAGTATCAGGATAAAATTGTGAAGCTGAATGCCGAGATCAGACGGATTGCCGAGGCCCGTTATGCCGGATACCTCGATTATCACAAAGCTGTCCGCGATGAAAATGGCGAGCTGGCAAAACCGTTTGCCCGCCAGGATGGAACGCATCTGACCTTCGACGGGTACATCGCCATGGCGAAAGTTCTGGAGCAAACCGTTCCGCTGTACTGATTCATTCATGCGGAACTGCGCGTATTTAACGATATAGCGGAGAGCGGAAACCCTGTTCTTCCAGCTGATCTTCGTTCAGTATCAGGATAAAATTGTGAAGTTGAATGCCGAGATCAGGCGGATTGTCGAGGCCCGTTAGCCGGATATCTCGACAATCACAAAACTGTCCGCGATGAAAAAGGCAAGCAGCAAAGCCGTTCGCACGCCAGTATGGAACTCTTCTGACCTTTGACGGCTATATCGCCATGGAGAAGATTCTGTAGCAAACTGTTCCGCTGAACTGATTAATTCATGCGGAACAGGGCGTATTTGACGATGCAGCGGAGAGCGGAAACACCGTCCTTCCAGTTGATCTTCTTGCCCTCCTGATAGGTTCTGCCGGAATAGGAAACCGTAACTTCATAAAAACGGCATCTCTGGCGGGCAAGTTTGATCGTGATTTCGGGATCGAATCCGAAGCGATTCTCCCGGAGGGTGATTTTTTCGAGCAGTTCCCGCTTGAACATCTTGTAGCAGCATTCCATATCATGCAAAGTCAGATCGGTGAGCATGTTGCAGAAGGTGGTCAGGAAGCGGTTGACCACAGAGTGCCAGTAGTACATGACCCGGTGGCATTCGCTGCCGACGAAGCTGGCTCGTGCACCGAACACCACATCGGCCCGTCCATCAAGAATCGGGACGAGGAGTTTCGGCAGTTCATGCGGATCGTATTCAAAATCGGAATCCTGCACCACGATGATATCGCCGGTTGCCTCTTTGAATCCGGTATGAAGGGCGGCACCTTTGCCGCCGTTTTTCGTGTGATAGAACGCTTTGATGATGCCTTTCTGTTCCCAGACTTTCAGCTTTTCGGGGGTTTTGTCTTTGGAGCAGTCGTCGACTGCGATCAGTTCCAGCGAGAGCTCTTTCGGAAACTGTACGGACCGGACTCGTTCGATGACCGCATCAATATAGTTTTCCTCATTATAAACCGGAATGATGATGGAAAGTTTCATAGACTGTTATTCCTTTCTGTTTAGCGAAGCCGGGCATACCCATTGGCTGTGCGTTTGATTTTATGGGAAATTTCCAGAGCGACGAGTTTACGCGACAGTTCTCCCGCCGCGATTCCTGTTTCTGCGGAAATACTGTCGAATCCGGCCTCTCCCAGTTTGAGAAATTCCAGAATTTTCCGATCGCTTTCCGGCAGAGCCGCATCGACCGCCTCATGGAATCCGCTTTCCTCTGCGGACTCCTCCTCAGCGGAGAAGAAATCTTTCGGTTCAAGTCCGGGCAGGAAATCCATTGCTTCCAGGACATCCTCGAATCCGGTAATCAGAGTAGCCTCTCCGGATTTGATCAGGTTGTTGCATCCGCTGGACATATCGGAATCTGCGTTTCCCGGAACGGCGAAGACATTTTTTCCCTGTTCGAGCGCTGCCGCCGCAGTAATCAGTGCACCGCTGTGAAGTCCCGCTTCAATGACGATCGTGCCGAGGGAGAGAGCAGAGATAATGCGGTTCCTCATCGGGAACGAGTGCCTGTTCGGCGGGAATGTCATTGGGAATTCCGTGACAAGCGCGCCTCCTTTGGCGATGATGTCTCTTGCCATCGGCAGATGTTCCTGCGGCTGGATTTTCATCAGTCCTCCGCCGAGGACCGCTACGGTTTTTCCTCCGGCATTCATGGTTGCCTTGTGTGCCGCCGCATCGATTCCGAAGGCGAGTCCTGAAACAACGGTCCATCCGGAATAGACCGCGGATTCCGCAATATGCTGAGCCATTCGCAGTCCGTAGACCGTTGCCCGGCGCGACCCGACGATCGCGATCGACTGCCTGTTCAGCTCCTCGGGAAGAGTTCCGCAGACATAGAGACAGAGCGGTGCATCTTCCAGTCCCCGCAGAGCTTCCGGATATTCCTCATCGGCACGGGTGAATACTTTTACTCCGCCGAGAGCAACCCTGTCCAGTTCCTCGTCCAGAAGACTGGATTCCGCTTCTGCCGCAATTTTCTCCGCCAGTTCCCTGCTGATGCCGCGAACCGCCATCAGATCTTCCGGCTTATGCTCGAACAGTTCCGCTGCCGAGCCGAAAAAAGAGATCAGCGACGCCGCACGCGCCGGGCCGATCCCGGGAATCATATTCAGAAGAATGTAGGCATCGTGTTCAAGCATCCCAGCCGGGCTCCTCCAGAACGGCTCTGGCCTCCGCGCTTTCCACTTTGCGGATCTCCGCCTTTCCGATCTCCGGCGTGAAAATGAACCGGAGGCTGCCTCCCAGAACTTTTTTATCTTTGAACATCGCACCGAAAACCGTTTCCGGATCGTATTTCGTTTTTCCAGGCAGTCCGAGCGCCTGAATCAGAGCTTCCTGCCGATCCGCATCTTCCCTCCGCATGACTCCCAGACGCACCGCCAGTTCAGATGCCATCCGCATTCCGATTGCGACGGCTTCTCCATGGAGCATCGTGAAACGGCTGGCGCTTTCGATTGCATGTCCGTAGGTGTGTCCGTAATTGAGAATGGCACGCAGGGAGCCTTCCCGTTCGTCTTTTGCCACTACCGAGGCTTTCAGTTCACAGCATCGTTTCACCATTTTCGCCGTGAATTCGGGATCCATCCGGTTGATTTGTTCGGTGTTCGCCTCCAGAAGTGCGAAGAAATCCGCGTCCAGAATGGCGGCGGTTTTGACGATTTCCGCCACTCCGCAGAGATACTGGCGCCGAGGCAGGGTTTTCAGAAAATCGGTATCAATCAGAACCGCTTTCGGCTGATGAAACGCTCCCACCAGATTCTTTCCTTCCGGAAGATCGACTCCGGTTTTCCCGCCGACGGAGGAGTCCACCATGGCAAGAAGAGTCGTGGGAATCTGGAGAAAATCAATCCCTCTCATATAAACCGCCGCGGAAAAGCCCGCCATATCCCCCGTGACTCCGCCACCGAGAGCAAGAATCAGGGATTTCCGGTCGAGTTCCGTCCGTGCCGCCTCCCGGCAGATCTCAAGAATCGTTCCGAGATGCTTGGATTCCTCTCCGGCAGGGAAGGTGTACGACCCGATTTCCGCCGCGCCCGCATTCAGAACGGCTTCCACCGTTTTTTCCGCAAACAGAGGATATACATTGGAGTCCGTCACCAGAAAACAGCGTCTCCCTTTGACCTGTGCGGCGAGAAATTCCGGATCATTCAGAATTCCGCTGCCGATCCGGATCGGATAGGAGCGGTCGGAGAGTTCCACTGTGACGGTTTCCGCGTTCATGCCTCTTTTCCTTCTGTATCCTTTTCT
Source organism: uncultured Lentisphaeria bacterium (assembly GCA_905197955.1). Classification (GTDB taxonomy): domain Bacteria; phylum Verrucomicrobiota; class Lentisphaeria; order Victivallales; family UBA1829; genus UBA1829. The sequence continues at coordinate 25,127 of CAJKAR010000030.1, read as the reverse complement.
CTGACCTCTCCACCCCATGCCTTGAGGCGGCTGATGATAAAGTCGATCACCTGCTGCTGTTCCTTTTTCCCGGAACCTTCCACACTCATGATCGGTTCTCCGAATTCAAAATAAATCTCCTTGTCCCGATGAATCGGTCCGAGATCCTTGCAGAGTTTTCCGTTCCCGAGAAAATCAGTTTTCAGGGCCGTGGGGATGATCGGCACATTGGCGGCTTTGGCAAGTTTGACTCCGATGGTGTTGAAGTGGTTCGGATCGAAGATGGCGGAACGGGAGGCCTGCGGAAAAATAACAATCGATTTTCCGCTTTCCAGCGTCTTTTTCCCATCCTCGATGACCGCCCGGAAGTCGTCGCGCGGATTCTTCCTGCCGACTCCGATACACCCCAGCGTGCGCATGATATCGCCGAAATACGGTACCTGGAACAGCTGTTCCTTGATGACAAAGCAGAAGTTGCGGCGCGGACGGACAAAGGCATGCATGACCGCCGTTTCCAGCAGACTCATGTGATTGCCGATCAGAACGGCGGGTCCTTCGAATTTGGAGAGATTGTTCAGTCCGCGCAGATGAAATTTGCCTCCGCAGCTTTCCGTGATGAGAATGTTCTGATAAGAGTTCCTGGTCTGCTGGTTCTGAGGAAAGTATCCTTTGCGGCAGGCGCTGCCGGAACGGTAGAAGACATAGAAATTACGGAGATAGAAGGAGGCTCGCGTGTGCAGAAGAAGAGTGTCTACGATACTGCCCGGAACATGCTCAGGCGTATCGTAACTGTCGCCGGGAAACGGATTGTATACGGCGGAATCACTCATTTGCCGCTCCTTCCAGTTCCGCATAGGTGGTTTTCCCGTCGTAAAGAGCTTTTCCCACGATGGCGCCTTCGAGATTCTTTTTGCGCAGCTCCTTCAGCGCGGTGATGTCGCGCGGAGAGGAGACCCCGCCCGAAGCAATGACGCTGCTGTGCGGAATGCGCGAACAGACCGCGGCGATGGCATCCAGATTCGGACCGGAAAGAGCTCCGTCGGTTGCAATATCAGTGTAGATAAAGCGGGAGACGCCCATCTCCTGGAGAGTCATAATGAGCTCATACGCATCGACTCCGCTGTTTTCCAGCCAGCCTTTGACTGCTACATTTCCAGCTCTTGCATCGACTCCGACCACGACCCGTTCCGCCGTGAACGCCGAGACAAAATCCTTTGCCAGACGCGGATTTTCGCAGGCAACCGTTCCAAGAATAATCCGGTAGATTCCGGCATCGAACAGCGTTTTCGCGTCTTCGATGGTCCGGACTCCTCCGCCGAGTTCGCAGGGGATCTTGACGCTGGAGCAGATGCGGCGGATGACATCCACATTGACGGGATGTCCCGCTTTCGCCCCGTCGAGATCAACAAGATGGATGATATGCGCTCCCTCGTTTTCCCAGCGGACCGCCTGCGCCGCCGGATCCTCTCCGTAGACGGTTTCCTGAGCGTAGTCGCCCTGAAACAGACGGACACATTTTCCGCCGCGGATATCGATTGCAGGAATAATAAGCATTAGTTCATCTCTCCATTCTTGTTGCATGCGTTGACAAAATTTTCCAGGATTGCCATTCCCCGTTTCTGGCTCTTTTCCGGATGGAACTGCGAGGCAAAGACGTTATCCCGGCCGAGCGCCGCGGCAAAGCGGAACATGTAATCACAGGTTGCCGCCACTACGGACGCGTCTTCCGGATCGGCATAGTAGGAATGGACAAAATAAACATGGGAACCTGCGGGGACTCCCCGCAGGAACGGATTGGTTCCGTCGTGATCGATCTGGTTCCAGCCCATGTGCGGAACCTTTTCGCCCCGGTCGAGGGGAAACTGTTTCACGGAACCGCGGAAGATGCCGAGTCCTTCCACACCGGGAGCTTCCTCGCTGCGTTCCAGAAGCATCTGCATCCCGAGGCAGATCCCGAGAAAGGGACGGCCCGAGTCCACCGACTTGCGCACAAAGTCCACAAAGCCGTGTTCACGGAGATTTCTCATGCCGTCTCCGAAGTTTCCCACGCCGGGAAGAACAACACCGCAACACCCCTCCGCTTCCGCCGGAGAGGTGGCAATGCGGATGTCGGCTCCCGCTTTTTCCAGCGCTTTGGAGACGCTCCGCAAGTTGCCCATCCCGTAGTCGATCAGTGCGATGAACGGCATCATACCCCCGAGAATGCGGAGAAGCCGCCGTCAACCGGAATGACGGTGCCGTTGACAAAGCCGGAAGCGTCGTTATCGACGAGCCAGAGCAGTGTGCCGATCAGGTCTTCCGGTGTGCCGAAGCGTCCCATCGGCGTGTGGGCGAGAATCGTGTTTCCGCGAGCCGTCAGAGATCCGTCCGGATTCGTGAGCAGGGTCCGGTTCTGATTGGTCAGGAAGAAGCCCGGGGCAATCGCGTTGACTCGGATGTTGACTCCGGACATGTGCATTGCAAGCCACTGGGTGAAGTTGCTGATCGCCGCTTTTGCCGCGCTGTAGGCCGGAATCTTGGTCAGCGGCTTGAAGGCGTTCATCGAGGAAATGTTGATGACGATTCCGCCTCCCTTGAGCGCCATTTCACGGCAGAACACCTGCGAGGGCAGGAGCGTGCCGAGAAAGTTCAGATTGAAAACAAAGCCGATTCCTGCCGGATCAAGGTCGAAAAAGGTGACTTTGCCTTCCACCGGATTGGTGATGTCGGAGAGGGTCAGCTTTTCTGCGGAAGTGGTTCCTTTCGGATGATTTCCGCCAGCTCCGTTGATGAGAATATCGCAGGTGCCGAAGGTTTCGCGGATCTGCTTTTCCGCGTTTCTGAGGCTTTCGATATCAAGCACATTGGCGGAAAGTCCGATGGCGGTTCCGCCTTTTTCCTTGATTTCGTTTGCAATTTTTTCTGCGCTTTCGAGTTTCAGGTCGAGGACGGCGACCTTTGCGCCGCATTCCGCCAGAGCCTTTGCCATGCAGCCGCAAAGAATTCCGCCTCCGCCGGTTACCACGGCAACTTTTCCGTTCAGATCCAGTTTTGCCGACATTTCTGCCTCCTGAAGTTACTGTTCTTTTTAAAAAATTCGAATGATTCCGTAATATACTCTTTCCCGTGTCATTTGGCAATTCGGAAATGCGGAAAAAACGGGGGTATTTTTTCAGGATGGCCCCGGAAGTCCCGCATTATTTTTCCCGGAGGGCTTTTCCCCCTTCGCAGAGCTCGTCCCACCCGGGAAAGTTCCACTCAAAGGGAAATGACGAGCACTGATGCGGTTTGACCGGCTGGATCAGACAGGCTTTCTGTTCCTCGTCGTAATAGATGCAGCTGCCGTCTTTTTTTTCCAGAAGGGAGAGCGATCTGCGGTCCGGCGTCAGGACGGTATGATGGTTGAGGAACTCCTGCAGATCAATGTGCAGGAATTCCGCGATCTTGACGATTTCCTCGTGAGAAACCCGAACTGCGCCTTCCCACTTGCAACAGGTGCCGCAGCGGCGGCATTGAAAACGGGAGAGATTCATGGCAAATGAGATTTCTTTTTCCGGGGGATGTGCGACATCCCCCGATTCGTCGGAATTCAATCCGGTTATTCCGATTTGAGTTTGGCAAGTTCTTCTTCGAGTTTGGCGATCCGGTCAACGAGACGTCTGACCTTGCGGGGCAGGGTGTGGCGCTCGAAGAATTCGGTATCGGTTTCCGCCGGCGTGCCGAAGACGGAGACTCCCGGAGGAAGACTCTTCTGAACGGCGGAAGCTCCCGCCACACGGGACCCGTCGCCGAGAGTGATGTGCCCGTTGACGCCGGCCTGCGCCGCGATGATGACGCCGCGGCCGAGTTCGGCGCTTCCCGCGATCCCGCACTGACCGATCAGTACCGAGGATTCGCCGACAATGACATTGTGGGCAACATGAACCAGATTGTCGATCTTGACCCCTTTCTTGATCCAGGTCCTGCCGAATCTGGCGCGGTCAATGGTGCTGTTGGCGCCGATTTCGACATCGTTGTCGATCTGCACGATGCCGTTCTGAGGTACTTTGACCAGTCCGCGGAAGGTGGGCGTGTAGCCGAAGCCGTCTGCGCCGATGACCGTTCCGGAGTGAATAATGACTTTGTTGCCGATGATACAGCGGTGCATGATGGAGACGTTGGCGTTGATCATGCAGTTTTCACCGACTTTTGCATAGTGACCGACATACGCGCCGCCGCCGATGACCGTTCCTTTTCCGATTTCCGCATAAGGCATGATGACCGCGTTCGGACCGATGAAGACCCCTTCCGCGACCTTCGCTGTGGGATCAATGTAGGCACCGGGGCAGATGCGCGGTTCGTAGACGATCGGTTCCGGAGCGAACAGATTGCAGATTTTTGTGAATGCCTTGTCGGGATTTTCGCAGAAGATCAGAGTGCGGGTCTCGGTCGGTTCGAGTTTCATGCCTTCTTCGACAAGGACGATTCCCGCTTTGCTTTCATCCAGCTGTTTTTTGTATTTGATCGTGCTGAGAAACGAGACATCGGTATCCGCCGCCATCTTCAGGGAGTTGACGCCGCTGATGGTCCTTTCTCCGTTGCCGCTGACGACTCCGTTGACGTGTTCGGCGAGTTCTTTAGCCGTGTAGGTTTTCATCTGAATTCCTTTCCTGTTGGATGGTTGAATCTTATTTCTTGTCGTTTTTTCTGCCGGTGTTGAGCTCTTTGATGACATTCTCCGTGATGTCGATGGATTTGGAGCTGTACGGAACCATCGGGAGGGCAGAGGAGGAGAGCGCTGATTTGTCCAGAACGATGGTGAATCCGGCGAGAGCCGCGTGCGCTTCGATGGTTTTTTTGATATCGGAAAGAATGGCGGCACGTTCCCGGTCGCGTTCGTCGCGGAGCTGGGCCTGTTTTTCGCGGTTGTAGGTTCGCAGTTCGAGTTCCTTTGCGGCGAGCTCTTTGTATTTGTCCTGCGCGGCGAGGCGCTTGCTTTCGCGGGCGGCGTCGCTGAGGGCGATGTTCTGCGAGGAATCGCGCAGAGCGACGAATTCACTCTGAAGTTTTGTCAGCGATTCTCCGAGCTTTTTCGCATAATCCTTGTAGATATCCGCCTGGCGTTTCAGGTTGCCTTCGACGATTTTGGTTTTATAGTATTCCTGCAGCACCCTGTCCAGATCGATGACCGCCGCCTTGAATTCCGCTGCCTGAGCCGCCGTGAACATGGTCAGTAGCGCCAGAAGCATTGTTTTCCATGTGTTCATTTGTGAATTTTCCTTTCCTGATGGTTAGAGATATCCTTTGGTGCCTTTCCAGCACCGTTTGAATTCCTTGATGTATTTCGCCGCGATTTCCCTGTTTTTCAGAATGAGAATGTTTTCATCATTGTTCCGTTCGGCGTTTTTCGAATAGTTGTAGCTGCCGGTAATGACGGTTTCCTCATCAATGATGATGACCTTGTGATGCATTTTCCCCGACCGGTTGGGAGAGAGCTTGATTTTGACACCGCATCCGCGCAGATAGGAATCCTGACTGTATTTGCTGTTTGCCTGTCCGTAATCGAAGAGGCATTTCACGGAGACTCCTTTCTTTGCGAGGGTGCCGAGAAGATTTGCGATCTCCTGATCGGTGAAGGAAAAGGCCATCAGCTTAACGCTGTTTTTTGCGTTGGAAAGTTCATCGAGAATGATATTCCGGACTCCGTCGGAGGGGGAGAATGCCACGATGACCGGCATCCGTCCGATCACGACTCGTCCGCGGAAGGTCTTGTGGCTTGCTTTCGGTCCGAATCTGCCTTCGATGTATTCATTGAATTTGGCAAGATAGCAGGCGGCAATTTCGGGGGATTCGAGAATCAGAGCATTGTTGTCGTTTCTGGTTGTTCCGTTGACGGTAAAGTTGTAGGAACCTGTCCAGATGTATCTTGCGTCCACAACGACGAATTTATTGTGCATGATTGCCGGACGGTTGTCCGGAACAACGGTGACTCCGGCGCTCTTCAGTTTCTCCACGGCAGCCATCATGACGTTGTCCTCATCGGTGACGAGGCGGACTTCAACCTTTCTGGCTTTTGCATCCAGCAGAGCCTCCGCGACTTCGTTCAGGTCCAGATCGTAGATGCAGATATCGACGGTGCTTTTTGCCGAGCGGATAAAATCGCAGAGTCCCCGTTTGATGTTCGGAGAGGGCGCAAAATACAGTTTTACGGGAGAAGACCCCGGTACATCGACCACCGCCGTGTCATCGAAACGCGAGATATCGAGTCTGGTTTTTGCGATGATCGTATTTCTTGCCGCAAGCAGTTCGGTATGGATCGGTTCGAGAGCTTCTGGAACCTTTTCTTCCGGAATGAAAGTGAAAGCCGTTCCGCCGGCGATCAGCAGGACAGCAATTCCGGTGAGCCATCCTTTCAGACTCCGTCCTGCGGTTTTGAGATCGGGCTCTTCTGCTTTATTTCTGGCGTTCTGTACGGTTTTTTTTGTTTTTTTTCTACTGTTTGCCATACGGATTCATCCTGATAAAAAAGTTCTGAATACGAGGAAGGAATATAACCTCAAAACCGGAAAATACCAAAAGCGGAAGGAAAAAAGTTTTTTGAAAATGGAGAAAAAATAAAGATTGACTGGATTTTCGACATCCGCATGCTATATTTAGGAACTTTCGATCTCTACCCCGTGGTGTAACGGTAGCACAAATGGTTTTGATCCATTTAGTTCAGGTTCGAATCCTGGCGGGGTAACCACCATCGGGGCCGGACGATTATTCCTGCGGCAAATCAAATTCCACCAGAAGCGGATGGTGATCGCTTAATGCTCCTTTTTCCCGATCGGTGAATTCCTGTTTCAGAAGTTTCCAGGTGCGCGGCTTCAGCTTGAACGTCGCTCCGGAACGATAGAAGGTGTGGTCGATGAAGCTCTGCTTTTCGCTCTTCAGATCCGCAGCGGGATTGCGGAGACCTGTCTGTTTCAGGAAATTCCGCAGTTCGTTCTGTCTGGAACGAAGTGTCAGATTGAAGTCCCCGTTTATGATGACCGCATTCTCCGCCGGGGAGTTGCGGCGGATAAATTCAGCAATCTGACGCAGCTCATCCACTCGCGCTTCTCCCGAAACTCCCGGGGAACCAGCCGCCAGGTGGGTCGTATAAAAATCCAGAACCGATCCATTGATCCGGATCCTCGCCAGCAGAACGCCTTTCGAACCAAGACGGTTTTCCAGAGAACCTTCGTCTTCGAAATATTCCGCTTTCACCTCCTCGATCGGAAATCGGGAGAGAATCGCCAGACCGGAATTTACCAGTTTCAGACAATGACGGCGTTTCCCGAAATAGACTTTTCCATGCACTTCATTTTTTTCAAACAGAGAATCGTGTGCGTGAAAACTCTCCTGAATTCCGATCAGATCATAGCGCTTCAGCCGTTCTCCGATCCGGACGCTTTTCCAGGCACAGGGGTCCAGCACCGGGCGCGCCTGAATGTTGTAGCTGATGACGGAAAGAGTCTTCTGCGGTTCAACAATCGGAACGTCTGGCTGTACTGTGACCAGATGCCGGTTCGGATCCGCGGAACATGCGGTCAATCCGAAAAAAAGCAACAACACCGCAAGGAGGATGCCTCCCGAACAGATCAGTATTTTTTGCAGTTTTTTCATTCGGGCCTCCTATGTTGATGTGATGGACAGAAGAGTCAGTTCAGGCGTTCCAGATATGGAAGCATGAAATCATTGTCAACCAGAATATGGCGTTCCGATTCCTGAGGCAGAATCCGTTTCAGCTTTTCGGATACATTATCGTAGAGATCCATCGGAAGATTGTAGAAACTTTCCTCGTTTTTCGTATTCAGAACAGAGAAGACGGGGGAGCTGTTCTCATCGCGGCCGCAGAAGAGAATGCCGCGGCAGGGGATTCCGTCGCGGCGGAGAAGCGTGGCAAACAGCATTTTCACCGCAAACATGACCCGGTCGTCATAGCCGGCATCAAAAATGCGGATGGTTTCACGCAGTGCGTTGTAGCCGATGACGACTCGGTGAGGAAATTCGGTGGAAAGATTCATCTCGCGCATCATTTTCCGGATATTGGCGTTCTGATCGTTGATCCGTTCCCAGCCTTTTTTTTCGTGATAGCACTGGATCATCAGAGGGCGGTAGTCCGACATGTCGTGATAGAGAATATCGTAGTTGACAATGATCTGTGTTCCGCATGAGGCGCAGGTCATCTTGAAGAGCGAGCCGTTCAGGACCTGCGGCTTCAGCTCCGGATTCAACGTGACATTTACGGATTCATGAATGGTGAACTGGTTTTCCGCGCCGCATTTGGTGCATTTCAGGGTTTCTTCATGTTGAAGGGACATGTTTTTTCTCCCGGTAGGAATGGATAATTTACCTCTTTGACTTCTTCTGTCACGGATTCCGGCGTCGGGATCAGGATCTCCTCTTCCCGGAGATCGCGTGTGAGCCAGCCCGATTTATGGACTGTCAGCAGGGAATAGGGTCCGATCCAGGAGAGCGCTATGAAATTGAAAAAGCCGAATACATACGCCCAGATTGATTCCTTCTTGTTGTATTTGCACGCATAAATGAAGGAGGGAAAGGTCGACCAGATCGCGATGACCAGAAAGACTGTGTAAAGAAAGGTCGGCGTGTCGAGCGAAAGACAGTACAGCGTGCTGGAGAGGAAGAACAGCGGTGTGAACATCCAGATGCTCTGCATAATCAGATTCAGCTGCATCCCGACCAGATTCTCATTTCGGAGATCAATTTTCCGGAATGCAAATTCCAGCATCGCCAGATTTTCGCGGATGTTGCTTCTTGCCCAGCGGATGAACATTTTGCAGAGAGGAATATAGGTGGTCGGCATTTCTGTGAACGCCACCGCGGTGCTCTGGAAGACAACATCGTGTCCTTCCCGCAGAAGAATATTCGTAATGGCGCGGTCTTCCCCGATATTTGCCGGCTGTCCCAGAAAGGTCTGCTCCGCCCATTCCTGGAGAAAGGCGTCCACTGCGGAACGGCGATAGGCGCTCAGGGCTCCCGGTGTGCACATCACAGAGCGTACAACGCTCTGCGCCGAACGGATGAATTCAAAACTGAAGACAAAATTAACATCCAGCATACGGGGAACGGCTCCGTCATCCAGATTCAGTACCCGGATGCTGCCGGCCACTCCGCCGATTTTGGAATCCCGGACGAACGGCGACACCAGATTGCGCAATGTTGAAGCAAGCACTTCGGAATCGCTGTCGATCGTTACGAAAATTTCGCTGTCGGAATGGAGGAGCGCCTGATAAATTGCTTTGCGCTTTCCCATGTTTTTTTCCAAATTGAGAGCGAGAATGCGTCCGCCGGATTCTTCCGCGCTTCGCCGGATCCATTCCCAGGTGTCATCGCGGCTTCCGTCGTTGACGGCGATGACCGAGAGCTTGTCTTTCGGGTAGTCGCTGTTGAGAATGCTTTCAAGAGCAAGAGCAATCTGGCGTCCCTCGTTATATGCCGGTACAATCACGGTACAGCTCGGGAGGTCCGCATCCTCCACCGGCGGAATCGGCTTATAACGGAAATAGAGAAGAGTCTGCCAGGCAAAGTAGAGAATGTTGGCGATAATCATCAGAAAACTGATGAGGAGAACCCACATATCGACTTCATCGCTGAAAAAGATGACATTAGCCGTATTCCTGGAGGATATGTAGATCAGAATGAACGCCAGCGCCACGGTGAGAAAGGAGAGAAAACGGATTCCGTTTTTCAACTGCATTTCCCGGGTCAGACGGCGGGCTCCGGCAAGGGTTCGTTCGACAAATTCCGTGGTGTCTGCTCTGGCGGAATCCAGATAGTTCTCCAGACGGTCGGCACAGCGGCGGAGCCAGTCCGACGTTTTCCGCAGCGTCCTCAGCAGGAGCAGTAGCAGCATTTTGTTTTTGCGATGGCGAACCATTTGATGACAAACCCTTTTTTTGTACAGACAGATATTTAAAATAGCATTCTCTCCGTTATTATCAAGTCCATCCGGAGACTTCTTTCCCGATGACTGCTTGAAATCCGCTTTTCTTCTCTGTATATTGTCCCGGATAAAATCATCGGGAGGTGCTTATGTGGAAATGGCTGACAGTTCTTTTGCTTGCGGGAAACATTGCTTTTGCTGCGGATCCCTGTGTGAAGACATTTGATCTTGAGGAAGGAACGCTCACCGCAATTCAGGATGCCCCCGGCGGAATGCCTCTTTCGATTTTCCACGGAGGCAAGCCGGCTGTGATGAAGCGTCTTGTGCCGGATGGGAAAGTGCCAAGCTCCTTTAATGTATTTCTGATTCAGAGAAATGGCAAGCGGATTCTGGTCGATGCCGGAAACGGCGGACGGAAAGGGTCTCTTGTGCGCCGCCTCCGGAGTCTCGGAATCGCGCCGGAGGAGATTGATGCCGTCCTTCTGACTCATATGCATGGCGATCACATCGGCGGACTTCTGACTTCCGATAACAAAGCCGCGTTTCCCAGGGCCGCCATTTATGTCTCTGAGCCGGAACGCGGATACTGGTCTAAACAGAAGAATGCCGCTCTGGCGCAGAAAGTTCTTCGCATCTACCGGAAACGGTTCCATGTATTTCCGCGCAATTCCTCGGTATTGGAGGGCATCTCCTCCCGTGATGCGGCGGGGCATACTCCAGGACATACGGTTTTTGCGCTTGGTAATATCCGTTTTATCGGAGATGTGATTCATGGAGCGGCGCTCCAGTTCCCGAATCCGGCAATTTGCGCGGTTTATGACATGGATCGGGGAGAGGCGGTTGCGGTCCGCCGGAAAGTCCTGGAGGAGGCTGCGGAAAACAGGGAAATCATTGCCGGAGGACATCTGCCGTATCCCGGAATCGGCACGGTTCGGAAAAATGCCGACGGGTCCATGGAGTTCCTTCCGCTTGGGGCCGCTTCCGGAGAGACCGGGGAAAAGTGACTTTTTTCCTGATTTGCTTATTCTCCTGTTGATGAGGTTGTCGAACGGGGGCTTTTTCGGAAAATATCGTGCTTCTCCGTTTGAAAAAACAGGCGGGAAGGAGTACGTTTCCGAAAAAATATGACAGAACAGGAGAGTGTCGCTATCATGCTGAACTGGGGAATTGCCGGAACAGGCGAGATTGCACGCGCATTTGCCCTTGCGCTGCACCATGCGGAAAACTGCTGCGCCTACGGTGTCGCCGGACGGAATCCGGAACGGACGCGGGCGTTTGCATTCGATCATAAAATCGAGCATCATTTTGATTCTTACGAGGAAATGTTCCGGGATCCGGGTGTGGATATTGTCTATGTCTGTTCGCCGCATCCGTTTCATGCGGAGCTGGCGTGCCGGGCGCTGGAGGCGGGGAAGCACGTCCTGTGCGAAAAGCCGATGGCCATGTCCATGGATGAACTTCATGGAATGTACGCCGCGGCGAAAGCGAACAACAGGCTGCTGCTGGAGGGATATATGTATCGCTGCCATCCGCAGACGGAGGCTCTGGTCAAGCTGATCGCCGATGGAACGGTGGGAAGAATCCGTGCCGTGGAGGCGGGATTTTGTTTTGCTTGTAAATTTGATCCTTCGCACCGGTTGTTTTCGCCGGAACTTGGGGGAGGGGCGGTCTGGGATGTCGGAGGATATCCTCTGTCAATGGCGAATCTGATCGCCGCGGCGGCGAACAAGAATACGCTTCTTTCGCCGGTGAAACTGGATGCGGTCGGGATTCTCGCGGAGAACGGAGTGGATCTTCAGTCCTCCGCGATCGCGGTCTATCCGAACGAGATCATCGCGCGCATGACCGCAGGATGCGATGTCAATCAGGACAATACGCTGCGGATCTACGGGACACGCGGCCGGATTACGGTTTTCGATCCGTGGGTCTGCGACCGCAGGAATCCGCCTCTCGGACGGATTCTGGTGGAAGTTTCCGGCGAGGAACCTGAAACAATCTGTGTTCCCGCCCGGAAAACGAGTTTTGCCTATGAGGCGGAATATTTTGCCTCGCTGGTGGCGGAAGGAAAAACGGATGCGGAATTCCCGGTGATGAGTGCATCGGAAAGTCTTCTCCAGAATCATCTTCTCCAGTGCTGGGTCAACAAGATCGGGGCGGTCGGATCGGTGAAGCAGGGCGAGTTCACTTTTGCAGAGTGAATTCGCCGGGAAGAACTTCGAAGAGGGAAACGCCGTTTTTCCGTTCGACCTTGACGGATTTTCCGTTCTGCATGACAGAAATGGATTCCGGTCCGGTATATCGGATGGTCAGCGGGACCCGGATCGGTTTCGGACATGCGCTTTTGAGTTCCGCGGTGATTTCCTTCGGTGTTTCCGACCGGATTTCGATGGTGGAGGAGTCCCGGAGCAGTTTGTATTTGGAGACATTGGCATAGGTATCGATCCAGAGAAGAGCTTCTCTTTGTTTCAGGTCTTTGAGACACTCTTCGAACATGGCCGGATCGGGGAAGGGACTCCAGCCGCCTCCCGGAACGGTGCCGTGGATCATCATGGCGGCATCTTCGCCTTTTGCAAGAATTCGTTCCATGTACCGTTTCCATTGTTCGAGTGTGAATTTTGGTCCGCCGCAGGCGTAGCGCCATCGGGAGGCGTCCAGATGGTGTTCTTTGACGATTCGTTCGATTTCCGGAGTGTTGGCGCAGCCGGGATAGCAGAAGGTTTCCACGTTGATCCCGAGTTTTTCGCGGAAGATGGGGATCGGATCGTTGATTTCGCGCCGGACATCCTCCATGCTTTTTTCTTTCGTGAGCTGGCGGCGATGGGTCATGGAGTGGTTGCCGATTTCATGGCCTTCGGCGAGGAAGAGTTTCAGTTCGTCCCAGGTCAGGATGCTGTTCAGCGGACGGGAGGGTTTCCCCTGCTGCGGAACTCGGTTGACTATGATGTAGAAGGTCCCTTTGAATCCGTATTGTTTCAGGAGGGGCAGGGCGTGAACGAGATGATCAAGTGTGCCGTCGTCGAACGTCAGGGAAACGGCTGCTTTTTTATCGCCCTTGAATTTGCAGATCTGAAGCGGCGCGGCAAATGCGGTACAGAACAGCGCGAATGCCGCCGTTACGGTAAACAGTTTCAGGGATTGACGCATTGAAAAAATCCTTCCTAGATGATTTCAGATACAATATCCGGAGAATTTGTTTTTTCAATCCCGATTCCTCTTGACTTTTCCTGCCGGAATCTTATATTCTTTGCGGAGAGGCTGTTTTCCGGGAAGGAAGCAGCGGAAGAGGAAGAATCAAACGACAGGGAGATATTCCGATGACAATTTTACGTGCATTTTGTCCGGCGGCAACGCTTGCCGCTTCTGTTCTGGCCTGTACCTGTTTTGCGGAAACGCCGTATGAGGCGACGACTTCCCGTCTTGAGCCGGGCGGCGAATACTATTTCTACAACAGCGGAACTCTGATCGTGAAGCAGATCGACGCTATTCCGGCGGTATTCGACACGATCGGCAAACTGTATGGTCCGCGCGGCAAAAATGTTCAGGAAGCCGCCTCCCATATTCTGCCGATTCTGCTGAAGGATTCCGGAGTCCGGGAGATTCAGGGATTCGGTAAAAGTTCCGTGAAAAAAGCGGATGGGCTGTATAGCGACCGCACCGTGTTTTATTGTCCGGATGCCCGGAAAAAGGGATTCGTCTGGAATCTGGCTGGGAAGGAGGATCATGAATTCGAGGTCCTGAAGATGATCCCCGCCTCCGTCGGAATGTTTATGACCGCAGACTGGGATTTCGCCGGGACCTGGCGCTTTATCAAGGAGAGTCTGGAGAAAAACGGGGAGAAGACGGCATTGATGCTTCTTCAGTCCATGGAGCAGTCGGCGCTTGCTTCCGGCATTGATGTTTCAAAACTCCTCAATTCCATTGACGGCAGTTTGACGGTTGTGTTTGATGAAAATAAACGCGCTCCGTCGCTTCTGCCGTTTACACTGACCTACCTGCTGAAGACAAAAGATGACTCCTTGTTTCAACTGATCGCTTCGCAGCTTCAGAAAAGAGGAATTGCGGCGGTCGACGGGAAAATCAAATTTCCTCTTCCGATGGAAGTGGAGCTGATGCAGAAGAATGGATATCTGATCTGCCGGGTTGGTGGAGCGGTGGATCCGTTTGAGGTCCGTGCGGGAAAGATTCCGGATATCACGACGGATCCGGATTTCATTCGTTTTTCGAAAGGGCTCCGGATGAAGGGGATTGCCTGCGTCTACACTTCCAGAAAATATATGAAACTTATGCGGGGCTTTTCCGCAAAAGCTGGAACGGCGGATACGGCAAAGGAGGCGGAAAAACTGTTTATTCAGGTGTTGACAGTTGTTTCCTCCACGGATAATGGATATGTTTCGTATTCCCATTCCGACAAGCCGCTCGTTCCGAATTATGTGGCGATGATCCCCTATTTCCTGAAAACCATGAAGGCGAGTGTATCGAAGAAGCTCTCTGCCGGCGAAGGCACCGGGAAAGGCCGTGTCGGGAATCCTCTATTACGTTCCGTCGGAAATCTGAAGCAGATTGGACTGGGGCTTGCCATGTACTCCGCGGATCATAAGGATCAGTTTCCCACCGGATATGGCGCGGAGGGGCTCCGGGTCTTGTTCCAGGACAATTATCTGCCGGATTTGAAGGTGTTTTACAATGCGGAAGCGCCTGTCCAGGAGAAAGAGTTTGATGCAAAGCGTATTGCGTATGTGTATTTCGGCGAAATCGGGGATCTGAAGCAGTGGCGCAATCCTAACAGGATTCCGGTTGCATTTGAGATGCCGTCTCCGGAAAAGAAGGCGCTGCCGGTGCTGTTTCTGGATGGGCATGTCGAGACTCTGACCGGATCATTCCGGAATTGTGTCGAAGTCGTGAAGGCTGTGATTCAGAAAGGATCGCTCGGTGAGCCGGATGCCGGACGTATCCGCAAAATGGCGGAAAAGGCCGATGCGCTTTTGAAAAACTGATTGATTCCCGAAAGGAAATGAAACCTCCAGCGGTGGCGGATTCTCCGGGATCTGCCGGGCGGAGGTCTTTTTATTTTTCAAGCTGTTTTGTTTTGAATATTATTTTTCTATTTGAAAATTGATCTACCATTAAAATAATTTTAATTTTTTTGCGTTTTTTGTTTGCATTTGTTCGATTCGGGAATATCTTAAAGAGAAAGGGAGAAATCCGATGGCGAGAAACAATATCTATCAGACCTTGATCGGCAAACTGGAGAAGGCGTTGAGCGGAATGGCGGAAGGGACGCTTCTTCCGTCGGAACAGGAGCTTGCGGATCGGTTCGGCGTCAGCAAGCCCACGCTCCGCCGCGCTCTTGCGGAACTGGCGGATCGGAAGCTGATTGAGAAGAAAAACGGCATAGGAAGTGTCGTGGCGGGGAGTACAAAAGTGATCTCCCGCGAGCTGATTTTTCTCTGTCATGACGTTGTGTTTTTTGCCGAATCCCTGAAACGGTTCAGCGCAGCGGCGGCGGATCGGAACTATTTGAGTTCCATTATTCCGCTGTGCGGGGATACGGGATCGCAGGAGCGGATCATCGCGACGGCGATTTCGAGGAATCCCGCCGGTCTTGTAATTTATGCGGATCCGGGGATGAAGGCGCTGAGCGCATATTCGCATCTGGCGTCCTGCGGGATTCCGGTTTTGTTTCTGATCCGTCTGCCGGAAGGGATCCGTGGGAATCTGCTGACCTTCGAGAATGCCGACGGCATTACCGGGATTGTTCTGCGTTTTTACGATGAAGGATGCCGTCATTTTGCACTTTACGGCAACGAACATATCAATCCGCTTGCTGCGATTGAGCGGAAACGGGGATTTCTGGAAGGGTTGCGGAAGTGCCGTCTGAAGCTGAGGAAGGAGCTGATCTGCACACGGGAGAATTCGGAGGAGGAACGGATGCGCTTTTTTGAACTCTTTCGGAATCCGGAGAAGCGTCCTGATGCGGTTTGCTGTCTGAACGACACCTGTGCCGGAGACTTCATCCGGATCATGCGCAGAATGAAAATAGATCTTACAGGGATCCGGCTTTCCGGTTTTGACCATGCTCCGCTGATTACCTTTCTGCCGCATGAACTCCTGACGGTGGAGCCGCCGATGGCGGAACTTGGCGACTGCGCCGCTGAACTGCTGATCCGGCAGATTGAGAACCCGGTGTTCGGATTTACGCAGAAGAAGCTGGCCTCGAAACTGATTTCCATCAAACCGGACTGATTTTTCACACAGCAATTTTCATATAAAAACGGGAAAAAAATGCAGAACTCAAATTCAAAGACCTGGCTGAAGCCGGGAACGAGGCAGTGTCTGCTCCGCCGCGCCCTGATCAAGAGTATGGGCTATACGGATGCGGATCTTGAACGCCCCATTGTGGGGATCATCAACACCTGGGCGGAGACGAATCCGGGGCATTACAACTTCCGGCAGATGGCGGAGGCCGTCAAACGCGGAGTCTGGGCGGCGGGTGGATTTCCGCTGGAGGTCAACACAATGTCGATCTGCGAGGTCTTTTTTGATCTTTCCAGCCTCATCTACCGCAATCTGCTCTCCATGACGACCGAGGAACTGATTGCGCGTCATCCGTTTGACGGCGTGATCCTGCTCGGCTCCTGCGACAAGAACGTTCCGGCGCAGCTGATGGCGGCAGTTTCCGCGAACAAGCCGATGATCTTTCTCCCCGGCGGACCGATGCTGCCCGGAAACTACAAAGGAGAATCTCTCGCGTGCGGAACCGACAGCTTCAAACTCTGGACCAAATATCTTGCCGGAGAAATTTCAAAGGATGAACTCAAAGGTGTGGAAGGCTGTCTCTACGGATCCGTCGGCGCGTGCCCGATCATGGGAACGGCGAACAGCATGCAGTGTGCCACGGAATCTCTCGGACTGAGTCTGCCCGGCAGTGCAAGCGCCCTCGCAGTCTCCGCCGAAAAGATGCGCTACGCCGAGGAGAGCGGTCGCCAGATCATGACGCTGATCGAACGCGATATCAAACCGAAAGACATCGTCACACTCGACGCATTGAAAAACTGCATTACGGTTCTGATGTCTTCCGGCGGTTCTACGAATCTGATTATTCATCTGACGGCGATTGCCCGCCGTGCCGGGATCACGCTTCCCCTCTCTCTGTTCCAGGAGATCAGCGACCGTACAAAACTGCTCGTTGATGTAAAGCCTTCCGGCAAGGGAACCGTTGGAATCGAGTTCCATCAGGCGGGCGGCGTTCCTGCGCTGATGAAGGAGCTGGAACCCCTGCTCAACGGTGATGTGATGACTGTTACTGGACATACCTTGAAAGAAAATCTGAAAAATGTGCAGAAACCGTATCATCCGGAGGTGATCGCTTCGCTGGACAAGCCGCTGGCGGATAACGGCGGCATTGCGGTTTTGTATGGAAATCTTGCGCCGCGTGGTGCGGTGATCAAGCGTTCTGCGGCATCGATTATGAAGTTCCGCGGGGAGGCGCGCGTCTTCGATACGCTCGCCGAGGCGGAGAAGTATCTGCTGGATCCGGAGTCCGATATGGACGAAAACAAGGCGATCGTTCTGCGGGGGTACGGGCCGAAAGGCGCACCCGGAATGCCGGAATTCGGAAACTACATGCCGATTCCGCCGAAACTCTACAAACGCGGAATCAAGGATTATGTCCGCATTACGGATTCCCGCATGAGCGGCGGAGCGTTCGGAACGGTGGTTCTGCATGTCTGTCCTGAGGCGTGCGACGGCGGCCCGCTGGGCGCGGTCCGCAACGGCGACATCATCGAAATGGATGTGGAAAAGGGAATCCTGAACGTCGAGCTTTCCCCGGAGGAGATCGCAAAGCGTTTGAACGAGACAACTTTCGAACCGAAAGAAAAGTTCGAGCGTGGATTCGTCCGTCATTACATCGACAGCGTTTTGCAGGCGGATGAAGGCTGCGATTTCGCCTATCTGCGCTGAAACAAAGGAGTCCGGTCACATGGTGGAGCTGAATCGAAACGGGGCGGAAATCAGACTGAATGAGATGGATGCGTCCATGGAATTCGTCCGCGGGTCGGTTGTTTTCCGTTTCGAGGGAAACGGTTTTGTCGTTGACAAGGTCGAGCAGGATGGGGAAGGCATCCGCTATATTCTTTCCTCTCCGCGATTTCCGCTTGCCGTGCATGCGATCCTGCGGTTTGCGTCGGATGGATATCCGGAGCTGCGTCTTTCCGCGGAAGGCCCGATGCCGGATGCGTTTGAGTATCCCGGAGCGCTGATTCCGGAGAAGGGGGATCTTGCGCTGATTCCCGCCGGAGAGGGGTTTGCGTTCCCGGTGGACGATCCCTCGATTCCGATTCTGCCGGAACGGGCGTGGTTCGGAACACAGGTGTGGCACATGGCGCTGATCGCTTCTCTGCGCGGAGAGGCGTGGATCGCTCTGGCTCCGGAGGAAGGTGTTGATGCATCCGTCCGGAACGAGCGGCGGAAGGAGGGACTGCTCCATTCACAGCTCTGCTGGGAGGCGCAGCAGGGGGAATGGGGATATGAACGGGCGGTCCGTTTTCTGGCGGGGGATTCGGGGGGGCTGAATGCATTCTGCGGAGCGTACCGTGCATTTCGGGAGTCGCTGGGACAGGTGGTTACGTTGCGGGAAAAACGGGAGAAGGTGCCGCAGCTGGATCGTCTGATCGGCGCTTCGGATTTCTGGATCTGGCCCGATAATTACGAAAACTTCATGTATGGAACCGAGGACAACGCCGATTTGACTCCAGGCGCACCGGATATCCTCCGAATTGCGGAGGAGCTGAAAGCCGGAGGATGCCGGAAAGCCCTGATGGGAATCTTTTTCGCGGGGGATCGGAGTGTCGCGCGGGAAATCACCGAATGCACGGGGTTTCTCAGCGCCAAATACGATAATATGGAGGATGAACTTCCGGGCGATGTGGCTCCGCTGATTTCTCCGGCACGCATCCGCGAATGCGATTATACCGCACGACGGATGAGATACTGGCCCGCAGATACGGTTCGTTGTGCCGAAGGGGGATTTGCTCTGGCGTGGGCGCTGCGCGGAAGGGACGGAGTGATGCATTATCAGAATCGGACCTGTCCGTATTTTGTGGAGAAGTATACGCGGGAGGAGGTTCCTGACGCAGCCCGTCGTTACGGGTTTTCGGCATGGTTTTTCGATGTGATGGGATGCGGTTCTTCGGAGTGTGCGTCGCCGGAGCATCCGCTGACTCGCCGGGAGTGTGTCAGCAAGCGTCAGGATGCTCTGCGCGTACTTGCAGAGAGCGGTCTGATCTCCGGAACGGAAGAGGGCGCGGAACCATATCTTTCCTCGTTCTGCTATTGCGAGGGGAAAATGAGTCCGGCGCTCTATCGGATCAACTATCGCGAATCGGGACGCCGCAAGGCTCATCTTTACACGCCGGAGGAGCATGAAAAGGTGTTTGATGCGTTTATGCTGAATCCGCGATACCGGATTCCTCTCTGGGAGCTGGTCTATCACGACTGCGCGGTGAGTTACTGGTACTGGGGCGACAGTTCCAACTGCTGTCCGGAACTGCTTCCGCTGCGGGATCTGTTCAATGTTCTTTACGGACAGCCTCCGCTGTACTCCTTCCATGTTTCGGATTGGACAGAATGGAAGGATCGTCTGCTGGAATCGGCGCTGCGGGCTTCCCGCACGGCCGAACTGACCGGATACGAGAGAATGCTTTCGTTTGAGTATCTCAGCAAAGACCGGCTGGTTCAGCGGACTGCGTTTGCGAACGGCGTTTCCGTAACGGTGAATTTCTCGGAGAAGGAGTTCTGTCTGAAATCCGGACGGATTCTTCCTCCGATGGCAGAGCTCATTGAGGATACAAAAGAGTTTCAAATGGAAAAATAAGAGGTGAAAAAATGGAAATCAAGGGAATTTGTCCGATAGCTCCCGCGGTATTTACCGATGCGGGCGAGGTCGACTACAAAGGTTACGAACATTGCTGTGCGGAATTGATCCGCCGCGGCGCACAGGCGCTGACGCTGTTTGGAATTGCCGGCGAATACTACAAGCTGGATCGCGACGAGGAGGAAAAACTGATCGAATCCACCGTTCGGGTCTGCCATGAGAACGGAGTGCCCGTGATCGTTTCCAACACGCGGCATTCGACGGAATGCGCGGTCAAATGGGCAAAGCACATTGAGGCCTCCGGCGCGGACTGCATGATGGTGCTTCCTCCGTTTTTTCTGAAACCCGGCGGTGCGGCGTTGTTTGCGCACATTGATGCGGTCTGTTCGAGTGTCCGGATTCCGGTCATGTTCCAGTATGCACCGGAGCAGACGGGGGTTGCGATTGCGCCGGAGATTCTGGCGGATCTGGCGAAGAAACATCAGAATCTAGCTTATTTCAAGATCGAGTGCAAACCGCCGGGAGCGTACATTTCCAAACTGATGACTCTGCTGCCTGCCGGACGCAAAATTTTTGTCGGCAACGCCGGCTTCCAGATGATTGAAGGATTCCGCCGCGGCGCTGCCGGAGTCATGCCGGGACCGTCCATGCCGGATGTCTACCGCAAGATCTGGGATGCGCTTCTCGCCGGTGATACCGAAACGGCACAGAAGACCCATGACAAGCTGAATGCGCTTCTGAATCACATCCGCCAGAATGTCGAGATGATTATCCATTTCGAAAAGGAGATTCTGAAACGGCGCGGATTCGTGAAAAGTGCCTACTGCCGCAAACCCGGGTATGTGAGTGATCCGGTGAGCGATGCGTTGTTTGATGAGCTCTTTGAAATGATCCGGAAGGAATTCAAATAACGGGAGATTTTTCATGCTCTGTCTGGAAAATGAAACACTGAGTGTCTGGCTGAATTCGGAACAGTCGCTTTCCGTGAGTCTGAAAAGGGATGGGACGGTGCTGGAACAGTGCGCCTCCTCCTGTTCCGTATTCAATGCTGCACTTCATGAGAAGAGTCTGACATTTGATGTGGAGTGTTCCGGCTTTGTGGTGCATGCATCGCTGAGTCTGCCGGAGAGCGGCGGAGTAGAACTGCGTCTGAACGCCGAAGGCCCCATGCCGGAGGAGGTCGCATGGCCGCCCGCTTGGAAGATGAAACCGGGCGATATCGGGATCTTTCCGCTTGGAACCGGAGTGGCGTTTCCGGTGGAGGAACTTTCTTTTCCGCTTCCGGAGACAATGCCGTTTTATTATGGAATGAGAACTTCCATGTGCCTGTTTGGATTTGAGCGCGGACCGCTCTGTGTCCTGACGGGGGTGGAATGCGGAACGGATGCCGTGCTGAGCAATACGCCGGAGAACGGATTGCTTCACAGCCGGGTTGTCTGGCAGGGCGAAAAGGGCGAATGGGGATATTCCCGCGCGATCCGCTGGTTCTTTGCCAAGGGGCTTTCCGATGGCGCGGGACAGTACCGAGCGTGGCGCGAATCCCGGGGTGAGGTGGTGACGCTGGAGCAGAAGAAAAAGCATACGCCGGAGCTGGAAAAGCTGATTGGCGCGGCGGATCTCTGGCTCTGGGATGACAACAACATGAATCGTCTGTATGCCCGTCCGGAGGAGCCGGAAAAGACCCCGCGCGATGTGCGGAAGATCGCCGGCGATCTGGAGGCTCTGGGAATGGATCGCATTCTCTGGAACTCGTTCGAGGGGGAAACTCCGGAGGACTGCGCTTTTTTGAAGAACATAGGTTTTCTGGTTGGAAAATACGATATCTATCGCGATGTTTTGCCGAAGACGGATGTCGATCAGATCATCCCGTACCGGGTGAAGCGGAGTGTCAATACGAAATACTGGCCGGAGATCGTCCGGATCGACCGCGACGGACAATACGGAAAGGCATGGCAGCTGCATGGACTGGATGGAAAACTTCATCCCCAGCATGCGGTCTGTGAGATTCCCGCTTTGAAACTGACCATGGAAAACGTTCCGCCGGATGTGGAGAAAGTCGGTTACAATTCTCGCTTTATTGATGTGCAGGCGGGGAGCTGTCTTCAGGAGTGTTATCATCCGATCCACCCGACGACTCGTTCCGATTCCATCCGCTATATCAACACACAACTTCGGTTCCTTGCGGATATCGGACTGGTCTGCGGGGTGGAGGTCGGATGCGAGGCAGCGGCTGGAAGTTTTCATTTTTCGGAAGGAATGATGAGTCCGATTCCATTTCGGGCGGAAGATGCCGGGCGGCGGATGACAACGATCTACCGCGGGAAAGAGATTCCGCCGTCGTTCACCCGCTATATGCTGAATCCGCAATATCGGATTCCGCTCTGGGAGCTGGTGTATCATGATTGCGTTGTGAGCTACTGGTACTGGGGCGACAGTTCCAACTGCTGTCCGGAGCTGATGCCTGTGCGTGACCTGCTCGATGCGCTTTACGGAGAACCGCCTTTGTACAGTCTCACCGCTACGCAATGGGAGGAGCGAAAAGAGGAGATTGCCGCTTCCTATCATCGGGTTGCTCCGGCGGTGCGCGCAGTCGCTTGTACCCGGATGTGTTCTTTTGAATCTCTCTCGCCGGATCGCCTCGTTCAGCGGACAACCTTTGAAAACGGAGTCGTGATTACGGCAAACTTCTCCGGCGAGGAGCGCGTTCTGGAGGATGGAACGATTTTAGGCACCTGTCAGTATTATTTGAGCCAAAAAAAGGATTGAGATATGAATCACTTTTCTACACCGTTTACCGTCAAGGACAGCGTCATTTATGACGCGGATGGAAAAAAAGTCAAACTCTGGGGTGTGAACTATTATACCCCGTTCAACAGCAACTTCTACAACATCGAAGAGCTTGGAAAGGATCATTTCGCCGCCATTGACGATGATATCCGGCATTTCAAGCTGATGAACATTGATTTCATCCGCATGCACCTTTATGATCGCGAAATTACAGATCGAGACGGCAATATTGTGGAAAACAAGAACATGCGCGTTTTCGATTATCTGGTCGATCAGTGCGAGAAGAACGGAATCTATCTGATGATCACTCCGACTGTCTGGTGGAATACGGTCAACAATCAGATTTATCAGGAAAAATATTATGCCTACTGGTTCATTGATGCGCAGGAGGCGTTCGGTTTTTCCAACTATTATTCCTGTGATTCCATGATCTGGGATCCCGATGCGATCCGCTGTCAGGAAACCTATCTGAATGCGCTGTTCACCCGGAAAAGCACGGTCAGTGGAAAACGCATGAATGAATATAAGAATATTATTGCGTTTGAGCTTTTCAATGAACCGAGGTTCCCGGATTTCAGCCAGCTTGGCAGTGATGTTGATCTGGAAAAATCCGGAATGGATGCCGCTACATGGTCGCGCGGACGGCAGCGTCTGAAACTTGTTGCCAAGTGGGACGCGTTTTTGAAGGAGCATCCGGAAGTCTCCAATGATGAAAAGGGATTCAGTGTGTTCCGTTCGGAGCTGGTCCGGAATTATTTTGAGCGTCTCTGGCCTGTGGTTGACAAATATTTTGGCAGAAATGTCATCAAAGCGCAGTTCCCCTCTTACAATGGAACGATTCCCGAGGACCTCCGGCCGATGTTCGACAAGTGCGACATCGACGCCCTGACGCTCGGAACCTATTTGAACGTGAACTCCTTCGACGGCTCCAATACCGATTCCTACAACCATCTGGATCTTGCCGTGAAATGGTTCAAACCCTATGAGAATCTTCCGAAGGGGAAATTCGCCCGCGTCGCGTATGAATTCGATGCCACTGCCACGCAGAACGGTTATCCGCTCGCCGCCATCGCTGCGATGTTCGCAAAGTACGATGTTCAGCTTGCCGCATACTTTACTTATACTCCGTATGCCGTGGCAGCCTGGAATCCCGGATGGCTGGTTCATTTCATGAATATTGCGCACACTCCATCCCGCGCCGCGTGCTTTGCCGCCGCCGGAGAGATTTTCCGGTATCACGAGCCGCAGGATACTATCGCAATGGAGGAGGAAGCATGGCATGGAAATGATTATGCTCTGGAACGGAAGAACGATTTTGTTTATTTCAAAAATGAATCCATTTTCCGGTATTCCAACGACAATACGGTTCCGCTTGGCGATGTTTCCGCGTTGAAAATCGTTTCCGGTCGCGGAAAATCTCTCTTCGCGGAGAGCGGATCGAACGGAGCCTATTTCCTTGAAAAGAAAAACGATCATGAATGGATTCTGGATATCTTTCCGGCGCAGAGCTTCCTGAGTGATCCCGGACGCGGAAAGACCTATCGTTTTATGGCAAACCGCTATGTGAACTGCCTCAAGGAACCGCCTGTTTCTCAGTTGTCTGAACGAAAAGTCGATTTCAAACTGAACGCTCTCGAACTCATCTCCTGTGAAGAGGCGGCAAATGGAAAAACGATTCCTGTCGCCTCCGACGGCTCGATCCTTGTGGCCCCCGGAACCTATCTCCTGAAGGTGAAATGATGGGTGAGTTTTCTGGAAAACGTGTTCTGGTCACCGGTTCGGGAAAAGGAATCGGCAGAGGAATCGCCCGCTCGTTTGCGGAAGCCGGAGCCGATTTGATTCTTCATTTCCGAAGCAATCCGGATGAGGCGGAATCACTGCGGAAGGAACTGAGTGGATTCGGCGGAAAAATTCATGTCTGCCGCGCCGATCTCGGTACGGAAGAGGGGATCAATGGTCTCTTTGCCTGTGTGGAAGAGCTCTTCGGCGGACTTGATGTCGCGATTAATAACGCCGGATGGGATCCCGGATACGTCCCGCTGGAGTCGGTTGACTTCGAGTTCTACCGGAAGCTGACCGATATGAATATCAAGGGAACCCTTTTCTGCTGTTTGAACGAAATTCGTCTGATGCGGAAGTCTGGGAGTGGCGGCTCCATTATCAATATCGGGTCTGTTCAGATGGAGACAACCGTCCCCGGACGGACCCTCTATGCCATGAGCAAAGGCGCGATTCACTCCATGACCGGAGAACTCGCTCTGGAAGTCGGACCCGAAGGAATTCGCGTAAACTGTATCGCTCCCGGTTATATCGAGGTCGATCGAATGTGCGGTGCTCCCGGGTTCAACCGCGAGGAAATCGCTTCGGGAATTCCCGTGCGCCGTCTCGGAATCCCGCGCGATATCGGTGAGTGCGCATTGTTCCTCGCATCGGAAAAGGCATCGTTCGTCAACGGACAGACTTTCGTCGTCGATGGCGGAGTCTCCCGCAAGCTCGCTCGCGGGTCAAAATAAGAAGTTGCGTTTATCTTTTCTGTATTGGGGTTGGTGGCTTCTCGCCCCCAACACCCCTCGGCAGGACCGACGGCCCTGCACC
>CAJKAR010000029.1 GCA_905197955.1 uncultured Lentisphaeria bacterium | reverse complement strand
TCATAAACTCCTCTCCGGCGAACTTGACCTTTCCCTGGATAGTTGCCGCCGGAGTTTTCCCGACTCATGGGCGGAACAGGAAAAGATGTTTCACAATTAATTCTGAAATCACAATTCCCCGAACAGATTGCCTTGCTGATCCCCCGAAAAGCAAAGTCTATGAGCTCCGACTCGTCATTATGAAGAGAAAATGCCGTCTGGCAGACATGGTCGCCAGACGGCATTTATTTTTTGCCTATTTCCTCCTTCAAAAAATCCCCAATCCCTATCTCGCCATGGAACTCATTGAACGGCTGTGCAGATTGTGGACAAATAACGATCTCGAACGCATTATGAAGGCGATTCGCCTCTGTCCCCAAATAGTCTGTAGCTTTCCTGCAGGGGAGTTAGCTAAGAGAAGTCAGGGCTCGGGCATAGTTCCATAACAAAATGCTGTTTTCGCCAGTATAGGAACAATTATATGCTTTACTTTAATTCGGCTTTGCTACCAACTAAAACTAATTTCGGAACTTGTAACCCGCAAACAATGGGATATAGTAACTTAATGACTTTTACAAAAATCTTTCAATAAAAAGTTTCCAGTTGAAGGAGACGTGCAAAACATGATAACAGATTTTCATGAATTATTTTCTGACTTCTTAAAAAAAGTCCATCCAGAAGCAGAACAAAAAAATATTTCTGAAGATACAATAAAAGAATGTTTTGATGAATTTATAAAGCTGTATCGTAATGAATTCTTGAAATCTCTTTACAAAGGAATGTATGAGGCTGTTGCTGAACACCGTTTATGGTCAGATGAGTTTACGGTTGGATTAGAAAAGAAATGGTTTCGAGCTTTTGTTGCATGTGATGCAATGAGTATTATTGCTGATGAAATATTGGGCGATTATATAAAAAAATACGAGTCAACTCCAATGCCATATCGTTTCATCACATTGGAATATATTGCAGGCAGAGCTTGTCAAGTATATCGCGAAATAGTTTGTTTGGCAAAACACGGGTTCGCAGATGGAGCCTTTGCTCGTTGGAGAACTCTTTATGAATTAGCTGTTATTGCATTATTCATCAATGAGTATGGTGATACAGTTGCAAAAAGTTATTATGATTTTAAGGATTTTGATTGCGGATATCAGAATTGGGCAATAGAGGCTAGTTGTTTTGCCAATCGTAGAAGAACTAGCAGAATCACATTTGCAGAAATTGAGCAAAAAACAGTATTGAATATAGATCCATGGATTAAACAACACAAGTTATCTCATAAAGTGGTACATGCAGCCCCTCAAGGCACTTTTTCAAAAATAGGAGACAAACATTCAGACCTGCATATTTTAACAGGAGCCTCGGATTATGGTTTAAATATTCCATTAAATAATGCAGTTATCTCATTTGCACAAATTTGTGTGACATTTTTAAACTTGAATATCTCTTCTCAAGCGTTCATCGGGATAATTGCTATAAAAAATTGGATACAGATTGTTGAAAAAGAAATCTATCAATGTGCGTATGAAGTTTTTGGAGATGAATATAAAAAAGAATACGAAGCAACAAAAGATTTAGCTTTCTTAACTGCTGAATCTCCCTACATGTAGAAGTTATGACGCCATCTGACGATTTGTCATATTTCCTTTTGGTTTGGAATGCTGTTACTATACTATGCATCTCCTTGAGATCGATCAGAAGAAGGATTGATTTTTCCGAAATACAATCCCTTTTTCAAATAATATCCCTGCAAAAAAACGGAGTAAGCTCTTTCCTTGCAAAGATCTTGCTCCGTTTTGTTTTTTGAGTAAAGGTTGTTTGTTCTGAAAAGCAAATTTCGCAAAACTCGAAAAATTCTCTGAATCAAAAAGTCTTCTGTTATGAATTGCGCGAATAAGGGGTCGACCTCTTGATTTTTTGAACGCATGTCCTTTGCAAGTTTATTTTTGCATTATTGCTTAATTATAAACATGTTATATTAATAAAGGATTACAAAATGAATGTATAGCAGAGAAAAATTGACGATCAAAGGTCGAGCTTCTCGACGTGTGTTTCCGTCAAAAAATGCTCTCCAGACCAAAAGACCGGTCTTTTACTCCCCCGGAGAATTTACCGGGAGAAGGTCTGAAACACACCTTCATAAGAGAAAAGTGGAGATTCTCCGCTTTCGGGCAAAACGCGAGTTGAGCTCAAATTTACCCCCAAAACGAAAAAACCGACCAGAAGACCGGTCGGTGGAGAATCAAGAAAATGGTCGGGGCACAGGGATTTGAACCCTGGACTTTCTGCTCCCAAAGCAGACGCGCTAGCCAGACTGCGCTATGCCCCGTAAAAAACATTGTCCTGCAATATAACGGTCAAAAACGGAAAATCAAGCAGCCTGTTCTCTTTTCTTCGAATGATTTCTTCTGTTTTTGCTGCTGCGCTCCCTCTCTTTCCGGAACCGGAGGAGGGGCGGTATGAGAATTTATGTGGATCTTTTTTTCATGGTCAGAAGTGCGGCAATCAGGGTGAAGGAGTAGAAGAACCATGAGAGGTGCATGACCGGAGCCAGTCCGATTCTGGAGGCAATCTGCCCGATGACCAGCAGAGCCACTCCGGCAAGTCCCCATGTTCCTCCGACAATCAGTCCCATCCGTGTGCTCATCGGCAGAGATCCTTCCGCATTGCGCGACATGGAGACCAGCAGCGGATAGCAGGAACTCGCCAGCAGTCCGCCCAGCATAATCAGCAGACAGGCCGCAGAATACTGCGCAACTAGAAAATAAACCTGCAGAGTCGGAATCCCCAGCGCCAGTCCATTGAGTACAAACGGTGCACAGCGGTGTTTCCGTACCAGAAAACCGATCGTGATGGAACCGATCGCTGAACCAATTCCGAAAAGCATCGCGCTGAACCCTCCGAACGAAAGTGCAAAATCCAGCATGACCAGATAGGATGGCAGAAGCGCTTGAATGGTCACCGTTCCCGTATTCAGAAGGGTCGCGATCAGGAAGAGGTTCCAGAAGCTCCAGGGGGCCTCTGCTGCTGTTTGAATGGAGGCTGTCTTCTCCGCGGCGGGATCTTTTTCTTCCCGGACGACAGGCTGTGCATGGTCCGGTGCCAGTTTGACATTGCTCAGACGCAGAGAAAGTATGATAAGCAGGATCGGCGGAATCATCCAGTAGAGTCCTTTCAATCCGAAATGACCGACCAGAAGAGCACTGATCCATGGTCCTACCGCACTGCCGAGAAATCCACCTGTCATGAACGTCGGAGTCGTGACGCTCGGAGCAATTTTTCCGATGTGCTGAGTGCCGCGGAGACCATGCGGATGTACAATCGCAATTCCCGCTCCGACAATCACCATCAGGATGCAGAGCACAAAAACCGGAGTCGCAGATGGCATGGCCGCAAGGAGCACAATCAGTCCCGCCATCAAAAGTCCCAGATTTAACAGCCAGGGTTTACGAGTCTCTCTTCCCAGCATGGCCGCCGGAATCTGCATGATATTGCAGCCGATGCTCATGCTGGTGATGATAATCACTCCCATGCCGAGGTTAAGATTGAAGTGCGTCAGAGCAATCGGAAGAAAACCAGGCAGCAGCCCGCCGAGCATATCCACCATGAAGTGTGCAGCGGAAAGAGCGGCGATCTGGGTTCCCGAGGTATGGAAGGCACTTGGTATGATGCTGTGTTTTTTCATAATTTCCCGGAAATGAAAAAGCCGCCGGAATTCCGGCGGCGCGTTGCGCTCAGTCTTTCAAAGTATCGAAAAATTCCTTGATCGGATAAATTTTCTTTACGGAATTGATGTTGCATCCGGTCATATAGAGTCCGTTTTCGACATCGCCGGACCAGGTCGCCAGAAGCGCGCGGGCAATACAGAAGAGCGATTTCCGCGGATCGCAGGAACGGAGACAGCGGTACGGACAGGAGAATTTTTCCTTTCCCCCTGTCAGAACTCTCTGAACCAGCGGCGTTTTGAGCACGCGGACGGGAAGTCCCACCGGGCTCTTGATGACCACAATATCTTCCGGTTTTGCGTTGACGAAGACCTCTTTGCTTCTGCGATCGATTCCCGCCTCTTCCGTGGTGATGAAGAATGTTCCGATCTGTACGCCGTTGTAGCCCATTTTCAGAGCATTTTCGATATCGGCACGGCAGGCGACTTCTCCTGCGGCGATATAGGGAATTTCACCGAGATTGTAGCGTTCCGCGACTTCCTTTACATCTTTCAGAAGCAGATCCAGAGAACAGGTTTCCGGATGCTGGATCTGTTCCATGGTAAAGCCGAGATGTCCTCCGTTTCTGGGGCCTTCAATGATGACTGCATCGGGCTTGCGGTTGTATTTCCGGAGCCAGGTTTTGACAACAACTTCGAAGGCTCGCCCGCTGGAAATGACGGGGATCAGAGCAATATCCGCATCTCCGACATATTCGGGCAGGGGGAGCGGCAGTCCCGCGCCGGAGATAATGTAATCGACACCCTCTTTCACCGCGGTTTTGATAATTTCCTCATAATTGGAGAGAGCCACCATGACATTTACGCCGAGCGGTTTTTTCCCTTGAGCAAGTTCTTTTGCTTTCCGGATCTCCAGAGCGAAATTGGTGTTGCATTCATCGACGAAGTGATGTTTTCCGCGTTCGATGTCTCCGATTCCGACGCTGGCGATGGTTCCGTAACCTCCTTCACGGATGGTCGCGGCAGCCAGCTCCGCCATACCGATACGGACTCCCATTCCAGCCTGAATCACGGGATATTTCGATTCCAGATTTCTGATTTTCAATGGAGGCAGTTTCATTCTGATTCCCTAGTTCGTTTAGCATTCGTTAATTGAAATGACCTTAATTAAAATAGCATTCGAACGAGCGAAAATCAAGTCCCGCGGGGCGTGCGGCAAAACTCTTCCGGTGTTTGTTCCGCTGATCGCACCGGAAGCCGATTCGAGCCATTCCGGGGTCTCTTTCTGCTGCGGGCAGGTTTGGAAAAAGTTTTTTTGTTTTTTTTCAAAAACACCTATTGCATTAATGTGACTAATATGCTATAATATACACAAATACACAAAACGGAGTGACAGGGATGCCCCAGGCAGTTTTAAAAACAGAAATTCTCTATGAACAGCTTTTGGAAGAGCTGGGCAGATACTCTCCCGGAGTTCAGTTCATGACGAACCGCGAGATTATGAAACGGTTCAATGTCAGTCAACTGGTGGTGGACCAGACGGTGGCGCGCTTCCGCAAAGCCGGATTTCTCCGTGTGGTTCCCGGTCGCGGAACATTCACGACCGATGCGATCCGACGTTTCCGCAGCGATGCCCCCGCGACTTATCTCTTTGCGGTTCCCCGCTGGAATTCCACCAATCTGACCTTGATGGAGGAGTATATCAATTCTCTGCGCGAGAAGTATTTGCCCAAACGGATTCTGATTCATCGATTCAACTATGAGGAACTGATTCCGCAGAACCTTCCCCTTGTGGAGGAAAATGTCAAAGGGGTTGCATTGCAGGTCAGCAGTTCAACTCAGTGGAATTCGCATACCCTGAAACTCCTGGAGCAGTATATGGAAGCGGTTCCGCTCGTGATTATGAACCGGCATCATGGGGATATTTCTGTTCTGACTGTCGGAGCGGACGATGTCTTTGCCGGGACTCTGGCGGCCAGTCACCTGTTCAATTACGGACACCGGAAAATCGCTGTTCTGATTTCCGAACCGTATGGAAGCGTGATTGAAGATCGTGTCCGCGGCGTTTTAAATTATGGAAAACATCAGGGAATGGAGTGTGTTGTTCTGAACTGCGGAGTTCGTTCCGGGGAATATGCTCCCGATAAAACCTACCGCTATTTTCTTCAGGTGATTCGAAACGGAATGGATTTTACCGGCATGATCGGCATTTCTTCCGACTCGTTCACCGGTGCTGTCAACGCCTGCCTGAATTCCGGGATCCGGATTCCGGAAGAGCTGAGCCTCGTGACAATCGGCCACCTCCAGACGGCGGAAATTCAGCATCCCCCTCTGGATTGTGTCGATCTGAATATGGAAGGACAGATGGATGCGGTTCTGGAACTTCTGGAGAATCCCGGGAAATTCACTCCCGTCACCAATCCTTATGATTATTTTACGCCTTCAATGATTGTCAACGGATCCGTTATCAATCATTGAAAGAACGAATAACTCCAAGAAAAGGAAATTCAAGGAATGAGAACAGCAGCATGTGCAGATGTCGGAATCCATCCCGGGGAAGAAATCCGGAATGGAGATCGGAAAAGGGTTTTTTATATTGAAAAATCATTTACATTAATAGAGCTTTTAGTAGTGATTGCTATTATTGCAATTCTAGCAGCTCTTCTTCTTCCCTCCTTGAACAAGGCGCGGGAGAAGGGGTGGAATGCCACTTGCATTAACAATGAGAAGCAGCTTTCTCTGGGGCTTTTCCAGTATGCCGGCGATTATAACGACACCTTTCCGGCTCCCTGGGACAGCCGAGCCACCTCATGGCCGAATATTCTGGGCATAAAATTAAATTATCTTCCGAAGAACAGCAACTACTGGAAGCCGACGGAACATGGAGACGGTCCTTTCCTTTGCCTTATGGCGAAAAACTGGGGCTTGTCAAAGGGAGCGGAGTATGGCTGGACGTACTCGCTCTGCACATGGCAGAAGGATACGACGGTGAATCCCGCGGGCGGTTATCTGGGAGGGTATCGGAAGATATCCGCCTTCAAACGAAGCTCCAGTACGCCGATGCTTGCCGATTCCGGAATGATCGGATATGCGCCTAATGTGCAGTCTCCGTTTTTTGCAAACAGTCCGGCGAGTAATTTCAGTTATCCGTCCGCTCCCCATGACAACCGCTGCAATGTTGCATTTGTAGATGGTCACGTCAACGGAGTTTTCAAACGGAGCGGCGACGAGTATACGCTCGGAATTGACATCAAGGATGAAGACTGGCAGATTTTCTGATCTTCCAGCATTCTCAATCGGAAATACCCGGAAAGGAGTGATAGTCATTTGATTGTGTGCCGGCCCTGCGCGGAAGGGTGCGGAAGTCAGGCCCCGTTTCCGATTTTCCCGGCGGTCGGAACGGAAGTGGAAAACGGACAGACCGGAAGAGTTTGAGAGACTATTGGCAAGGAGAAAACAAGAATGATTCGTGCGATTTGTATGCTGAGTCTGGTGCTCAGTCCACTTTTCCTGACGGCGAAGGAGCCCCCGAAGTGGAAGGAACGGGACTTCATGACGGTACGCCTGGAGGACAACGGAAAGGCTCTGCTGAACCCCGGCATGGGGTGGACCATGTTCTTTTATTCCAATCTGACGCGACGGTATGGCGCGCATCTGGAGCCATCCGATACGCTGGACTGGTTCGAAGGTTGTTCCACCGTGTATATGCGGGTCCCCTGGGCGTTCCTCGAACCGGAGGAGGGAAAATTCCAGTGGCCGATTCTGGATACTCCGGCGCAGCGCTGGATATCAAAGGGGAAAAAAGTGGCGCTCCGCTTCACCACTTCGGAAGGCTGGCTGGAGTATGCAACGCCCAAATGGGTGGAGAAGGCGGGAGCGAAGCTGTTTCGCTACACCTATCGGAACAATGGTCCCGTTCCGATGAAAGCGATGGATCCCATATATGATGATCCGGTCTATCTGGCGAAGCTCCGCAACTTTCTGAAGGCTGCCGGCGCCAGATACAACGGGAATCCGGATATTGCATTCGTGGACATCGGGACATTCGGGCTCTGGGGAGAGGGGCATACGTTTCTGAGTCAGCGTTTGAGTCAGAAGGAAACGGAGCGCCTTGCCCGGATTCATATCGACATGTACAAGGAGTTCTTTCCCGACACCCAGCTGGTGATTTCGGATGATGTCATCGGCCCCAACGCTCCGGGGGCGGACTTCCCCCTGATGCGCTACTGCCGGGAGCGTGGAATCAGCATGCGGGACGATTCCATTCTGGTTTCCGGCGGAAAGAAGGCATGGCATCATGCCGATCTCGCCCGGACATTTTACCCCGTTCTGCCGGTAATCGTGGAACACGAACATTACGGTCACCCCCGGCGGGGAGGCTGGTGGGAGAACGGACGAATGCTTCAGCGGGTTGTGGAGGAGTATCATGTGAGTTATCTTTCCATTCATGCCTATCCGGAGATGTTCTGGAAGGAGAATGCGGATGTGATACGCGCGATCAACCGGCGGATGGGATACCGTTTTGTCATTCCGGAAGTGACATTTCCCGAGATTCTGTTTCCGGGGACGGCATTTGAGATCCGCTGCAAAGTCGGGAATGCCGGGGTCGCTCCACCGTACCGGGATGCGTTCCTGACCTATACCCTGACCGATGACCGCGGGGGCATTGTTGCGGTCCTTTCCGACGAGACCCTGAATCTGCGCGGACTTCCGGTGGGTGCTCCGGACAAGACTCCGCTGAAAACGCATGTCTCCCGATTGCAGATCAGCGCCCGGGCTCCCTTCCTGAAACCGGGGCTCTATTCGCTCTGGATTTCCGTGGGCCGGCGCGACGGTACTCCGGAAATCCGACTGCCCTATGACAAGGTCGATGCCCGGAACCGGGTGTTTCTGGGAACGGTTGAGGTCCGGAAGGGCGCGTTCGGCTGTCTGTTTGAAGAGGGGTGATCGGGAGTCATCGACCGCCGCTTCTTCCCGCAGTGTGAAAGAGCGGCGGTGATCCGGGCAGACGGAAGAGACCTCCTGTGCTGGAGGTCTCTTCCGTCTGTGTCCCCCGGCCTTTTTCCAGGGGAAGCGGATTGCAGAGCATTTTTCCGCTCTCTGTTTTTGAAATGTATTCTTTTTTCCTTATATATTCCTTGGGAATCGGTTTGACTTTTTTCTTTTGCAGATGTATCTTGTAACGTGTTTTTGGCTTTGATCGCAAACTCAACCCGTAAGGAGGAAAAAATGGCGGGAAATATGAATACACAGGACGGCAATTACGCCGCCGCGCATGTGGCTTACGCCCTCAGCGAAGTCGCTGCAATTTACCCGATTACCCCTTCGTCGACCATGGGTGAATGGGTCGACCAGTGGGCAAGCGAAGGCAAAAAGAATATCTGGGGCAAGGAAGTTTCCGTTGCCGAAATGCAGTCGGAAGCCGGTGCCGCGGGTGCGGTTCACGGTTCTCTGGTGGCCGGATCGCTGACGAGCACTTACACGGCGTCGCAGGGATTGCTGCTGATGATCCCGAACATGTACAAGATCGCCGGTGAACTTCTGCCGACCGTATTCCATGTCACGGCCCGTGCGCTTGCCGCCCAGTCGCTCGCGATTTTCGGCGATCACTCCGATGTGATGGCCTGCCGCAATACCGGTTTCGCGATGCTTGCCGCCGCGTCTGTTCAGGAGGAGATGGATCTTGCGCTTGTCGCCCACCTTTCCACCTACAAGGCCCGCGTTCCGTTCCTTCAGTTCTTTGACGGATTCCGTACCTCTCACGAAGTTCACAAGTTCCACGAAATTTCCTACGACACGATCAAAGAGCTTGTCGAGCCGAAATACATTGAAGAGTTCCGCGCCCGCGCACTCCGTCCGGAAGCTCCGATCACGAACGTCGGCGCACAGAACCCCGACGTCTACTTCCAGGGCCGCGAGACGGTCAACAAATTCTACGAGGCCACCCCGGCGATCGTTCAGGAATACATGGACAAAGTCGCCGCGAAGACCGGTCGTCAGTACCACCTGTTCGACTATGTCGGCGCCGCGGATGCCACCGATGTGATCGTTGCCATGGGCTCCTCCTGCGAAACGATTGATGAAACGATCGAATACCTGAATGAAAAACGCGGCATGAAGCTCGGTCTTGTAAAAGTCCGTCTGTATCGCCCGTTTGCCGCGGAAGCGTTCCGCGCTGCTCTGCCGAAGACGGTCAAGCGCATTGCTGTTCTCGACAGAACCAAAGAGCCCGGCGCCATCGGCGATCCGCTGTACCTCGATGTCAAAGTCGCGGTCAACGACAACAACATCTACATCATCGGCGGCCGTTACGGACTCGCTTCCAAAGAGTTCTCCCCCTCGATGGTCCTCGCGGTGTTCAAACACCTTGCCAAGAATGGATTCCACGGATTTACGGTCGGTATCGACGACGATGTCACGAATCTCTCGCTCAAGATCGATGAAGAGATCGTCACCGAGCCGGAAGGCACGACCAACTGCATGTTCTGGGGACTCGGCGGCGACGGAACCGTCGGCGCAAACAAGAACTCCATCAAGATCATCGGAAAATACCGGGAAGACATGGACGCTCAGGCGTACTTCTCCTATGACTCGAAGAAATCCTTCGGCGTCACGGTTTCCCACCTGCGTTTCGGCGTGAAACCGATCAAGAGCACCTACCTGATCACAGCTCCGGACTTTGTCTCCTGCTCCTCCTTCTCCTACGTCGGCCGTTACGACCTGCTGAAAGGAATCAAAGAGGGCGGAACCTTCCTGCTGAACTCTCACTATCCGAACAGCGAAGTCTTCGCTCACCTGACTCGCGACATGCAGGAAACGATCATCAACAAGAAGATCAAATTCTACAACATCAATGCGGAAAAACTGATCGCCGAACAGCCCGGACTCCGTGGCAAAGGCGCCAACACCGTCATGATGGTTGCCTACTTCAAGGTCTCCGGCATCGTTCCGTTTGAACAGGCCGAGGAAGGCATGAAGGAAATGACCCGCAAGACCTTCAAGAAAAAAGGCGATGACGTGGTCAACATGAACCTTGCTCTGATCGACGCTGCAATCAATGCCTGCCAGCCGGTCGAAGTTCCCGCCTCCCTGGATGGCGTTCCGCATGCCGAGCCGGTGAAATTCCTGCCCGATCATGCCTCTGAGTTCGCCAAGACAATCATCGAACCCTCGATGAAGCAGCAGGGCGACAGCATCCCGGTTTCCGCGATGTCCGTTGACGGCAAGATTCCGACAGGCACCTCCTGCCTTGAAAAACGCGGAATTGCTCCGCGCGTTCCGACCTGGAATGCTGCAAACTGCATCCAGTGCAATGTCTGCTCGCTCTCCTGCCCGCATGCGGCGATCCGCGCCAAGCAGATTGCTCCGGCGGATCTCGCAAATGCTCCGGCCAGCTTCAAGACCGTCAAATCCAAGACCAAAAACGACAAGGATCTCCAGTTCAAGATTCAGGTTTACATCGAAGACTGCACTGGTTGCGGCGTCTGCGTGGATGTCTGCCCGATGACCAAACAGGCCGATGAGAAGAAGGTCCTGACCTGGTCCTCCCTCGAAAAAGAACGTGCCGCCGGCGAAAACGAGAACGAGAAGTTCTTCGATGCTCTTCCGGACAACGTTACGGATGGCGCTCCGATCACCACGGTCAAAGGCGCGATGTTCCGCAAGCCGCTGTTCGAATTCTCCGGTGCATGCGCCGGCTGCGGTGAAACTCCGTATGTCAAACTGATGGCTCAGCTCTTCGGCGAAAACGTGATGATTGCGAACGCCACCGGCTGCTCCTCCATCTACGGCGGAACCTTCCCGACCATTCCGTACACCAAGGACAAAAACGGACGTGGTCCGGCTTGGGCAAACTCCCTGTTCGAAGACAATGCGGAATTCGGTTACGGAATGCGTCTTGCGGTCGATCAGAACCGCGCAACCCTCAAGTCCTATGTTGAGAAAGTCCTCGCCTGCGACAAGGCCTGCGACAAGCTCAAAGCCGCTCTCAACAAGGCCATGAGCTTCTGGGACAACTCCAAGACCGAAGAGGCTGTTGCCGCGCAGAATGAGGTCAAAGCCATCCTGCCGAAGGCTCTGGAGAACGCCGAAGGCGAATGCCGTGAAGTCCTTGCCAAGATTCAGGAACTGCAGGATTACTTCTGCGACAAGTCCGTCTGGATCATCGGCGGTGACGGCTGGGCAAACGATATCGGATACGGTGGAATCGACCACGTCGTCGCGCAGAACAGAAATGTCAACATTCTCGTTCTCGATACCGAGGTGTACTCCAACACCGGCGGACAGGCCTCCAAATCCACTCCGACCGCCGCGGTTGCGAAGTTCGCCACCGGCGGAAAGAAGACCTACAAGAAGAACATGGGCTTCATGTGCATGAGCTACGGCTATGTGTATGTTGCATCTGTCGCCATGGGCGCAGACCGCAACCAGGTTCTCAAGGCCTTCCAGGAAGCCGAAGCCTACAACGGACCGTCCATCATCTTCGCTTATGCTCCGTGTATCGCTCACGGAATCGACATGAGCAAGACTCAGTCCGAGGAAAAACGTGCGGTTGATGCCGGCTACTGGCCGCTCTATCGCTACAACCCGGCGAAGGAAGTTCCGTTCTCCTGGGATGCCAAGAAACCCACAGGCAACTTCCAGGAATTCATCCGCAGCGAGGGCCGTTACAAGTCCCTGCTCAAGACTGCTCCTGCGCAGGCGGAGGAACTGTACAAGAAGGCGGAAGAAGATGCGGCAAAACGCATGGAATTCTACCAGAAGGTCGGTGAACTGATGAAGTAATCCCCGAAAAGGGTTGCCAAATCAAACGCCCGGTCCTTGAAAGAGGTCCGGGCGTTTTTTTTGTACTTGAATGAAAAAAAAGTTTCCGCATTCCGGATCTGGAAATGCGGAAATTCAGAGAGAGAGAAAATTATGCCAGCATATTGCTGACGGCATCGAGATCTGTCAGGATCATCGGATAGTCGCGGACGGGAATACCGGAAAAATCCGCCGAGGGCAGATCTCTTTTCAGTTTCTTGTGCCAGGGATCATCAAAGCGTTCCGGTTCGAAGACCTCCTGGCTTATGGGGTCGATCAGAACCGGTGAATGAATATTTTGTCCGGGAGTCCAGATCCGGAAGAGCGCGTCGAACGGCTGGTATGGAGGATTTCCGGCAATTTTCGGAATCAGATCCGCCGGCATCCACCAGGCCACAAGAGGATATCCTTTCCGGCGGAATGTGGCAAGTTGCAACTGAGTCAGCTTTTCCTGGAAGGTGAAACGCTGTTCCGGGGGGAAGGGGATAAGATCAAGCTGGCATTTGATCGTGTCGCAGGGAAGAGTATCTTCATCGAAGAGGTTGGAGAGAGTCTGAATTCCATAGTAGGCGGGCTTTCTCCGCGGGGGATCATCGAATGTGACAAGACCGAAGTGGTTCGGTTTCAGAGTGAGACCGTTGCGGTAGTAGTACTTGAAGTCCGACATGGTGAAATAGCTGGTGTAATCGAGTCTGTTTTTGAGATCTGTCATGATGCTTCGGACTGCAACTTTCGCCTGAATTTCCTCATTGACCGGTGTATCCGCCAGCGCCTCTGTTGTTGCCTGTTTTGAGGGACAGCCCGATTCTCCCTGCCACAGTTCGATATGTTTTCCCCCGTTCTCGTCGAACAGGGCACGGAGCATCCGGGTGTCTTCCGGACGATGGAGTTCCGGAAAAATGTGATATCGGTGAAAGGTGAAAACGTCGATCAGAGGACAAATCCCTTTGCGGATATATTCATAAACATCCAGATGCCCGTTCCAGAGAGCTATCGACATTCCGCTGGCGCCTCCGATGATTTTCGCCTCCGGATTGCAGGCGCGGATCGCGTTGGAGGTAATGCGGACCAGATCCACATATTCGCTGTAATCGGGACCTTTTTTCCAGAATCCGGAGCAGTTCGGCTCATTCCAGACCTCATAATGGGTGACACGTCCCCGGAAGCGGGTTGCCAGT
This sequence comes from uncultured Lentisphaeria bacterium, assembly GCA_905197955.1. Taxonomy (GTDB): domain Bacteria; phylum Verrucomicrobiota; class Lentisphaeria; order Victivallales; family UBA1829; genus UBA1829. The sequence goes on along the minus strand of CAJKAR010000029.1, from coordinate 52,633 downwards.
TCCGTGGCGTAGCGGATCCAGGCGTTTCGCGCCTCCTCTGTAAACAGCGGCGGATAGCCGGCCGCATCGTCTGCCGGGGAGTCGCTGTAGAGCTTGTTGCCGTAACAGACGCAGAACCAGGGACGGATTCCCTGTGCGAGAAGGTTGTTCACGATTTTTTCCAGCCATTCGAAATCGTAAATTCCTTTTTCCCGCTCGCAGCGGAACCAGCCTGTCATGACACGGGCGTGTTTGACACCGAGTTCTCCGGCCGCATGATATAATGCTTCTGTATCATCCCACATCTTCCGTTCGACGCATTCAAAGCCGATTCCGATCTTGGAGGCATGAATCTGATTTGACGAACGTGGAGCGAATGTTCCGATCTTTCTCATTTTTTCTCCTGTTATTGAAAGAAAACGTTATTCTGTAAACGTTGGACTTCCCTTGGTTCGGATAAAACCCCGGTAGAGGACGGAGTTGTTGTTCAGAGCGCCGTCTTCATTGGGGGTTGCTTTCAGTTTTGGAAAGCTGGCGGCCGCTACATGACCGTCGGCATAGAGGACATTGGTGTTGCCCCCGTTGATCGGCTCGACGGCGCGGTTCAACGGGTCGGAGGCTCCGTGACGGAAGGCAAAATGATAGTTGAAAAAGAGCATTTCGGCCGTCTGATTGATGTTGTCTCCGGCAGTGACGCATTCCGTCGGCCGGGTAAGCGCGGATGTCTTGTGATAGTAATCCGCGGAAGCTCCGGAGGAACGGCCTTCCTTGCCTCCGACAATCCCTGCTGCATAACTGGTCTGGAACATGTAGGGAGAGCCGACACCGTCGCCTGCCTGATTGGGTTTGAAGGGAAGAGGATCTTCCGGACAGCGGAAGGTGCCGCCGTTGTAGTATCTGCCGGCTCCGGTTCCCCCGAGAAGCTGGCCGTAGGTGACTCCGTAGGATTTATTGTCGGTCAGAAGAGCCCACCAGATTTTCCCGGAGACTTTGGTCGGGAGCATCCAGTCGTCGTAATCTCCGGTGTAGAGCATGGATGCCTGACCGATCTGCTTCAGATTCGAGGCGCAGCTCGCCTGATATGCTTTTGACCGGGCTTTCGACAGCGCGGGAAGAAGCAGCGCGGCGAGGATGGCAATGATGGCAATCACGATAAGGAGTTCTATCAATGTGAATTTCCGATTCGATTTCATCTCGTTCTCCGTTGTTAAGGTTGAATAGCGTAAAGTTCCGCGGAATGGAAGATTCCGTTGAAGTTGTATTCTTTTCCTCCGGCAACGCCGAAACGCAAGGTGCGCAGATCCTTCATCGGGAGGGGAAGTTCTTTGATGGTATCAAGTTTTCCATCGCGATACAGGATCATTCGCCGACCGTCCGCCCGGAGCTCGAAGCGGACCCGTTTGTTCAGTGTTACCGGATCACACGATGAAAAATAGACTCGTTTTCCCGCCTGATCGAACGTTTCCACTGTGAATTTCATGGAATAGCGGTTCAGCGTGATCCGGAAGCTGGACGGCTCGAAGAGTCCGGCACAGTAGCCATCCGGTTTGTCTGTTGCCGTGAACTCCAGAACGATTCCGAAGGGTTTTTTCAGCATCTCCCGGAGCGGCGGAGTCGGACGATACAGGAGAAATGTGCCTTTTCCGGTCCGGATTCCGCTGTCGACTTTTTCCGGAGATTTCTTGTGCGGCAGAAGTTCCAGAGAAGAAGAGGAATCTTTGGAAAAGTCGAATTGCGCATAGACCTGTTTCCGAAGGCCGTTGCTGGAGTTTTCCGTCTCTTTGGTGGCTGTCGCAATGGCCACGAGCACATAGGCGCAGTCGCTCAGTCCGGCCTTGATCCTGAGCTCCCGGATCGCTTTTTCCGGATGCGGATTTTTCCACGGAGCCATGAAGAGTCCGACCGAGTCGCTGATGAGATTTTTCCCCGTCCATGCGATTTTACAGTTGCTGTACTGCTGCATGTGGAACCAGTCTCCGACATCCACAAAGTTGACTACCGGGAACGTCGTCCGAGTTCCGTCTTCGTAAGTCACCTCATATTCCGCTGCTTTCATCCGGTCTCCGCCCCATGCGGTCGCGTGAAGAAGCCAGAGAAAGTCGGCTTTCGCGTGTACCGGAATGGCTCCGGTTTCCCGCATCCGGATCGAGGGAACCTTGGCACTGCCGAAGGAGAGCACGGAACGCCCGTTGTTCTTTTTCGGGTCGATCAGCCGGAAGGGAACGTCGTGAAAACGGACGAGCTCCGGGAAAGTTTCCTCATCGACAGCCATGCCGTCTTCCTCGCCATTTCCGGTTCCCGCGTGGTTGATGAGGAAGAAACGCATATCGCTTCTTCCGTCATCGGTCCAGCCTCCGACTCCATCGCCACGTTTGCTGTCCATGAATCCCATGTTTGCAAACGGACGGAGATCCACTGAGCCGTAGCGGTAGGAGACCTTCGGACGGAACTGAAACGCACAGTCCAGATTTCCCAGAATCGTGGAGAGTACGCGCAGAGCTTTCTGCGGTTCTTTTCCGAGAGCCTTTTCCCATTCCAGCGTATCCAGCAGGAGGGTTCCGCTTCCAACGGGGATTTTCATCAGGAATGCCGGCGTCGTGAGCTTGAGAGCATCTCCCGCATAGTATTTGCTTTTGAGAATCCAGGAGCCGGGGAGGGCGTTCGGAATCGCATTTTCAAAGAGAGTTTTGTTGCTCATCCAGCTGCGGCGGTACCAGGCAAGATCGAATGCGGTGATTCCATCGGTCAGAGGATCTGTTGTGATCACTTCGGGGGCAAGGATCCCTTTCGGCGCCTTTTCCGCAGTGATTCCTTCCGGAAGCAGCCCCTTGAGTTTGTTGAGCGTATCCGGTGTGACTCCGTGAAGCCAGAGGGTTCGGCCGGCGCGGAGAAGGGATTCCACCACCTGCGGTTTCCAGTCCGCCGAGGCATCCATAAGAATCGGCCCCTGTTTCCCGATGCCTTCGGAGTGTCGGACGCAGGAAAGTCCGATCGCCTCTTTCAACGCCCGGTTCTTTCCCGCAAGCAGGTTCAGACTGACCCGTTCCTCCGCCTTCCGTTCACAGCCGTAACGAATCAGGTTTGCCAGGAGGAGCTGTGCGGCAGGATCGGGCTTTTCGAATTCAAGAGTCGTTGCAATCAGAGCCCCTTTGCCGATCGGGATTTCCAGAAGCGGCGACCACTGAAGTCCGAAGCGTCCGCCGCAGTTGAGCAGAGCGACGGCAGCACCCTGAACAGGACGGTAGAACGTTTCCTTGGAAATGACATTGTCATTCCGCCAATATTGGAAGAAGGAGTCGTCGAGCCCTTTCAGCGCCGGATGACTCTTTTTACCGGTCCAGGAGAGCGTTGCCGCATGAATCGGATCGCGTTCCGGAAGTTCAACTCGCCACGGTTTCCACTCTTTCTGCGGAAGCAGCAGTACGACTCCGCCGTTTTCCATGAAAGAATCCAGCTTTTGGTTCTGGTCAGCGGACCATGCGTCGCGTGCTATGACGATCAGTTTTTTCCCGGCGGGAATCTCCATTTGGGAGAGGACCTGCGCCGCCTGCAGATTCCATGCAGATCGCAGAGAGTTGAGAGTCCCTTTCGGATCCAGAATCGCGATTTCGCCGCGGAGAGTGGAAAGATCCTGACGGGGAATGATATTCAAATCCTGTTCAAAGCGGTCGAGTTCCACTTCCGTTTTGCCGCGGTTCCAGATGGCGCGCACGATCAGACGGCCTTTCAGAAGAGTTTTAGTTTCGGGCAGAGGAATCTCCAGAGTTCCGCTCCATTTTCGGCCTGTTTTCAGGAAGATTTTCTTTTCTCCGCTGAAAACGGGATCTTTGCCGAGATAGAGTGCAAAACGGATTTTGTCAATGGAATATCCGGCATTGCTGTCGTTGAATGCGGCGACGTTCCGGCGGAAGAGTTCCCCGGAAGATGCATTGGCATGGTAGTCGAGAGGCGCAACCTGCGTCATTTTCAGAACATGGGGAAAATAACCGGCCCACGGATTGAGTCCGGCAACGCCTGCGTGACGAAGGTGAACGATTCGTTGTTTCAGGTATTCCATGAAGGGATTCTGTTCGGAATGGGAGGGTATGCCGTCGTTGCGTTCCGCCATTTCGCGGTTTTCCCATTTGGTCCAGGAGTAGTATTCGTCGCCGACGACGCTGGAATAGTTGTCATTGCTGAGTCCGAGTCCGAATTCCCCGAAAAAGAGAGGGCGGTCCCATTGAAAATCGGTGTTCCAGCCTTTTCCGCCCTTCGGGGTCAGCCAGTCGAAATCGTTGGGGATGATGATGCCGGAGTTCGTGTATTTCAGACGGAGTGTGCCGGCCTGTCCTTCGGGATAATGGATGTTGATGATGTCGAGCTGACCGCCCCAGCTGTTGTCGCCGTCGCCCTGGAGCGGACGGGTCGGGTCTTCTGCGCGCACGGTGTCCACGATTTTTTTCGTGACCGCCATATCCTCCGGACTCCGGCTTGCCCAGAAGGTCTCGTTGGTCAGGTTGTAGATCACAACCGACGGCTCATTGCGGAAGTGCCGGACCCACGCCTTGTAATATTCCAGTACGCCGGGCAGCCAGAACTGCGCTTTTTCCACCGGAAAACGTCCTTTCCACGAGTACGCGGATTCAGGCATCATCAGCATTCCGCTCCGGTTCGCCCGGTAAATCATATCCTGATTGCTGGTCCCGAGGTGCTGGCGGATGCTGTTCACTTTATGGGAGGTGCGGAGAACTTCCATTCCTGCAACTTGCAGATGTTCCTGCGTGCGCAGCCCGTAGAGTGTGGAATTCCGCAGAAGAACAATCCGCTTCCCGTTCAGAAGAAGATCCTTCCCGCGGATGCTGAACTCGCGGAAGCCGAATTCGCGGCAGAAACGGTCGATGACCCGATCCCCCTGTCTGAGCGAGAGCTCGGCAAGATAAAGTTCCGGTGATTCCGGGGACCAGAGAATCGGTGCGATCCACTTCTTTTTGAGCGTAACGATCTTACTTTTTCCCGGCGCGATCCGGACCGGTGTTCCGGAAAAGAATGTATTAATCTGTTTCCGGTCGCGGTCGGAACGGATGCGAATTTCCGGAATCACTTCCGATTCCGCCATTCCGCTGTTCCGAAGCGTGAGAATCACTTCGATTTCTTTGTTCTTGACGCTGGTTTTGAGGAAGACGTCCTCAATGGCGGTCATGGGGCGGAACTCCAGACGCACCGGCCCCCGGACTCCGAGTTCACCGCCGTTGCTTGGCGCAAGATAAATCCGGTTCTTGAGATCCAGAAGTCCCTCGCGGACCGTGGCTGCGATGACGATTTCATTTTTCCCCGGTTTCAGGTATTTGGTTACGTTGAATTCCAGCGGAAGTGTGCAGAGCATCGACTCCCCGGCGCTCTTTCCGTTGATGATGACTCCGGACTTGAACGATGCGCCGCCAAGAACCAGATGGACCGTATGGTTCTTCAGGAGTTCCGGGGGAATCGTCACTTCGCGCTTGTACCAGATGGAACGTTTCTGATTGACTTTCAGGGACCCGTCCGAATTGAAATACTGTTCCGGGGGAAGAGTGGAATACGCCCATTTCGGATCGGCGGAATTCAGTTTGCGAAAGAGGTTTCTGGTCGGAAAATCCGCTTTGTTCCAGACCAGTCCTTCCGGCAGCGTGCGGAGATCAAGCGGATCGCCGATGGCTTCCATCCACGCTCCGTCCTCGACAAGATTGAGTTCTTTCCGCACCTCCGAAAGAAAGAATTCCGCAGCGGAACTGTTCAGACAGAGTATCAGAGCCAGCAAACAGAATACACCGATTTTCATAAACTCCTCCCATTCATTGTTTTTCATGCAGTTTTCCTCCCCGGTCCGGGGAAAAATGCAGATTCCCTGATGTTTCTTTTGTTGATTATAACACGGAATGCGGTTTCTGAAAATGTTTTTTTTGTTCATAAATTTGTTATAATTGACCATTTTAGAAGAAACGATTTGCATTTCCTTTTCAGGACTGTTACTTTGCAAAATGAAAGAGTGTACGGAGAGGTTTCATCGGCATAAAAAGAAACGGAAAGGATTCAGAACATGGGGGCCTCAGAGGTGAATTTGAGCTCATTTGACTGTTCCTCGATTCATGTTGTCCGGAATCATTTTATTGCAGGCACGTCTTGTCTGAAGGACAGCAAGGGGAGAATTTTTCCGATTCGTGACAATGTCTGCGGAGCGTGTTACATTGTCAGCGGGGAGGGGAAAATCGTAGATGATCGAAGCGGTCGGCAGTATCCGTTCTTTCCTGGATGTTTTATTCAATGGATTCCGGATGACCCTCATACGAGAATCGTGCCGCCGAATACTCTGTATGTGGATAAATACTTTGTGTTTCCGGCGGAGTTTTACTGGATTTTTCAGAAAATGGGGCTTACATCTCCGGAGCATCCGGTGGTCGAACTGGGGCTTCGTGCGGAGATTGCCGCGGGGTACGATGAAATCATCCGTGAGCTTCAGTACCAGTCGGAGCTGAGACTGCCGCTGACGATCGAGAAAGCGTTTTCGTTTGTTTTGAATCTTCTGCTGCCGTATTCGGCGGAGGACCGGAAATATCTTCGTCAGATTGAGGAGGCCGCGCGCATTCTGGAAGCGGATTTTCAGGAAAAATGTTCCATACCCTCTTTGGCACGTTCCATGAAGATGAGTCATACCAGTTTCCGTCGGATTTTTGCCCGTTTTTACAAGATGTCGCCGATGGAGTATCGGATTCGCAGAAAGATTGAAAAAATACAGCTCCTGCTTTCAACTCAGGATCTCCGCCTGAAGGAGGTCGCGGATCGTTTCGGTTATGCCGATGTGTATACATTTTCCCATCAGTTCAAAAAAGTAACGGGAATTTCCCCCGCTGATTTCAGGAAACAGAATGGTATTTTCAGTCGTCTTTGAACCCCTCTTGACTCTTCTTCCGGCATCGGCTGATTTTTATCTTTTTTCGCTCTCCCCTCTTGACAAAAGACTCCTTTTATTGTATAATAAAAATATAAGACAATTAATTGACAACAAATGTAAACTTGCAATCCTGCTCCACCATGAAAAAAGGAACTGTGGAAATGAAGAGACTCCGTATGGAAGATCATCAGGAAACAATATCCGGACCGATCATTCAGAAAGGAAAATATTGTTTTACATTGATAGAACTGCTTGTTGTAATTGCAATCATAGCTGTTCTTGCCGCAATTCTTCTCCCCGCCTTGAACAGCGCCCGGGAGAAGGCCAATCAGATTTCCTGTATGAGCGTGCTGAAACAATATGGCATGGGCGGGATAATGTATGCGTCGAACAACAATGACGCATGGGTGCCGTTCAGCGGAGGAAAGATCAGGGATCCGGATGGTTCCGAGAAGGATGATAAATGGTATTCGAATCAGGAATTCCTGGAGTGTGCGGGAGTCAAAACCATCGGGAAGGATTATGTGTGGCAGAGAGCGTATGTCGTGAATGCAATGACCTGTCCGACAAAAAAAGCTCCATATGAATACAACCGGAAATTTTCCCAGCTTTCGTCGTTTTATGCGCAGAACTACAACGGCTCGACTCACTTTCCGGACAGTTCTCATGATCAGAACGGATATTATCAGCTGAACCGGGTTAAATCACCTTCTTCCAAACTCATCTATACGGAGACGGTCCGGGACGGCTGCGCAAAACGGCAGGATCCGGATCTCTACTGGGAATTCGGCGAGAATATCTCTTCGACAGACTGGAATCCGTGGATCGCCTACCGGCACGCTGGAAAGAAGCAGGCAACGGTCGTCTTTTTTGACGGACATGCCGCCGGCGTCCTCTGGCAGAATCTCCGCTACGGAACCGCATGGCTCCCCTATGAATAAGCAGAAAGGTGGCTTGTTATGACTGAATCTCCGCAAATCGCAGAATACATGAAAATCCGGCGTTATGTGCTTTCTCTGGCATTGAAAAACAGCGAGAAATCTGTTCAGATTCCGACGACCGTGGAACTTTCCCGGAAATTCGGCGTCAGCCGGCAGACCGTCGGCAAGGCGATGAAGGAACTGACCCGTGACGGATACATCATTGGCAAACCGGGAATTGGTTCCTTTACAAATCCCAAACGAATTGAGGGTACTCAAACTTCCTGTCAACATAAAATTCCAACCATCGGCATTGTGGTTTCCGATGGAATGCTGATTCATCTTGACGAGTACCATGCAAAGAATCTTTCCTCTGTTTTGAAGATCGTTCCGGAAATGCCTGCCTATGTCCGGCTTCTGAACCTGAGCTCCTCGAATCCGGAGATCATTCTGAAGGATCTGGAAAACGAACAGCTGGACGGCCTCATCTGGATCGGACCGCGTTCCTCCCATGCCCCTGTGATTCAGGAACTGGTTTCCCGCCGCTTTCCTCTGGTGGTGAATACGGTCTACTCTTTTGAAGATGCCAACACTGTGGAATTCGACTTCGAACAGGCCGGTTATGAGTGTGCCAGACTCCTCATCGGAGAAAAGAAAACGGGAATCGTTTTTCTGGGAGACACTCCACCATGGAATATCCCTGCCGCCGGGATCCGGCGCGCCTTCCGCGAGGCGGGGATTCCTCTGAATGAGAAACTCTTTCTGCCGCGCAATGGAGAAATGCTCAATCAGTTTCGTTCTCTGCTTCATTTCGGCTTCCCGGTTGATGCAGTCTACAATCCGATCTTCCTTTATACGGAAATCCGCGACATCCTTGATGAGATGTCTTCCGATTGCTCTCTGATTGCCAGTCAGCTTGCAGCCGCCCATGATCCCGCGTTTCACGGGATTATTCTTTCTCTTGATTTCGATTCCCTTGCCCGGGAGGAGATGAGAATTCTTCGCTCGCTTCTGACGAATCCGGAGAGCTCTCCGGAGACAATCCGGATTCCCATATCCTGTTCCGTTCAAAAGCCAAAAAAACAATAGGAGGTTTCTCGTGAAAAACTGGATTTACAGAATGCTTCTGCTTTTTCCGCTGCTCGGCTTCGGAGCGGAAGGCGTGACGGCGAAAATCGGAGGCCTCTGCTTCCGCTTCGATGACAATCAGACTGTTCAGAAATGGAACGATATGGCGGAAGTTTTCCGGAAATATGATTCCCAATTCTGCATGTCGATTATTTCGCACTGGATTCATGACCCTGCGTTTTCCGCGATGCTGCGGCAGCGTGAACAGGAGGGACATGAAATTATGGATCATACCGCGATTCATTCCGTGTTTATGCTTCTGGCGCGTACTCCGGAGGAGCGGAAGAAGTTCGAATCCTGTCCTGTTTTCGACCACTGGACGGGAAACAAGGCGCACTTCCGGGGAATTCCCGACAAGACTAAATTTTCGAAGCCGATCCGGGGCGTTTTTCATGGGAAACTGGTAACGGATCTGCCTGCCGGACTGGAAAAGGAATTGAAGCGGACCACCTGTCTGTATATTCCATCCACGAAAAAAGCGTATCTGTATTCTCTTCAGGGAAAGGAGCTCCGGCTCCGCAGCTTCTGGAACGAGGACAATGCCGATTTCCCGGAGCGGGAAGAGCTGGAATTCCGTCTTCTGCCGAAACTCGGAGGATTCCTTGCCTCCGATGAGCTTCTGCGCCTTCAGGCGGAAGTCAGTCAGGAGAATTTTAAACGAGCCGGAGTCCGTCCTCCTGTCACCTGGATTCAGCCCGGTGGGTACGAACCGGTTTTGACCGCGGATAATCTCCGGAAAGTATTTCCTGCGCTCGGTTATACCGGTGGAGCGACCTATCCCGATTCTGCCCGGAAGGTCTATAATGAAGCCAATCCGGAGCGTTGCCGGTTTGCGATGATGTGGGGTGATTTTTCGCTGGAAAAGAAGGATATTTCCAAGTTGAAGAACGAGATTGCCAACCGGGTTGCACGGCATCAGGTGCTGATTGGCAGCAGTCACATGGTAACTCGGTCTTTGGCCGGCGGATGGACGGAATATCTGAAGCGTCACGACGATCTGCTCAAATGGTGCAAAGAGAACGATATTCCAGTTTTGACGCAGAAGGAATGGGCGAAACGACTGTATGATTCCAAACCCGATCCGATGTTCAACCTCATGCCGCCGCTTTCCGTGGATCGCGACGGGGATGGAATTCCCGACGGCTACTCTCCGGCGAAAGGCACCTTTCTGAAAAACGGCGCATTCGTTGCGGAACGTGACGGGGTGATATTCCATCTGCACAACCTGACAGGCATGGAAATCGGAGCAAATCGTCTTTCGTATCGTTTTCGCGGAGCGCCTGGCTCGGAAATCCATGTCAAGGTCCAGCCGTTTGCACGGGGATGGTCGCCCACTTACACGAAAGTGTTCTCCCGGAAAATCGAAAAGAGCGGTCCGCAGACTTGCTCCTTCCGCTTTGATATTCCTGCCGGAACGAGGTTTCTGAATCTGGAATTCCGGGCGGCGAAACTCTCTGCGCCTCTTGCTCTGGATGAACTGTCGTTAACGGCGGATCGTTAAGGAAAAAGGAGTTTTGTGCTATGCTGCGTCGTCTCTTTCTGTTTCTGCTTTTGCTGTTCTGTTCTTTTGCATCGGGGGTTGCCGATGAATGGGGAACGTTTACCCCGTACGGGTTTAAAATAGGGAATCACAGTTTTGTCCTGACGGTTTGGAACAACGGCTGGAAGGGGAGTATTCTTTCCCCGAAAACGACGGTTGCCGATTCCGGTTTCCCGAAGAAAAATGGGAACGGATTCGAATATCGGGGAACGTACCATCTTCCGCAGCGTTCGTTTCATCTTTCCGTTGATTGTCAGCGTCCGTCGGAGAATCGTACGGATTACCGGCTGGTTCTTGCTGCGGATCCGGAGCTGAAAATCGACGGAATTTCATTTGGAACGATTGTAAAGAGAAATTTATGGGAGAAAAATGCGTATCTGATCGACGGGAAAAAAGTCGTATTGAATCCGGGAGAGAAATTTCGCAATCTCGGCATGGTGCAGCGGATCCAGTTTCCGACGGAAACGGGATTGATTGTTCTTGAGGGGCGTTTCACCGCCGCTCTGCATGATCTTTCGCATACCCCCTACGCTCCCGATTCGGTTAATCTCCGGCTGCATCCTGTTCCGCAGAGTGGTTCGATCACCAGAACGGAATTCCGGTTCGGATTCCTGTATCGGGCGTATGTATCGGAGCCGCTGGACCTGACATCTGCAATGAACATGGGCTTTCGCGACGAGCATCCCGATGACCGCAGGGGAGGGTGGACTGATCAGGGGCGCAGCAACGATTTGAGTTCCATGATTCCCGGAGAAAAACTCTGTTCCAATGTCCTTTTCCGGATTGTTGATCCGGAGAGAAACGGCGGGAAAAGCTGCATCGTGCTGAGAGGTGGAGAGCGACTTTATTTTCCGGATCGGGCGGAGGTGACGCTTTCCGGGAAGTGTCCGGGAAATTTTCTATATCTGCTGCACGCGGTTGCCTGGCCGAAGGAGGGGGTGATCGGATGGATTGTCTGTACGTTTGCGGATGGCAGCGTGCAGAAGATTCCGGTAGTTTGCGGACGTGATGTGGCGAATTTCTGGAAACCGTATCCGCTTTCCGGCGCATCGGTGGGGTGGCGGGGGCAGAATGATATTTCGGCGATCGGGCTTTATGTGACTCGTTTTCCGCTGAAGCAATCCGGATTAAAGCGGATTGCGTTTGAGAGTGCGGGAAAGTCGGTGTGGATGATTGTCGGAGCGTCGCTTTCGGAGTACGAGATCAATCCGAAGCGGAATGAGAAAGTGGTTCTGAAGGCGGATTCCGACTGGATTCCCGTGAAGGGAAAACGCCGGATACTCAAGGACAGTGTTCTGGATTTTTCGTTTCAGCTGGATGCTCCGGCGGGAAAATATGGGTTTGCGCGGAATCGGAACGGACATCTTGTATTTGAAAAACGTCCGGATGTTCCGGTCCGTTTTTATGGAGCGAATGTCTGTTTTTCAGCGAATTACATGGAACATGAACTTTCGGACCGTCTTGCCGAGGAGTTCGCCGCAATCGGGTACAACCTGATCCGCCTGCACCATTTTGACCGTGATACCAGTGACCGTTCCGGAGGAACTTCCACCCGGATGAAGGCGAAATTCAAGGATCGGATGGATTATCTGATTGCCGCATGCAGAAAACGGGGGATTTATGTGACATTGGATCTGTTTATCAGCCGTCATCTGGAAAAGGGAGAGCTGCGGGAGTTTCCCGGCGAGAAGGTGGACCGTACACGTTTCAAGGGGCTTGTTTTTGTATCGGATGACGCCATGCGGAACTGGCAGGAGTATGCTGCAAATCTTCTGAGTGCGGTGAATCCCTATACGGGACTCGCCTGGAAGGATGATCCGGCAATTCTCAATCTTGATCTGATCAATGAGAATGCAATCTACTGGACGTCGCTGGTGAAAGGGACAAAAGAGGTTTATGAACGGAAGTTTGAGTCATGGCTTCAGCTTCATGATTTCCATCCAGCTTATCTGGAACGAGGGCGTTACTGGACGAGATTTCTGATGGAGGTGTATCCGGCCGGCTATGCGAAGATGCGTCATTTTCTGCGATCCATCGGTGTGAGACAGATGCTTGCGGATCAGAATCACGGGACGAATATCGTCACGATGCTTCTGCGGGAACCGTATGATCTGATTGAGAATCACTTTTACTGGGCGCATCCGGTTATGATGAAGGGCTGGGGACTTCCCGCGATGGTGGTGAATGACAGTTCGATCAGCAAAGGGGCCGGTTCGCTGAACAGCATGTTTCAGACGCGGGCGTTTGGAAAACCGTTCTTCATTACGGAATGGGATTATACGAATACGAACCGGTATAATGTGGAGGGTGCGTTTCTGACCGGGGCGTATGCGGCGCTTCAGGACTGGAGTGCGCTCTGCCGTTTTGCCTATTCACACAACCGTGATCTGTTTGCAAAGGAGGAGAGCCGGCAGGAATTTTTTGATATTGCAAACGACCCGATGCGCTTGCTGTCGGAACGCGCAGGGAATCTGTTTTTCCTGAGGCGGGATATCCGGGAGTCGGAGCTGTCGGTTCCGCTTCTGCTGAACCGGAAGCATTTTGAATCTCCGGAGAGTGCGGATGAGTGTGGAATCGTTCCCCGCCGGATTGGACTGGTTGCGAAAACAGGAAATGTGCTGTTTTCTCCGGGGGAGGCTCCGGTACTGCCCTCCGGAAGTGTTGCCGCGATTTCCTCGGATTCCGTGGGAGAAAAACTGCGCCTGAACGTTCCGGTTGTGCGTTCGACCGATCATTTGAATGCGTTTGCAAAACTTGAAAAGCTCGGAGCGATTCCGAAGAAGAGTTATGATCCGGCAAGTGGAACTTTTGTCAGCTCGACAGGGGAATTGACGTTGCGAATGAAGAAAAATCAGTTCAGCGCAGTTTCTTCCCGGAGTGAAGGATTTCTTCTGGAAGCCGGAGAGAGTCTGCGCGGGAAGTTTGCAGAAGTTCGGAATCTGCGTGCGTTCTGCGGAATACTGATTGCCTCACGGGATCATGTACCGCTGACGGAAAGCCGGCGTTTTCTGATCCTTCATTTGACCGAGACGAAAAGTACGGGGATGACGTTTGGTGATCCGGAAATGCGGATATGGGAAAAATGGGGTTCTCTTCCACTTCTAGCCCGCTGCGGAGAAGCGGAAATTACACTGAATCGTGATTGTTCCGCTTTTCAGCTTTATGCAGTTGATTTTGATGGCCGGCGATTATATGAGATTCCGTTTGCTGTTCGGGATGGAAAAACGACGTTCCGTATGATTACCTCCGGACGTCATGGCGCTGTTGCCGCGTATGAATTAATAGCCCGCAGCTTAGGAGGGAAGGCGGGAGCTTCAGATAAAAAATGAATTCCGGAGATTCATCAGAGCTCTCTGTTTATCTCTAGAGATAGAGTTTTAGAGGTGGGATTTCATAAAAAAAGACGGATAAGACGAAAAAAGATTTGACAAAGAGGAAATCCATGATATAGTAATTTCTTGCATTGCCGATGTTTTTCGGTGGATGCGAGATATAAACTGCTCGGGTGGCGAAATGGCAGACGCGCTAGCTTGAGGTGCTAGTGGAGCGATCCATGGGAGTTCGAGTCTCCCCTCGAGCACCATTTTTATTCAGCTTGATTGGTGAAGGCAGAGGAAAACGGGAAAACAGGTTCTGCCAAAGCCTTAAAATGAGGCTGTAATGAATCTGGAATAGAATTTTTTTATAAAAATTAGAAAATCAATTTGATTTATGGCAGAAATGCTGTATAGTATAGACTCGTTTGCGGTTGATGAAAATCAACGGCGGACATCCAGCCCACATGGCTCAGTTGGTAGAGCACGTCCTTGGTAAGGACGAGGTCACCGGTTCAATCCCGGTTGTGGGCTCCATTTTTCCTCTACTTGCTGGGAAGATGGATATGGAATGTGAAAACGGACGTTATTTATAAACGGTAAACAATAAGCCATACAAGTCACCAAAAGGAGGCCCCGAGATGGCAAAAGAGAAATTTGTAAGAGAGAAGCCCCACGCCAACGTAGGAACAATCGGCCACGTTGACCACGGCAAGACCACGCTGACCGCAGCAATCACACATGTGCAGAACCTCAAGGGTCTCGCGGATTATATTCCGTACGACCAGGTTGCGAAAGCTTCTGAATCCCAGGGCCGTCGTGATGCGACCAAGATTCTGACAATTGCGACCTCTCACGTTGAGTATCAGAGCGACAAGCGCCACTATGCTCACGTTGACTGCCCGGGACATGCGGACTATGTTAAGAACATGATTACCGGTGCTGCTCAGATGGACGGTGCAATCCTCGTGGTGAGCGCTGTTGACGGCCCGATGCCGCAGACACGCGAGCACATTCTTCTTGCAAAACAGGTTGGTGTGCCGAAGATCGTTGTCTTCCTGAACAAAGTTGACCTTGTTGATGATCCGGAACTCCTCGACCTCGTCGAAATGGAGATCCGTGAACTCCTCAGCAAATATGATTTCGATGGTGACAACACCCCGATTATCAAGGGTGCTGCTTATCCTGCTCTGCAGGCGACCGATCCAAACGCTCCGGAATGCAAATGCATCCAGGAACTGATGGATGCGATCGATACCTGGATTCCTGAGCCGCAGCGCGAAACCGACAAGCCGTTCCTGATGCCGATCGAAGACGTGTTCTCCATCGAAGGTCGTGGAACCGTGGTTACCGGCCGTGTCGAGCGTGGCGAAGTCAAAGTTGGTGATACGGTTGAAATCGTCGGAATCAAGCCGACCAGCAAGACCACGATCACCGGTGTTGAAATGTTCCACAAGGAACTGGACAAAGGTCAGGCTGGCGATAACATCGGCTGTCTCCTCCGCGGAACGAGAAAAGAAGATGTTGAGCGTGGACAGGTTCTCGCGAAACCGGGATCCATCACCCCGCACACGACCTTCACCGCAGAAATCTACGTTCTGTCCAAAGAAGAAGGTGGACGTCACAGCCCGTTCTTCAGCAACTATCGTCCTCAGTTCTACTTCAGAACGACAGACGTTACCGGCGTAATCAAACTGCCGGAAGGTGTTGAGATGGTAATGCCTGGCGACAGAGTTTCGATCGAAGTCGAACTCATTGCCCCGATTGCTATGGAAAAGACACAGCGTTTCGCTATCCGTGAAGGCGGCCGCACGGTTGCTTCCGGACGTGTTACGGAAATTCTGAAGTAAGATCGGAATAACCTCCGAATTCCGGAGTGCGGCCACAAGGTCGCACTCCTGATTTTCGGTAACGGAGCTTTAAGATGCGTGAAATAATCACATTGGAATGCACCGAATGCAAGCATAGAAATTACACGACGACGAAGGAGAAACGCAATACTCCTGGCCGTCTGGAAAAGAAAAAATACTGTAAGTTCGAACGCAAACACACGGTTCATAAAGAAACCAAGTAAGTTCTCCGGCGCGCCTTGCGCATGAAAGACTGAATATACAGGGGTTTAGCTCAGTTGGTAGAGCAGCGGTCTCCAAAACCGCAGGTCGGGAGTTCGAGGCTCTCAGCCCCTGCCATTTATTTAACGGCAAAGAATAGAAGGGACAGCGCACCATGACAAAGCTGGTCGCGGGATTGAGATCGTTTATCAGATCCACTATCGATGAGATGGCCAAATGCACGTGGCCGAGCAAGCAGGAAGTTCTTGAATCCACGATACTGGTGATAATCGCCTTGGTGATTACTTCGATCTTTGTTGCCGGTGTGGATCAGATCCTGTTCCACGCTGTTCGGTTCGTTATAACATTCTGACAAAAATCCCAGGGAGTTCATCATGGACAGAAACGCTGGACAGTGGTTCGTACTTCACACTCTCTCCGGACATGAGAACAAAGTCAGAGAGAATATTGAGACAGCCCTTCGTCAGGAAGAAACCGCTCTTCCTGTGTACGAGATCCTGATTCCTACAGAAAAAGTTTCCGAATTCAGGAAGGATAAAAGAACCACTACAACCCGAAAATTCTTTCCCGGCTATGTTCTGGCCCGGATGGATCTCTATAAGCCGGACGGATCCCTTGATGAGAGAGTCTGGTATTTTGTGCGGGGGATTCAGGGAGTGATTGGTTTTATCGGCGGCAGTGACCGTCCCCAGCCCCTGTCTCAGCAGGAAATCGATTACATTCTGATGCAGACGGCCGAGCCGGAAGAGAAGGCGAAGCCGAAAATTCAGTATGAGATCGGTGAAACGGTACGTATTAAAGACGGTGCTTTCGAGAATTTTGAAGGTGTCGTAAGGAAGATCGATGCGGAACGCGGAAAACTGGAACTTGAAGTTTCCATTTTCGGCCGCTCGACTCCAGTGGAATTGGAATTCTGGCAGGTCGTACGCGAACAATAAATGTTCGGTTCGAGGATCGTTCATATAATAATGACGTCGTGGCGTGGGAGAAATCCTGACCTTTCTGACCACGTCTACGGAAACGGAGGAACAAATGGCGAAAAAGGTGACAGCGGAAATCCGTTTGCAGATTCCCGCCGGAGCAGCCAATCCGGCCCCCCCAGTGGGACCCGCGCTTGGCCAGGCTGGCGTGAACATCATGGAATTCTGCAAACAGTTCAATGCCGCAACACAGTCGCAGGCCGGAATGGTGATTCCGGTTGTGATCACCGTCTACCAGGATCGCTCCTTTACGTTTGTCACCAAATCTCCGCCGGCAGCGGTTCTGATCAAGAAGCTCGCCGGACTGGCAAGCGGAGCACACAATCCCGGCCGTGAAAAAGCTGGAAAGATCACGCTCAGCCAGATCAAGCAGATTGTGCAGACGAAAAAGAGCGACATCAACGCCCGCAGTGAAGAAGCCGCGATCAAAATTATCGCAGGCACTGCTCGCAGTATGGGAGTTGAGGTGATCGATGGCTAAGAGAAGCAAACTCTACAAGGCTCAGCTGGCCAAGTTTGACAAGACCGCTTTCTACGGACTTGCCGATGCGGTGAAAACTCTCAAGGAGATGCCCGCGGTGAAGTTCGATCAGACGGTCGAAATCGCGTTCAAACTTGGTGTGGACCCGAAGCAGACAGATCAGACTGTCCGCGGCGCGATTCCACTTCCGAAAGGAACAGGCAAAAAGGTTGCCATCACTGTTATCACAGATGATGAGAACCTGAAACAGGAAGCCCGTGATGCGGGCGCGGATTTCGTCGGATACGACGATATCATCGAAAAGATCAAAGGCGGATGGGTTGACTTTGATGTCCTGATTGCCACACCGGCAGTGATGGGCAAGGTTCGTCCTCTGGGACGCCAGCTCGGTCCGAAAGGATTGATGCCGAACCCGAAAACCGGAACCGTGACAGACAAAGTCGGTCATGCGGTTGCGGAAGCCAAAGCCGGACGCGTTGAGTTCCGTGCCGACAAAGGTGCCTGCGTGCAGGTTCCTGCCGGAAAGCTCTCTTTCAAGGCGGAAGATCTTGTCGAAAACTGTACTGCGATCATCAAGGCGATCATCAAGGCGAAACCCTCTTCAGCGAAGGGTGTTTACATCCAGAGCTGCACAGTTTCTGCAACGATGACTCCCGGTGTGAAGGTCGAAATCCGTGATATTGTGAAGGAGATGGCATAATGAGACCGGAAAAAATCCAGCTCGCAAATGACATCGCCGGCCTTATCGTGGGATCCGAGTACCTGTTTTTCGTCTCTTACAAGGGGCTCAAGACCAAAGAGATCAATGCATTCCGTGACAAACTTTATGCAGTTGGCGCCGAATGCCATGTTCTGAAAAACAGAGTGGTTGCCAAGGTTGCGGAGTTGAACGGACTTGATGTTCTCGCAAACGCTAAGATCACGGGAGACACGGCTGTTGTCCTCGGCAAAGGCGATGCGGGAGCCGTGGCGAAAGTCATAGATGAATTTTGCACCTCGACGAAAGGTGTGGTAGCTCCGAAGTGCGGATACTTCGAGGGCGCGATGTTGACAGACAGCGAAGTCAAGGCGATTGCCGCCCTGCCTTCCAAAGACCAGTTGCGTGCCCAGCTGCTTGGTTTGCTGGTTGCGGTACCGACCGGATTGGTCAGTGTGCTTAACGCCAAGGTATCAAGCATCGTCAATGTCATTAACGCATATAAAAACAAGCTTGATGAGCAAGCGAACTGAACAAAAGTTCAATTAAATAAATACGGAGGACAATAATAATGTCTGAGCAGGCAAATGTAGAAGTTTCGCAGGAAATGGAGCAGTTCATCTCCTACGTTGAGAAGCTCTCGGTTCTTGAGCTCTCCAAACTCGTGAAAGCTCTCGAAGAGAGACTTGGTGTTAGCGCAGCCGCCCCGGTCGCTGTTGCAGCCGCCCCGGCAGCAGGCGCAGCCGCCCCGGCAGCCGCCGCTGAGGAACAGACTGAGTTCACAGTCATCCTCGCCGAAGCCGGCGCAAGCAAGATCAACGTCATCAAAGAAGTCAGAGCCATCACCGGACTCGGACTGAAAGATGCGAAAGATCTCGTTGAAGCGGCTCCGAAGCCGGTCAAAGAAGGCGTCTCCAAAGAAGATGCCCAGAAGATCAAGGAGCAGCTTGAGGCTGCAGGTGCCAAGGTCGAGGTCAAGTAATTACCTCCACTAGGGTATCTGATATTATTTGCAAGACATATAAAGATACGGTGGGGAAATCCCCGGGAGGAAGCCCCCGCCGTTTCTCTGTCTTAAAATAATAGACCTGCGGTGTTTTACGCACCGCAGGTATTTGTTGCATTAAAAATATATCCCGCTCTTTCGATTTTAGTGCAATCCCGCTTTATAAGACAGCTCCTCTCGAATCAATAGCAAGGTGGAATCAATGCCTGAACGTGTGAATTTCGGAAAATTGAAGGACGTACTGGAAATACCGGATCTGATCGGTATTCAAATCGACTCCTATAAATCATTCCTTCAACTTGATGTTCCTGCAGAAGAACGGAAAAACCAGGGACTCCAGGAAGTCTTCAACGAAGTTTTTCCTATTGAAAGTTTTGATAAACAGATGGTCCTGGAGTTCGTCTCCTATTCCATGGGCCTCCCGAAACAGGACATGGTTGACTGCATAAAGGACGGCAATACCTACAGTGCATCTCTTCATGTTGATTTCAGATTTAAAAATAAAGACGCCATTGTGAACGAGAACGTCTACATCGGTGAAATCCCGATGATGACCGATCGCGGTACCTTTATCATCAACGGAGCCGAAAGAGTTATTATCAGCCAGCTGCACAGATCTCCGGGCATCTGCTTCGAAAAAACGCGCCATTCCAGCGGCAGAACTCTTTACTCCTACAGAATCATTCCCGATCGCGGTTCCTGGATGGAAGTCCAGTTCGATATCAATGATCTTATCTATATTTATCTCGACCGCAAACGCAGACGGCGCAAATTCCTCATTACAACTTTCCTCCGCGCTGTCGGATATGATACAAACAGAGACATCGTTGGCTCTGCTTATGAACTCAAGACTCTTACGCCGGGACAGCTCCTCAAGCAGGACGACATCTCCGCTTACTATACTTTCGAACCAGTTCTGGATGCAAACGGCGTGACCGTCGTTCAGGAATTCCTTCAGCTCAACGAGTCTCATGTGAAGTCCATGGTCGAGGCCAAAATCAAGAATGTGGAACTTGCTTACATCCCCGATGGAGACGCTTATCTGATCAACTGCCTCCAGCGTGATCCGGCCCATACACCGGATGATGCTCTCAAGGAGATCTACCGCAGAATGCGTCCGGGCGATCCCCCGAGTGTCAACAATGCCAAACAGCTCCTCAAGAGACTTTTCTTTGATATCAAGCGCTATGACCTCGGAGTCGTAGGACGTTATAAACTCAATGAACGTCTGAAAATGAACCTGCCGCTGACGGAACGCATCCTCAATAAAGAGGATCTGATGGAGGCGACAAAGGGCTTGATGAAGCTGCGCAGCAATACCGGCGGACAGACGGATGATATCGACCATCTCGGCAGCCGTCGTGTCAGAACGGTCGGTGAACTGCTTCAGAACCATTGCCGCGTCGGTTTGCTGAGAACCGAGCGTCTGATTCGTGAGCGCATGTCTCTTTTGAATTCCGATGATACCAACACCACACCTTCCAAACTGATTAATCAGAAGGCTTTTGCCGGTGTCATCCGCGACTTCTTCGCCCGGAATCAGCTTTCCCAGTTCATGGATCAGGTGAATCCGCTTTCGGAACTGACGAATAAGCGCCGTCTTTCCGCTCTCGGACCGGGTGGTCTGAGCCGCGAACGCGCTGGATTCGAAGTCCGTGACGTTCACTCCAGCCATTACGGTCGAATCTGCCCGATTGAAACACCGGAAGGTCCGAACATCGGTCTGATTTCCTCCATGTCTCTGTATGCGCGAATCAATAATTTCGGCTTCTTGGAGACTCCGTACCGTCGTGTGGAAAACTGCCATGTGACCAATGAAATCGACTATCTGAGCGCGGATAAGGAGGAAAATTTCGTTATCGCGCAGGCAAATGCTCCGCTGGATGAGAATGGAAACTTCATCAATCCGACGGTTATGACCCGTTTCCAGGGCGACTCCGTTGAGCGTCCCCGCGAAGATGTCCAGTATATGGACGTTTCCCCGAAACAGCTGGTCAGCGCCGCAGCAGGACTCGTTCCCTTCCTTGAACACGATGACGCGAACCGCGCGCTGATGGGATCAAACATGCAGCGTCAGGCAGTGCCGCTGATGGTGACCGAGTCTCCGTATGTCGGAACTGGACTGGAACGGAAAGTCGCATTTGATTCGCGTGCCGTCACCGCATCCAAAACCAACGGTATCGTGGCGGAGGTTTCCGCGGCACAGGTCGTTGTCACGACCGATGGAAAACCCAGAAAAGAAACCTCGGACCCGAATCCGGCGGTTTATAATATGGTGAAGTTCCTGCGCAGCAATGCCGGAACTTGTGTCAATCAGCGGCCGATTGTCCGGAGCGGACAGGTCGTGAAGATCGGCGATGCTATCGCTGATGGTTCCGCAACCGATCATGGCGAGCTGGCTCTCGGTAAAAACGTGTTCGTTGCTTTCATGCCCTGGTGCGGATACAACTTCGAAGACGCGATCGTGCTGAGTGAACGTCTTGTCAAAGAGGACGTTTACACCAGCGTGCATGTGGATGAGTTTGAGATCACCAGCCGTGAAACCAAACTCGGTCCGGAAGAGATCACCCGCGATATCCCGAATGTCAGCGATGAAGTGCTGAGAAATCTCGGTCCGGATGGTGTCGTCCGTCTTGGTGCAGAGGTCAAACCTGGCGATATTCTCGTCGGTAAGATCACGCCGAAGTCCGAAACGGAACTTGCTCCGGAAGAGCGCCTTCTCCGTGCGATCTTCGGTGAAAAGGCCGCGGATGTGAAAGACTCCAGTCTGGTTGTCCCGAGCGGAAAGGGCGGTATAGTGATGGATGTCCGCATTGAATATGCAAAGGATCCTGCAAGACAGTCCATGACCAAATCCGAACGCCGCAAACAGATCAAGCACAGCAAGGATCAGTACAAGGAACAGTATACCACTCTCATTGATGAGATGACGGAGAAACTTGAGGCTGTTCTGAACGGTCAGAAACTCCAGTATCCGATTTATGATACTTCCTCTTCCCGCGATGACGTGATTCTCGTTTCCGCCAACCGCAAGGTGACGACGGCTTCCATCGCAAAACTCGCAAACAAATATGATTCCTATCGTATGGAAGAGTGTGAGATGAAACATACGATCGATGAGATCATCGGCTCCTACAAATCCAGATTCGAAGGAATCGAACGGATGAAAGAGGAATCCATCGGAGCTCTCGAATCCGGAGATTCGGACGATCTTGGCGCGATTAAGAAGGTGAAAGTTTACATCGCCTCCAAGCGCAAGGTGCAGGTCGGAGACAAGATGGCCGGACGTCACGGAAACAAGGGTATTGTTTCCCGTATTGTTCCGGTCGAGGACATGCCGTTCCTGAAAGATGGTACTCCTGTCGATATCGTGCTGAATCCGCTGGGCGTGCCGTCCCGAATGAACGTCGGTCAGGTGCTGGAAACGCATCTCGGCTGGGCGGCGAAAATGCTCGGATTCAAAGCCGCAACACCGGTATTCGACGGCGTCACGGAAGATATCATCGTTTCCAATATGGAAAAAGCCAATAAGAAGATTCTTGAGGAAACCGGTGAAGATTTCCACTGGGGATTCCGCAAGGTCGGTGACGAATGGGTTTATGATGGAAAAACCGATCTGTATGACGGCAGAACCGGCGATAAGTTCGATCAGCGCGTCATGGTCGGTCAGATCTACATGCTGAAGCTCGACCACCTGGTGGCAAACAAGATCCATGCAAGATCGGTCGGCCCCTACTCTCTGGTAACACAGCAGCCTCTCGGCGGAAAAGCGCAGCACGGAGGACAGCGTTTCGGAGAAATGGAAGTCTGGGCGCTCGAAGCTTACGGCGCCGCCTATACGCTTCAGGAAATGCTCACTGTCAAGAGTGACGATGTGACGGGACGGGCAAAGATCTATGAATCGATCGTCAAAGGACAGAATGTGCTCGAGGCCGGCCGTCCGGAATCGTTCAACGTTCTCCTGAAAGAAATGCAGAGTCTCGGCTTGGATGTCCGTACCGTGAAACGGTCGGAACTGCCGAAGAATGAAATAGCCGGAGGGACTGAACAGTGATAGATAACAGCTATGTTCCCAAAGACAAGGAAATGCCGACTGCTCAGCAGTCCGGCAATTCCGCCTTCGAAGCGGTTTCCATCAAGGTCGCTTCACCGGAGGTCATCAGGTCCTGGAGCCATGGGGAAGTTAAAAATCCAGAAACCATCAATTACAGAAGTTTCAAACCGGAAAAGGGCGGTCTCTTCTGCGAACGTATTTTCGGTCCCCAGCGCGACTGGGAGTGTAACTGCGGAAAATACAAACGTGTCAAGCATAAGGGCATCATCTGCGACCGCTGCGGCGTCGAAGTGACCCTCAGCAAGGTCCGTCGTGAGCGCATGGGACATATCGAACTTGCGGTTCCTGTCTCTCACATCTGGTTCTTCAAGTGTATGCCCAGCCGTATCGGTCTGATGCTGGATATGACGGCTCGTACTTTGGAACGGATTATTTATTATGAGGACTGGGTTGTAACCGATCCCGGCGATACCCCGCTGAAGCTCGGACAGTCTCTGAACGAAATGGATTATCGTCAGGCTCGGGAAGAGTATCAGGATGCCTTCCAGGCCGATATGGGTGCTCCCGCAATCCGTTCGCTCCTTGCTCAGATTGAGCTTGAACCGGTTCGTCAGGAACTGGAACAGCTGCTGACCGGAACCAAAAACAAGGCGATCCGTAAAAAACTTTCCAAGAGACTCCGTCTCGTAGAAGGGTTCCAGAGAAGCAATTCCCGTCCGGAATGGATGATCCTGGAAGTGCTTCCCGTGATTCCGCCGGATCTGCGTCCTCTGGTTCCGCTGGAAGGCGGCAGATTTGCTACATCCGACCTGAACGATCTCTACCGCAGAGTCATCAACCGCAACAATCGTTTGAAGAACCTGCTCCAGCTGCGCACCCCGGAAGTTATTATCCGCAATGAAAAGCGCATGCTGCAGGAGGCGGTGGACGCATTGATGGACAACGGCCGTCACGGACGCGCTGTTACCGGAGCTGGAAACAGACCGCTGAAGTCTCTCAGCGATATGCTGAAAGGAAAGCAGGGACGTTTCCGTCAGAACCTGCTGGGTAAACGAGTGGACTATTCCGGACGTTCCGTGATCGTTGTCGGTCCGGAACTGCAGCTGGCACAGTGCGGTCTTCCGAAAAAGATGGCTCTGGTGCTTTTTGAGCCGTTTATTATCCGCCATCTCAAGGGAAGGGGATATGCTCATACGGTTCGCAGTGCTAAAAAGATGATTGAACGCGGAGAATCGGTTGTCTGGGATATTCTGGAGGAAGTGACCAAGGGACATCCCGTGATGCTGAACCGCGCGCCGACGCTGCACCGACTCAGTATCCAGGCGTTTGATCCGATCCTGATTGAAGGTTCCGCGATCCGTCTGCATCCGCTGGTCTGTACTGCGTACAACGCGGACTTCGACGGCGACCAGATGGCGGTTCATGTTCCGCTGTCCGCTGCGGCACAGTTGGAGTGCAAACTTCTGATGCTCTCCTCGAACAACATCTTCTCGCCCGCAAACGGCAAGCCGATTATGACGCCGACTCAGGATATCACGCTCGGTTCCTATTACCTGACGGTGGAGCCGCGCAATCCGGCAAAGGCCAGAGTCTTCAAAGATGTTCATGAAGTTCTGTTTGCTCTCTATCTGGGACACATTCATATTCATGACGCGATTCGTATTCCGAACCCGGATTACGGAGTCGAGACTCCGCACGGAAACTCTACAGATAAGATTATTCTGACAACTGCCGGCCGCTGCATCTTCAACAGCATCTGGGACAAGAGCCTCGGATTCTACAACGGCGTGGCGAAAAAGAAAGAGCTTGGAGCTCTGATTGCGGAAGCGTATGCCCATATCGGACATCAGAAGACCGTCGAGCAGCTTGACCGTCTCAAGAGCCTCGGATATGAATATGCAACACTGGCAGGATTCTCCATCTCCATTGCGGATATGGTTGTGCCGAAAAAGAAGGGCGAACTCATTGCCAAGGCGCGCGCCGAGATTGACAAGATCAACGACCAGTATGATAAAGGTGCATTGACACAGCTGGAGCGTTATCACAATATTATTGATACCTGGACTAAAACCAGTAATGCGGTTGCTGAAGCGCTCTTCACGGAACTGGAAGGCATGAGCAAAAAGGAAATCAATCCGGTTTATGCGATGCTTGATTCCGGAGCTCGAGGCAGCAAGGACCAGATCCGTCAGCTTGCCGGTATGCGCGGACTGATGGCGAAGCCGTCGGGTGATATTATTGAGCGTCCGATTCTTTCGAACTTCCGTGAGGGGCTTTCCGTTCTGGAGTACTTCATCAGTACCCACGGAGCCCGTAAAGGACTTGCAGATACCGCTCTGAAGACCGCTGACTCCGGCTACATGACTCGTAAACTGGTCGATGTGGCGCAGGATATCATCTGCCGGTCGGAAGACTGCGGCACGATGAAAGGTATCTGGATCAGCGCGATTGTGGAAGGCGACGATGTGATGCTTCCGCTGAAGCAGCGTCTGATCGGACGTTTCAGTGCGCAGGATATCCGCGACCCGATCTACGAAGATGGCCGTCTGCTGGTGAAAGCCGGTCAGGAGTTTACCCCGGAGCTGGCCGCCCTGATCGAAAAACGCAATATTCCGCGCGTGCTGATTCGTTCGGTTCTGACTTGCGAAGTGGAACATGGCGTCTGCGTGAAGTGCTATGGCCGCAATCTTGCAACCGATAAGCCGGCGGAAATCGGTGATGCACTTGGAATTATCGCGGCTCAGTCCATTGGTGAGCCTGGTACACAGCTGACCATGAGAACGTTCCATATCGGTGGTACGGCGACTTCCAAATACACCAAACCGGAAATCGTTGCAAAATCCGAAGGTACCGTTCGCTTTGAGAACATTCGAACCGTTCAGAATGAACATGGTGAGACGGTTATCGTTAACAAGAACGGATTCATTGTGATCTATGATGCTCCGAAGGCGAAGGAGATTGAGACAAAGGCGCGCGAACGTGCAAAACTCGAAGCTGAAGTCATCGGTGCATTCTATAACCGCGATTACGATTACTGGTCAGATGCCGTGAAAGAGGCGGAAATCGACCGTTATACCGCGGAAGTCGGTGCAATCCTTTATAAGAAGGATGGCGACAAAGTGAAGACGAACGACCGGATCGCGACATGGGATTCCTCGCATCTGCCGATCATTGCGGAAGATGCAGGTACCATTGAACTGCTCGATTTGATTGAAAACGTCACCTTGAACAGAACGGAGCGCGGCGGCAACGAGGAAATCACAGTGATGCCTCACCGGGAAGACCTCCATCCGCAGATCGTCATCAAGGATAAGAACGGCGATGTCCTTTCGTACTATCCGCTTCCTGCGGGAGCGTTCATCATGACGAAGAAAGGCGCGAAAGTCCGTCCTGGTGTGGTGCTTGCCCGTGTGCCGCGTCAGCAGCTCAAGAACAAAGATATTACAGGCGGTCTTCCGCGTGTTGCCGAGCTGTTCGAGGCCCGTACACCGAAAGAGGTCGCCGATATTGCGAAGATTGACGGTATGGTTGAATTCGGAAAAGTCCAGCGCAGCCGCCGCCAGATCATCATTCGCGATCCGGATACCAACGAATTCGAGGAACACAGCATTCCGACCAACAAGCATCTGTTCGTTGCCAAGGGCGACTATGTGAAAAAAGGACAGAAGCTTACCGGAGGATCCATTGTTCCGCAGGTTATGCTTTCGGTCTGCGGTTCGCAGGAACTTCAGCGTTACCTCGTCAACGAAATTCAGACAGTTTACCGGTCCCAGGGTGTGGAAATCAATGACAAGCACATTGAAATTATCATCCGCCAGATGATGCAGAAGATCCGCATCACCGAACAGGGCGGAACTCAGTTCCTTGCCGGAGAACAGGTGGATAAATATGACTTCCAGCGGGCGAATGATGAGGCGAGAGCCAAAGGTCTTCCTCCTGCGGAAGGCGAACCGGTGCTTCTGGGTATTACAAAGGCTTCTCTCGAAACCGACAGCTTCATTTCCTCTGCATCCTTCCAGGATACAACGAGAATCCTGACCGATGCTGCAACGCTGGGCAAGATCGACCATCTGCGCGGCTTCAAGGAAAATGTGATCACCGGCCATCTCATTCCTGCCGGAACCGGTTCCGAGCGTTTCCAGAAACTCGTTCCTGAAAAGCTCGGCGAGGAGCTTCCGCCGGAACTCGATATTCTCGAGGACGCGGAAGAGGATGCCGAGAATGAGGATGATATCATCCAGGAGGAATACGTTTACGATTCCGAGGAAAACGGCGCGGAGTTGGAAGAAACCGACGACGTCGCTGATGAACAAGGTGAAGACGATTTGGAAGAATAGAAAACCAAAAAAACATAAAAAAAATCCATTTACACTTGAAAACAGCAAAACAGGCAGTATATTTATTGCCTGTTTGCTGTTAACTTAATTGTGTAAAGGACAGGTGAAGGAAAAAAGATGCCGACAATCAACCAACTGGTAAAGGCCGGTCGCAGACCGAAAGTGCAGAAGAGCAAGTCGAAAGCTCTTTCAAAATGCCCGCAGAGACGTGGAGTCTGCCTGCAGGTGACAACAAGAACCCCGAAAAAGCCGAACTCCGCTTTGCGTAAAGTTGCAAAAGTTCGTCTGACCAACGGCGTGGAAGTGACCGCCTACATCGGCGGCGAAGGACATAATCTTCAGGAACACTCTGTTGTTCTGGTGAAGGGCGGTCGTGTTCGTGACCTTCCCGGTGTTCGCTATCACATCATCCGCGGAGCGCTCGATACTCTCGGCGTCGAAGGACGCAAGCAGGGCCGTTCCAAATACGGCGCTAAAGTGCCGAAAGCCGGCGAAGCCGCAGGCAAGAAGAAAAAATAATTTCCGGGAAAAAGCAAAATGAGAAGACGTAAAATCGCAAAAAGAGAATTGACGCCGGACGTCAAGTACAACAGTGAGCTCGTTGCCCGCCTGATCAATACGATCATGCGCAACGGCAAGAAGTCTGTTGCTCAGAATATCGTTTACAGCGCGTTTGATACGCTCAAAGCGAAAAAGAAAGAGATGGATCCGCTGGAAGTCTTCATTCAGGCAGTGGAAAACATCAAGCCGAAACTGGAAGTGAAAAGCCGTCGAGTTGGCGGTGCGACGTATCAGGTTCCCATTGAGGTTCCCGCTGAGCGTCAGGTTGCTCTTGCCATGCGCTGGATCGCAACCTATTCCCAGGCGAAAAAAGGCAAATCCATGACCGATGCTCTTGCATCTGAACTTCTCGATGCGTTTGACAATCAGGGCGCATCCATCAAGAAAAAAGAAGATACACACAAAATGGCGCAGGCCAACAAGGCTTTTGCCCATTACAGATGGTGAAAACCAACGAATTTATTTGCTCATTGAAAGACTGAATTATGACAGAACCAGCACATACTTGTAATGAGTCGCCGAAACGTGTTGCACCGATTGCAAATACACGAAATATCGGCATTATGGCTCACATCGATGCCGGAAAGACCACACTTTCCGAACGAATCCTCTTCTATACCGGTAAGACCCACAAGATCGGTGAAGTGCATGAAGGCGCGGCAACGATGGACTGGATGGTTCAGGAACAGGAACGCGGCATCACGATTACTTCCGCCGCTACCACTTGCTTCTGGAACAGATTCGGAAAAAAACATAGAATCAATTTGATCGACACTCCGGGTCATGTGGACTTTACTGCTGAAGTGGAGCGCTCTCTGCGCGTTCTTGACGGCGCAGTCGGTGTTTTCTGCGCGGTCGGCGGTGTGCAGCCTCAGTCCGAGACCGTCTGGCGCCAGGCGAAGAAATATCATGTTCCCTGCATGGCGTTCGTCAACAAGATGGACCGTACAGGCGCGAATTTCTTCAAAGTCGTCGAAGATATGCGCAAAAAACTCAAAGTCAACGCCTGTCCTCTGGAGATTCCGATCGGCGCAGAAGCTGATTTCTATGGCCTGATCGATATTCTTGAAATGAAGGCGATTAAATTCAACGGCGATAACGGTGAAAATCCGCTCCCGATTGATATCCCCGCCGATATGATGGATCTCGCGAAACAGTATCGTGACGAACTGGTGGAAAAAGTTGCAGACTTTGATGATGAAATCGCGATGCGCTTCCTGGATGGCGAAGAAATTCCTGCCGAGGAACTGCGTCCAGTGATCCGTAAGGCTGTGCTCGCCGGAAAACTGGTGCCTGCGTTCTGTGGTTCAGCTTTCAAGAACAAAGGAATTCAGTCCCTTCTCGATGCGATTACCGACTATCTTCCGTCCCCGCTGGATATCTGGGAGACGGTTGGTCATAATCCCTACAACATGGATGAAGAGGTTAAAGTCCATTGCGGCGATGATCAGCCCTTCACCGCTCTTGCTTTCAAGATTGCAACGGACCCCTATGTCGGAAAACTTTTCTTCTTCCGTATTTACGCCGGTACCGCCACCTGCGGTATGACTCTTCTGAATCCTCGTACAGGCAAGCCCGAACGTTTCGGCCGTCTGCTTCAGATGCACGCGAATTCCCGTGAGGAACGTGACCAGATCTTCTGCGGTGACATTGCTGCCGCTGTCGGTCTGAAAAACGTGACCACAGGTGATACCCTCTGCGATGAAAATCACCCGATCGTTCTGGAGTCGATGCACTTCCCCGATCCGGTTATCTCGATCGCCGTGGAGCCGAAGACTACTTCCGACCGCGACAAACTTTCCAATGCGCTGATCGCTCTTGCCCAGGAAGACCCGACCTTCACCATGAAGACGGATCAGGAAACCGGACAGACCATTATCTCCGGTATGGGAGAACTTCATCTTGAAATTATTATGGACCGTCTTGTCCGTGAATTCAAGGTGGAAGCCGTTTCCGGTCAGCCTGAGGTCGCATACAGAGAAGCTATGCTCAAGCCCGCATCCTATGATTCCAAATTCGTCAGACAGTCCGGCGGACGCGGTCAGTACGGACACTGCGTGCTGGATGTTCAGCCGATGGAACAGGGCCACGGCATCACGATCACAAACAAGATCGTCGGCGGAGCGATTCCGAAGGAATACATCAAGCCGATCGAACAGGGAATCCGCGAAGCCGCTCAGACTGGTGTGCTTGCCGGTTATCCTCTGATCGACTTCAATGTCGATATCGTCGATGGTTCTTATCACCCGGTTGACTCCTCTGAAATGGCGTTTAAGATCGCCGCTTCGATGGGTCTGAAAGAGGCCGCTAAGAAAGCCGGCATCTGCCTGATGGAACCGATTATGAAAGTCGAAGTCACCTGCCCGGATGAAAATCAGGGCGATATCATCGGTGATATTACGAAACGCCGCGGTCAGATCGCGGAACTGACGCCGGAAAACGGCTCAACCAAGATCGTCGCGAATGTGCCGCTCTCCGAACTTTTCGGATACGCGACAGCGATCCGCTCCCTTTCCAAGGGACGCGCATCCTACGTGATGGAACCCAGCTTCTTTGAACGGGTCCCCGCACAAGTACAAGAAAAAATTGTGGAGAAAAATAAAAAATGAGCACAAAGACGAGTGGAAAATCTGTACAGAAAATCCGGATCAAACTGCAGGCCTATGAACATCGCATTCTCGACCAGTCCGTGGTCGAGATCCTCAACACGGCTCGCAGAACCGGGTCCATGGTCGCGGGTCCGATTCCTCTGCCGACAAGAATTGAACGCTATACCGTGAACCGTTCCCCCCATGTCGACAAGAAATCCATGGATCAGTTCGAGATCCGTACTTACAAGAGACTGATGGATATTATCAATCCGACGGCGAAGACAGTGGATGAGCTGAAGAAGCTGAATCTTCCCGCAGGTGTTGATATCTTATTGAAGGTTGGAAAATAATTTTCCATAGAAAACTCTCCGGTGAAGGAAAACCGTCTTTCACCGGAGCAAAACAGCTTGGGCACCAAGGCCTTTTCCGAGAGGGTAAGTGCCCGGAAGGAGCAGAATGAAAGGTATCATCGGAAAAAAAGTCGGTATGACACAGGTCTACGACGACAAGGGAACACTTGTTCCTGTCACAGTCATCGAAGCCGGACCCTGCGTCGTTCTTGACGTGAAGACTCAGGAGAGGGATGGCTACTCCGCCATTCAAGTCGGATTCGGCTCACGTAAAGCCAAAAATGTAACAAAACAGATTCTCGGCGCGGTAGCCAAGGCCGGGCAGGAAAAGAATCCTCCCGCCGTCATCAAGGAATTCCGCACGGAAGGCGATGCCTCCGCGGAAATCGGTTCCCTGATCAAAGTCGATATTTTCAAGGCGGACGAGTTCATCGACGTCTCCGGAACGACCAAGGGAAAAGGCTACAACGGTGTTATGGTTCGCCATCACTTCAAGGGCGGACGTGACGGACATGGCGGCGGATGGCACCGGAAACCCGGTTCTATCGGATGCCGTGAAAGTCCGGGTAATATCATCAAGGGCAAGAAGATGGCCGGTCAGCTCGGCAATGCTCCCAGAACGGTTCAGAATCTTCGCATCGTCAGCGTCTCGCCGGAGGAAAACCTGCTGTTTGTAAGAGGCGCCGTCCCGGGACCCAATGGCGGAACAGTTTTCGTCAGACAGGCCAAGAAGAAATAATCCATGACGGAAAACCTCCAACATTCTAAAGAACAGGTGATAGAAATGTCCATGAATATTGACATATTCAATATCAAGGGTGAAAAAGTCGGCGATTACACGCTCGATGATTCCTACCTTGAATTCGACAAAGGCACACAGGCGGTCCACGACACGGTCGTCGGTTATCTTGCCGAACTCCGCGCTGGAACTGCTTCGACCAAAACCAGAGCCGAAGTCTCCGGCAGCGGCAAGAAGCCCTTCAAACAGAAAGGCCTCGGTCGCGCCCGCGCCGGCAGCACCCGTAATCCGGTATGGAGACACGGTGGCGTCGCATTCGGTCCCAAACCCCGCAGTTTCGCAATCAAACTGAACTCGAAAGTCAAACAGCTCGCTCTGAAGCGTTCCTTCTCTGAGCGCGTCAAAGACGGTTCCGTCATCGTCCTCGATCAGTTCGTTCTCGAAGATCACAAGACGAAAAGCGCTGTCGCTGTTTTGAAGGCCGTCAAGGTCGCCGATGCAAAAGTTTTGATATCTGTTAAGGAATATGATGACAATCTGCTGATGGCTACCGGCAATCTGCCCGGCGCCATTCTGATCAAGGCTGCATCAGTGAATACTTATCAGATTCTTTACTCCGATAAGTTGTTGTTCACTAAAGACGCGCTCGACGAATTCGTCAAGCGTCTCGCTTGAGCGGGAGAATCGGAAAATGACTAAAAATCCGTATGACATCATCAGAAATATTCTCGTGACAGAGAAAAGCGCGGTACTGAAAGAGGCCAACCAGTATGCATTCAAGGTTGCTCCGAAGGCATCCAAACTTGAGGTCGCCGACGCAATAGAGACCATCTATGGCGTGAAGGTGAAGTCTGTTAATATCCTGAACTGCAAAGGCAAGCCGAAACGTTCCGGCAGATCCCCCATTCCGGGCAAACGCCCCGACTGGAAAAAAGCTGTGATCTCCCTTGCCGAAGGCTCAATCGACCTCGCTTAACAGGGAGTAATGCAACATGCCTACAAAATCTTATAGACCGTTTACGAGAAGCCGCAGATTCATCTCGGTTCTCGATTATTCCGAGCTTACCCGTACCGCACCGGAAAAGACCCTGACAAAAGGGAAAAATTCCCGCGGCGGAAGAAATAACGTCGGACGTATCACGACCCGCTTCCGTGGCGGCGGAAACAAGCGCCGTTACAGAATGATAGATTTCAAACGCAATAAGGACGGCGTCGCCGCTGTCGTGAAGCAGATTGAATACGATCCGAACCGCTCCGCTTTTATCGCTCTCCTTGCTTATGCAGACGGCGAGAAAAGCTATATCCTCGCTCCCAAAGGACTCGAGGTCGGACAGACTGTCATGTCCGGTGAAAAGTGCGAAATCAAGCCGGGCAATGCGCTTCCGCTCCGCAGCATCCCTGTCGGTCTGGAAATCCACAACGTGGAAATGGTTCCCGGAAAAGGCGCCAAACTCGTCCGCGCGGCGGGTCAGGTTGCCCTCCTTCGTTCCAAGGATGGCGATTATGCTCAGGTGAAACTGCCCAGCGGTGAAGTCCGACTGGTCAACCTTGCCTGCAAAGCAACAATCGGTACCGTCGGCAACGGCGACCACATGAACATCTCCCTCGGCAAAGCCGGTAAAAAGCGTTATCTCGGATTCAGACCGCATGTCCGCGGTGTTGTGATGAACCCGATCGACCATCCGATGGGCGGTGGTGAAGGACGCAGCAGCGGCGGTGGTCATCCGGTCTCCCCGTGGGGTCAGCTCGCCAAAGGCAAGAAGACCCGTTGCCCCAGAAAGAACAGCAAACGGTTCATTGTTGAACGGAGGAAGAAATAATGGCAAGATCAATCAAAAAAGGTCCATTCGTGGATTATTTCCTGATCGAAAAGATCGAGAAAATGGCCAAGTCCGGAAAAAAGGCTCCGATCAAAACCTGGTCCCGCCGTTCCATGGTTATTCCCGATTTCGTCGGTCACACGTTCAATATCCACAACGGAAAGACATTCGTTTCTGTGTTCATTACCGAAAACATGGTCGGACACAGACTCGGCGAATTCGCCCCGACCCGTACATTCAAGGGCCACGGCGTTATCAGCGGAAAGACTGTCTGATCGTTCTGGATCTCAGTACGAAAAACCGGTTCCCTCAGTGGAACCGGTTTTTTTTTGTCCGTTTTTTTCACTCGTTTCCCCTTGCCCAGGAAAAGTTTTTTCCTTTTATTTTGGAAAATGGATTGGATTTTTCCGGAAATGAATTCTATATTTCCTTCTATTGGTAGCTTAACCTCAGGTGTATTTATGAAGATTGTGATTATCGGATGCGGTGTCGCAGGCTGTACTGCGGCTAAGAAAGTGAGAGAGTTGGACCCGCGGGCAGAGATCACTGTGATCGATCGGGAAGGCCATGGCCTTTATTCCCGAATGCGCCTCCCGGAGACTTTGGCCGGAACTCTTCCGGAAGCAAAACTGATTCTCTCTTCCGCAGAAGCGATTGCGGCTCAGGGAATCCAAATCCTAAGCGGCGTGTCGGCACACTCTTTTGATCCCTCTCAGAAAACGGTGCAACTTTCCAATGGAGATGTTCTCCCGTATGACAAATTGATCCTGGCGCTCGGCGCGGAAGCCTCCCTGCCGCAGATCGAGGGGGCGGAGTCTTCCATGACTCTCAGATCGCTGGAAGACGTGAAGCACTTTCTCTCTCTGGCGGAAAACGCAAAGTCCGCGACCGTCATCGGCGGAGGGCTCCTGGGGCTGGAGAATGCGCATTCCCTGCATTCCCGCGGAATACAGGTTTCCATCGTGGAGTTCATGCCGCGCCTTCTGCCGAAACAACTGACGGAACAGGAATCCAAAGTGCTTCAGGAAAAGTTCACAGAGGCAGGGTATCAGCTCTGTCTTGGCAGGAAAACCATTTCTATCGCGACAGAGGCGGGGAAGGTCCGCGTGACCCTGGATGATGGAACCGTACTCCAGAGCGATATGGTGATGATTTCCGCCGGGATCCGTCCGGTTACGGAACTGGCGAAAGCTGCCGGAGCGGCTGTCGATCGGGGAATCGTTGTCAATGCGCGCTTCGAAACCTCTCTGCGCGATGTTTACGCCATTGGAGATTGCGCTCAGATCGGGACGGTTACGTATGGACTTTGGATCGCCGCCAAGGATCAGGGAACTGCTCTGGCGGAAATCCTCTGCGGAAAAATGGAATCTTTCGAGTCGCCGGTTTATCAGCCCTCCCTCAAGATTCCCGGAATGAAATTGAACGATTTAAAAACAGCGGCACAAAGCAAATGAATTCTGATCAATATCGTGTTACAGTGGAAAATGGAGCGCTGGTTTTCCCGAATGAAAGCGTTCCTCTGGATTCCATCCAGGAAATTATGGTGGATCATCGGGCTTTTACATGCACAGCGGCGCTGCTGGTGTTTGTGATCGGATGCTTTGCGTGCTTCTATTTTGCTCCGGAGCTGATTATTCTGGTGGCTGGATGTATCTTCGTCTGGCTGAAAGTGGAGTATTCCAGATATATTGAGCTCAAAATCCGTTTTCGGGACGGCCATGTGAAACGAATGCTCTCCTGCTCCTTTACCGATCGCGAGATCCTGTATGCTCTTTATGATCGTTTGAAGAAGCAGATTCCTCCCCAATCCTGATCGTTCCTCATGAAGACCGTAAAGCTCAAGCCTTCCGCGAAAGGAAAGGTCAAAAAGAAATCCACAGCAAAGAATCTCCGGACAATCTGTCAGTCCGGGGCGGTCCCTTATTTGATGGAAAAGGAGGAGATCCGGGTCATGCTGGTTACGTCTTCCAGCGGGGATGCCTGGATTTTTCCAAAGGGAAACATCGCCAAGGGCATGGATACTCTGAAATCGGCGGCGAAAGAGGCTTACGAAGAGGCCGGTGTCATCGGAGAGTGCGAGAATAATATGCTTGGCGTGATTCAGATCGAAAAATCTCCGGCTGAGATTGCAGAGGTTAATATTTATCCTATGAAGATCGAGTCGATTCTGCCGGAATGGCAGGAAGCCGGAACCCGTAATCGCCGTCTGTTCCGGATCGGAGAAGCAATCGGCGTCATTCGTGGAGAGCGCTCCCGAAAAGTCCTGGAGACCCTTCAGGAGATGCTTCTGGAACGTGCGGAGGGGAGGATGAATGGGAACTGAAATCGAACGTAAATTCCTGCTGCGCGATGACTCCTGGCGCAAAGAAGTGACAAAGTCAACCGTCTTTCAGCAGCGCTATCTGCCGTTTGCCGGACCGTCTTCCGGATCCGGAAGAGTCCGCATCGCCGGGGACAAGGCGTTCCTGACTCTGAAATCTCCCGTGAAAGGGTTTTCCCGAAGCGAATTCGAATATGAGATCCCGGTTCCCGATGCGGAAGAGGTGATTCAGCAGATCTGTACAGGAGCTTCCATTCAGAAGACTCGTCACCTGGTTCCGTATGAGGGATTCCTCTGGGAGATCGATGAATTCGCCGGAGAGAATGCCGGACTCATTGTCGCTGAAATCGAACTGGATTCCGAAGACCGTGCGTTCCCTCTGCCTCCGTGGATCGGAGAAGAGGTGACTGGCGATCCGCGTTATTTCAATTCCGTTCTCGCGGAGCATCCGTTCTCCACATGGAAGGAACAGAAGTTCCAGAGTTCCGGCGGGATTTCCTGAGATGCAGATCGATTCCTATTTCGAAGAGGGAAAAAAACAGTGGAAGACGGCGGCTGCTCAGGTAACGGGACGGCTCTTTTATGAGCTTTGGGAATCGGTTTGTCTGCCGGAGCCCTTTCTTCTGCCGGAGGTATTTTCCATCGCCGGACATCCCTTTCAGCTTTCCGCCGTTTCTGGAATTCTCTATGGACGATATGAGTGGAACGAGACGTTCCATTGCGCATCCCTTGTCGCAGAGTGCGATGCATGGCGCCAAGAATATCTTCTGCGTTTCGGTGTTGACGGAGAACCGGAAATCACAGAACAGGAAAAAAAGTTCTTTGACGAGGAGTGTCTGCAATCCTCCGAACTGCTGGATCTGGTTTCTGAAGTGGTTGCATATCTCCGGGAACACGAGCCGGAAAAAGAGATCCTGAAACTGAAACGCGGAGAATTTCTGGCCTCTCTTTCAGCATGTCCGTGCGCGAAGGAGTCTCCGGC
The DNA here is from genome assembly GCA_905197955.1 of uncultured Lentisphaeria bacterium. Lineage (GTDB taxonomy): Bacteria > Verrucomicrobiota > Lentisphaeria > Victivallales > UBA1829 > UBA1829. Next base: position 15,855 of record CAJKAR010000029.1, on the reverse strand, counting down.
ATTCAGAACGCTGAAACGTCAAACTCTCCGTTCCATTCGCGGACTGCTGGCGCGAGCCGTTGCGGATTGTCCAGCCGATGAGCTCGATTTGCAGATGAGCTTGCCGCTGGACGGACATTATGCAATGGCTGTCGCCGGCGGGACGGAGGATCCGCAAATGCCGGAGGAACTTTCCGGATGCGCTCCGCGCCGAACCCGACGGGAGGTGCGCCGGACAGTGGATCTGCTGAAAACCGTCTCCAATCTTTCACTGAACTATGAAAGAGAGTTCGTTTTCTCATTCGCAGACGCTGAATTCTGCGGAGAGGACGACGGCAGGGAAATCGTTTTGAAGATGAAGCTGGATCCGGAGATGCCGATTGAGGAAGGAGATCTCTTTCAGCTCTTTGCGGCGGAGGAGGAGACCCCATGCGGTATTTTTTCTGCGGAGGTCGTGGATGGCGATTCCCTCTATGGACGCATCTCTTCCCCTCTGCTGCGGGATTTCATGCTCCATAAAGAGAACTATTTTGCCCGGCTCCAGCATGGGCCGCGTTTTTATACATCGGAGGCGATCAGCAGCCTGTCGGAGATGCTCGCGGCAGGCGGATCGGAGGAGTTCGGCGCAATGGCGCATCTGCTCGGTTTTCGGGAAACCCCTTTCGCCGTTTCAGAGGAACCGGCGGAACTCCCTCCGGAAGAACTGGATCCCTCTCAGTGCCTTGCATGGAAGGCGGCCGTCAGTTCCGGGAATCCCCTGGTTCTGATTCAGGGACCGCCGGGAACCGGGAAAACGTTTGTCCTGGAACAGGTGCTCCGAACCCTCTGCGCCCGCGGATTGGAGATTCTCGTTTCCGCACCATCCAATACGGCGGTGGATAACATCTGCCGTCGTCTCCGGGATCTCCCCGTGCTGCGCTGCGGAAGAAATGAATGGAACATCGCGCCGGACGTCGTGGAAACTCAGTGGCGCGGAAGACCCGCAAATCAGGTCCGGTTCCGCCTGCTTCGGGAGAACCTGCACTGCGGATCCATTCTGGCTGGAACCCATTTCGGCCTTCTGAGGGACAGTCAGATGGAGGAACGCCTTCGGAGCGGTAAAATCTACGATGTGGTCATTTTTGATGAAGCCGGCATGTCCTCGCTGGAGGAACTGCTTCTATGCACACGGCTCGGCAGAAGAGCAATTCTGTTTGGCGATCATCGCCAGCTGCCCCCGTTTCCTCTGCGCCCGCAGGTCCTGACAACGCTGAAAAACTCCAGACCCGTGGTGACGCGCGAGGAAAACGCAATCCTGACCGGCAGCGCGATGGAATGGCTGATCCGTTTCCGCGGATTTCCTGTTCTGATGCTCAAGGAGTCGTACCGCTGTCAGAATCCGCGTCTTCTGCGCTTTGCCTCGATTTTGTTCTACAATGCTGAGGTGCGTCCGGCGGCACATGCGGAATACTATCGGCTTTCCTATCCGGAGCGGATGCGCAGGTATGCTCCTGAGACTCTCTGCTTCTATTCCACTTCGGGACTCCCTCCGGAATGGAAGCATGAAACTCTTTCCCTCGACGGACGCAAACCGGGACTCTCCAATCCGGCGGAAGCTCAGGTCTGTGTTCATCTCTTCTACCGGATGCTGAGAAAGCATCCTTTGCGGGAGATCACGATTATTGCGCCATATCGCCGGCAGGTCCGGGTGATTCGCGGAATGCTGAATCTGGAACGCGCCCGCCGGGAACAGAATATTTCCCCGGAAGAGTGGAAGCAGTTTCTCGGAACGCAAATCGCCACGGTGGACAGTTTCCAGGGGGCGGAAAGCGATGTCGTTATCATCTGTTATGTCCGGAGCAATGAAAAAAACATCGTCGGCTTCACGGATAACCCGAACCGGATCAATGTGGCCCATACCCGCTGCCGGAAGGAACTGCATGTGACCGGGGATCTCGCCTGCCTGAAGCGCGGGGCTCGGAATGGTATTTTCGAACGGATGGAACGGGCGTTCCGCAGAGACGGCGTGATCGTAACCCTTACGGCGCGGATGCTGGATGCCATGCAGCGTGAAAATGAATCCTGAATTCGGCTGAACTCGGAATATGCCGCTTGTTTTGACCGCTTTCATCCGGTTTCGTCATGCTTTTACGGAACTTTTTCCAGGCTGCGGGGTCTATTATCAAAAAAAACGGCCGAATGGCCGGCACGGAAAGGGAGATGTGTATATGAGATTCTTAAAACCAGACGTTTTATGGCATCTGCTCTGGCTGATGCCGCTGATGATCGTTGTTTTTGTTGTTTCCGGACGCAGGACCGCCGCTGTTTTGAAATCCTTTCTCGGAAAACACGCGGAAGATCCGGAGTATGTTCAGGTCTCCGGGGGGAAGCGTTTGCTCCGGTTCGTGATCCTTTTGACGGCAGTGGTGTTTCTGGTCTGCGCGGCGGCCCGGCCGAGCTGGGGCGTGCAGATTCAGGAGATGCATGGACAGGGACGCGATCTGCTGTTCGTATTTGATACCTCAAAATCCATGCTGGCAAAAGATGTTCAGCCCTCCCGTCTTGCCCATGCGAAATGGCTGGTCCGGGAGCTGGTGAAACGCAATCCAGGCGATCGTTTCGGACTGATTGCCTTCGCCGGACGCGCCTTTCTGGAATGTCCGCTTACTTCCGATAAAACCAGTTTCCTTCAGGCGGTCGATGAGCTTTCCACCAGCTCCATTCCGGTCGGAGGCACCAACATTCAGGCGGCCCTGGAAACGGCTTTGCAGGCATTCAAAGCGGCGGAAACGCAGCATCGCGCGGTGGTGCTCATTACCGATGGCGACGAACTGGAGGGCGACAGCGGAAAAGCCGTCGATGAAATCATCGCCCGGAAGATCCCTCTCTTCATTGCCGGAATCGGCGATCCCGCCCAGCCTTCCATCATTCAGATCCCCGATGGACACGGCGGATTCAAAACGCTGAAAGATAATCAGGGGAATATTGTGAACAGTCCGCTGAACGAGACCTCTCTCGGTTCGCTGGCAAAACGGACCGGCGGAATCTATGTCCGTTCGACCTCCGGAGATCCGCGCCTGAACGCGCTCGAAAAACGGATTCGCGCTCTTGCTCCTCAGGATTATGAGAGCGTTAAAACAACAAAACCAATCGATCGTTTCAGCTATCCGCTTGGAATCGCTTTTCTGCTGATGCTGATCTGGTTTGCTCTCTCAGAGCGTGCGGTCCGCAACAGCTCCGCCGCGGCAGCAATTCTTCTCTGCATGGTTGCCGCTCTGCCGGTTCGTGCGGAGAGCGCTCCGGCCAACGGAACGACCCAGGCGGATCGTGCGCTTCCCACACAGCTTCCGGTTCCGGAGGCCGCAGGGGCTCAGACAGAGCCGTCTGGCGGAGAGCAGAACGCCGAGTCGGTGACCAATGATCCGGTCGAACTGTTCAATCGCGGCGTCGATGCGCAGGAACAGGGAAAACTTCCCGAGGCGGTGAAACAGTATGAAAATGCTCTCGCCAATGGAGTCGATAATATCGAAATTCGCGGCAAGGTCTCTCAGAATCTCGGCGTGATTACGCATACGAAAGCCCGTGCGGAACTCGGCGGATCACTCCAGGCTCTTCAGCAGCAGAATCTGGATGAGGCTCAGAAAAAGGTCGATGCGTCCTTGAAAGTAATGGAACAGGCCGAAGAAATGTACCGGGAGTCCATGCGCGAAACAGAAGATCATTCCGCTATCGCAAAAAATCAATCCATTCTTCTTGCCGATCGCCGGAAAGCCGAGACTCTCAAAAAGAAGATCGAAGAACTGAAAAAAATGCAGCAGCAGGCTCAGAAACAGACACAGCAGGCTAAGAATCAGCAACAGAAGGAAAATCAGCAGAAACAGGATCAGAACCAGTCTCAGCAGAAACAGGATCAGTCCCAGCAGGGACAGGATCAGCAGAAGCAGGATCAGTCCCAGCAGGGGCAGAATCAGCAGAAGCAGGATCAGTCCCAGCAGGGACAGAATCAGCAGAAGCAGGATCAGTCCCAGCAAGGGCAGGATCAGCAGAAGCAGGATCAGTCCCAGCAGGGACAGAATCAGCAGAAACAGGAACAGAGTCAGTCCGACCAGCAGTCCGCTCAGCAGAAAACCGAAGAAGCGAGACAATCTGCGGAGGATTTGCAGAAAAAAGCTCGTGAACTGGGACAGAAAAAAATGGAACAGTCCGCGGAACAGGCGAAACAGGAGCTGGACAAGGCTCGCGAGGAACAGCGGAAAGGCAATGGCAAGTCCGCCGAAGAGCATCTGAACAAAGCTCTCGAAAAACTCGGCGGTGATCCGGACCGGAAACAGGATCCTTCAAAACAGGATTCAAAGGACGGCAAGGATCAGAAGGAGAATCAGGAGAAAAACGATCGGAATCAGGAAGATTCCGGCAAACAGGAGAAGCCTGATTCACAGGAGCCTCAGTCCGCACAGGGCCAGCCGCAGAAGGAACCCGAAGAGGGTGAGATTGATAAATCTCAGGCGGCCGCCATCCTGGAGGATATGGCAAAGGATGAGAAAAATCTCCGCGACGCCATCAAGGCTCACCAGAAACAGCGTTACCGCAACGCCGTTCCTGCAAAAGATTGGTAAGCATTTCAGAGGTCCCCGCCGGTTTTCCGCGGGGACTCGCTCAAGAAGATATTTCAGGAAAACAGAAAGAGGTTTTGAAGATGAACAACAGAATAAAAAAAATTGTTGCAGCGGCTGTTCTGCTGGTTGCCGGGACGATGGCGTTTGCGGCATCGCTTGTGACGGAAGTCACCGAGCCCGTTCAGGTCGGAATGAACTCAGAACTTTCCCTGATCTATGACGGAAAGGCGATTCCGCAGTTTGTACGACTGCCCAAAGTTGATGGCCTGCGCTGGATCGCCGCCGGAAGCCGGCAGTCGATCAATCAGGTGAACGGTCATATCTCCAGAACCACGATGTGCGTCTACACATTCACGGTGGAGAAGCCGGGCACCTATACCATTCCGGCGACGGAGGTCCGTGCGGGAAATCGGACGTTCACCAGTAAAGCCGTGACATTTACCGCTACACAGCCGAAACTGGCAACCGGACGCTCCCATGCCAGTTCCCGTGCGAATGCCGCCTCCGCTCCGGATGAGGTCGAGATCGACAAACTGCTTTTTTCCAGAACCATCATCCGTCCGGATTCCAGAACGTTCTATATCGGCGAGGAGATTCCGGTCGAGATTCAAGTGTATGTGGCACGCGATCTGGAGTGTCAGGTGAGCTGGCCGGAGATCGTCTCCGGGGACAAGTCCAGTATTGTCTTCAAAGACTATCAGAAGCAGAATCCGAACAATCCGAGATTCGCTCCGTATCGGCGTGGGGAGACGGAAATTGATGGACGCACCTATCTGGTCTATGTGTTCAACACGGTTCTGCGTCCGATCTCCGTCGGCAAACTGGATCTGAGTTCGGTGACGAAAATGAATATCATTGTGCGCAATCGCCAGAGATCCCGTCCCTCCTCGTTTTTCGATGACGATGATTTCTTCGGCGGATTCTTTTTCAGCAATGCCCGGACCGTGGAGCATCAGGTGAAGAGTTCGGTCCCGCAGATTACGGTCAAGCCACTGCCGCCGCGGACCGGGGATGCGCACTTCCTCGGACTGGTCGGGGAGTGGAAGATGGAGGCGTCGCTTTCCGCCGCGGAAGCAAAGGTCGGAGAGGCTGTCACCTTGACAGTGAAAATCGTCGGAAACGGAACCATGGAAACTCTTTCCGCTCCGTCTCTGGAGCTTCCCAATTTCCGCGTGTACAGTCCGGAAGTGGAGAAATCCGCCGCAACGGATACCGCGACGATCAAGTACATTCTTATTCCGACCACGGTGGGATCTCACGATCTGAAATTCAAATTCAGCACCTTCGATCCATCGAAAGTGAAGTATGAGGAATTCGATTTTGTGAAAAACATGAAGGTGGAAAAATCCGCGGCGGTCTTTTCCGGTGCGGCTGCGGGGCCGGGCGTGATCGACGGAGCTGCCGATGATTCCGCTTCGCTCTCTCCCGTGCCGGAAAAACGGGGGCCCGCCGGGGTGTTGTATTTGAAGAAAGCACCGTATGAGGAGATTCGTCTTCCTCTCTGGCACAACCACATTTTCTCAGCGCTGCTGGTGTTTTTCCTCGGACTGGCATTCTGGATCGGAGTGGAGCTGCGGTATCTGCATCGCCGGTATCTGGAGAGCGATCCCGGTTTCCAGCGCAGAAATGCGGCAAGAAAGAACAAGGCGGGGTTGCTGAACCGTCTGCGGGCGGGCCGTCCGGAGGCGATCCCGGATATGAATGGCGAGATCGCCGCGTATGTCAACGATGCTCTTGATCTGCCGCCGGGTTCCAGTCTCGGAGAGAGCGCTGCGATCGTCAAGGAGGAAAACCCGGAGCTGGCGGAAACGCTTCAGACTCTTTCCGACACATCATGGTCCCATGCGTCGGATTCGATACTAACGGAGGATTTTAAAATGAAACTGATGAATCAACTTTCCAAACTGGTTTGTTTTGCATTGATCTTCGGAGCCGTTTCGGTCTCCGCGGCGGAAAAGACCGAGAAGAAGGCGGATGCTCAGGTGAAAAGCGCCGCCGTCAGAGTGATCGACTCGCCGGAGAGAGCCATGACCGCTTACGATGAGGGAAATTTCGCAGGAGCGGAAGAGTATTACCGCTCTTTGAAAAAGGCCTCGGCACCTTCGTCGAAACTGTTTTACAACATCGGCAACTGCCTGTTCCAGCAGGGAAAATATGCGGAGGCTCTGGCGTATTATGAAAGCGCTCTGAGAATCGCGCCGCGTGATTCGGATATTCTTGAGAATCTGAATCTGACAAGACGGAAACTATCTCTGCCGGAAAAGAACGTTCTGGAGACACCAGCGGATGTTCCGCCATATCTGCGTGATCTGCTTCGTCCGGATGAGTGGCTTCTGGTGCTGAGCATCGGTTCCGCGCTGATTTTTCTCGGGCTCGGACTGCGCCGCTCCATGGGACGTTCCTTCTGGGGTTCTCTGCTGGCCTCGGGCGCCGTGGTGATGGTGGTGGCGTTTTCCGCCGTGCTTGCGCAAGGAGTGAGTTCGTATGACGACCGGGCGGCAATCGTGATTGTCCGGAATGCGCCGGTCTACGCGCTGCCTTCCACGCAGGCTCTCCGGCTGCCGGATATCAATTTGCAGTCGGGGGAGGAGGTGCGAATTGTGGAAACACGTCTCGACTGGGTCCGCATCCGCGCCGGCTCCGCCGAGGGATGGGTGAAGAAGGATGATGTCCAGAAGCTCTGGGATCTCTGATTTTGAAAAATTGCGCCCGCGACGGGATGGCCTGTCGCGGGCGTTCTGTTTTTCCGGAACAGACCGACAAAATCGCCTGTTCCGGAGAAGAAGGCGGCTCAATTTATTTTTCCTTTCATTATTGCTAATTTTCATTTCGGGTGTAAATTACATTTCGTGACTGTAATTTGTTTTGAAACAGGGGATTTTTCTGCAGTGAAAACGATGGAGGAACCGGCCGCCATGGTCTCGATTGTGAGCCTGGGGTGTCCGAAGAATTTTGTGGATACGGAGATCGCCGCTGGCTCTCTGCTTTGCAGCGGACTTGGAATCACGGGGGATGAGGACGAGGCCGATCTCATGCTGATCAATACCTGTGCCTTCATTGATTCCGCCAGAAAGGAAGCGGTGGAGACGATTCGTCACGCGCTGAAGTGGAAACGGAAGAGAAGCGGACGGAAAGTGGTTGTCGCCGGCTGTCTGGTCGAATGGAAAAATGCGGAATCCGTCCGGGAGAAATTCCCGGAAGTCGATCTCTGGACCCGCATTGATTCCGTCGAAGAGATGGGAAAAATCCTGAAGGGACTTCTTCAGAATCAGAATTATGTTCCGCCATCGGGCTGTCCCCGCTATCTTTATACGGATAAAACGGCTCGTCTTCTTCTCACACCGCCGCACTACGCCTATTTGAAAATCGCCGACGGCTGTGACAATCGCTGTTCCTATTGTTCCATCCCGAACATTCGTGGGCCATTGCGGAGCCGTTCCGCCGAATCGGTGCTCAAGGAGGCGCAGTCGCTGATCGACAGCGGCGTCCGGGAGCTGATCGTCATTGCGCAGGATACGACCGCGTTCCGTCATGATTTCAAGGAGAAGGATGCTGCGGCAAAGCTGATCCGGGATCTGGACAAGCTCAAGGGGGATTATCTTTTCCGACTGCTGTATCTGCATCCGGCTTCCGTGACAGATCGTGTGGTGGGGGCGCTTGCCGATGCGGAACATCTGGCACGTTGCGTTGAAATGCCGCTCCAGCACATTGCCGGGAGGGTCCTGCTTTCGATGGGGCGGAAGGTTGGAGAAAAGGAGACCCGCGAGGCGGTCCGCCGGATTCGCGAGGAGGCCCGTTGCGCAATCCGCACCACGTTCATGGTCGGATTCCCCGGCGAGACGGAAGAGGAGTTCAATACCCTCGCAAATTACGTGAAGGAACAGAAATTCGAGCGCATGGGCGCATTTTACTACTCGCCGGAAGAAGGAACTCCGGCGGCGGAATTCCGCAATCAGGTTCCTCGAAAGACCGCTCTGGCGCGTTATGAGCAGCTCATGGGAATTCAGGAGGAGATCTCGCTGGCGGCAAACCGGGCACTGAAAGGTACCGAGGTCGATGCCATTGTGGATTCCCTGGAGGGGCGGGGCAGAGGGCTTGGCAGAACCATGCTGGATGCGCCCGGAATCGATAACGGAATCGTTCTGAAAAAGGTGCCGAAGGATCTTGTGCCGGGAAGTTTTGTCCGTGCACTTGTAACCTCGGCAAAAGCATACGATATTACAGCGGAAATCACAGCAATCAAATCCAAGGGGAAAGAAATTGGCTAATTTGAAGAATCTCCCGAACCGGATCACACTCAGCAGGATTCTGCTGATCTTCGTGTTTGTGGCTCTGGCGAATATCCGGTCGGACAGCATCGGTTTTTTTATTCCGACGGTCAGTGAACCGGTCGAGAAAGTGTGTCATATCATCGCGTACATTGTGGCGATTCTCGCCGCGCTGACGGATCTGCTGGATGGTTTTCTGGCAAGGAAATATCATCTGGAAAGCGATTTCGGCCGATTGGTGGATCCGCTTGCGGATAAAATCTTCGTGGTCGGCACATTTGTGATGATGGCGGAGTACAAACTCATGCCGGGATGGATCATCATTGTCGTTCTGACGAGGGAGTTCATGGTGACCGGACTGCGGATGCTGGCGACCCATAAGGGGGTTGTCATCTCGGCGGACAAATGGGGCAAAATCAAGACGATTCTTCAGATGGTTTCGCTGCTGATCGGCGGCGCGGCATGGATCGGACTTTTTGATATTCATCAGAAGGGAATCTGGATCACCTGGTACATTCTTCTGCTGATTATGACGCTTGTAACGATTCTTTCCGGAGTGGGCTACTTCCTGAAAAACAAAAGTCTTTATGCGGAAAATACATGAGCAGACAGAATCTGACAGCCGAAAAAATGGATGAGTTTTCCCGGGCCCGGGAGGATGCGGAGAATGCCGCATCGGAAAAACGGGTCAAGGACGGGGCTTTTCTGGTCGGCGTGATCGAATCCGGCGAGGATCCCTCCGAGGCGCGGGAACATCTGGAAGAGCTGCGGGAACTGGTATCCACACTCGGCTTCCGGATCGTTGGAGAGCTGACGGCGGGGATTCGTCTTCCGAATCCGAAATTCTATGTGGGAAGCGGAAAGGCCGAGGAGATCGCCGCGGCGGCCCGGGAGGCGGGTGCCGAACTGATTGTTTTCGACACGGAACTGGGGCCTTCCCAGCAGAGGAATCTGGAGCGTCTTGCCCGGGCGAATGTGGTGGACCGGCAGGAGATTATTCTGGATATTTTTGCCGACCGCGCTCAGACTCGTGAGGCTGTACTTCAGGTGGAACTGGCGCGTAATAAATATTTTCTGCCCCGTCTGACCCGTGCCTGGAGCCATCTGTCGCGCCAGCGCGGCGGAGCCATGGGAACCCGCGGCGAAGGAGAAAAGCAGATCGAATACGACCGGCGAATGGTGAAACAGCGCATCGCTCAGCTTGAGACGGAATTGCAGGATGTCCGCAAACAGCGGATGATTCAGCGCAAGGGCCGAATCCGGCGTGCAATGCCTCTTGCGGCAATCGTGGGATATACCAATGCGGGAAAATCATCCCTGCTGAACGCACTGACGGGGGCCTCTTCCCTGGTGGAGAATAAACTCTTTGCCACACTCGATCCGACCACCCGGAAGCTGGTGCTGCCGAATAAAAGCGAACTGCTGCTGACTGATACGGTCGGTTTTGTCCGTAAACTGCCTCACAGTCTGGTGGAAGCGTTCAAGTCCACGCTGGAGGAGGCGGTTCTGGCGGATTTCCTTGTAATGGTGCTGGATATCTCCAGTCCGGATGTGGAGTCACACTGGAAAACGACTCTCTCCGTTCTGACCGAACTCGGGGCGCAGGAGAAGCCGATGCTGACGGTCTTTAACAAGTGCGACCGCCAGAAAGATCCGCTGATTCTGACCCGCATGCGTTCTCTGGATCCCGACGGAGTCTTTATTTCCTGCGCAACGGGCGAGGGAATGGATCGTCTCCGGACCGCACTGATTGCTTTTTTGAAGAAACGTTCGGAGATAGATGATCTTCTGATCCCGCCGGGGCGGCCCGATGCCGTTGCTGCGGTCTATTCCCGGGCATCGCTGCTGGAAGGGCGTTATCTGGATGACGGATCTTTTGCATGTACAGTCCGCATTCCAGACTCCGCATCGGAGTTTTTTGCCCCGTTTTCCCGTTCGTACCGGAATAATGAAAATACAATGGAGGAATAATATATGAAATTCAGACTGATGGCCGCTATGGGACTGCTGCTGATGCTGCCGGTCGATCCGGTTTTTGCGCAGTCGAGCCGTACAGCATCCTCGCGTTCCCAGGATCTCTGGGGAATCTGGCGCGAAGGATTCTCGCACTATGAAAAAGCGGAAAAGGCGCGGATCGCAAAGCGTTATGAGGAGGCGTTGAATGAATACCGTGCTTCCCTGCAGGCGTTCCAGCGGGTCCGCAGAAGAGACTCCGACTGGAACCGCACGGTGATCAGTTACCGGATAGATCTCTGTCTGCGCCGCATCAATCTTGTGCAGGAGGCGCAGACGGCCGCAAGAACCAAAACACCTCCCGCGCAGCCGAAAACTCCCACGGTGCAGCAGAAGGCCGCTCCGGTGCTGAAACAGGTGGTGCAGCGTGAAGATTTCGTGGAACAGGCCATGAAGGCTCGCGCCCGTCTTGCTGAGGCGGAAAAGGAAATCGCCACGTTGAAACGCTCGATTGAACTGAATTCCAAGGCCGCGGAACAGGTCAAAAGTCTAATTCGGGAGAAAAACGAGCTGATTCAGAAAAATGCTGCCATCAATCTTCTGCTCGAAAACGCGAAAGCCCGTCTTGCCCGCGCCGATAAAAGCGCCGATAAAGACAGACGAATCGTGGAAGAGAAAGCCAAGGTCACTGCTCTTACCAGCCAGCTGAAAAACATGCGCGTGGAGATGGAAACTCTGAAACTTCAGAAAGCGGAAGCGCAGAGCCGGCGCAACGAAGCGGAACTGGCATTGAAACAGAATGTTCAGCATATTACCACGCTGACCGCCGCCATCGAAGCGGCAAAACAGGTGCGGGCGGAAAATCAGAAACTCCTTGCTCAGCTCAATGAGATGAAAAACGACAAGGCGGAAATGGAGAAACGTCTTGCCGATGCAACCCGGAAAATCAATGATCTTTCCGGACAGCTTTCCCAGATCCGTGAAGGAATCAGTCTTCCGGAGAACATCCGCCGGATTCAGGACAATGCCAATGTCGTCCTGAAAGATAACGAATATCTCCGTACCCTCAATACCAAAAATATGAAGGAACTGGAACTGCTCCGGAAGAGCAATGCCGCCGCAAGCGAGGAGCTCGCTAAACTGAAGGAGCTTTATTCCAGAACTTCCGGCGAAACGGCCTCTGCCGCGAAGGCCGCCGAAGAATCCAGACTGAAGCTGGAGGCGGAACAAAAAGTCTCTTCCGGCTACCGCAATACTGTGGAACTGCTTCAGAAAGAACGCGACAGTCTGAAAAAAGATCTTTCCGCATTCGCTCAGAAATATGAAACACTTCTGAAATCCGCCTCCCGGTCGGATACCCTTTCTGCGGAGTTGCTGAAACGTGAAGCAGAATTGAAACAGCTCGGTGAACGGGCCGCCGGACTGGATCTGGCTTTGACAAAACTGCGTCAGGAAAATACTGCTCTTGCCGAGGAGGCTAAAAAAGCTCGGGAAGAGGTCCGTTCCATCAAAATGCGCATGGAGCAGCAGCTTGCCGCTCTGAAAGCCAATGCCGATAAAATTTCCGGCGAGAACGCTGCCCTCAAAAAAGAGGCGGCGGCTTTGAAGGAGTCTCTGGCGAAATCCGCAGAGATTGAGAAGAAAACCGTGGAACTTTCCGCCGAAAATATCCGCCTTCAGAAAGAGTCCTCCGATCTGAAGGCCTCCATTGAGCGCTATGGACGAGAGACAGCAGGAGGAAAACTTCTTGCCGCGGAAAATGATCGTTTGAAATCTCAGGCTTCCGGATTGGAAAACGACTTGAAACAGGCTGTTGCCGCCAAGACCGCTCTTGCATCAGAATACGCCAAGCTCAAGACCCGCGCGGAAGAGCTGCGCCGGAATTTTGAAAAGGCTTATGCAGAACGCAATAAACTTCTGAAAGAAAACAACTCGTTCAAAGAGACTTCCGCCGCCGCGAAAGAGGCCGCCGCCAAATATGCGGAAACCGTAAAGAACAGCAATCGTCTTTCCGAAGAATATACAAAACTGAAAAACGATTATGAAGCTTTCAAGCAGGCCGTCGCCCGGACCAATCAGGCCTCTTTTTCCGCGGCCGCTCTTTCGGTGGAAAACGAGTCTCTCAAGCAGGAGGTTGCAAAACTGAAAGCCGCACAGGAGAAACTCGGCAATAAACCCTCCTCCGCTGCGCTTGCACAGGAAAATGCCCGCTTGAATCAGGAACTGAATGCTTTGAAACGCTCCATCGGCGGGACGGAAAACGGGAAACTCGCCGGGGAGTTTGCAAAACTCAAGGAGCTTTCCGGCAGAAGCGAACAGCTCCTGGCTGAAAACGATAAATTGAAAAAAGAAGTGCTGGAACTGAAGGCGCTTACCGTGAAATATCGGAATCTGCCGGCGGATGCAAATTCGGCTCTGAAAGAGAATGAAAATCTGAAAATAGAGATTGCATCGCTCAAGGAGACCGTTGCCCGCCTGATGAAAATGGCGGAAAATCCACAGACATCAACCAGACAGATCGAACTGACGGTTCATGAAAATACTTCGCTTCGGACGGAATCCGCTAAATTGAAAAAGCATATCTCCATGTTGAACGCGGAACTTCGGGAAAACGAGATGCTGCGGAAAAACAACGAGGAGCAGATTCAGAAACTTCTGGCCTCCGGGAAAAATACCGATGAGTTCCTTCGTCAGCGTGACCAGAAAATCAAGCAGCTGAATGCGGAAATCGCCCGTTTGAAAAAACGTGCCGGTGTCCCGGCTTCCAAAGAAATCGCTGAACTTTCCGCCACCGTGACGGAACTCCGGGAAGGAAAAGTTCAGTTCGAAACCGCTCTGAGGAATCTCACAGCCGCCAGAACAAAACTCGAAGAGGAAAACAAAAAACTGAAAACCAGTCTGGAACTGGCACAGCGGGAAGCGGAAGCTCTGAAAAAGCAGCTGACCCGTCCGCAGCCGCAGGGCGTTCTTGAACGCAGAAATCTGGAACTCCTTGAATCGGCCACCAAATTCGAATCGCTTTACACGAAAACCTCGAAAGAACGCGACGAACTGGCTGCTCGGATCAAAGCTCTGGACAAGGAAATCCTGGATTCCAAGAATCAGCTGAATACAGCCAATATCACAATGGAACGCATGCGCAAGGAACTGCTTCAGTGGACCGATGATCCGACTGGAATGAGCGATCAGACCATTCACCGCAAGGATCAGGCGATTGATGTGCTTGTCGCAGAAGGCGAATCGCTGAGAAAAGAGGTCGCCAGACTGAAAACCCAGCTTCTGGTTGCCAATGATACGGCTCGGCGTTATCGTGAGAAAAATGTGGAAATGGAACAGCGTTTCCGTCTGGTACTCTCTTCCATCAAGGATTACAAGAATCTGAATCCGGACCGGATCCTTTCGGCGGAGCAGGAGAAAAAAGCAGCCCAGGAAGCCGAAGAGGCTCGGAAACTGGCGAAACATAAGGAACTCGTTGATCGCCTGGCAAAGCAGAGAGCCGAAAAAGCAAAGGCAAAGGCCGCAGAGAAAAACGCCGATCAACCAAGTTCTGCTCAGTCCGCTCATGAGCAAAAACGCTATGAAGAAGCTATGAGCATGGCACGGAAAGCGGAAAATAATAAAGATTCCGCCGGAGCGCTGATGAACTACTGGCGCGCGGCAGATGCCAATCCGAAGAGCGCAGAAGCATATCTCGGATTGACCAGAGCATATCTGGAACGCGGCGAAAGCGCCAGTGCGGCTAAATCCTATGAAACCGCCAGAAAACTTGGAGCGCCGCAGAATCTGGAACTCGAACAGAAACTTAACGCAGGGAGTCACTGATACTATGTTTGGATCGTTGGGTGAAATGGCCGGACTGATGAAAAAGTTCGGCGAAATGCAGAGCAATATGAAAAAAATGCAGGCGGAGCTTGCTCAGATCGAAGTCAAAGGAACGTCGCATTCGAATCTGGTGGAAGTGACGATGTCCGGAGATATGATCGTCAAAAATGTCACGATCGCTTCGGCTGCGCTTGCTCCGGAAAACAAAGAGATTCTGGAATCTTCGGTGCAGGAGGCGATTGCCTCTGCGCTTCAGCAGGTGAAAATGGAAGGGGCAAAGCGTCTTACCGATGTCACCGGCGGAATAAAACTGCCGGGATTCCCCGGATAACTGAGGCCGATATGGCAGATACCGCTTATCCAGAGGCTCTCGAAGAACTGATGGAACTTCTGCGCGGTCTTCCCGGAGTGGGAAAACGGAGCGCAGAACGGATGGCTCTTCATTTCTACGGATGGGAGGAATCCCGGTTGAAAATTCTGGGAGAGACGCTTGCCACGCTGAAAGAGCGGATCGGCATTTGTCCGGAATGCGGAGGAATGTCTTCCGGGAAAAATGAACTTTGCGCGATCTGTTCCTCTTCCTTGCGGGATCCTTCCGTAATTTGTGTCGTGGAAGAGTTCCCGCAGATGCGTACCATCGAAGCCGGCGGGACATTCAAGGGACGTTATCATGTTCTGGGCGGACGTCTTGCTCCGCTGGAGGGCAAACTGGCTGATTCTCTTTCCATTGAACCTCTGATGCGGAAAGTGGATCGAGGAGAAGTGAGAGAAATAATTTTCGCATTGAGTTCCGATGTCGAGGGGCAGGCAACCGCGGTGTATCTTGCCGGACTGCTCAAAGACAAGAATATCAAAATCAGTCGTCTGGCTCAGGGATTGCCCGCAGGTTCCGATCTCAGTTATGCGGATCCGGCAACGATTGCTGCCGCTCTCAATGGCCGAACTCAGTTCAGCTAATCACATCGGCATGTAAACGCTTGCAGCAATGTTAAAGAATCCCCCGGAGGAACATTGGAGTCGCGAAGCGACGACGGTGCAGGTCTGTGACCTGCTTCGGTCCAGCTGAATAAGCTGGTCGCCCGAAGGGCGAAACAGTCAGAACATCATAAAGATACGACAGTGTGCAAAACAGAACATAAAACGCCTGGAATATACGACTGCATAATTGAAAAGAACCCCCCGAAGGAACATTGGAGTCGCGAAGCGACGACGGTGCAGGTCTGTGACCTGCTTCGGTC
>CAJKAR010000028.1 GCA_905197955.1 uncultured Lentisphaeria bacterium | reverse complement strand
TGTCGAAACAATCATGGGAGCAAAAAATTAAATTTTTTGCGACGGGTGCAGGGCCTGTGGTCCTGCCGAGGGGTGTTGGGGGCGAGAAGCCACCAACGAGAAGCCACCAACTAAAACCCGCTGTGATGAGGAAGCCACCGACTCTATTCCGGCAAAGAAATGAAATAAAAAATCAATTTTTCAGGATATTTTAACAATTATTTTCTTTTTTCTCTACTTCATTTCCCCGTGAATTCGTATAAAATATAATGATAGAAAAGGATCAAACATATAAATATAAACGAGGTGAAAAGTGAAACATTTCATGATTATTCTGCTATTCATGGTACTGTTCTCTACCGGGGCGCAGAATCTGTTGAATGAAAAGACACTCAAAGGGAAATTGCCGCGAGGCATTGAGATGAATCTTTCGAAAGAGGGAGCGAGTTTTCGTGTAACCGGAGGCTCCCGGATGATTCGTTACCGGATCGGACTTCCGGCGAATGCGAAGGCTCTGAATCTGACGATGCTTGTCCGGACCAAGGACTGCATTCGCGGGAATGAGGGGTGGAAAAATGCACGTCTGGATCTTCACTTTATCGGGAAAGACGGCAAGCGGGTCGGTCCCTGGCTGAAGACATTTGCCTTTACCGGCACCCAGGACTGGACCCTTTGCGACAGAGATTTTGAAATTCCTGCGGATGCAAAGTTTATAGATGTCATTCCGGCGAATTACGGAAAATCGGGAACAATTGAGATGAAACACATTCGTCTGGTGCCCGACACGGCCGGACGCGCGGATCTGCCATCGCCGGACGGCTCCCCGGAATCCGCTCTTTTTTCTCTGAAGGATGCGGAACACATTTCGACTTCGACACGGGATAAAATCACCCTGAACGGCTTATGGCGTTTTCTTCCGGTCTTTCAGAAAGCCGCCACAACCGAAGTCCCTTCTTCCGGTTCCGGCTGGGGATGGTTCAAAGTTCCCGGCTCTTTTCCCGAACTGACACAAAGAGCAATGGGCCCCGGAGCCAACAACAATATTGTTTATCTTCCTGCAACGCTGAAAATGCAGGCTCGAAAAGAAAAAATCCGCGAAGCGTGGTACCGCAGAAGTGTTGCCGTCCCGCAGGAATGGAGCGGACGCCGCATCCGGCTGCTGATCGACATGCTCCAGAGCACCGGAACCGTTTACATCGACGGCAAAAAAGCAGGAACCCTTGCCTATCCCGGCGGAGCTCTGGATCTGACCGGTCGTCTGATTCCCGGCAGAACTCAGGAGCTTTCAATCTTTGTCTCTGCCAAACCTGCCTCGCTCTCCACCTTCATGGGAGAAACACGCATGTATCAATCGCTCCGGGATCTGAACAACCGCGGTCTCTGCGGCGATGTGGAACTGGAAGCGATTCCTGCAAAATACGGAATTTCCGATGTTCATATCATCACCTCCGTTGCGAAGAAAACCATCACATTTGATACCGGCTTCAACCGTCTGCCGGAAGGTCAATACCGTCTGAAAGCAACCGTATCGGATGCCTCCGGTCCCGTGAAAACCTTTCTTTCCGAACCGTTCTCGAATACGGGAAAACGTTTTGCCTTTACTTCGTCGTGGAGCAATCCGAAACTCTGGGATACGGATGCCACGGAGAATCTATACACGCTCCGTCTGGATCTTCTCTCTGCGCGCGGCGGACTGCTGGATTCGTTTTATCCGGAAGAGTTCGGCTTTCGGGAATTCACCATTCGCGGGAACCAGTTTTATCTGAATGGGAACAAATTCCATCTGCGCGCGGCAGCGGTCAACAACACCCGTTTTCCGGCCAAAGCCACGGATGAGATGCTGGCACACATGATCCGCGTCTACAAAAAATTCCACATCAACTTTCTGCTGGAGTCCATTTACGACTTTGCCCCCGGCACCTGCTGCTACAATGCCGCGTACTGGCGGGCGACCTCGAAGGCCGGCATTCTGACCTCCATGTCGATGCCGCATGTAAAGAACTTCAATTTCGATATGAAAAATCCCAGGAACGCCGCGGAATACAGACGGATTGCGGAACATCAGATTCGTCGTTATCAGAACATTCCGGGCATCATCATGTTTGCAGCAAACCATAACGCCATGGGCTATGCCGATCAGCAGAATCCGGAACGAATCGGCACCTCCGAATCAGGAAAAACCGGTCTCACTCCGTTCAGCAGGAATCGGCGCGATCAGGCTCTTCTTGCGGAACAGATTCTGCATGGAATTGATCCGACCCGTCCGGTGTATCATCACAGCGGCGGAAATCTCGGGAAGATCTTCTCCATCAACTGCTACTTGAACTGGGCACCGATCCAGGAGCGGAGCGACTGGCTGGAACTCTGGGAGAAAAAAGGCGACATGCCCCTCTTCTTTGTCGAATACGGTCCGCCGCACAAGGGCAGCTACACCAGCGAACGCGGCCCCCAGTTTCTCTGGTCGGGGACCTATCGCGAGGTGCATTGTCTCTGGTTCAACGAATTCAATGCCCCCTATCTCGGAGAAGAAGCCTATCGTTCCGATGCGGCAAAAGAGAAGTTTTACCGATTTGAAGAAAAGATGGCAAAAGGCAATCGGAAAAACAATCCCCTCATGGTTCATATTGCAACCGGATTTCAGGATTGCCACCTTGTTCGGAACCAGTTCATCCGCCGCAATCTGTTCGATTTCCGCGCAAGAGGGCTCTCCGGAATCATTCTCTGGGATTTTGAGACGTCATTTACCAAACAGGGACGTTCCAAACCCGCCATGCCGAATCCGGAACGGTTCCGGAATCTCAAGCGCTCCGCCATCGTCAACGACATCATCTGCCTCAATGACGGCGGCTCCTCCTGCGACTGGTTCTGGCCCAACGATCCTTACTATCCCTACAAGATCACCCCGACCGGCGAAGCCCTTCTTGCTGTATGGAAGCCGCTGACCGCCCGCATCACAGGAAAAATCGGAGACTTCACGGAACAATCCCACACCTTCCGCCCGGGGGAAACGGTCCGCAAAAGCCTCCTGATTCTCAACGACACCAGACGCCCGCAGACGATCCGTTACTCCTGGCATGTTCCAGGCATCACGGAAACAAAAACAGGCAGTGTCACCGTGAACGTCGGCGATCGGGCGGAAATCCCCATAGAAATCCCCCTCCCCGACACCCTTGCCGGAGACCAGAAACTCCTCGCGGAATTCCAGTACCCTGACGGCTCATCCGAAAAAGATGCCTTCTCCTTTACGATCCTTCCGAAAAAAAGTATCTCTCTCCGTTCCACACTCGGACTTCTTGATCCGGAAGGAACAGCACGACCTCTGCTCCATCGTCTCGGCCTCCACCCCAAAGCCGTTTCCCGCGAAAGCGATCTGAATGGAGTCGATCTTCTGATTCTCGGACGCAATGCGCTGGCCGCCCTCCCCTTCACCCTTGAAAAACGACTGGAGAACGGCCTGAAACTCCTCGTCCTGGAACAGAGTTCCGAAACGCTGAACCGGATCGGGTTCCGGACCAATGAAATCGGTCTCCGCAGAGTGTTTCCCGTGAACGGTTTTCCCGCACCGCTTCTCCGGGACTGGCGCGGAGAGGCTACGATCCTTCCGCACTACACGCCGCCTTCGCCGCTGCCGACCTATCCGATGACGGACTGGAACGGATTCATGAACCGGCGCATCTGGCGGGCAGGAAATCGTGGAAATGTGGCGACGGTCCTAGTGGAAAAACCTGCTGTCGGCAACTTCCGTCCGCTCTATCAGGGAGGATTCGATCTGCAATATGCGCCGCTGCTGGAGTTCCGGGAGAAAAACGCCGTGATTCTCTTCTCCCAGCTGGATCTCTCCGGACGAACGGAAACAGAACCGGCGGCGCTGAATCTTCTTGCCACTCTTCTGAAACATCTCGATGAAGCCAGGCCGGAAAAAACAAGAACCGTCTGGCATTCCGGCTCCGCGGCACTCTCCGGACAGCTTGCCGCCCTCCGGATCCCATCCCGGAAACTGGATGCGGCAAAGCTGAAGTCCGACGATCTCCTTCTTCTGGATCCCGAAGGCACAGTTCCGGCAGATCTTGCGGAACGCATCTCCCGCGGACTTCATGTCATGACCTTTGGAATGAGCGGAACAGAGCTGCAAAAACTTCTTCCCGGACTCAAGACGGAATCCGGAAGCCATTTTTCCGATTTCTGCGATCTGAACGCACCCGAATTCGCAGGGCTCTCGAATTCAGATCTTCATTTCCGCTGGCAGCAGGAATTCGATGCGTTTCCAGCCGATTCAAAAGGCGGACGAACACTCGCATTCCGGAAAGTCGGCAGAGGCGGCATCCTGATGATGCAGCTGCCGCCGTGGAAAATCGACAGAAACGAATATACTTTGCGCTCCTCCCGCAGACGCGCGGATTTCGCGATGAATCGTCTTCTGATGAATCTGAAAGCTCCCTCGGAAAGCGGATTTACGGCAATGTTCCGTCCGGAGACCGGCAACATGCGTCTCAACCTTTCCGGACTCTGGCAAGGCAAGGAGGATCCCGCGAAAGAGGGACGTACCCGGAACTATCCGGCCCCCGCCTTCCGTGCAGAAAACTGGCGCTCGATCCGGGTCCCCGGCACGTTCGAGTCCCAATTCAAAGAACTGGAAAAATACAACGGCTGGTTCTGGTACCGCTATTCGTTCCGCGTCCCGGCGGCACTGGCGGAACAGGAGACGGAACTCTTCCTCGGCGCAATCGATGACGAATCCTGGATCTGGTTGAATGGAAAACTCCTCGGAGAAGTCTCCACACGGACCAATCCGAAAAATTACTGGGCCGTCAAACGGAAGCATCTTCTTCCTCCGCATACACTGAAATCGGGAGTCAATACCCTCGTTGTGCTCTGCAACGATGTCTGGAAAGACGGCGGCATTCTCGATACCCCGGGTCTCCGGCCGACTAAACCGTTTTCCCTGTATACGGACACACCGATCGCCAATGACGATCCCTATCGCTACTTCCACTGGTGATGAATCAACGAACATACAGAAAAACATACATAACACAGAAAGGATACCTCCATGAAAAGGCTGAATGCACAGGAAAGGATCAGAGGAAAAAAAAGGATGTTCACACTCATAGAACTCCTCATCGTAATAGCGATCATCGCCATCCTGGCGGCGCTTCTTCTCCCCGCACTGAACTCGGCAAGAGCAAAAGGACTGGACATCAAATGCACCTCGAATCTGAAACAGAACAGCATGTATGTCTTTCAGTATGCCATGGATGTGTACGACGGACGAATCGTCCCCTGTCATCCCGGAACCGGGAATTCCTGGACGCAATGGCAGTCCCTTCTGGTCAACGCCTACCTGCGCCCCAGAAAAACAGAGACTCTCGACTACTGGTATGTCAACGAAAAAATCTCTCCGAACAAAATGCCGTACGGCACCTTCTCCTGTCCAGCCTCCAATGAACCAATCAAAGGCTCGAACCGCCACTATGGAATCAATGCCTGCATCTCCGGCTGGTCCAACGAAGTCCCCGACTGCCAGGGCTCCTTAATCGACAAAATCAAACAACCTTCCAATGTCTATCTGCTGATGGATATGGACACAAACTCCCATCAGGTCGGAGCCATGGGACGCGACGGCGCCACCTCCTGGAGAATCTTCATCTCTCCCCTGGCGCCCCTCGGCAGACATCTCAGCAGAGGCGGAATCAACATGGCCTGGGTTGACGGCCACGTCTCCGGCATCAAATTCAGCGCGATCGCTCCCGGCTACTGGAGCGGTACCGCCGTTCAAAAAGCCCAGTGGGGCGCCCCGTACTGATCGGGATTCTCCACATTCGATACATACCGAAAACCGAACCGCACTCCTCCTTCCGGAGAACATCTGAAAAAGCTCCTTTCTGCGGTTCGGTTTTGTCTTTTTTCCATCTTTTTCCAGAGAATTGTTGCAAATCCGCAAAACAGCATGTAAACTATCCCCCAATCTTTACATATTCGATGCGGAGTATCCATGAAACAGATTCTGACATTGCTCTTTCTGACTCTCTTCTGCTCGCTGAACGCCATTGAAGGACAGGTTCTGACCACCCTTGCCAAAAACATTGAGGATCAGTGGGTGGAGCTTCTTCCGCTCCGGGCGCCGATGATCAGTATGGTATCGAAGGTTGTCCGCGGGCAGCCGTTTCAGATCCGGATTCTATTCCGAAATCCCGTCCTTGCCGAGCAGAAAGCCGATGTGGCGGGATCGTTGAAAATCACCGGACCGGATGGAAAAGTCCTGCATGAGACGAAAGAGGATGTCACGCTCTTCCGCGCGACCTGTCAGGACAGCCGGAATCTCCAGCTCTCGCCGTATCATGCCGTCATGAGTTTTGAAGAGAAGGACCCTTCCGGACTCTATCGGATCGATCTTCTCCTCAAGGACCGGAACTCCGGAGAGTGTGTTCCGCTCCGGACTGCCATTCAGCTGGAAGATCGCCTTCCGCTTCCGGATAAACCGGTCCCATGGCAGAGAATGCTCAATCAGTATTACGCTTCTCCGCATCCGGAGCAGATTCTTTCCGCCTTCCGGGAGATGCTGAAACTGCTGGAAGAGAAACAGCGGCAAGGCAAAAGCAATCCGATTCCTCTTACGGCGCCATTCTATTTTCTTTTGCAGGACAATCCCCAGCTGCAGAATGAATTCTTCCGTCTGACGGAAACTCTTCCTCGCAATCAGAAGCTTCATGCGGCAGGCATCATCAACTCACTTGGTCCGGAAGCGGTCAAAGCGGCCATCTCGTCTGCGAGTCCGGAAACCAGAGCTCTGCTGAACCGGCGCGCGGTCAATCTGTTCGAGGTAAAAGAGGTTTCGCGGCCGATTCATCTGGATGTGCTCTGGAGCGAATTTTTCATCCGGGGGACGGCAGAACCGCTGAAAAAAATTGTCGGAGCGCTGGATCTGCTCCGGAGCAACATGCCGCCGGAACAGTTCAGGAAGCTCCCGAACCCGACTCAAAAAGACCGGGAAAATCTGGTCAGGACTCTTATCGGGCGTGCGGCACTGTGGTCCCTGTCCTCCAATGCAAAGCAGCACCGGCTGGTTCAATTCTATCTGGAAGGATTTTTTCTTCAGAAGAGAACGGGGTCTGATTTCTCCCGGGCGCTCGTCGGGCTGATCTTGAAAAAGCAGATGGAGGATGAGGAGAAGAAAACCCCTTCCGAGGGGACACGGCCATCGGAAAAGTCCAGAACGGAAAAGAGCTGAACGTGTCAAAGGAAAAACGTTCCGCATCCTGTTGAAGATTTCAGTTTGCGCAGTATATTAACGGGATATTTTCGACAGGGAACAGTATGGATCAGCGAATTGCCGTCGCACTCAAACAATATTTCGGATTCGACACCTTTCTGGACAATCAGGAAGAGATCGTCAATGAGATCATGGCAGGAAAAGACCTCTGTGTCGTGATGCCGACCGGAGCAGGAAAATCGCTCTGCTATCAACTTCCGATTCTTCTCTGCGGCGGCTACGGCATTGTGGTCTCCCCTCTGATCTCGCTGATGAAGGATCAGGTGGATGCGCTCCGGGAAAAAGGGATTCCTGCATCGTACATCAACACCACGGTTCCGATGCGGGAGCAGTTCCGGATTCTGGAAGATACGGAGGCGGGATTCGTCAAGATTCTCTATGTGGCGCCGGAACGTTTCCAGACGGATTCCTTTCAGAACTTTCTATCCCGCACGCCTCCGGAAATCATGATCGTGGATGAAGCGCACTGCATCAGTCAGTGGGGACATGACTTCCGGCCGTCTTATCTGAAACTTGGGGAGGCTTCGGAGCGGTACGCGATCCGTCAGGTCTGTGCGTTTACGGCGACGGCGACCAGCAGGGTCCGCAAAGATATTCTGGAACAGCTTCGGCGTCCCTCAATGCATCTGCATGTAGCCGGCTTCAAGCGGCCGAATCTTTCGTTTTCCGTGCTCCAGTGCTCCGGAAATGAGGAGAAGAACCGCCAGTTGGAAAAACTTCTGGACAGAAAGGTTCCGACGATCATCTACGCCTCCACCCGCAAAACGGTTGAACAGCTTGCGGAGGAGTTCGGCCTCATCGCCTATCACGCCGGCATGAGCGATGCGGCGAGAACCGAGGCGCAGGACCGCTTTATGAACGATCCCTGTCCGGTTCTCGTTGCAACAAATGCGTTTGGAATGGGTATTGACCGGCCGGATGTGCGTCTGGTCATCCATTACAACATCACCGGATCGCTGGAGGCGTACTATCAGGAGGCCGGACGCGCTGGACGGGATGGAGAACCTGCCGACTGTGTCCTTCTCTTTTCCTACCGGGATCGTTACATTCAGGAGTTCTTGATCGACAAGAACAATCCATCCGAGGAACTGGTCCGCGAGCTTTACGATACTCTTCTGCAATCCGCTCTTGCCAACAAAACAACGGAACTGGAACTGAATCCCGAAGATCTTCTTCCGATGCTTGACTCAGCGAAATCCGAACCTCAGGTAGCCGCCGCTCTGACTGCTCTTGAATCCGGGGGCTGCATCCAGCGGGGCTACCGCCGGATGCCCGGACTGCTCACGCTCACGCAGGATCCGGAGATGCTGGCACGCCAGCATGAGGCTCAGGCGACACAACGTTCGCGTTTTCTCTACCGCTGCATCCGTCATTTCGGCAAGGAGCTGATGCATCCGGTATCCTGCACCTGCGAACAGCTTTCGGCCATTGCGGGTCTGAGTGTGGAACAGGTGGAACGGGTTCTGAAGAATCTGGATGGACAGTGTCTGAGCTGGGTGATGCCCTCTGCCGGCAGAACCATTGAACTGCTCCATCCGGAACAGGAGGAGCCGGGAATCGACTTTGACGAACTGAAACGGAAACGGGAAATCGAACTGGAACGGCTGGATGAAGTCATTGCCTATACGAAAACGCACGGCTGCCGGCAGGCCTACCTGGTTTCCTACTTCGGAGAAAAGGCCGACGGCTGGAAATGCGAGAACTGCGATCTCTGCAATATCTCCCGGAGGGAAGTACCTGCCGAGCGAGAACTTTCGGAACGGGAGGAAGAGGCGGTCCGCGCCATTCTGCATACGATTGATGCGTTTTCCGGGCGTCTCGGCCGCGGCAAACTGAGTCTGATTCTTGCAGGAGCCAGACGACCGGAAATCACACAGCGCGGACTTGACCGCTCTCCGATGTTCGGCCGTCTGCGGCGTCTGAAGCAGAACCGGATTCTTCTTTACATGAAAGCGCTGGAAGATGCAGGATGCATTGATCGAGTCGGCAGTCAGGAATACCCGTGTCTGGACCTGACCTGTTTCGGAGCGAATGTTCTTGCCGGCATTGAACCGGTCCGTCTCGCCCTGCCCGAAGATCCCGATGAAGTGGAATCAAAACCGCGCAGGAAATCCGCGTCGCATCCGAAAGGACCGCAGGAATCCCCCCGGTCATCCGCCGCATCTGCGGATGGACTCTACGAACAGTTGAAACGGATTCGGGTTCAACTGGCGGAAAAACGTCATGTTCCACTCTATCTCATTCTCTCGAACGAGGCGCTTGCCGAACTGGCGGAGCGGAGGCCGACGACTCCGGAAGAAGCTCTGGGAATCAAAGGCATCGGCCCCGCAAAACTCACGACTGTTGTGCGTCCGTTTCTGGAAGCGATCCGGGAATACGGGGAGTCGGAGTAAACGCCAGCCATTTTTATGAATAACTCCTCCTATGCGAGAAGCGGTCGGAGCGCGGAGCAGAGTCCTTCCGACATCCGGTAAAAGCCGAGATCATTCGGATGACAGTTGTCCGCGATGCATTCGGCAGGATCGGAGCCCAGCAGAGCGGAACCATCGAGAAAATAGACATTGCGGAACCCTGCCTGCCGGAATGTTTCCATATTCTTCCGATGAATCGCGGCCCATCTGCGGTTCTGTTCCGCCACTTCGCCCGGATAGAGAATTTTGGAGACGGTCAAAATCGGCACTTCCGGATGTCGCTCCAGCAGAATCCGGACGAATGCGGGCAGAGTCTCTTCCAGTTTCTCCAACGTAGTGTTGGGATCGTAATCCAGAAGATAGAGCCCGGGAGACTCGATCGCAGCAAGACGTTCCGCCACTTCCGGTTCTCCCCTTCCCGATCCGGCGAATCCCATGTTCAGCACCGGACGGTTCAGAAGGCGTGAGAGGCGGTTTGTATAGCACACGCCCGGACGCGATGCACAGCACCCCTGCGTAATGGAAGTGCCGTAACACACCAGCGGCCGCGCATCATTCCGGGGAGTCGGAGCACCGAAATGCGCACCTTCCTCAAAACCGATCTCAAAGGATTCGACCTGAGCATACAGAGGAAAATAGAGAGTGAACTCCCGCATGACCAAATCCGGCTCAGCCGTTTGAAATACGGGAGCAGAATAGCTTGCGGAAAGTCCGCGCAGGGCATCAAAATTCAGACGGGAAACGCCGATGAACTTCGAGTTTTCCGGCTTCCCCAGATAGAGATCGAATCCAAGACGGCCATAACTCATGATATCCGCGTCGTTGTCGCGCATCCGGACGGAAGCCCGGACCATGATTCTGCGGGAATCGGTCCGGAAACGGAGCTGTCCTCCGGCGGACTGCACGCAATGCGCCTCGACTCCCGGCGGCAGAGCACCCGGTTCAAGACGGCGGAACGCTCCTCCCGGCGGACGGTGGAGGAAGCCCTCCAGAACCGATGGTTCAAAATCCGCACTCTTCCAGACGATGCCGTTCTCATCCGCGGCATGCACTTTCATATAAGGATCCTCTCCACTCATTTGACTTGTTCTCCTTATTTTAGATCTCTGAAGAAGCGTGATAGCACTCGACACGTCTCTCCATCTGATAAAGACTTGGCCCCTCCCCCAGCGCCGGTCCGACCGAAAGCCAGTAGGTCAGGAATCGTTCACTCAGATCCAGATCCGCGACAGCATATCCTGGATTTGCCGTTGTCTCGGCACAGATGCTCCCGTCGGGACGGATCACACGAGCGGGAACCGGAATCTTTGCCTCCCCCTGGGAAATTGACGCGGCAAGATAAACGCCATTATCCATTGCGCGCGTCCGCCAGACGTGTTCCCAGTGCAGGGGCTCGCCATCTCCGGCAAGCGGAAACAGAACGATTTCCGCGCCATTCAATCGCAGCATCCGGACGCTCTCCGGGAACCAGTTGTCCCAGCACGTTGCGATTCCGATCCGTCCGAAATCCAGCGCAAAGACCGGGAAAGAATCTCCCGGCAGGAACCCCGCCTCACTTTCACTTAACGTCAGATGAACTTTGCGATATTTCCCTGCAAGCGTTCCATCGCGGCCGATCACAACTGCGGTATTGTAACAATTTCCATCCTGAATCTCAGCAAAGGTCGTTACCAGATATGTCTTCAGCTTCCGGGCGAATCCGCTCAGCAGGCGGAAATACTCGCCATCCGCACTCTGCACCCGTTCCGCAGCAGAAAGAATGGCATTTCGAGTATTCAGATTTTCCGGCAGAAGGATCAGATCCGGTCTCTCCACTTCTCGGCCGATGCGTTCCAGAAATTCGGAAATCAGATTCAGATTTCCTTCCATGGAACTCCCCTGCGGAGGATTCACCTTGGTTGTCACCAGCCGAACAGGACGGGAGTTCCATTCTGCGCTCTCCACTTCCGGATTTGAAAAAACAAGATCCGCGGAGGTCCATCGGCTGAACAGTTCCAGCGAAAAAGCCACGGCTCCCGAGGGCACCGGAAGGACTCTCTCAAAAGAATCTTTTCCTTTCCGATGCAAATAGTCGCGTGCCATCATTTTTTCATTTGGATCCAGCCAGTTCACAATCGCGCCGAAACATTCCGGAGGCGTATCGATGCTCGCATTTGCAGAAACGGAAAAACGGAGCGCCCGCTCCCCCGTAAGAGTATAAAAGAAAAGATGCGCCGCCATTCCTCCCTGTTTACCGCTGCGCAGAATTGAACATCCGTCCTCTCCGCACTTCACTTCCGGAAGCTGCAGAAAATGTTCTGCAAGAAAAATCTTATGATTCTTCCAATCCATCTTGTTCACCCCTTTTTCCTTAATCTTATATCATACTTGTTTTTTGTCAGAAAACATCTGCCGGTAGTGAAATATATACGAAAATCACCGATTTTCCGTTTCCGGCGGCAGTGCGACAGCAAGGGACATCCCGCTTTGGCTCTCCAGCCGGATCTTTCCGATCCAGTGCGGAATCAGAACCCGGTCAAAACGTTTCAGGGAAAGAGTCTCATTTCCGGCGCTCACGAGTCCTTCCCCATCCGTTACGACCAGCACACGGAAGCTGTCGTGTTCCACTTCTGCAACTCCATGAATTTTAATCAGTTCCGCCCGAAAACAGTTTGTGTATCTGGAATCGAACAAAGAAAAACGTTCACCTGCTCCCGTCAGCGGCAGTTTCCGCGGAAGCACGAACTGTTCCCGCCGGATCTCTTCCACTGAACGCTCCCGGAACTCGAACATCGACAACGCAAAATCCACATCGCGCCCCATGAAACGCGCCTGTTCCGGAAGAACATATCCCCCCCGTTCGAACTCAATTCGCACAGCAAAATCGGTCGGTTCCATGATCTCTATCATAAAAATCCCCTCACCGATCGCATGAGGAAATCCGCCGGGTACGAAAAACACATCTCCGGGACGAACCTGGATTTTCTCAAAACACTCCAAAAGCGCTTTTTCATTCTGTTCCAGAATTGCCTTTCGAAAGACCTTCTGCTCCGGAAGATGCTGGAAACCGAGGTAAATATACGGATCAACTTCGGGACGACTCCCCAGAATGAGATAACCTTCGCTCTTTCCATGTTCTGAATTCAGGAAACGACGCGAAAACGATACCGTCGGATGACACTGCATGTGAAGACGAATCGAAGAATCCAGAAACTTCAATAGAAATCCGGCGCTCTTTCCAAATTGCGCAAGGTGCCGTTCCCCCAGCATCTCAACAGGACAGCGATCCAGCCATTCCGAAAGGAACTGTGTTACATTTCCAGTGGATGATAACGAAGAGAGACCTTCTGTTGTAAACGTTTCCCTTCCAATATTTTTTGCAAGAGTTGTCGAAAGAATCCAATCTTCCGGGAAATGGGAATCCGCCGGATTCGCCTCACCGGAAATCTCATCCAGAGTCCGTCCGCCGAGATAGGTGCGCCAAACCCGGTTCGATTCTATTCGAAAAATTGCAGGACACTTCATTCTCCAATCTCCTTTCTCAAACGCAAAACCATCTGCCGCGCATGTTGTAAAGTCAAACCATCTGCAGAGCGTTCCATTTTACCTTTGCCGAAAATTACTTCCGCCTCCCTGGTCAGGCCGATCCGGCAGAACTCCGCGTTTTCATAATTCGGCACCCAGAGATAGTCGAACTCTTCTCCCGATGCATATTCCACGTGACAATCCGCCTGAAGAGGAACGGCCCGCCTGCCATCGGATTTCAGAATATAATCAAATATTTCATTTCCAATGAGTTCCATATTCCAGACATCTGCTGCAGCAAAAAAGAGTCGTCCTTTTCCCTCCCTTCGAAGCAGCAGAAGCGGAAACCCTCCATCTGTTTTCATAACCACTTCGGAATCAATAATTTCAAGAACCTGAAGATCCATCGGAATTCCATGATAGGAATCTTCCCGGCTGTCTGTCAGACGAATTCCAGTCAGATGATGCAGAGGGCCTCCCGGCAGAGCTTCAAACAAACGTCCATCCGGAGAAACTGTCCCGAAAGGAGCGCTCGCAACAACGGTTCCGCCATTCCGGAGAAAGCGCTCCACACCATTTGCAAGCTCCTGATCCATAACAACTTGATATGGGAGGAACAAGATGGAGAATGAGAGTTCCTCTTGTTTCAAAAACAACTCCGGTGTTACGACGGTCAGAGGAAGATTCCGCTGGAAACAAAGTTCCGCCACCCCAAGACGCGATCGTGCAGGCTGATCATCCCCGATGATATGGCGAATCCGATTATTCATCGCTTTCACGGTAAAATTCGTTCTCCGGTCATACAGAACCGCAGCAGTTTTCAGCGGAGTCAGATGCGAAGCATCCGGATATTGTTTCAGAAATCTCCCGAATTCCCTAGCGGCATCCGCACGACGGCTGAAAGATCCATCGGCAAGAACCAGTCCCCTTCCGCCAAGTTGAAATCCAGTCCGGAACGGCTCCCACTTCCAATAGACCGATCCGCACGCACCCTGAAACAGAGCTTCAAAATTCCAGTCGATCAGTTCCTCCGGTATAACTCGTTCACAAGTAAAAAGTTCCGAATAACAATGGCTCTGCATTTCCGCAATCATGAATTGTCCGTTCCCTGCGGATGCAGCTCCGGCAAAGGTAAACGTCCGAAGAGAGGGCGAATTCTCCTTTAAAAGACGTCCCCCTGTTTTCGGATAAAAAGAGATTCCAAAACAATCTACCGTTTTTGCCAGTTCCCAGTCATCGGTTCCTCGGTCAAATTCACTCCAGACAGCATTGCTCATCACATTGTCCGCCGTGACAGGATGAACCGGATCCACCTTCCGGACCACCTCCGCCCACTCTGCGGCAATCTCCGCCAGATGTTTCACACGAAATTCCTCCCAGTCCGTATCCGGAACAATCGACGCCCAGGTAACAGGATCCAGACGAATCTGCGAAAAATCCGTATACGATTTTTTCCAGATTCCATTCAAATTCTCAATCTGTCCATATTTCTTTTCCAGCCATTCTCGAAACAGATGTAAAGTATACGCATCAAATGACTTAAAATGTGTCTCATTCCAGATATCCCATCCGCAGAGAGCAGGCTCGTCTTTCAATTCTCCTACGACAAACTCCAGGAACCGTTTTATCCGACTCTTTACTTCCGGATGATTGTAATTCAACTCTCCAAGACCGTTCTGCATCAATGCCGGGGTCCCATCGGAATTCTCCACGGCGAACTCCCGCCGCCACTCCCAGTCCGGCAGATATTCCAGATTGGAAACCTGTCCCGTCAGTTCCACAATCACTCCAAGTCCATGTTCCGCAGCCGCTTTCAGAAAAGAACGCTGAATACGGACATCCGCCTTCCCATTCCGGTAAAACACAGGCGGCCAGATCACAACCGTATTCATTTCCAGCGATGCCATCGCTGCACAGCTCTCTACCAGCGTCTCCGGAGCGGCATTCTCCTCCAGCAGTACAACACTTCCATATAAAAAATGATTAAACATGGCTCCACCTTACCCAATAAGAGATGAATGAACAATGATTTACAGATGCGGCATTTCTCCAGGCAACTGGACCGTAGACGGATGCTCCTCCGGCAGAAAAACTCCATTTGACATCCGGAACGTCAAATGCGATCTCTTCCACAACAGAAGGATCAGATGGACAAAAAAAGGAGAAGATCATCCGGCTTCCTTCCGGCGGATCCCCGGAGAAGCGGATCTCATATTTTACACCGTCGCAACGGCAGATCAGAAGAACATCCGCAAGCAGTTCCGTCGCCGGTTCATACTCCGCACGACGGCAGAAATGGAACTTCTGCCGACATCGTATTTCCTCCTCCGACACCTCCGGAGGAGTTTCAGAAACAATCAGATTTCTAGGCACAAGTTCTTCTCCCCCAGCAAGATGAATCACAGGCAGAAACGGGATTTCCGGACCGGAGTACGGCGCAGGAATCTTATGGCCGAAATAAGGCAGCGGCATAAATTTTGTACTGACATCCACGGTCACATCATTCTCTCCCGTAATCCGATTATGCCAGAAAAACATATTCTTCGTCATTCTGTTTTTCAACGGCACCACATAATGAATCCCGGATGTACAGGAATTCGCACAGACAATTCCCGGCCCCTTCAGATAATGCAGAAACGACTCCCGCTCCGCAAGAAGCGGCAATTTAGCTTCCTGAGAAATCGAAGCGAAACGAAGCGCCATTGCAAGTCCATAAATTCCATACCCTTGCGCCTGAACATGCGTCGTATATTCATCCCAGATTCCCCGGTTTTGTCCCTTGTCCCGGAAAATCTGTCCTTCCGGAGAAATCCCGCAGGACTGAAAAAAGGAAGTCATCTTCTCCACCGCCCCCTCCGCCTCTCCGCCAGCCAGCAGATTCCATTTCAAGGCGGCCTCCCAGAGAAACACTTTCTTTATTTCCGCTTCCCCGCGAAGAGATCTTCCCCATTTTGCCAGCTCACCATCCGCATCGATCAGGAAACGGCCGGAAATACAGAACTCTTTCAAAACCATCATGATGCGATCGTGCCAGTCACTTCGGAACTCAAACAGTTCATCATAATGCAGCAGAAGTCCGATAATCTCGCCGCTGTAAGCGTCAATCCGCCGATCGCCCCTGCTCCCGCGGGAATCATCATCATTAAAGAAACCGTTGCCCAGATATGCCGCCATCATCTGCCCGATGTAAACATCCGGATCCGTTTCCGCCTCTTCAATCAGACCGAAACGAAGACGCATCACATCAATCAGCGCAGCAGCCACGCAGTAGTTTCTTGATGCCTCCTGCAGATACCGCATATCGAGCTGTCGAATAAAACAGCAGAACTCTTTCCATTCCCCCGGAGAAAACAGCGAAACAAACTCCCCGTTCCTCCCTCCCGACAAAAAAACAGCATACAGCAATGCAAATGTCGTCCATGCGCTCCTCCGGTCGTCCACTCTCACAGACGCCAGGGTCCAAAGCCGACAATATCGTTTCAGATCCACACGCCCGCACTGCCAGCCGGCTTCCATTCCGCGAATCACTCCGCCGAGCACCAGCCAGCCGGAATCCTTGCAGTCGATTTCCGAATCCACAACCATCCGCCCCAGCTCATCCGTATGTTTCGCGGCAAACTCCAGAGCGCGATCCAGAAGAGGTAAATAAAATGACCGATCCATACTTCTCCTTCCTCCACATTATCCTTTTCCTTATAGAGAATATAATGCAGAAAAAAAGAAGTTCGGTATAAAAAAATCAAGGAAAATATACCAAAATCACAGATTGCGGACAGCCGGCCCCGTCGAAGCATCCATCTCTTTGCGGGAATCGCGCCGATACGCACTGGGCGTACATCCGAAGTGAAGATGAAAAAAATTCGAAAAAGTAAACAGGTTCGGAAATCCCATATACTCCGCGATTTCGCCGATACGCATATCCGAAAACTCCAGAAAATGACCGGCAATTCGCGCACGTTCCCGGTCAATCAATCCTTTTGCAGACACTCCGCACTCCTTTTTCATCAATTCGGAAAGATGTCCCGGGGAATACCCGCAGCTCTGCGCCAGCTCTCCGACGCTTAATGGACAGCCGTGACGCTGGCGAAGCAGCTTCTTCACATGATGCACCAGCGGCGTCTCACGCACCCCCGCCTCACCCAGCACATATCGCGAAAAAATCCCCAGCAGCAGCGATTCCACCAGAATCGTATTATAGGAGGCATCGTCACAAATCAGATTCTCGCCGTTGAAAATATGATCGTTCGGAAACGTTGCCGTCAGCAGCTCCCGGATCCCGCTGATACACCCCCGAGTCTCCCGGGAAGATGGAATATGAATCGGCACCATTCCGTTCCCGCTCCAGGAACGGATCTCAAACTTGAACGAAAAACCGACAAACGCCCGTTCCCCGTAACGCAGAAGATGCGGCAGCCGCGGCGGAACAAACAGAAGATCCCCTGTCCGCAGTTCATATTCCATACCATTCTCCGCGAGAAAACGGGCCTCTCCCGACTCCGCAAGATTCAACTGCCAGAACAGATGCGAATGCATCGGCAGCTTCAAGGAATCCGTATGACGATGATACTCCCAGTATTTCAAATACAGCCGAAGCACACCATCCGGAACTTCCGTTTCCATACGAGAGGAATCCTCATCGGCAGAAGAAACGTGCTTGAATTCCCGCAGGCAGGAAACGTCCTGCCTTTCCATCCGGAATCAGCATTTCGCCGCATTCGATCCGGTCCGCGCTCTCCGGGAACACCGCCGCAAGACAACGTCCCAGCGAAACCGGAGAAAAACCAGGCGAATGACAACTCAGAATAATGAAATGCGGCCCCTCCAGATCCAGAATCGCCCGACAGTCCTGAAGCATTTTTTCCAGTCCATCCTCGATTTTCCAGACCTGCCCCTGAGCTCCGCGCCCGAAACTCGGAGGATCCAGCGCAATTCCGCTGTACCGGTTTCCGCGCCTAGCTTCCCGTGCGACAAACTTCAACGCATCGTCACAGATCCAGCGCACCCGGTCCCGCGTCTTCGGATTCAGATTCTGATTCTTCTTCGCCCATTCAATAATCCCGCGGGATGCATCCAGATGACACGCCTCCGCTCCCGCTTCCGCCATGGCCAGAGTCGCCCCGCCGGAATAAGCGAAAAGATTCAACGTGCGGCATTTTCCCGGAATTTCCCGAATGCAGGACCGCATCCAGTCCCAGTTCGGAGCCTGCTCGGCAAAAAAACCAAGGTGCCCGAAATTAGTCGGTCTGGCCAGAAGCGTCAGTCCGCCCCAGGCGATGAGCCACTCCTCCTCGTGCTTCCGTTTCCAGTTCCATACGCCCCCGCCGGTGGATTCCCGATGAAATTCCGCGTCCGCCTTGTCCCACTCGGATTGCGGCAGAGAGGGCTTCCAGAACGCATTCAGCGCCGGACGTATGATTTTATAAGGCCCCGCCTGTTCCAGCTTCCTGCAGTTGCCGGAATCAAGAAGACGGTACTCCAGAATCTTTCCCATGAGTCACTTCCCCGCTTCATAAACAATTTTGCCGCGGATCACCGTCATCCGGACCTTGTTCGTTTTCAGGTCCAGAAAAGTGATGTCCGCCTTTTTCCCCGGTTTGATTTCCCCTCTTGTAATCAGCCCGAGATCGTGGGCCGGATTGCTGGTGAAACATGCCGCAGTCAGAGTATCGGGCATGCCGGAATAGTTTGTAAAATGGAGCCAGCCTGTTTCCAGAGTGGTTGTGGAGCCGGCGATCACGCCATCCAGCGTCACGACCCCGTTCGGCCCCCGTTCCAGAGAGCAGCTTCCGCCGCCGAC
Organism: uncultured Lentisphaeria bacterium; assembly: GCA_905197955.1. Taxonomy (GTDB): domain Bacteria; phylum Verrucomicrobiota; class Lentisphaeria; order Victivallales; family UBA1829; genus UBA1829. The sequence goes on along the minus strand of CAJKAR010000028.1, from coordinate 48,355 downwards.
CTCGATTCCGTTGCTGACTCCGATCAGTTTGTCCTGCGGCTTCACACGGCTGGCCAGATCGACCATCCGCGGATGAATATGAGCTCCATCGGCAATAATCTCCACGGAAACCCGGTTGTCGGTCAGCGCAATCAGCGTGAGATCGGATCGGCGCTGATGCAGAGGCGGCATTCCGTTGAACAGATGAGTACAGCGACGGGCCCCCGCATCAATCGCATTCAAAACCTCCTTCTCCCGCGCCATGCTGTGTCCCATGGAAGGGATCACGCCGTTTTCCAGCATCATCTGAATCAGTTTGTCGGCGCCGTCGATTTCCGGAGCAAACGTCATGAGCTTGATTCTGCCTCGACCGGCGGCAATCAGCTCCGCGGCAAACCCGGGATCAAATTTGTGGATGAACGCTTTCTTCTGCGTTCCGCCTTTTTCCGGGTTCAGGAACGGTCCCTCGATATGGATTCCAGCGGGATCCGCGCCTTCATGCTCCTGCTCGATCATTCCGGCAAGAAAATCCGCGGTCCGGATCATCTCATCCATCGGAGCGGAAACCATGGTGGGAAAAAACGTGGTGACACCGTGTTCCGCCAACGCTTTCGACATGCGGTTCATCAGGGCATTGTCTCCGGAAGCGGCAATGGAAGCGTCAAAACCGCCGCACCCGTGGACGTGGCTGTCAATGAATCCCGGAACGGCATAGGTATCGTTCAAGTCGAAGATCTGGAGCCCCGGTTCGCGGACAAACGCAGATGCGCCTCCCGTCGCGATGATTTTATCTTCATCGCAAAGAATCCCGCTTGTCGGAATATTCTCGTGCGGGGTCAGACAATGATCTGTTAAAAAAAGTTTTCTGCTTCTGGCCGGCATATCTCTGCTCCATCGAATTTCTTGCACTGTTGTTTATCGGGTAATATTGCAGAGAGAGACCGATATTTCAAATTCAAAAGCCTCTCTCGCGGAAAATTATTTTCAGAATCTTCCGCCGGAGGGAATCATTGCCAAATCCCGCGCGCGAAAAAAATCAATGTTTCTTTAGTTATAGTAGACATCCGCGCGATAGCATCTTTTTTTTATTTCGCAAGCGGTTTTTCAAAGAAAGAATTGAATAAAAATTCGTTTTGGGACTTGCGCTTTTCGTAAAATGGTGCAAATTATTATAGTCGCTCGCGGGAGTACCGGAGACAGATGTTTATAACTTGTTGATAACTTGAAAAAATGTCAACAAAAACTCCCGTTTGAACGTGATTCGCCAAAAAGCGATAAACACGACTGAATCAGTAGACTGCTGAAAACAGTCCGTGAGGGGTTTTTGTTGTTTTTTCAGAAAGACAACATATTTTTTGAACTCGAATTTGTGTTCAGCCCTTTTGCGGCTTGTCAAGTGGGCAGTCGAAAAAAAATGAAAAAAATTTTTTTTTTGATGTTGCGGAAAACAGCATTTGTTCGATCCAAGGTCCGACAATGTCAATAACTTGCGCAAGCAACGGAAAAAGGCGAGAGAAAATGACGACAGAAAATGCTCTGAACGATGCACAGGAGCTGTGGAGAAAAACGACCTCCATACTCAAGTGCAAAGTCAGTGAGAATACCTACAATCAATGGTTTGATGTGATTCTTCCTCTGGCCGTCGATGAAACAGCCCTGCGACTGGGTGTTTCCGACGAATTCTTCGGAGAATGGCTGACCGACAACTTCGGTGATCTTCTGACGGCAGCCCTTCGGGAAGCCTCCGGAAGCGATCTGAAATTCACAATAGAACCCGGTCATTGCAAGCCGGCCGTGGAAACGCCGCCGCCCGCCCTCCCCGCAAAACAGCCGGAACAGAGCCGGCCGGCAGCAGGGGAACTTCAGATGACCGCTCCGAACTGCAATTCCAGATACACATTTGACAACTTTGTGGTCGGAGAAGAGAACCGCTACGCTTTTTCCGCCGCTCAGACGGCCGCGACCTCGCCAGGCACCTTCAATCCGCTCTACATCTATGGCGGAACAGGCCTCGGCAAGACCCATCTGATGCAGGCTGTGGCAAACTATGTGAAGGCCATGAATCCGAACGCAGTCGTCCGCTACACAACCTGCGAAGGCTTCCTGAACGCCTATGTGGATTCCCTCCGGAACAAAACGAGTGCGGAATTCCGCGATTATTACCGCAACGTGGATCTGTTTCTGGTGGATGATGTTCATCACCTCGGCGGCAAAGAACAGCTGCAGGAGGAGTTTTTCAACACGTTCAATGCGATTTACAATGCGGGCAAGCAGATCATGATGACCTCTGATAAGCAGCCTTCGGAAATCAAAGGGCTTGAGGCGCGTCTGGTCTCCCGTTTTGAATCCGGCGTGGCGGCGCAGATCACGGAACCTTCCTTTGAAACCCGTCTTGCGATCCTGCGGATGAAACAGGAAGGCCAGGCATTCAAGCTGCCCGATGAGCTTCTGGTGTTCATCGCGGAACGGATCAGCTCTCATATCCGAGCTCTGGAAGGAGCAAGAATGCGTCTGGTCGCGTTTGCATCCGCGGTCGGGGATTCCGTGCCGCTGACCACCGAAATGGCGTCGAATCTTCTCGGCGACATGATCGACAATGAAGCCGAAAAGAACCGCGTTTCCATCGACCGCATTTTGGATACCGTTGCAAACCACTTCAATATCAAGGTGCACGACATCACCGGTTCCAAACGGCCGAAAAACATTGCGGAACCGCGCATGGTTGCCATGTATCTCAGCCGCGCTCTGACAGATGAATCGTTGAAAGACATCGGTCTGGCATTCGGTGGCCGGAATCACACCACGGTCATCCACGCCATCAAGCAGGTCGAGACCGACTGCAAGACTGATGAGGAACTCAAGCGAACCGTCACCGCCCTGAAACGCAAACTGCACGCAAGAGTCTGAAAATGCAGATTGCCGATCTCCACACTCATACCCGTCTCTGCAAACACGCCGAGGGAGCACCCGAAGAGTTTCTCTCCGCAGCGCTTGCACGCGGAGAGTCGTGGTTCGGCATCTCCGACCACTGCCCCTGGCCCGATGGATTCGATCCCATGAGCCGTATGGATGTTTCCGAGTATCCGCAATACCGGGAGATCGTCAGAACACTTCGACGCAAAGCGGAGGGAACTCCGCTGAAAGTACTCTATGCCATTGAAATGGATTATGTTCCGGGGAAAATGGATTCCGTCAGGAAGAATCTGGAAAAAGAGGAGTTCGATTATATCATCGGCTCCATCCATTACATTGAGGACTTTGCATTTGATAATCCGGATCTGCTCGACGAGTGGAAAAAGCCTGGAACCGCGGAACATGTCTGGGATGTTTACCTGAAATATTTGAAAGAGTATGTTGCAAGCTGCGATTTTCAGATTCTGGGACATGCGGATCTGCCGAAAAAATTCGGATACCGGCCACTGGAAAGTGAAATTTTTCTGAAGCGATTCTCGGAAATTTTTGAGCTGGCGGCCTCCAAAGGGATCGTTCTGGAGCTGAATACGGCGGGACTTCACGTGCCGGCACAGGAAATTTATCCATCAAAAAGGCTTCTGCAGCTTGCAAAACGCGCCGGCATGAAGCTCTCCTACGGATCGGATGCGCATACCCCGCAAACAGTCGGAAGAGATTTCGAAGCGGCGGCGGAACTGGCAAGGGAATGCGGTTTCTCTGGTTTTGTGACATTTGAACAGAAACGGCTGATTGATCTGCCGTTTTAAGAAATTTTCAAAAATATTTTTATTTTTTTATTTTTTCATAAAGAGACTTGTAAAAATAAAAGAGTGGATTATATTATAAAATTCGTGCGTTATCCCCGCGTGCGCGTCGCGGCGCAAGGCGGCATTCCAGAATAAAACACGAAGAAAAGAAGGGCCTGATCCGGGAACGGAAAAGGCAGAAACAATCCACCTAACTTTTATTTGAAGGTTGTATCTGTTATGAAAGTCAGAGCGTCCATCAAACGCAGGTGTGAATCCTGTCAGATAATCAAGCGCAAAGGCATTGTGAGAGTAGTCTGCTCCCGCAATCCTCGTCATAAACAAAAGCAAGGTTGAGAAACGGAGAACGACCAGTTATGCCTAGAATCATCGGAGTCGACATCCCGGCCAACAAGCGTATCGAGTACGCAATCCAGTATCTTTATGGAATTGGTCCTACGCTTGCAGCGGAAATTTTGAAAAGAGCAAAAATTGATCCTGGACTCAAAGCCAAAGAGCTCACGGATGAGAACATTTCAGCGATCACCACACTGATCCAGAACGATTATGTTGTGGAAGGCGATCTCAGACGTATGCTTGCACAGGACATCAGACGTCTTCAGGCTATTAACTGCTACCGCGGACTGCGTCATCGCAAGAGCCTCCCCGTGAGAGGTCAGCGGACACGCACGAACGCCCGTACCAGAAAAGGCAAGAAGCAGACGGTCGGAGCCATCCGCGATAAAACGCAGAGAAGAGTTGCGGCGTCCACGGCTGAAGCTAAGGCAGCCGCTACCGCAGCACCGGCCAAGAAGAAATAATCTCTTCAAAGTCTGATGAACAAATTTGAAAGGTTTCCAGGAAATGTCTGAAAATAAAGAAAAAGAAACAGCACCCGTGCAGGCGGCGGCACCTCAGGCGGAAGCACAGGCTCCCGCGGCAGCGGCTCCGGCGCCGGAAAAACGGAAAAAGGGCGGTCGCTACGTTCCGTCCGGAATCGCTTTCGTGCAGGCGACATTCAACAACACCAAAGTCACGTTTACCGACCTCCACGGCAATGTTCTCTGCTGGTCCACCGGCGGCAAGAACGGCTTCAAAGGCTCCCGCAAGAGCACAGCGTATGCAGCTCAGGTTGTCGCAGCTGATGCGGCGAAGAAAGCGGAAGCACTCGGCATGAAGGAAGTCGAAGTCCGGATCAACGGACCGGGAGCCGGAAGAGAATCCGCTGTCAGAGGAATTGCCTCGACAGGAATGGAAGTCAATGCCATAAAGGACATCACCCCCGTTCCGCACAACGGATGCAGACCGCCGAAAAGACGTCGTGTCTGATTCGTTCTGCAACAGTATCGCAGGTTTTCGCCCCGAAAGGGGCGGATGGTGGTAGAATTAATTTATGGAGGATAAAAACAATGGCTGCCGCAAATGTATTTCCCATGCCGCAATCGCTGGTCATGGATGAAAGTACCGCAACAAATAAGTATGCGAAGTTTACAGCGCAACCGTTTCAGAGCGGTTTCGGTCATACAATCGGTAATTCTCTGCGCAGAGTTCTGATGTCTTCCCTCGAAGGAGCGGCGATTTCCGCTGTCAGAATCGATGGGGTCTCGCATGAATTTGCGACGATTCCGTGCGTTGTCGAAGACGTCACAGAAATCGTTCTGAATCTCAAGAGAGTCAAGCTGAATCTTCACGGAGAGGCGCCCAAGCTTCTTGAAATCAAGAAATCCAAAGCCGGTCCGGTTACCGCGGCCGATATCGTCTGCGACGGTACCGTTGAGGTTTTGAATCCCGAACAGGTCATCTGCACCCTGGACAAAGATGTCCCGTTCCGTGCGGAAATCGAAGTTTCCAAAGGACGCGACTGGACACCGGCGGAAAAGAATAAACGGCCCGATCATCCTCAGGGAACGATCGTGATCGACAGTCTTTTCAGCCCTGTGACGCATGTCCGCTACCGGGTCGGAGCTGCCCGAGTCGGGGAAGAAACCGAAATGGACAGCCTCATTCTTGAGGTCTATACGGACGGCAGAATCTCTCCGAAAGACGCCGTTGAGAAAGCAGCCAAGATTCTGAAGGATCACCTGAAACCGTTTATCGGTTCCCAGGCCGCGGAGGACGACACTTTGTCGACCATCAGCGATGAAGACCAGAAACTCTTCAAGATCCTCTCCCAGAATGTTGAAGTTCTTGATCTTTCCGTAAGAGCAATGAACTGCCTGAACAATGCCAATATCAAGACCCTCGGGGAATTGTGCATCAGAACTGAATCCAGAATGCTCAAGTATCGCAACTTCGGTAAGAAGTCACTTGATGAAATCAAAGAGAAGCTTCATGGAATGAATCTTTCGCTGGGTATGACATTCAGCGAGGAACTGGTCAACGCAATTCAAGCCGAGGCGGACCGTGTTAACAACAACACAAAGAAAGAGGAGGCCTGATTAACTTATGCGTCACCTTAGAAAAGTCGCAAAACTGGGCCGCAACTGCGGTCACAGAAAAGCTTTGCTTGTCAATCTTGCATGCTCGATTATCCTGCACGAACAGGTTAAGACAACCGTTACACGGGCAAAAGAGGTCCGTCGCCTTGTCGACAGACTCATCACCTTTGCCAAAAAGGGTACCGATGCCCACCGCAGACTCGCAGTTGCCAAACTGAAAGTCAACACCCCGGCGGACAAGGCACAGACCAAAAAAGATGTAATCGAAAAACTCTTCTCTGATCTCGCAAAACGCTATGAGCTCAGAAATGGCGGTTACACCAGAATCCTTCGTCTCGGAACCCGAGTCGGCGATGCGGCTCCCGCCTGCATCATCCAGCTTGTGGAAGCCGGTGCTCCCGCAGCTAAGAAGGATGCGAAAAAAGAAGTGAAAAAAGAAGAAGCTGCTTCCTGATTGGAACACCTTTTCTCTTTTGAATTTCGACCCCGGATCAATATCCGGGGTTTCTTTTTTTCTGAGAATACATTTTAACAAACTCCCCCTCCCCTTTTCAACAGACAGGGATTCCTACTCAGCAACGAATTGAAGTCGTCGAACCCGATTGCATTGTCTTGAAAAACCGGGATCAGGCGATATAGTAAATTGAATCTGACAGACAAAGTCACAGGATGCAGAATCCGAAAAAAGACAGGAGAGCTTCTGATGCAGCGTTTGACATGGACGGCAAAAATTTCGTATGGCCTCGGAGCATTCGGCAAAGATCTTGTATATGCGATCGTTGCCACATTCTACATGTTTTATCTGACGGATATCTGCAAAATCAGTCCGGTTTTTATAGGAAATCTCTTTCTGGTTGCGCGCCTTTTTGATGCGGTCAACGATCCTGTCATGGGGTTGGTTGTTGATAATACCCGAACTCGTTGGGGGAAATTCCGTCCGTGGATTCTGCTGGGGACGATCTTGAATGCCATTGTTCTCTTCTTTCTCTTCTTGAATCCCGGACTCAGTGGAACGCAGCAGCTGGTTTATATTGCAGCAACCTATATTCTCTGGGGATTGACTTATACACTGATGGATATTCCTTTCTGGTCGATGATTCCATCGCTGACCGACGACGAAAAAGAGCGGGATACCATATCCGTGATTCCCCGTATTTTTGCGAGCGCTGCATGGATGCTGATCGGGTATTTCGGACTGTCGCTCGTTCAAAAACTGGGAAGCGGCAATCAGGCTCTGGGGTTTGCCTGGCTGGGTGGAATTATTGCTGTAATTTTTCTGATCTGCTCCATCATTACATTCACATTTGTGAAAGACCGGATCAGCCTTCGCGCGGAAACGAACCGGAATTGGACATCGGTGAAAGAAATGATACAGATCCTTTTGAAAAACGATCAGGTCATCGTTGTATTGATTTTATCTTTGCTGTTCAATATATCCTTCCAGCTCTCGAACGGATTTGCTGTTTATTATTTCAAATATGTGATTGGGATTCAGGACATGGTCTCCTCGTATCTGCTGGCGGCAGGAATTGCGCAGCTGTGCGGATTGTTCGGCTATCCTTTTTTTGCATCTTATTTTGGAAGGAAAATCGTCTTTGCGGCCTCAGCTATCTTTCCGCTTGTGGGATTTGCGGTTCTGCTGCTGGGAATGTTTCCTGCGGATCGGACACTGCTGTGGTGGTCGATTTTCCTGACTGGGGGATGTGTGAATCTTGGAATAGGGCTCTCGCTGGGGATTCTGACCGTCATGCTGGCCGATGTGGTCGATTACGGCGAATATAAGCTGGGTACACGAAATGAAAGTATTCTGTTTTCCACACAGACTTTTGTCGTAAAACTTGCCGGGGCGCTGAGCGGATTCATCACAGGAACGGGGCTCTCGCTTATTGGTTTTGTCGCCGATGCAGTACAGACGCAGACGACATTAACTGGCATCCGAATCATTATGGGCGGAATTCCCATGCTCTTTTCGCTCCTTTATCTGTTCATCTACTGGAAATTCTACCGTCTTGATGGAGATTTTCTGCGAAAAGTCAAAGAGGCCTGCCGAGCCATGAACCGTTCCGGAGCCGATGAGGAAAACTGATAACCGACTCTCATCACAGTTCAGACAAGCCGGAGTCATTTCCCGGATTCAAAGAGAGAAGCTTTTTCCTGAAAAAAGTGGTAATAGATCTTTGAACTTTCTAACTCCTGCCAGGTTTTCCGCACAACCGGATCGGAATCGAAGTCATAGACTTCCGCACCGGACATTGCCAGCAGAAGTGGCGAATGAGTAGCTATAATTAATTGTGTTCCGAGACGAGCACTGGCCAGCAGATATTCAGCAAGTTCCAACTGTTTGCCGGGCGAGAGACTGTTTTCCGGCTCATCCAGCAGAACAAGAGAATTTTCTTTGACGGAAGAAGTAAAAAATAAAAACGCCAACTGTCCATTGGATGCCTCTCGAATATCCGGACGTATATTGCGCCGGACGTATTCGGATACCGTGAGTTTCCGAATATCAATCTCATCACAGAGATCCTGATAATCTTCAAGACTCTTCATGCGGAATGATTTTCGACGTCCCCGCGCAAACTCACCTTTTACCGCCATCGCTTTCCGGATCATCCGTCTTCGCGATTCATCGTTCTGCTCATTTTCAAAGCGACTGTTCAGCATGCTCAGGAATACATCGTCGCTGGCGATAAAGAGTTTTTCACTTGGGTCCTCCAACAGAACTCCTTCGCACCCCCGCAAATAATGACCGTAAAATGGAGACTGATTGAATGGTGAAAGGCGCTTTGCATGAAATTTTTCAGCGATTAAATTCAAAACAGTCGTTTTTCCAGAACCGTTGCCCCCATAAAAAATAGTAATCGGAGCAAATTCCAGGCGCGAGATTTTTCCATTCAGACTCTTAAACGGATAAACTGACTGATAACAGGTCAAATCTGCCGCTCCAAAGAGATCCCAGATAAAACGTTCCTCCCACTCTCGACTCGGCAGAGAAAATTCTTTCAGCCAGCTTCTCATTTTCAGTTCCTTTCCAGCTGATATTTAATGATGATACCAATCGTTAACAGCCATACCGTTTCCTCTGAACAGAAAAAATCTTCAATTTCAAGAACTTTTTTTCTCTCATCCATCAGGATGCGTCAACTCCTAAAAAGACTCTTTGAATTCCAAAGAGAAGAGTTCAAGCGGTTCCAGAACAAATCCCATTCAAAAAAGGAATTTACCGCAATATCTATCCTTTTCCAGCGAGGTTCTCAAAAACGAGTATATTTTAGAGAGAACATGTCCCAAAAGTCCTTTTTGAAAAAATATAATATTCTCTGACAACATCCTGGCTTTTTTCTGTTTCAAAATGAAGTTACTATACAGCATTCTCCATTCATTTACAAGAGGCTAGAGAAACTGCTTGATTTGATCCTTATTTTCAGAAACAATCGAATCCATGATAAAACGTTGAATCCATACACAGTGTTTCTTCTTTGAGCTAGTATCCATTTAAAGGAAGAAATATCACTGACTTTAAAATTCTTCTTATGAAAGAAAAAAAGATTTTCTTCCAATTTCAGCTTGAATTTGTGTAAAAATCAGATATATTATACCCCATATTTTGCCAATAGAGCATTATTCGGGATATAGCGCAGCCTGGTTAGCGCGTTTGTCTGGGGGACAAAAGGTCGCGAGTTCAAATCTCGCTATCCCGACCATTTGATACTGTAAGGGTATTTTGGAGACTTTTTGTTGGAAAGTCCAAAATATTCTTTTATTTTTTCTGCAAAATGTCGTTCAGCTTCACCGGAGTCAACATTCCTTCTTATCTGGTGCGGGCGCAAAAGATGGACCTTCTGGATTACCTTATCTTGAAAGCCGATTCGGAGTTGCTCAATTTCATTATCCAAATATTCTTGATTTGCAATCACATTTCTTCATGCTATTTTATTGACTGTCAATTTATTAACCAGGAGAAAAGTGTCACCTGTTTTTTACTGAAAAACAGAACCATTTATTCCCGCACATGGCAGAAAGCTCAACTTTCAGCAGCTTGAGCAAGATGTTTGCGGAAAAGTAAATTAAAATAAGGTGATTTTTATTATGGCAAACGCACAAAAAAATATTGAAGATCCCATTCAAAAAGAATCAACTGCAGAAAGCTTGGAGAAAAAAATTATTGTTTTTCATAATGGAGAGGAATATCTTTGCGTTAATAATAAAGATGATGGCGTTATTTTAAAGGGAGAAGCTCTCAAAGATAATGACGAACACCAAATCACCGATTATAAACCTCCTCTTAAAGATTTTTTCTTTGATTTATTTACCCAATATTTCGAAAATATTACAATCCTTTCTGCTGCAGGCACATCTATGGATAATGGAAATAACAAGGGGAAAGATAGAAAAGAATTATGGAAAGAATGTGAAGAAAAATTAACTGAAATAAGTAAAAAAATTGAAAAGGTAAATTTGAAAGAACAAAGTTTCTGGAAAAATAACAACTTGGAAGATACTCTTTCATATATAGAGACATATCAAAAATTAGAAATCGAAGATGTTACTAAAGAATTAAATGAAGTCAAGAGAACTATACGAAGTAATTGCAATCTTTCATTGGATGACGCAAACGCACCGCATGGAGAATTTTTAAGGAAAGTAACGGCTCGAAAAATCAATTCAAGCCGAGTTCAGTTATTTACAACAAACTATGATACGCTATGGGAACAAGCCGCCTCAAGAGCAGGATACATTATAATTGATGGTTTTTCTTTTTCGCATCCCAGAAAATTTTCAGGTCGGTATTTTGATATAGACATTGTCAATCGTGAAAAAAACGAGAATTAAAAACGAAGACAGCTTTATACCTAATGTCATACATCTTTACAAGTTACATGGTTCTATTGATTGGAAATTGTCCGGGGAAGACATTGTGCAAACCGAAAAAGACGGTGATTCATTAATGATATATCCCGCATCGGATAAATATGAAAGTTCATATAAACAACCCTTTTTTGAAATGATGTCTCGTTTTCAGCAATCTTTACGACGTGATAATGTGCTTTTGTTGGTAATGGGATTTGGCTTCCAAGATATGCATATACAAAATGTAATAGTAGAAGCTGTAAAACAGAACCCTTCGTTACATCTTGTAATACTTGACTATAATGATCAAAAATCTATTGACATTGAACGATATAAAAAATTGTTTTCAGGAGTAATGTCAAAAATTTCAATTATATTTGGCACTTTTCGAGAATTGACAGAAAGTCTTCCGGTCAACAAAGTGTATCAAGAGGCGAATAATGAAAAAAGTCTTTGACAATGCTTGTTTCTTGGGGTATGTAAATCAAGTTTCTCCTCAAGGGGTGCGAATACATTTTCCGTCTTCAAAATTGCTTAACAATTTTCGCTATGAAGGTACTTTGTTCAACGGAGCCAATGTTGGAGATTTTGTCGTTATCGAGGGCGTGCGTTATGGATTCCTTGCTCGAATTGTTGATTTAAGTTTGCCCGATAGTGAACGGAAGTCCATAGACGAAAAATCAATCCACGAAAGTGAATCCATTTTTCATCCAATCGCAACAGCAGAATTATTGCTTTCATTCGACTTGTATTGCCCTGACAAACTCGAAAAAACAGTTGCACATTTTCCTCCCATCGGAGCTAAAGTTTTTGCATGTTCTGAAAATTTATTGAAAGATTACATTAAATCATTTGGTGCTCAAGATGATGAATGCTGTAATATTTATGCAGAAATAGGTTCATTGTCTTCACATCGCTTACCTTGCAATGTTTCAATAAATTCAATATTTAATAGACATTGTGCTATTGTAGGGACTACAGGCGGAGGGAAAAGTTGGACTGTCGCAAGGCTGATAGAAAATATTTTAGAGAAGACTAATGATAAGATTATTCTTATAGATGCAACGGGAGAATATAATAATCAATCTTTTTTAAACTCAGTTGTAGGTATAGATTCATACTTTGATTGTAAATATTTATCTAATGCAGATTTTTGTTTATTGTTTCAAGAAAGCTCTCCCAATACTGTTGCCGCACTTTGCGATGCAATTCATTCGTTAAAACTAAGATCTCTAGTACCGAAAGAATTTTCTGGACAAAAAATAGGAATGTCTCAACGTGATATACAAAAATTGATACATTCTCATATCCACGAATTTACTAATATGACCTTTGATCTATCTTGTTTGCCACAACAAATTGAAAATGAATGTGTAAAAATAAATAATAAAGGCATATATGAGCAGGATAGCTTTAAATTAGGGTATTGTTCTCATTTGATTGCTCGTGTAAATCTATTTTTATGTAATAATGTGTTTACAAATGCACTTGGGATAAACAAAAAAACTGAAGCTAAAGACATAATAGATGTTATCAAAGAATTTCTAAAATCCGATAAACAAATATTACGTTTGGGATTTGAAAACTTGCCTTTTGATTTTTCTGTCCGAGAAGTAATTGTTGATTTAATTGCTGGGCATCTTTTAAAAGAAGCTAGAACGCGTATTTTTTGCGAACATCCACTTTTGTTGTTTATAGATGAAGCACACCAATTTACTAACAAACGCATAAATGCAGATGATGCGACTAGTTTTTCGCTTAAAAATATCGACTCTATAGCGAAAGAATGTCGTAAGTACGGATTATTTTTATGTTTGGCGACTCAAATGCCGAGAGATATTCCCATTGGAACATTAAGCCAAATCGGTACTTTTATTGTCCATAGATTAATAAATGATCAAGATCGCAAAACAATTGAAAATGCTTGTTCCAGTGCCAGTAGGACATCTTTGGCTCTCTTGCCTGTACTCGGCGCTGGAGAAGCTTTATTGCTAGGAGTGGATTTCCCGATGCCATTAACATTGAAAATAAAAGCTCCTATTCATCGTCCAAACTCCAAAACTCCTGTACTATCAAAGGCACAAAAACAATAGGCAATCATCCGATTTTATTTATATATTACCCCCACGAATACAGCCTCATCGGTCTTTTGATCGATGGGGCTGAACTGTTTTTGTATTTGATAACGTCCGGAAAATTGCGCACATTTTGATTTGGGTACATGGAATCAGGAAAGACACTCTACATGGATTTTAAAGGAGCTGGCGGAGAATTTTTCAAGAAGATGAATTTGCTACCCATTTGAGAATTGAAAAATTCGCCGTTTTGAGGTGGAGAGAAAAGTTAGTTCAAAGTCCCCTGGTACTGTAAGGGTATTTTGGACACTTTTTGTTGGAAAGTCCAAAAGACTCTTTTATTTTTTTTTCTGCGAAATGCCGTTCAGTTTCACTCGGTATTTGCATTCCTAATCGCTGATGTGGTCGTATCTTGTTAAAAAATTCAACGTATTCGTCAACGTCTCGTTGTAACTCTTCCATCGTATCGTAATAGTTGGGCAAAAGTTCATGCAGGAAAAAATGATTCAGCTACGGCATTGTCAAGAGACATTACGGAAATAACAGAAAAGACTCATATATTATTTTGAAAATATCCGGATTTTATGCTGAATTAAGCTATGTGTATTCTGTTTGTGTTTTTTTTGTATATTTTTATAAAGTTTTAATTTTTTGATTTGCATTTGTCCTTATAAGGATTATTCTTTTTAAGAAAAAATGGGAGGGGATGGTGGGTTTATGAAACAATTGTCAAAAATTGCTCCACGGGATCCACGCGGCGGACGATTTGTCCCCCCGCCATGGGAAATTTGTCCAGCCAAGAATTCTCCATTCAAAACTCTTCGGCAGCATGCTCTGGAAACCGGGGCTGTTTTCAAAGCGCTCTGCCTCTTTCTGCAGCTCCGTGAGGATTTGCTTCCACCGTCAGCCCTGTTGTTTGCGATGGGACACGACTGCGGTAAACTCTCGCCGGGATTCATATCCAAGCTGCCAGGAGATTTTGCCGGAAAGAATGGAATTCCGGAAACGCGCGAATTCCAGCGTCATGAGGTGATTTCCGAGTCTGCATTCCGTGCATATCTGAAGAGACGGTCGGATTCTTGTGAAACGATTGTCGGCTGGCACCACGGTAGACGGAATCCATCGGTTCAGACGGAGGGAGTCTGCGATTACGGAGGAGAGACTTGGCAGGTACGGCGCAGAGAATTTCTTGACTGGATTTTTTCTTTTGATTCATTGCCGGCAAATTCGTTTTCCGCGGAAAACCGACTGCTTTCCGCCGGCGTAGTCTGTCTTGCCGACTGGATTGCATCGAATGAGTCTTTTTTTACCGCGGGGCAGACAGCACTTTCGCTGGAGGAACTCGAACAAGCGGCGGTCAAGGTGCTGGAAAAGATCGGTTTCCAACGGCCGGAGTGGAAAACGGGACTGCGCTTTGAAGAGGTTTTTCCTCCCTATTCTCCCAATTCCGCACAGGCGGCTCTCGCAGAAGTGGCGGTTGCCCCCGGGATCTATCTGCTGGAAAACACAATGGGAAGCGGTAAGACAGAGGCGGCTCTTTATGCGGCATACCGGCTGATCTCATCTGGAGTCAACCGCGGAATCTTTTTTGCCTTGCCGACCCGTCTGACCAGTAACAGAATATATGAAAGAGTCAATCGGTTTCTCGAACGGGTCTCCGGTTCCGGGCGGGCGAGACTGATTCATGGAACAGCATGGCTGGAACCTGCGGGCGGCGGGGAACTGGAGGCGGGTGCTTCGTGGTTTGCACCGTCCAAACGGGCATTGCTGGAACCGTTCGGCGTGGGTACTGTGGATCAGGCGCTAAAAGGGGTGCTCAATGTCAAACATTTTTTTGTCCGTCTGCTTGGACTGGCAGGAAAGGTAGTCGTCATTGATGAGGTTCACGCGTTTGATGACTACATGCATTTCCTGTTGGTGAATCTTTGCCGGATTCTGGTTCGGTTGGATTGCACTGTGATTCTGCTGTCGGCAACTCTGCCGGCGAAACGCCGGGAGGAACTGCTGGGTATCGCGGATGGCGCGGTTTCTCCGGCATATCCGAGTCTGACTGCAATATCGGCTACCGGAACACTCCACCAAACGGAGCTTCCCGCTTCTGCGAAAAAATTGATCAGGATTGGGAAGATTTCTCCGGAAGAGGCGGTCAGAAAAGCCGTGGAATCAGCCATACAGGGGTGCAACGTGGCTCTGATTGCCAATACTGTTGGTGAAGCGCAGGAGTTTTTCCGCCGCATTCGGGCGGAGATGGAGTCCGGTAGAATTCCGCTTGGAATGCTGCATTCGCGTTTCCCGTTCTGGCGCAGGGATGCGATCGAAGAGTTCTGGCTGGAGGCTCTGGGGAAGGAGGCCGGGGAAAAACGGCCGGTCGGAAGCATTCTCGTGTCAACGCAGATTATAGAACAGTCTGTCGATCTTGACTTTGATCTGATGATTTCCGATACTGCTCCCGGCGAGCTGCTGTTTCAGCGGATGGGACGGTTGTGGCGTCATTGCCGTCCCAGCCGGCCGCTTGCAGAACCGGAATTCTGGCGGATGGATCGCGATCTGACTTCCGCATCTTCTGCGGAAGAGGTGCTGGGGCGGGCAGGAGGAAGCGGAAGAGTCTATTCTCCTTTTCTGTTGTTGCGTGCGGAGGCCGTCTGGCGAAAATGTTCGCGCTTGACGCTGCCGGATGATATGCGGCCGATGATCGAGGAAAATTTTCGTCCGCCAGAACAGACGGAAGGACTGGAGCGCGAGCTCTATGACCGGATGAAAAACGAGTCGGAATCCCGGATCAGACAGGCCTGTACGGCTTCGCAATTGGATCTGATTTCCAGCGCCAGTGCGCAGGCTTCCGATGAGGAGGATGCGCCGACGCGTCTTTCAGACTGTCCGCAGCGGACCTTGCTTCTGCTGAATTCCATTTCGGTGCGCGGACGGGAATGCGAGCTCGTTTTGTCGGATGGAACGGCGTTGACTTTCCGGGAGGAGGAGTCCTTTTCTCTGGAAAAGATGCGTATCCTGGCGCGCAATACGGCTCAGGTCCCGGCATGGTGGGTGGAGAAGGTGGGTGTCCTTCTGCCGGACGCATTGAAAACGTACTGGAAGTATGAAGAACCGATTCCGGTTCAAATCAGCACGGATGGGACGTTGTGTCTGCCGGATGGAACGGAACTTCCCATCCGCTATGACAATGATAACGGCATCTGTCGAGAAGAGAAAAAACAACGAAAGGAGGAAGATGAAACAGTATTTGCTGACTGGTGAAAAATGGATTCCGGTTCTCCGGCGCGGCGGGGGATTTGCCGAGGTATCGCTGCTGGAGCTGTTCGAAAAAGGGAACGAAATCGTCGATCTGTCGGTTCCGCCTGCGCAACGGGTTGCGTTGATGCGTTTTCTGCTCTGCATCGTTGCGCGTTCTCTGCCGCTTCCGCGGAACCGGCGGGAGTGGGAATCCGCCGGAGAAAGGATCATTCCGCAGGCGGTGGCCTACCTGAAAAAGTGGGAACTGGCGTTTGATCTTTACGGCGAGCACCCGTTCCTGCAGATTGTCGGACTGGAGAAAGACTGGAATACGACTTTGGACAAGCTGGATTTTACGCTTGCCAGCGGAAGCAACCATACGTTGTTCGATCATTCCGCTGTTGAGACGGGACGTCCGCACTCCTCCGCATGGCAGGCTCGAATGCTGCTGGTGACGCAGAACTTTTCCCCTGGCGGAACAATCGGTCCAAATCGTTGGAACGGAATGAAAACCAATGATCTGACGGGAAATATTTCGTCTCCTGCGCTGGAGGGCAGTCCGCTGCATACGTTTCTGCTGGGGGACAATCTTCCGGAAACACTGCATCTGAACCTGATTCCGCAGGAGGAGCTCGGAAGCATAGAGATCGGGATTCCGGTCTGGGAACAGCCGCCGGAGAATGTGAAGGATCTTCAGAAGTTCAAGGCAACTCTGCTTGGCCGTCTTGCCCCGATCAGCCGAGCGGTCCGGCTGCCGGAAAAAGGCGAAGCTGCATCGCTTGCGGTTGGCTGCAATTACGCACAGATTTCAGAATTCATAGATCCCTATCTGGCAAACCGCCGGAATGAAAAGGAGAAAACCCTCTCCTATGTGCGGATTCAGCCGGAACGTCATCCGTGGCGGGAACTGGAATCCCTGCTGGCGCTCCAGCCGGAATCCTCCCGTCTTCTGACTCCGCCGAAGCATCTTCTCAACCTGAACTGGGTTCCGGCTGACAAACAGTTGCGTCTCTGGTGCGGAGGCGTTTCCGTGGACAAGGCAAAATATGAATTTTCCGGAGAATGGCTGATTTCGTTCCAGGAGGAATTGTTGAGTCGGGACGAGTTCTGGAATGCGTTTGGTCATTTCGTTCAGGATGCAGAAGCGGTTGCCGGCCTGCTCAGGTCTGCGATCGGAATGTTCTGGACCAATCTGGGCAAGGCTGCTGATGGCAGTTCCATCAAGATTGAGGGCGGTAAGAAGACAGCTCAGGAACTGGCGCTTCTGGGATTCTGGCGGAAACTGGATTCTCTGGTTCCGGCATTCCTTGCTTCAGCGGAGGAAACCGGAGGAGATTTCAGGATCCTGTACGGACAACTGCAGGAGATGGCGGAATCTTTTTTTCTGGGAGTCCTTCCGAATCAGTCCCCGCGCGGAATCATGGCTTGTGCAATGACCCTGCCGTATTTCCGCAGGGAAATCAAACATATTCTTGGTAACAACATCGCAAAGAAGGGAGAGCAGGACGATGGAAAATGAATACACGCTTCCTCCGTTTCTGGAGTTTTTGAAGCGCAATCGGGAGGATGCCGGCGTGATGGCCGATCTGCGCTGTGCGCTGATTCCTTCCCGCGAATTCAGGGTCTGGCAATATATCGCCCGATACTGCAATCTGGAAGATGAGCGGGAACGGATCATAGTAACTACCGTAGCTGCGGCGTTCGGTATTCAGCCGGAGTGCGGGAGTGGAACGGAAAACATCGGTGATGTCATGCGCAGGATCGCCTATGGGGAAAGCGGGAAGGAGGGACTTTCTTCCTATGCGCTCCGTTTCCAGAGACTTCTCGCCTGCGACACTGTTGGAGAGACTTCCCAGCAGCTTCATGGAATTTTCAAAGCGGCCAAGTCGCGCGGGATTCCGATCAATCACGCTGTGCTGTGGCAGGATTTGCACTACTGGGGAGAGCGGGTCAAGCGCCGCTGGGCTGTCCATTATTGGGGAACTGCCGGAAAGGAAACGCAGGAGGGAGATGTGGTCGATGAGTAAACTCTATCTTTCTCAGTTCCGGATCGGGCGGAAAGAACAGCTCAAGCACCGTCTTGCCAACGTTTACGAACTGCATAAACTGCTCTGGCAGTGTTTCCCGGGACGAGCCGAGGCGAAACGGGACTTTCTGTTCCGCAGTGACAACGACGGGTCGGATCTGAAACTCCTGATGCTCTCGGCGGAATCTCCGAAACAATGTCTCTGGGCGGAATGGGACGGCGTCAAAGAGTTTGAACCGGATTTCCCGGACGGGGCGTTGTACTGGTTTCGCCTGCGCGCCAATCCGACGGTCCGCATTTCAGCGAACCGCAAACTGCGGGCTCTGACCTCCAGAGAGGATTTGGATGCATGGCTGACTCGCAAAGGGGAACGCAGCGGTTTTGCATTGCGTTCAGAAGCCGAGTACTCAGCCTGCCGGCTGGAACGTTTTTTCCGGTCATCCGATGCTCCACCGGTCCAACTGAATATTGTTGAGATCGGCGGAGTTCTTGCCGTTACCGATTCCACAGCATTCGGGGAAGTCTTTCGTCGGGGAATCGGTCGCGCCCGTGCTTTCGGTTGCGGAATGCTGCTGTTGAAGCGGATTGAAATGTAACTACACAAAAAAAAGAAAATGAAAAATCAACTCAGGAAAGGGTCCAGAAAATGAATCTCATTGAATTGCACATGCTTCAGTCGTTTCCGGTGAATTGTCTCAACCGCGATCAGCTCGGATCGCCCAAAAGCACGGTATTTGGCGGTGTTCCGCGCGCACGGATCAGTTCGCAGTGCTGGAAACGAGCGATCCGTCTGATGGCCGGAGAGGAGAGCGAGATGTTTTCAGGAACTCGCAGCAAATATTTCTTCCACCGTTTGCAGCAGGTCCTGCTGGATATGGGACAGCCGGAAAAAGAAGCGGCAGCGATCGCGAAGGTAATTGTTACCGCCGCGAGAATCAAAATCGATAAAGACAACACCATCAAGAACCTGTTTTACTTTTCCGATCTGGAATTGCGGGCTGCCGCATCTGCCTATCTGCAGTGTTCCGAAGCAAAAAAACGGACCGGAGCTGCCGTGAAGGAATTGAAAAAAATCGTAAGGGACGGTGTGGATATCTCCTTTTTCGGACGTATGGTGGCGGATTCCGATCTGACACTGGAAGGCGCAGCCATGTTCAGCCATGCGATTTCCGTCAACCGCGTGGATAACGATCTGGATTTCTTTACCGCGGTGGACGATTTGAAACCGAAGGAAAAAACCGGGTCCGCGCACATGGGCGACATTGAGTTCAACACCTCCTGCTACTATCGCTGCATGGCATTGAATCTTGATCTTCTGGCGGATCAGGAACATCTTGGTTCGCTGTCTCTGGAAGAACGCAGAAGTGCAGTTGCGACCTTTTTACGTTCCTGCGCGATGGCGGTTCCTCCGGCGCGTAGGAATTCCATGATGGCGAACACTCTTCCGGGATATATTCTCGGGATTGCGCGCCGCGGAGCGCCGCTTTCCCTGGCGAATGCTTTTGAGATCCCAGTGAAGGGGGGAGGTCTCCTGGAAAAAGCAAAGGAAAATCTGCGGAACCATTGGGATGAGCTTCGGAAACTGTATGGAATTAGCGTTGAATGTGAATCTGTTCTGCCGGAAAAAACGCTGGATCAAGTCATCGGGGAGCTGGTTGAACATGTCAAATGAGGAAAGATGGCTGGCGCTGTTTTTTGACGCGCCGCTGCTCTCGTTTGGTGGAGAGAGCAAATTTGATCGTCGCGAGACGCTTGGTTTTCCTTCGCGAGGGGCGGTAACCGGCCTGGTTGCCGCCGCGCTGGGAATCCGCTGGGGCGATCGTGATGGTCTTGCGCGTCTGGGAAAACTGAAATTGGAGAGTATTGCATTTCCTGAGGAATCGGGAGTTCTGCTTGATGATTATCATACAGTCGGCGGAGGATATCGGGAGAGTGTGCGGAGCATACCGACCGAGGCCTCCGGAAAGAGCCGAAGAACCGTAGAAACGGAACGGTATTATCTGGCGGATGGGAAATTTGCGGCAGTTCTTACCGGGGATTCCGGAGTGCTGGAGGAGATCGGCAGGGCTTTGTGCGATCCCGTCTGGGGAGGATGGATCGGGCGGAAACACTGTATTCCGGCAACTCCGGTTTTTCAGGGTATTTTCCGTACGGAATCGGAAGCTCTGGAAAAGCTCTGTTCTCTGGTGAACGGAGCACTTCCCAGAATCTGGGAAGAGTGTTCCCCGGAGGCTCCTGGCGCGATGATTTACTCCGATATCCCGGTAGATTTTGCGTGTCGGGAGTTTCGTCCGCGGGCTGTCATGGAGCGTTGAGGTGGAATGAGCGGTGATGCTCGAATTTTTCCGAAGGTGCCGGTGGAAGCACTGGCTGCCGCTTCTGATCGCTGGACTCCGTTATTTCTGGAGCACGGTCGGTTGGAGGTGGATGATTCCAGTGTGAAATTCATCGGTGCCGACGGAATGGTGATGCATCTTCCGATTGCCACGATCAGCACGCTGCTTCTGGGGCCGGGGACGACGGTAACGCATGCTGCAGTTGCCGCATGTGCCTCTTCCAATACGCCTGTTTGCTGGGTGGGCAGTGGAGTTCTCCGTTTTTATGCGCATGGGATTTCTCCGACGCATGCGAATGAAAACGCGAAGCTGCATGCAGGACTGTTTGCCCATCCCCAGCGTCGGGCGGCGGTGGCAAGACGGATGTTCCTGCTGCGTTTCCCGGATTTGGATGTATCTACCCGGACGATTCAGCAGTTGCGTGGCCTTGAAGGAGAACGTATCCGGAATCTGTATCGGGATTTCGGGGAAAAGTATGGCGTGAGCTGGAAGGGACGGAACTATGATGCGGGAAACTGGAACATTGCAGATGAGATCAATCGGGCGGTGTCGGCTGCCAATGCGGCTTTTTACGGAATGTGCGCGGCAATCGTGTGTTCTCTTGGATTTCTTCCGCAGCTGGGTTTTATTCATGAAACAGGATCGCTGCCGTTTGTGTATGACATTGCGGACATTTATAAACCGGTGACCACGCTGCCTGCTGCATTTGCCGCGGTACGTCAGGATCCGGGGCATGCAGAGGAGAATGTTCTGTTGCTTTTGAAGCGGAACATCGAAGCGGAACGACTGATGGAGAAAATTCCCAAACAGATTATGGCATTGATGAAATGACTGTGATTATTGCGGAAAATACCCCGGACAAAGTACGCGGTTTGCTCAAGCGTTGGTTTCTTGAACCGAAACCGAATGTTTTTGTAGGTACCGTGAATCGTCGAACTCGGGAAAAGGTATTGCAGTATCTTCTTCGTTATTCTCCGGAAGATCTGGCGATGCTGGTGATTTTTGATGATGATAATTCGCAGGGATTCAGTATTCATCGTTATGGGGATGCGAGTCGTTGTGACCGTCTGGTAAGTGGACATTATCTGCTTGCGGTATCTGCGGAGGATTTTTCATCAAGGGATAAGGAACTTGGGGGAGTCTTTGGAGAGGTTCTTGCGGAATGTTTTATTTCATATCGGCAAAAGTCTTGAAAATTTGAGCCGGAGTTCTTTGACAATTGAAAGATCACAAGATATAGTATGATGCGTTTTTTTATCCCCAATTTTTTGGGGTTTTCCCCGCGCCCGTGGGGATGGTCCGAACTTGTTTCTGTGTATCGAGGGATTTGAAAAGTTTTCCCCGCGCCCGTGGGGATGGTCCGAGGCGGAGCCGGCATAATGGTCGATGTTTGAAGTTTTCCCCGCGCCCGTGGGGATGGTCCGCGCATCAGCCAACGGAGAGAGTAAATTCTCGAGTTTTCCCCGCGCCCGTGGGGATGGTCCGATCAATACGCAAATTTCCGCGCTTGATCCGAAGTTTTCCCCGCGCCCGTGGGGATGGTCCGAATGATTCATTGGCTGATAGTCTTGATCGTTTGTTTTCCCCGCGCCCGTGGGGATGGTCCGAAATGAGGTATCAATCATGGATGCGGTTCCGAGTTTTCCCCGCGCCCGTGGGGATGGTCCTAAAAATGAAACAACTTAAAAATCTTGGTTTAGTTTTCCCCGCGCCCGTGGGGATGGTCCGTTGGCAGAGTTTGGTTTAATGCAGCACTTTGCGTTTTCCCCGCGCCCGTGGGGATGGTCCGCGGATTCTTGACGGAGGTTTCCGGCTCGTTGGGTTTCCCCCGCGGCCGTGGGGATGGTCCGAACCCGCAAGGTCTGAACATCTGTTTTTGTCCGTTTTCCCCGCGGCCGTGGGGATGGTCCGAAACTCTCCATTGATTAGACCATATATCGGTAGTTTTCCCCTCGCGCGTGGGGATGGTCCGTTTACTCCGGGGCTGACACCTGCAGTCTCTAAGTTATCCCCACGAGCGTGGGGATGGTCCGCCGGGAGACAAACCGCCGGATGGCTGGAATGTGTTATCCCCTCGCGCGTGGGGATGGTCCGTTTTCGGTACAATCGTCTGCATTTGCTAGATCTTCTTTAAATAATTTTGCCTCAACACCTTAACAAAACTCTCTGCAAATGAAAATAATTGGCAACAGTCCGAATGATTACATACTGTCGCAGTTCCAGAACGGTTCGATTCAAAGCTTTCGCCATTCGTGCATGTGAATGAGATAAAAATGGAATCTATTCGATAAAACAAATTTTGCTCTTTGGATAATAAATCCGGTACGTATCCGGAATGAATCTCTAGCTCTTGCGGGAGGGTTGAAGGAATGAAAAATACGATTATATTATGTCTGAAGGAGATGATGAGCATATGAGTTTATCTCAAAGAACTTCTGATACGCAGTACGATTTTATTAAATTGCCAAAAACCGATTTGCATGTCCATCTGGAAGGAACTCTGGAAGCGGAAATGATGTTCCGTCTTGCAGACAGAAATCATATTCCACTTCCATGGAAGAGTCCGGAAATGCTGAATGAGGCATGTAAATTTCGTGATCTTTCCGGTTTCCTTGCCATCTATTATAAGGGCTGTGAAGTGCTTGTCACAGAACAGGATTTTTATGATCTGACCCGAGCCTATCTTGAACGCGCAGTCTCTGATGGTGTTGTTCATACAGAGTTCTTTTTCAATCCACAAGTTTTTCGGAACAGCACGCTTCCTCTGCATGCCATTATGCGTGGTGTTTTCTGTGCTGTTCATGATATGCAGGAGCGTATTTCCTGTCTTTACATGGGAACCGTGATGCGTACCAGACCCGTGGAGGAGGCTTTGCAGACGCTGGATGAGCTGGCTCCATGGTATGATCGCATTGCCGCGTTTGGCATGGGGGGCGCAGAAATGGGAAAACCTCCATTGCGATTCAAACCGTATTTCGATGCCTGTCGCGAACGGGGGTTCCGGATTTGTGTGCATGCCGGCGAGGAAGGGCCTGCAGAATATGTTCGCGAAGCCATTGAACTCAATGTTAATCGAATCGACCATGGAAATGCCGCTATTCATGATCTTCTTTTAATGCAGATCCTGGCGGAAAAACACATTCCTCTGACTATGTGCCCCATTTCCAATCTTCGCTTGAATGTCATCAAATCTCTCTCTGAACACCCTCTGAAGCGAATGCTTTCCAATGGAATATGCGTTACGATCAATTCGGATGATCCCGCTTATTTCCTCGGCTATGCCAGCGATAATTGGGCTGCTGTTTCTCAAGCCCTTGATTTGACTCCTGCTGAGATTCTGCAACTGGCAATCAATGGAGTTGATGCATCGTTCCTTCCGGAAGAACAAAAATGCAAGTGGCGGAATCAAATCAGAAAAATATTGTGTTGCAGTGACTGAGCGTTTTTTTAATCAGAACATTTTCCAGAAGCGTTCATTAAAATCGTATCCCCGAAGAGAAGAATCCTTCCATGAGGAGAAGATGAACTTCTGCAACAGATGTTCAAGAAAAGAAGTGCGCTTTTTCATCGCTGTCCTTTCTTAAACACTCCTGCGGAGTCTGAAGATTTCTGTCGTGCCGAAGATTTCGTGTGTTCCGGTTAGCTTCTTTTCCCGTTCGAATCGGATCGGTTCCCCTCGCTTCAGAAATTCGCGGAAAAACACTCTCTTTTCAGATAGGAGATGCTGTGATTCATTTGAGTCTAACCTGGATTTCTTTTGAAAAAAGGCTGTGCCGGTAATGGATTCATTCCGCCGGCGAAACAGAAGAAAATGAACCTCCAGAAAGGAGTCTGCTTCGCCGACGGGAAAGGGGGAGGGGGATTCCCAGCGTATATTTTTTCTTACGAGATGGAGGCCAGAACTTCGGCAAGAGTGGTCTCCGCGAGACATTCGAAATTGTCGGCGGCTCCGTAGTAGAGACGGATTCGTCCATCCTCTTCCGGAACGGCTCCGCACGGGAAAATCACGTTCGGGACAAATCCGTTTGTTTCATACGGAGCTTCCGGGCAGATGAGGATTTTCGAGCGTCCGAGAAGTTTTGATGGATCATTCAGATCCAGAAGCATTGCGCCTGCGGTGTAGTAATGTCCGGCGCAGTTCGTATCCACGGCGTGAAGGAAAACGAGCCATCCGCGTTCCGTTTTGATTGGCGGTGTTCCTGCACCGATTTTCAAACTGTCCCACCGTCCGCTTCCGCGGGCTGCGACAATGCGGCAATCTCCCCAGAAGCGCAGATCCGGAGAGCACGAGATCCAGAGATTCCCCGTTCCGCCGCATTCGGGCCGATGAAGCATCCAGTACATTCCGTTGATTTTTTCGGGAAACAGCACTGCGTTCCGGTTCTGGACATGATGCGGGAATGCAACATGGCGGATGGTTCGGAAATCTTCCGTGATTCCGAGTCCGATCCTGCATCCGTAACGGAAGGTGTATGCCGCATAGGTGATGTAATATTTGCCTTCAAGGATGTTGATGCGGGGATCGTAAAAGGAATCCGCCGTGTATTTCTTGTACTCCTCCATATCGTCCGCGAGGAACCGGACCGGTTCCGGATCGGGCGTAAAATGGCAGCCGTCGGAGCTCCGAGCGCACCAGACCCGCTGGAACCGGGAGGAATCCTCCGTGCGTACCAGCATGATGTACTCTCCATTGCGGCGGATGACTCCTCCGTTGTAGACGGCAAAGCAGTCCCCCGGCATATCTTCCGGGCGCAGAACGGGATTTCCGCTCCAGCGTTTGAAAATGCTTTTCATGAAACTTTTCCTTTCCTTATATGTATGGGATTACGGAATATAGATTCCGTAGTTGAAGCGGTCCCGCCAGTTGAAGCTGTTTCCAGCCCATGGAACGGCGGAGGATCGTTTTTCTCCATCGGAGTTGTTCAGTATGAGATCAAATCCGATCGGGGAGGGACCGGCAAGATGCAGCTCCTTCCATGGAATCGTGACTCTTGCAGAGTAATCTCCTCCCGTATCATGAATGCGATACCGGAGCCTGCTGAGATTCCAGTTCCGGCTGCCGGAAAACTCTTCCGAAAGACCGTTCGCGGATTTCGGTGTGAGGAACAGTCGGAACACATGAGGCGTGTACGGGTTCCGATCAAGATGTTCTGTGGGACGGGCATCAAAGAATAGTTCGATGCAGTCGCCTTCCCATGGGGATTTCAGCGGACGGTTTCCTCGTTTGCGGTCCCGGACATCAATCGTAACGGTCAGCGCCTTCTCATCGGATTTGACCTGGAAACAGCAGTTCCCGTTCAGAGATACTCGTTCCCCGTTCCGGAGAGATTTGACGGGCGAAAACGGAAAGGTATGGGATTCCACGATTTTCCCGTCTGACGACAGCAGCGTGATCTCCTTTTGCTCCGATTCCAGCGGAAAAAGGAGAGTTTTTCTTTTCTCCCCTTTCAGTTTGACTTTCCGGATCGTTTCGCATCCTTTCATCCGGAGAGTCAGCGCGAGGTCGCCGGCAGTGTGATTTCGCACTTCGACGGCAAGAGCCTTTTTCCCGTTTTCCGCGCTCTGACGGATTCCGGTGATCGAATAAGCGCGTTCCGGATGGAAAATCACCGATTTCAGACGTCTGGAAAGATCCTTCCCGCTCAGATAACATGGATCTGCAGTCAGTGCAATCGGCGAATTTCCCGGAAGAGGATTGCCGAAAAGGTCTAAAACTCGGATTCCGGAGGCGGAGAAATCGGCCTTGAACGTTTCATCTTCGTTGATTGCCCAGACGGCCGCAATTTCTTTTTTATCGCGAGTCCGGTAGAGGAATCCGTTGATTCCATCCAGCAGCTTGAGCTGTTTCACCGGAACAGCCCCTTCCAGGAAACGGGCAAATGTATTTCCGACAATAAAATGAGCATTCGGAATCATTTCCGCAATCGCCCACTGACTGGAATAGCCGAAGTGCGGGCGAAGATCGTTGTGGAGATGCTGATAGCCGTTCAGGGCAATGGAACTTTTTGTTCCGGCACCGAGGTCGATCAGATATCGTTTTGCCGTGTTCCGGGCAGGAAATTTTCCTGCGGCGATCCAGTCGGTGATTCCTCCGATTTTCTGATCGGAGGGACGGGATTGAATGTAATAAAGTTCCGTGTTCCAGATCGGAAGATTTTTCCGGTAACGGTCCGTGATGGCCCGGATTTCACGGATCTGCTGTTCCGCGGGAGTCGGAAAGCTGTCGAGCTGTGCACTGTACGGGTGGAACGAGAGAATGTCGAGATACTGGAACGCTCCGAGTTTTCCGCACGCTTCAATGAACTCCCCGAGCTGGCCGCCGAGATCGCCGGTGCTGCAGATCCCGACGATGCGGCAGTCCGGATCCGCTTTCTTCGCCGCTTCGTATGCGAGCTTCAGATATCGGGCGTAGTGTTCCGGCGTCATGTAGAGATTCGGTTCGTTGATGATTTCATAATAGCGGACTCGTCCCCGGCAGTGACGTACAAGATTTTCCACAAAATCGGACCATGCCTTTTCCGGCGGAAGCCAGCCCTGATGACGTCCTCCCATCCAGAGTCCGGAGCTCCGGCTGTTTTTGCGGATGTGCCATTCATCCCGCGGCGTTTTTCCCGGCTTGTCGAGCATGGCTTTGCCGCCGAGTACGGGCATGGTCTCTATTCCGTATCGCAGACCGATGTCAATGATTCTGTCCAGCGTGTTCCAGTCGTATTTGCCCGGAACGGATTCGATGGTTTCCCAGCGAAACAGGTTGTCGTCATGAAGCCGGTTGATCCGGATTCCCTGACGGCGCAGCATGGCATAATGTCCTTTGATATCTCCGCTGATTACCCGGAATGCATGTTTTCCATTCGGTGCAGAAAACACTCCGTTGGCACCGCTGTATCCGATTGTGAAGACGGTATCCGGATCAATCCGTTTTCGGGAGAGTTCCGGCGCGGAACCAAAATCAAACGGCAGGAGCGGAACAGTTTCCTTTCCGCATTTTACCGTTCCACCTGCGCGGAAGACTCCGTTCGGTGTTGCGAAGGGGAGGGGGATTTCCACGCTTTCCCCGCCGGGAAGTGTCTGTTCGCGGGAAATGGAGGAGAGCGTTTTCCCGAAATAGAGGTCATCCAGATTCAAGGTGAGTACGGCAGAAAGCGCTTTCCCTGAATAGTTGATTCCCTTGAGTTTCAGCTTCTGTGCTCCGGGAGATGTGATCCGTTCGGGGCCGATTACGGCAAATTCGAGTTCCGAGGCAGGTGTGTATTCCTGGAGTTTCCCCGCGCTGATCTGCAAGGCGTCGAACCAGATACTTCCTCCGTTCCAGCTGATCTTGAGAAAGGGATGCAGGAACGGTTTTTCTGCTCGGATTGTGAAATGGAAGCGTTTCCATTCCGGTGTGATCCGAACCGTTTTGGAACGGGTGTACCAGCGGTTCACGATCTCGGGCGGATGATGCGCCACCGTAAACAGTTCCAGCTTCAAGGAGAGGGGACGATCGCTTTTCATCCAGGCGGAGATCGTGTATTCCTGTCCGTTTTTCAGTTCGACCTCGTGAGAGATCATCTGCATCCACTCCCCACGCGGATTGGGACATTTCAGACTGAACGCTCCGTGGATTTTTTCTTTCGGGTCCAGTTCCGGGCGTCTGCATGCGCTCTCCGGACTTTCCAGCGGGAGAAATTGGCAGATCTGGTACCCGGCATCTCCCAGTTCAAAGCTGGAATTGAGAAGCAGGTTCTCCGCCGTCAGCGGAAGTGTGACAAGAACAGAGAGAAGAGAAAGAATATGTTTCATACTTATTCCTCAACTCTTTCCAGTTCAATGGATTGAATGTTGATCCCCGTTTCCTTTTCCGATGCGGGGATGGTGAAAATCAGATAGGCGGTCCGTTTGTTCATCTGCGGATGTTCCGCAAGAGTCGGACCGGAAAATTCCATGCTCAGTTTTTCCCAGCGGGGAGTCAGTTTCGTCTGGGAGCTCTTGTACCAGTGCTTTTTCTGTCCGGCGACATAGCCGTCGATGTAGAAGAAAAACGGAGTCTGTGCATCGGCTTTTGCCCAGAGGGAGAGGCGGTAGCGCTTTTCCGGCTCCAGCGGAAGAGAAAGTGAATAGACGGAAAGACGTTTTTTCCCTTCATTTGTCCTCCCCGTGATCCGCAGCGCTTTCCCGCCTTCAATATGATCTTCCGTCGGAACGATCTGCAGAGCTCCTTCGGCATTTTTCCAGAGGTGTTTGCGGAAGAACGACGGCATGGGGCCTCCATCCTTTTTGAAATCAATCCGGATTTTTTTCAAGTCATCCGCGGAGAGTTTTTCCACCTTGATCTCTCGGAGTTCAAGGTGAAACGGCGATTTGCCTTCAAGCTGGAACTTCAGATCGCCTTTGCCGGGATCGGCAAAATAAAAGAATGCGGAAGCTGTTGTCCATTCTGTTGCAGGCGGATAGGAAAAATGATATTTCTTCAGAACGTTCAGCAGAAGTTTGTCCGAGGCATCTGTTGACCGGGAGGTTCGGTATTGAAAGGTGCATCGGTAGAAGTTATTTCCCTCCAATGAGATAGAATGGAAGAACGCTGGCCATCGCCCCGGCGTCTGGATTGCTTTTGCCAGATTGCCTTCGATCGTCCACGCGGATGCCTTGTTCCATTTCTGTGTGGAAAAGTCGGAGGAGAAAACGATTTCCGCTCCCCTTGCGGAAAAAAGCGCTCCCATGGCAAGAAAAATAAGAATTTTCTGGAGTTTCATTTTGTTTGTTCCTTATGGTGAAATTATTTTTTGGTCCAGTCGCTGTTGAATTCCGTGCCGAAACGGGTCAGTTCCGCATGACCGTCGAAAAAGAGAAACGCTGCGGAAATTCCATCGTGATTTGCCCAGCCGGGATATTTCCCGTAGGTACTCCAGCTGGAGTCTACCGGCATGCCGGGATGATAGGCGCTCGTGGAACGATTTGTATGATAGGTCAGGACATTTCCGCGTTCCGGTCCGGCGGTTCCGCTCCACAACTGATACAGTCGCTTTTCCATGAAAATCACACTGTTCGGACGGATATCGTTCATTTTCCGTCCAATGGTTCCCGATGGACTCTTGTTGTACCAGACTCCGCCATGAGGCAGAGCATTGTCATCCTTCCCCTGGGTGGCGACATAGCTGGAAACGTGAAAGGAGTCGGGAAAGGTCGTCGCATTGGGACAGAACAGAAAACCGGTGGGTTTTTTATATTTTGCCGCATCCGGATTTTCCGTCAGGTTTTTTCTGTATTTCAGATCCCCATAGGCCGCCTGAGTGAAATAGTAGCAGTTCCCGTCGTTTTCCGGAGACCACATGTCGTTGGAATCCAGATAGAAGATGAACAGAATATTGATCTGTTTCAAGTTCGAGATACAGGTGATCTGCCGCGCTTTTTCCCTTGCTCTGTTCAGTGCCGGAAGGAGGATTCCGGCAAGAATGGCAATGATTGCAATTACAACAAGCAATTCGATTAATGTGAAATTTTTCTTCATGAACAGGATTCCTTTCTGATATTTTTCACGGTTCCATGGATTTCCAGTTTGGTTTCCAGCAGAACATGAATCGGATCACTGGTTTTCAGGACCGGTCGGTTCAGCAGGAAGAATTCCGCCCAGTTGACGATCTGTTCCGGTTCAAAATAGATCCGGTCGTAAAGGGGCGTCTTTCCAGGAGAAAGCGGTTTGTCGTATCCGAGAAGACTCAGGTCTTCCGGGATCCGGATTCCTTTATCCGCACAGCAGCGGAAGATCTGATCCGCCATATAGCTTCCGGTGCAGAAGATGGCGGAAGGAAGTTTTTTCCATCGGCGGAAGGTCCGGTCCAGAAATTTCCGGTTGTCATCTTTTGTGATCAGCGGATAGTCCAGCAGATCAATCCGGCATTTCGGAGCGGAGAAACGCTGTTCTATCAGAAAACCTTTGGCGCGGTTCACAAAGGAGTGCTTGACCTGTTCGCCGGAGAGACTGGCGGTGACGGCTACATGTTCCGTATGTCCGTTCCGGATAAGATATTCGGCGGCGGCCTTTCCGCTCTGGAAATCGTCGGATGCGATTGCTATGTCGCCGACCGTGTCGTCCAGAAGATTGATGACCAGGAGGTCCGGATTGAGATCCTTCAGCACCGGGAGAAGAGTTTTCTCGTACATCGGGCCGAACACCACCACTTCCGCCTTTTCCGCTTCCTGAAGAAATTTCCGCCGGTCGGTCCGGTGACTGGTCGTGACGCACACAAAATCGTGGATTGAGACCCGGTCGATCAGGGAAAACATGAGATCCCGCATGTAGCAGGAGCGGTCGGATTCATCGAAATCGAAGACGATCGTCCGCTTTTTCTTCTGTTCCGCCATGTAGCAACCGTGACGGTTCAGCGCTTCGATCACGCGGGTGCGGGTTGCCTCCTTCACTCCGCCCGCATTGTTGATTACTCGGTACAGAGTCATGTGGCTGAGCTTCAATTCTTCCGCTATTTTCCTGAAATTGACCCGTTGCATTTCTTCCTCATTCTTTCCGGCTTTCATTATAGAATATTTTCTCCGAAAAGTCAATAGCGGATCCGGAAAACGGAAGCGGAAAGAATGTTACACTTTTAACATTTACCCCTGATATGAGTTCAAAAAAGATACCAGCACTCTCTTCCGTGGCGGGGGGCTGATGAGGAGTGCTTTTTTCCGAAACTATCGGCGGTGGCATGATGCGAAGAGCTCCTTTCCGAAACTTATTCCGAATGCGGATCTGACGCAGAACAGAATGAACATCCTCCAATGCCTGCAAAAAAAGGAGAAAGACCGGGAAAAAGATTGTTTTCTGCTTGAAAAACACATAATCAGAGTTACAGTCCGAGTAAGAACAGAGCGGAGAGCAGCAATGAAACTGAAACTGGAGGATATCGCGCGGGCAACCGGTTATTCCATTACAACGGTCTCCCGTGCACTGAACGGATCCAGCAGCATTTCGGAGAAGACCCGTCTTCAGATTCTGGAAACGGCGCGGAAAACCGGTTATCTTCAGAGCGGCAGAACCATTGCTCTGACCGTTCCGAGAATTGATCTGGCCTATTACTACAAGGATATGATCGAACGGCTGGAAAATATGATTCAGTTTGCGGGGTTCCGGATGGAACTGATTCCGCTCTGTGATCTGGAACTCATCGAGGAGCATAAACCGACTGCGGTGATCTCGCTGGTCGGAGAAGATAAGCTGGAACGCTACTGGGGAAAGAAATATGAAATCCCGCTGATCTGCCTCAATGCCGTGTCGCGGCATCTGGATGGAATTTTTTCTGTGTGTTCCAATGAAAAGCAGGGAATGAGTCTTCTGCTGGAGCATCTGCTCTCGCTGGGACATCGCAGAATAGGACTCTTTGGAACAGGAAAGCAGGAGGCGCTTACTCACAGTTCTGCGCTGAAGGAGCGGAAGGACACGTTTCAGAAGATTCTGTCAGAGCAGGGGCTTCCGGATTCTCTGATGGTGGGCTATCCCGGAAACGAGCAGGAATATGCCGGCACGGTTTACCGGCTGCTGGATAAGGGCGTGACTGCGATCGTTGCTCTTGCGGAAGGGCAGATCATGAGGATCCTTTATTATCTGAAACAGGCGGGAGTCCGCGTTCCGGAAGAGGTGTCGCTGACCGGATGGCTCAGTGAGATGGATTTTTACTGCGATCCCCAGCTGACCGGGGTCATGCAGAATTACGATTATCTTGCGCAGCATGCTCTTGTGATGCTGAACAGACTCCTTCACCGGGAAGAGATCAAAGAGAATGTGACGGTGGATTACAATTTCTTTCTCCGGCGCAGTACGGCTCCGCCGGAAATGAAAAAATAGAGACGGGCACCGCACCACATGCGGTCTCCCGTCTTTGTTTCAGGAATTTCCCCCTCCGACTACCGGAGACGATATTCGATATGATCGAAATAAACTTCCGCCGTTTCCGGAGATTCGGGCAGTCCAAACCGGAGTTTTGTCATGCCTTCGATCAGCGCCGGATACGCTTTGAGATCGGCGGGAATCGTGTACTGGAAAGAGAATTCCTTCCATTCCGATTCGACTTTGAACAGATACTGCCGGTAAAGATGCGGCTTGTAACCGGGATAGCCGAAATCGAGAATCATCCGTGCGGAGACGTCGTTACCGGCGGATCTCGCCCAGAATTTCACCTCGATCGTTTTCTCCGGTATGGCGGGCAGATCAGATGTGGTGATTTCCGTGAGATGATTCGCCTTTCTTGTCAGTTTCAGACTTCTTTCCCCGCAGAAGAAGGAGGGTGAAGGAACAATCGAAAGATCTTTCGCGTAGGCGGAAGAGAACCCGTTAAAATTGCAGCCGTTTTCAAAATCGCCGGCGGAGAGAAGATTGGTTTTGAGATCTTCGGTGGAAAGTTCGTTTAAAGCGAAATTTCGTACGGAGATGTTTGCCGCCGGACCGGGATTGATGTTGTTGATCAGCTCGAAACCGGGATTCTTTTCCGGTGTTTTGAAATAGAGTGTGAGAGGGGTGTACTGTGTTTTTCCTTTCCAGATGAAATAGCGGGTTTTGTTTTTCCCGTCGCGGGAGGTTTTGAATCCGATCTGGGTGTTGGCAAGACCGTTGGAGGAGTCTTTGGCTTCAAAGGTCAGTCTGTAATAGGTGTTCGGGCGGAGAGCACCCGGTTTGATCAGAAGGGACGGCCAGGATTTTCCACCGTCAAAATCGACGGAGTATTCCTTTTTTCCGGAAGCCTTCCACGGAGAGCAGGGAGTGATTGTGAGGTCTACCGCACTCAGGGTAAGTGAGAGTGCGGAAAGAAAAAATAAGAGCTTTTTCATGAGATATTCTCCTTATTTTGGAAGAATCAGACTGAAATTGCAGCGGTTTTTATGGAGTTGATTTCCGTTTCCGAGAGAGAATTCTTTCAGGTTTTTTCCATCCGAATCGTCGATTTTTACATCGAATCCGAGAGCCTTGCCGGTGGAGACGGGAATGTTGAGCGTGAAAGAGTACCCATCTTTGTTCAGAGAGATTTGAAGTTTGCACATTTCCGGCTTGATTGCTCCGAGTGCATGGAGTTTCTGTTTGTCACGCGGGGTGATGAACAGGCGGAATGTCTCTTTCGTATATGCCTGTGCGTGACGGACCGGGAGATTCTGCGGAGCCGTGTCGAAGAATAGTTCCACGCAGTCGGTTTCCCACGGACTGCGGCGGCCGGCAGGTCCGGAATCGGTGGTGTCGCGGACAGTCATGGAAAGAACGATGGAATTCTTTTCAAACTGGATTTCTCCTTTTGCCCGTTCCATTTCAAATGTGTTTCCGATGATTTTGTTTTTTACGATTTCCAGCGGGATGCGGGTGAGAACGCCGTTGATGTAGAGCATGAGTTCCGTCTGCTTCCCGTTGGACTTCACCTCTTTGACCGGAATTTCCAGAGAGAGGGTGCGATGAGGCGGAATGGTGAATTTCATCATTTTCCGCGCAGTAAGTCCGCCGCCGGTGATTCCGGCGATGCCCGACTGTTCCGTTCCGGAATCGTTGTGGAGCATTGCAAGAAGAGTTGTCCCTGCAAGCCGCGCGATCTGTCCGGCACTGACGGGCCGTTCAAGACGGAGCGGAAGATTCTCCAGTTTTGCCAGAAACTCTTTTTCCGAAAGCGTTCCCTGAAATAGATAATACGGAGCGTTTCCGAGCGGTTTGACACCGGTTTTTTCCGGATTGCCGAACAGATCGGTCATTGAGGAAAATCCGGAGAAATCTGCGGAAATGCCTTTTTTCTTCAAATAGTTCCAGACCGCTGCCTGAAGTTTTCCATCTCTGCGGAAAACATAGCAGATGATTCCGTTCGGATGTCGGATTTTCCTGACCGGTTTCGCCCGCTCGAACAGGCGCGCCATGGCGTTGTATGCAACCGCATTTTCCGAAGGAATGAGTTCATGATGATTCTTCCCGGTTAGCATATTCGGTGTCAGCATCCGTTTCCACAGGTATTCCGAAGGAATGGCGATGGATTGAACGGTCCCTTCGCCGAGATCGACCAGAAAGCGCCAGATGACATGATGCGGCTGACAGAGCGATTCCTCATAAGCACTATGCTTGACCTGCTGATCGATAAGGTAGTAGAGTTCCGTGTTCCAGAGCGGGATGTCGCCTCTGCCGTAGGAACGCATTTCCTCGCGGAGATCCGCAATATAGCGGTCCGCCGGGCGAAGCGAACCGAGTTCGCGTCCGGCATACGGATGGAAGCCGATATAATCCGTGTATTTCAAACCGCCGGCTTTGACTGCGGCCTGCATCCACGGAGCGGAGACGGCACTGAAGTCGCTGGTGAGGCAGAATGCCGAAATTTTTGCTGCGGGATCGGCGGAACGTATCGCATCGTTCGCCTCTTTCAGATATGCCACATAGGTTTCCGGCGCTAGATAGAGATTTGGTTCGTTCATGACCTCATAGACCGGAACACGTCCTTTCAGGTGTTTCACGGTCTGGTAGATGTAATTCCGATAAAGATCTTTGGGCGGAAGAAGAATGTGTCCGCGGACACTCTGCATGCAGTTTGGCGGATCATTCTTAACCCGTTCTGCCAGAGGGAGGATCCAGAGCGGCCACCGCTGATTCTGCCAGGGTAAATAGTTTTCTATGAATCCATCTCCGATCACAGGAAAGAGTACAATGTTATATTTGTCGTACAAGGCCATTTGTCGATCCAGATGGGAAAAATCAAATTTTCCGCGTTCCCATTCCACGGCGGGCCAGTTGACGCCACGGACTCCGCCATCGTGATCTCGCAGAATCCGGCATCCAATTTTCGCAAGCAGTTCAAACCGCTTTTCCAGCTGGACGTTGAACACCCGGTACGATGGCGCTTTGCACTGCGGCGGCATCAGATATTCCAGTCCACCGTTGAAGGAGACAACAAAATCCTGATTAATGTTGAACGGTTTTGCTTCATAGGGACCGATCACCGCCAAAAAGGAGTCATGCTTTTTCAGCCTGGGGCCCGCAACTGAGACTCGGATTCCGGCATACCGGTCCAGTTTTCTCCGTTTCAGCGGAAGCGTTTTGGTTTCCCCCGGACGGAGGCTAAGCGGAAGCGTTTCCGTAAAATAAATTTTGCCGGTATACTCATCCTTTCCTGTAACTGTAACGGACGCCGTGTAGGGAGTCGAATCCGGATTGGTGATTTTCAGAGAAAATGCAGCCTCTTCTCCCCGCAGATAAAGATTGCGATCCGGAACGGCGATGGCATCCAGCTGTACGGCTTCGGATTTTCCGATTTCTTTCATTTTCAACCCGTCAAAGAAAATCGAAGAGTTCCGTACCGTCTCCCTGCTGCCCGGACGGATCAGAATATGGTACCATCCCTCCTTCGGAGCGGTTGTAAAGCGGAAGGTGTAGGTTTTCCACTCCTTCGATGCCCGGAAGGTCTTCGAATGCGCGGACCACTGAGGATCAACTTTGAAAACTCCGAAATAAACCGGATCCCCCGGTTCGGATGATCTCATTTTTACCGAAAATTCATACTGCGTGGAAGGTTTCAGACGGAATTCCTTCGAAAAGATATTATAGTATTCTGCAAAAGGATTTTCCAGCAGAAGGGAGAGTTTTCCTTCGCCGGGAGCTCCTTCTGCAGTTTTCAAGGGGAAGAATTTCAGTTCTTTATTGAGATCCGTCCGGAGTTCCTGTTCCAGGGCGAATCCCTCACTTCCGAGTTCAAATGACCCGTTGAACACGGGATCCGCCGCAAGCGCGAACGGAAGAAACAGAAAAAGTAGATTTTTTTTCATACATGGTCCTTATTCTGAATGGTTTGTGTAAATGGGCATAATGGGAGAAAAGCGCTCACGGAAAGAGAATTGCCGGAGTTCGGGGGCGCCTTCAGGCAAATTTCATTGTTTGGAGAGTTGAAGAAGGATTTTTTCTTTTTCCTAGTTCAATTCCAGATTCCGGCGGTGGTGGTATCGGGAATGAACTGATGGAAAAAGGTTGTCTGATCGGCAAGACGCATTATGTTGCGGCTTTCGGCGTGTCCGTCGACAAAGAGAATGTTGTCGTTTCCGCCGGAGTGCCTCATGCTTGCCCAGGCTTTGAGAAGATCTTTATTGTTGTAATCGCGGCCGCTCGTTGTAGCGGTGTACTCGGTTCCGGAGGTGTTGATGCTGCTGACATCCCAGAGCGTTGCGGCTCTTGTCGGCTGTTTGCAGCGGTTGACTTTACGAAAGATGTAGGAGGAGCCGTTGCCGACTCGGAGGTTCCAGGCAAGATTCGTGATGGGACGGTTGTTGTAATAAAAGAGATCGGTATCCTTTCCGCCCGGACAGATCGCGGGAGAGTTTTTCGGATTGTTCACTTTCGGAAACTGCTGATTTTTCAGAT
This sequence comes from uncultured Lentisphaeria bacterium, assembly GCA_905197955.1. Taxonomy (GTDB): domain Bacteria; phylum Verrucomicrobiota; class Lentisphaeria; order Victivallales; family UBA1829; genus UBA1829. The sequence goes on along the minus strand of CAJKAR010000028.1, from coordinate 11,391 downwards.
GAGGCCAGAGAAGTACCAGCCAGTTGTATTCATAAGAGACATCGCTGCACCAGGAGTTGAGGGTGGCAGGACACCAGTAGTCGTCACTGGTCTGAGAGTAGGAGAACGCCGCAGTTCCGATCTGCCTGAAGTTGGAAAGGCAGTTGGCGGAATACGATTTCTGTCTTGCTGAATTCAGCGCCGGCAGAAGCATTCCCGCAAGGATGGCTATGATCGCAATTACGATAAGAAGTTCTATAAGTGTGAATTTTCTATTCCATGATCTCATCTGAAAACCTCGCTTTCCTTTATTTTCAGTTCTACTTGACTCTGATGGTTACATTATAATACAAAACATATTTTTTGACAAGGGTGGAAGAAAAGGAAAACCTGTAAAAAATGATAAATTACAGAAAAAAAAGATATCTTTTCGCTTGAAAACAGAGAAAACCGATTGTAAAGTCCCATTGATGGAACGAAGATCGGCAAAGCGGAAAAGAGCGTATGAAAAACAATCTGGAAGAAATTGCACGGCGGACAGGTTTTTCGATTGCGACGGTGTCAAGAACTCTGAACGGCGTCAAGTGGGTTTCGGAGCGGACGCGCCGGACGATTCTGGCATGTGCAAAGGAACTCGGCTGTATTCGGGACGGAGGAACGATCGCTGTGATTGTGCCGAGCGTGGCGCTTTCCTATTATCACATGGAGATGGCTCTTTATCTGGAATCGGCGATTCGTTCTGCCGGCTGCCGGGCGGTGCTGATCCCGGGATACAGCCTTGATTTGATCGAAGAATATAATCCTGCCGGAGCAATTTCTCTGATCGGCGATCAGGGGGTGGAACGGCTCTGGGGAAAAAAGTATGAGGTGCCGCTGGTCTGTGTGAATGCGGCTCCGCGGCATCTGGAGGGAATTTTTTCCGTTTATTCCAACGAGGAGCAGGGGATGAGGCTTCTTCTGGAGCATCTGCTGTCTCTGGGGCATCGCAGAATCGGAATGTTCGGATATGCAAAAATCGAATCTCAGGTTCATGATGTGTATGTGTTCAGAAGCAGAAAGAAAACATTTCAGAGGATTCTTTCTGAATATGAGGAGGCGGACAGTCTGATTGTCGGATATCAATGGGGATGCTGGGAATATGCGAGTGCGCTTTATCGTCTGCTTGATAAGGGGATCAGTGCGATTGTGGCCGCTTCGGAAACGCAGATGATGAAAATTTTTCATTTGCTGAGTGAGGTCGGTGTGCGGGTCCCGCAGGATGTTTCTCTGGCCGGGTGGCTGGACAGCATGGATCTTTCCAGTGGTCTGCCGGTAACGGGAATCATGCAGAATTATGCGCGTCTGGCTCAGGAGTCCATGGAGATGCTCGGCAAACTCCTTCGTAAAGAGAGAGTGGAAAAGGATTGTATCGTTGATTACCAGTTCATTGCCGGAGGCAGTACGCTGCCTTTGAAAAAAGGTCAGACTGATTTCCCGCGGAGGAGACGAAATTTCCCTTCCGGAGATTCTCTGCTTCTGCTGGAAAAGAGTTCAGCAGGAGTAATATGAACGTTTCACGGGATGTGTGAATGTTCCGCCGGTCTGTTTATTTAACGAATCGGTGCAGTCAGTCCGGACGGATGCATGAGAGTTCCGCCGGTCTGTTTATTTAACGAATCGGTGCAGTCACTCTAGACGGATGCATGAGAGTTCCAGAGGTCTGTCCCATGATTGCCTCTTCGTTGAATTCATTGCGTCGGAAAAACGAAAAAATGCAGAAAAAAATGATTTTCTCTTGATTTTTCTTAACATTTTAGTATATTATGAAATGTTGAAAGGAAAAAGTTCCATGGCGAATGATGAAACAAAAGAACTGGCGGATCTTTCGGAAGTGTTCAAGGCTCTTGGGCATCCGACCCGTCTTTGGATTGCGAAACATCTGGAGGGGAGGGAGCTGTGTGTCTGTGATTTCGTTGCGGGAACCAATGAGGAGTTCTCATCCATCAGCCAGCATTTGAATGTGCTGAAAAAAGCACACGTCGTTGAATGCGACAAACGCGGGAAACATGTGTTTTATCGTCTTGCCTATCCCTGCATTCCATGGATGATCCGGTTTATGGAAGCGCGGGATGGATACCGGCGTCTCTCTCCCGAAGAGCAGGCGCGCGGATTGGAACAGCAGCGGCAAAAACTGATCGATTATCTGAAACATCAGAAAGTCTGATCTTTTTTAAGTAGATATTTTAGCATTTTATAAAATGATTAACCAAATAAGGAGGCTACCATGAAATTTCAGGAAATCAGAAGTGCAACAGCGATTGTCACATTTGGCGGAGTGCGTTTTCTTATTGATCCGTGGCTGGGAACGAAAGGCTCGGTTCCGCCGATTCCCGGTTCGCCGAATCCGGGACTGCGCTGTCCATTGAGTGAACTGCCGCTGCCGCTCGGCGAAATTCTGAAGGTGGATGCTGTGATTGCAACGCATCTTCATTTTGATCACTTTGATGATTGCGCAGTGAAGGAAATTCCGAAATCCATGCCGGTTTTTGTTCAGGATGAGATGGATGCGGAAAGTTTGCGAGACAAGGGCTTTGAGGATGTCCGGATCCTGAAATACGGAGGCGTTGAGTTCAAAGGTGTCAGACTGGTAAAGACCGATTGTCTTCATGGGCAGCCGGGCAGTATCGGTCTGCTTTATGAAAAAGTGAATATGCGGAGCGCTGCCTGCGGAGTGGTAATGCGTCATTCTGAGGAGAAGAAGAGTCTTTATCTTGCCGGGGATACGATCTGGTGCGATTTCGTGAAGGCGGTGATCGATTCGGAGTCTCCGGATGTAATCGTGGTCAATGCGGCGGAGGCGACCATTCAGGGCTTTGGACGGATCATCATGGGGCTGGAAGATCTTCAGGCGCTTCTGGAATATGCGCCGCATGCGAAGATCATTGCCAGTCACATGGACAATGTCGGGCATGAGAAACTCTGGCGCAGAGATCTGCGCAAGTTCATTCAGGACAACCATCTGGAGGAGCGGATTCTTGTTCCGGAGGATGGCGAAGTCTGTCAATTTTGAAAGGAGGAAGAGTTATGGCGCATCATCATGATCATCATCACGCGCACGAAATTTCCGCGGATTCGCTGAAAGGGCGGGCCTTTCTGTTCGGAATTGTGCTGAACACACTTTTTGTCATCGGCGAATTTACGGCGGGTTTTCTGTTTCATTCGATGGGGCTTCTTGCCGATGCGGGGCACAATCTCGGGGATGTAAGCGGACTGCTGATTTCTCTGGCGGCGTTTCTGCTGGCCCGGAAACAATATTCCAGGAATTATACCTATGGGTTCCGGAAAGGAACGATCTGGGCCTCGCTTCTGAATGCGGCGATTCTTCTGGTCGCGGTCGGAGCGATTGTGATGGAGTGCATCCGGAAATTCCTGTCGCCTGAGCCTGTCGGCGGCTGGCCGATCATCATTACGGCGGGAATCGGAATCGTGGTCAACGGTCTGACCGTTCTGTTCTTTCATCGGGAAAAAGAACATGATCTCAATGTGAAAGGGGCGTATCTGCACATGCTGGCCGATACGATGGTTTCCGCGGGGGTGGTGCTTTCCGGGATTCTGATCCTCTGGACCGGGTGGAAGATTGTCGATCCTCTGATCGGACTGCTGATTGCCGTAGTCATTCTGTTCTCCACCTGGGGACTGCTGAAAGAAAGCGTGCGGCTTGCGATGGACGGCGTTCCGGAAGGCATTCACCTGAAGACAATTCAGGAACATCTGCTTGCTGATCCCAATGTGGAGGCGGTTCACCACATCCATATCTGGCCGATCAGCACCACGGAAAACGCTCTGACCGCACATGTCGTTCTCCGCGACCTGCGGAAGCTGGAAGAGACCAGAGATCATCTGCGTTCGGAACTGGCGGAACATGGAATCGGGCATGCCACTCTGGAGTTCGAATCGTTGCAGACTGTTTGTCCGGATGGACAGAAACTTTGAGAACACAACTCCGCAGAAACTGCAATTCCTGTTACAGGTTTCTGCGGAGTTTTTGAATATTTTTTTGTCTGAATATCAGAGAATCGCATATTCCTGGAGGTCTTCAGGTGGATTCATCCTGGAGGTCTTCAGGTGGATTCATCGTGGAGTTTTTCTCTCCTGGGCGACTGAAAATCAACAGGACGTTTCCAGTCTATTGATCCTCTTCAGATGTTCACAGGGTGCGGAAGAGATGCATAAGCAACATCTTCTCTTTATGCCTTTGGAGAATGGTTGATCGAATTTTTCGATCTGTTTCTGTTTGAAAAAATATAAATATGCAAGTATAGTAAATGATTGTTTCTTATTTTTTTACGGATGAAAAAGATATGGCGACACAAGAAGTACAAAGCACATTTCTGAAGGGAAGAATTACACTTCCTCTGGTTCGTTTTACCATCCCGCTGGCGCTGGCAATGATTGTCCAGGCGTTGTATGGAGCGGTTGACATGGTGATTGTGGGACAGCTGGGGACGACAGCGGATGTATCCGCCGTAGGAACCGGCAGTCTGATTATCCAGGCGTTGACCGCGGTGATTTCCGGGCTTTCGATGGGAATTACGGTGCGGCTTGGCTTCTGCATTGGAGCCGGGGATCGGCTGGGGGCGGCACGGACGCTGGGGGGAATGATCCGCTTTTTTTCCGTGGCATGCGTGTTGCTGACGATTCTGATGGTGGTGTTTGCTTCGCAGATTGCCAGATGGATGTCAACGCCGCCGGAGGCGTTCCGGCAGACAGTTTCTTATTTGACCATCTGTTCAGCGGGAACGGTTTTCATTGTGGTATACAATGCGATTTCCGCAATATTCCGAGGGATCGGGGATTCGAAGTCGCCGTTGATTTTTGTGATGATCTCCTGTCTGCTGAATGTGGTTGCGGACCTGTTCTTTGTCGGTGGCTTGAAAATGGGGGCAGCCGGAGCGGCGTATGCCACGGTGATTTCGCAGGCGGTGAGTGTGATCTTTTCGATTTTTTACATTCGCCGCATCGGGTTGCCGTTTCGGTTTTCGATCCGGCACATTCAGTATTCCGGAGGGTCGGTGAGGGAGATTCTGAAAATTGGAGTGCCGGTGGCGTCGCAGGATCTTCTGAACTATTTTTCCTTTATGATTTTAGCTTCGATCATCAATTCTCTCGGTCTTTTTGCGTCGGCGGCGATGGGAATTGAGGGGAAGGTGTTCTCCTTTTTTATTCTGGTGCCGGTTTCATTCATGTCGGCGTTATCCACCTTTGTTGCGCAGAACATTGGGGCCAGACAGGAAAAACGAGCGGTTCAGGCACTTCTCCGCGGTATGGCGATTGCGTTTGTCATGGGGGTGATTTCATTCTGTCTGGCGTTTTTCTTCGGCGGATTCCTGGCTGGTATTTTTGATAGAAATCCGGAATCGGTCTATGCGGCATCCCGATTGCTCAAAGGGGCGGCATTTGAACATTTGCTCTATCCGTTTGTCTTCTGCCTGCTCGGTTATTTCAACGGCAGGGCGCTGACGGCGTTTGTTATGATTCAGGGAGCTGTCTGTGCGTTTCTGATCCGGATTCCGTTGGCATGGTATCTGAGCCGGACGGGCAATGAGGATCTCTTCTGGATCGGCATGGCTCTTTCGCTTTCGGCTCTGGTCAGTCTGACCCTTTGCGTGACTTATTTCTTTCGAAAGAACGGACTCCGTAAATTTACAATTCTCTACCGCTATCGTCAGTTCACGCGGCTTTTTGACAGAAGGGAGACTCATGAGACAGCAGAATCGAAAGCATCTTGATGAATGGATCATGCTCTGGCGTTCATTTGAACTCTTTTACTACCGCTTTTTGCGCAAGTATGATCTCTCCTTGAATTCCTTTCAGATCATGACGCTGCTGATGCGGAATCCGGAAGGGATTGAACCGAGCCTGATCGCGGAAAAACTCGGAATTTTGCGTCAGGCGCTTGCTCCGCTGTTGAACGCCCTGGAGAAGAGATGTTTCATTACTCGTCGGGAGCGAAACGATGACCATCGCAGGAAACGAATTGTGATTACTCCGGAGGGCTCCGCCTTTGTTCAGGAGGTCGAGAAGGAGATGAGTACTCTGGAGTTGAAAGCCTTTTCTTCCATGCCGGATGAGGAACTGGATCGGATGTTTGAATCCATGAGCCGTTTCCTGAAATCGCTTTCCGTTTTGAATGAGGATCTCTCTCCGGAAGCTCTCTGAGTCCGAGGTCGTATTTTTCCGCCGGAGGACGAGGACGCTGGACTGTTTCCTGGGGAAATTCTATGTTTCATTACGGGGGGGGGCTTTCCCGTTTCATTTCGCAAAACAAAGAGAAAGAAAGACTTTTTTTTCTTTTTTTCAAACTTACCCTATTGACAAAATCTGGGAAATCGCTTATAATATAGCTAACGCGATAGCTGGTAAGGTTGATTATGACGATCACGGAAAAAATAGAGCAGTATTTTGATAAACTCATAGCGGAAGGGAAATTGAGTCCAGGCGACCGCCTCCCGGGCTATATGGAACTGTGCCGTCTTTTTTCGATCCCCTATTCGTCGGCCCAGAGGGCGTACAAGAATCTGGAGCATTCGGGCAAGATCAAGATCCGGAACGGGATTGGTTCCTTTCTGAATGGCGGAGATATTCTGGATGTGGAGTTCCGTTTGACGGAAACCTCGTTCAATTTTGCCGCCATGGAGCAGCTTCTCAATACCATAGCCCGGGAGAATGAACTGAATTTGAACATTCGGATCAAAGGTATTGAGCAGGGGGATTTCCAGACCTGTTTTCAGGAACACAAGGTTGTTATTTTTGAAAAGGTTCCGCACTGGAGTCAGGCGGGCATGATGCTGGATTATTCGGAATTTGAGGATTACCGTGAATTTCTCGGTCAGTTCGATCCGATGAAGGAATCTTTGAGTACGATGCAGCTTCCGTTTTATATGTTCACATATCAGGGTGTGATCAATACGGCGGTTTTGCGGAAGGTGGGATTCGAACAGGAGATTTCCCGTTTTGACACTCTGCCCTGGTGGACGGATCTGGTGGAAAAGTGCCGTGCGCATGGAGTTGCGCCAGCCATGAAGCTGATTTTACCGAACCTTACGTGGTCGATGCCATATCTGGTTCCGCTGGCGCTGCTGCGTCTTCAGGATGGTTGCGCACCGGAGGCTCTGTTCAAAGTGCCATGTTTTGCCACGAAGACGGGGGAACGGGTTTTCCGGATTCTGGATGAGTGTGATTCTTACGAGGATTCCACACAGAATTTTTTCTCGCAGGAGACAGCTCTTGCGTTTTCCGTTGGTTCATGGGGATGTGTGCAGTACCGGAAGCTTGGTTTCCCGGAAGATCATTTTCGAGTTGTTCCGCTGATGTGTGGAAACCGACGTGTTCTGCGTTATGGGCTTTACTGTCTGGAGACGTTTATCAACTCCAGCATTACGCGCAATGAGAAGCAGAGGATCTGGATGCTCCTGAAAAAACTCCTGTCCAAACGGGTTCTGAAAGAGGTCTGCGCCATGAACGGAGCGATTGCTCTGCGTAAAGACATGAACGCAGGCGATTATCAATGGCTGAACCGGGAGGATTTTTATCATTTTATTCCGCAGAAGGATGATCTTCTGCTTCATTCTGAAACTCTTCGGGAGTCGCTTGCCTCTTCTCTGAGTGCGCTCTACGAGGCGTATATCTGTTGCAGTGCGGATGAAAAACAGATTCGCCGGAGAATGGATGAAAAACTTTCCGGCAGTCTGGTAAACGGATAAGAACAGAAGAGCCTGCATTTCATTTAATTCAAGTATAACGAACTGGAAATTGTTATTATAAAAAGAAAGGATCTTGTAGAATGCGATATGGACTGGGGATTCTGCTGCTGTTGGTGTGTCTGTTGCTGCCGGGGGCGGAAAAAACAGGGAAGATTATAGATGTGAATTTCAATGACCATGGAGGAGTTCGTACTCTTGAGAAGAAGGGGCGTTTTTCCGGAGTGCTTCCGAAGAACATGGCTCAGGATTACGTAGGGTGGTCGCCTGGCTGGTGCCGGACGGAGAGAAGAGTGGATTTCTATGGAGACCGTTATCTGGAATTCGAGGTGCGGAAAGGAGGAGTCCAGTTTGTGATTCCTCTGCCTGGATTGAAAGAGAAACGGTATTATAAAATGACAGCGGCTGTTTGGAACCGATTATCTCGTCCGGTATTCTTTTATCTGCGTCAGACGCAGTCTCCGTATGCGGATCTAGCGCATCTGCCGGAGATTCCGGCTGGAGAGGCGTTTCAGACGGTGGAATTTCCGTTCATCGGGCCTCGTGCGACTCCGAAAAATCCGACATCTCTGTACCTTCACATTTCCGGGACAGGAACGATTGGTTTCAAGCGCGTGGTAGTTGAGGAGATTTCAAAAGAGGCATACGACCATCTGAATCGGAGCCGTAAAAACGACAATATTCTCCGAAAAGCGGAGGGGACTGTCAATTTCTTCCGGAACAGTTCTCTTCCGTGCGGGCTCCAGAGCGGATGGAATCAGATTGCGAATCCGAATTACTGTCTGGCGTCGGTGAAGGTTTCAGAGGACGCCTCCGGTCCGACAGGGGAAAAAGCTCTGGTTTTAAATTCTTCCCCGGATCGTGCCGTTGGTATTTATTCGGAGCCGTTTGTCGCATCTCGTCCTGAGAAAACGATGACGGTTTCGTTCTCCTGCAAAGGGAAAGGTTCGTTTGCTGCCGGAATCCATGTAGGAAAACTCTGGAAGCCTCTGAAAGAAGTGAGGATCAAGCCGGATGAGAAAACATGGAAGCGGATCGTTCTTTCCGCAGACATTCCCGCAGATGCGTTTGCTGCGGTTCTTCAGATCAAGGGAACGGGAATCCTGTATCTGGATGGATTTCGTGTGTCGGACAATGGCGATGGCTCATGGAAGCCGTCGGGAGAGCATGAAATTTCTTTTTTCCTGCCGGGCGGCGATGCTGCGGAGTCCCGAATCCAGTTTGCGGATGAAGCGCCGCTCTTGAACTATTATGTAACGGGAAAAGCGAAAAATGTCACTGTGAAATTTTCTGTGACCGATCTTTATGGAAAAATCTCAGCTCTTCCGGAGGGAAGGGGAAAGCGTGGAACAGTTCGGTATCTTCCGGGAGAAAACCGGTTCGGACAGTTCCGGATTGAGGCAAGGGCATATCGTGATGGCCGACCGGTTTCGGTTCCAAACGAGTTTGTCGTCACGCGTCTGCCGCGTCCTGTGTTCTGGGGAAAAGATGCACCGGATTCCCCGTTTGGAATTCATTCGAACCAGTTGAAGACAAGTCTTCTGGCTCTGAAGGCTGGCGGATTCAACTGGATTCGGCTGCACGATGGCGGCACGCACCTCTCTTCCTGGTATGACATGGAGCCTCGGAAGGGCAAGTGGATGTTCCGTGATCGAGAAATTCAGACGATTCGAAATCACCATCTGCATATTTACGGACAGCTTGGCGGAGCGCCGAGATGGGCAACGGCTCTGCGGAATCGCTCCTATTCCGATTCCTATTTCAGCCGCTTTTTTGCTCCTTTGCCGGAGTTCGATGCGGATTTTGCCCGCTACTGCGAGGTTATGGCACGGCGGTACAAAGGGGTGATTGACGACTGGTTCATCTGGAACGAACCGTGGGGCAGTGGTTTTCTCAGCAAAGATGTCACATCCGCGGGGAAACGGATTCCGTATCCGACTCTGGAAGAGAGAGCGGAAGTCTATGCCCGTTTGTCGCGTCTTGCCTGGAGCGGAGCGAAAAAGGGGAATCCCGAGTGCCGGATTTCCGGGATCAACGCCGGCGGCGGCAAATGGACCGCGCTGCTGATGAAACTTGGTGCTTACGATTTCTGCGATGAGGTGGATTATCACCGTTACAACCAGGGGTACGACTGCGGATTTCCCGGCGACGGCTTGAAAGAGGTGTGCGATGAGACCTTTGCGGAGATTATCCGGACGAAGGGAAAGCTCGACAAGCCCGTCATCCTTTCGGAAGGTCAGTCGGACAGTGCGGCTGTGCGCAGTACGATTCCGCGTGTTGGTCTCCGCAGGCATTCGGTGACGTGGGAGAATCGCGAGAATTTCCGGCAGATTGCCGAACTGGATGTCCGTTATATGCTCTCGCACCTGAGTTTTGGAGTGAAGCGTGTGTTTCTCTATTCCTCGCACTGTTATTCCGGACTGCATCGGGGGACAAATCTTCAGTGCATGCTCTCCGCGGATGGCTATCCGCATCCGGGACTGGTTGCCATGGCGGTGTTTGCCCGGAACGTCGAGACTCTCCGTTTCCATTGTTTCCGGAAACTGGCGGAAGGGTTCTATGTTGCTGTCTTTTCCGATGGAAAACGGACTCTCGGTGTTCTGACAGGGCTACCCTCCGGCAAAGCAAAGTTCCGTTGTTCGGTTCCTCATAAAACAACGGATCTTTTCGGAAATCCGGCAAAGGATATCTGGAACGGTTCCCTTCTTTATCTTTCTGCCGAATGCACTCCGGAAACGTTTCTTTCGGCATTGAAAACAACCATTGAAAAATAATAGAGAGCAGGAGGTGTAATATGTTGTACAGTAAAATGTTATGTGGAAATAAAAGACGTTGTTCCCGTCAGAATTTCACATTGATAGAGCTCCTTGTGGTGATTGCGATTATTTCCATCCTGGCGGCGCTTCTTCTTCCGGCATTAGGCAAGGCGAGAATGAAAGCCAGATCAATTTCCTGCGTCAGCAATCTGAAACAGCTCGGACTGGGGATTCAGATGTATTGCAACGATAACGATGATGTCATGCCTTATGCCAGTGACAATTCCAAAGGCTCATTCTCTTTTCCCGGCTGGCATCAGCTTCTGATGGGACCCAATCCGAATGAACCGACGGAAAGTACCTGGTGGAAATCCGCAAAGTATTTTTCCAAGGGCAGATATATCTCTTCGACAATGCTTCGCTGTCCCGGACAGGAAGGAAATTTTCCCAGAGAATCCACCAATTCCAGTGAATGGTTCTGGTGGATCTATTATCCTCATTATGCAATGACGTATTTGCTGAGTCCCAGTTCGCAGCCGGTCCGCATTTCCCGTTTGAAGTCTCCTTCCATAAAAATGCTTCTGCCGGATGTTTCTGAGTTTTCAAGCGGCAATTACAAGAAAGGTTCCGGCTATTGGCGATGGGATCCCAGATACAATCCGGATAATGTGAGCAGCGGATGGGGATATCCCTCTACCCGTCACGGTACCGAATGCAATATCCTGCGCGCAGCTGGAAATGTAAATCCTCAGCGGGTTTCTGTAAAGCCGTGGCGTGACGATCCCTTTGCCTATGAAGCACGCAATTACCGTTACTGGAATTTCCAGTATTGAAAAATCCCCGTGAGCCTTTGCGTAGAAATGCAAAGGCGGTCTAAAAGTTTAGGGAAAGAGGAGAGCGCGAGAGGAGAAGAACCG
>CAJKAR010000027.1 GCA_905197955.1 uncultured Lentisphaeria bacterium | reverse complement strand
CCAAGAAGAACTTTTCAGCCCGTTATTGCTCTGAAAGTTTTACCGGACAGCAGTGTTGAATTATTGATAATGAAATCCCACCTGAAAAATGGTATTCTGGTTGTTTTCCGCTTTGATTGCCATTGCGGCGCCTTTTGTCAGGGAGCCGGTATGTCCGTCGGAATATAGAATGTTGGCTCGTCCTTTCCCGGATTTTGCGCCGTGACGGTCATAGTTCAAGGAGGTCGCCGTCTCGTAGGATAAAAATGCCGGCCAGCTTTTGGTCATCGCATTTTTTTCCCGTTCCGCAAGGGAAATCGTGATGGAAGGGGTTCTGATCCGTGAACTTTTATAGAATGGCAGTTTATAGTAATCCTCGTTGTTGAAACTGCCGCCGTGCAGCGGATGATTCAATTGATAATGCGACCAGAAGAAGTCTCCTCCCCACTGGACTCCAAATTCCGCCGCGGGACAGGAAAAATCCCCTTTCGGCGGGTGCGGTTTATAATCCTGTCCCCACATGACTCCATAGCCGGAGGAACGCCGGAAAGAAGCTGAATCCTGATATGGATTGGGTAGTTCGCAGAGAATTCCGACCCAGTAAGCATACTTGTTGCTCTCATTCGGTACTTCTCCGGGAATATTATAGATGGGAATCAGGTAATCGTCGAAATTGAGCGTATACTGATTCAGCGCAATGCCGAGCGTCTTCAAATTGTTGGTGCAGGCGATGGAGAGTGCGCTGTCCCTTGCCGAGTTCAGCGCCGGAAGAAGCAGACTCGCCAGGATCGCGATAATCGCAATTACGATGAGGAGTTCTATCAGTGTGAAATGAATCCCCTTTCCCGAGATGAAGCTTTTTCTTTTCATGAATTCGATTCCTTTCTGAATGGTATTCAGCCTGTTACAATTCTTTGAATCCGGCTTTGAAAATGCCCTGTGCATTGAGCACTCCGGAATAACTTTTTACCGCTTGAATATCCGCAAGTCCCATTCGCGCGATATGTCCGTCGTAAAAGAGCATGTTTACGCGTCCTTTTCCGCTTTTGGGATCATGACGGCTCAGTTTGATCGTCTCGTATCCCTGAAACGTGACGAACTGATATCCTCCGCGGGAGACGCCTTCGGTCAGCGACATGGCGCTTCCGGGCATCGCCACCTGCGAGCTTTTCCGGAATGGCACGACCGCACCGCTGGAACAGTATCCCCCGTGCAGGAAAAGATTGATGTGATAATGGGTCCAGCGCGAGATCAGCGGGGAGGACATGGTCCAGTTCAGCGGTTTTTCCTCGCTCGGACAGCTGAACTGTCCCTTTTTGTACGGCAGATTGATCCCCCATGTGACCCCGAAAGAACTCTCCCGGCTGTTCCAGAGAGTGTAATTGTTGTTGGTCGCTTCCGAAACATCACAGAGAAGGCCGATCCATTTGCTGAACCGATTGTCGTCGATCCGATCGAATCCGGAAGGCAGAAGCCAATCGTCGTATGTATTGGAATACTGGATGCTTGCCACTCCCAGAGCACGCAGATTGTTCGAGCAGGAAATCAGCCGTGCACTCTCTCTTGCCGAATTCAGTGCCGGAAGCAGAAGCGCTGTCAGAACCGCTATGACAGCAATCACTATCAGTAATTCAATCAATGTAAAACGACATTCCGTTGAGATCTTTCTTTTTGCACGATTTTTCTCTTTGGAATGCGTTTTCATTTTGATATATCCTTTTTCTTTTTTCGGGAAGACGGAGAAAATTCTCCGCCCTCTATTCCGGGATCATATTCTGCTGATCTGAATCGAGTTCAGATTGATTTTTCCTGCATCTTCCGAACGGATTTCGGGGGATTGAAGAATCAGCTTTCCCCGGCCACCCGCCGGGATATGCAGCACTCCGACCGGTGACTGTATTTTCGTGAAATAGGGGCTCGGGAAGTTTGTTTCCGGCAGCAGTTCTTTCACGCCGACCGTTTCGCCGTTCCAGTTCAGGATCAGGGAGCGGTCTCCATTCCACGGCTGATTTTTCCAGCGGGTCTGAGTAGTCACTGAAAGAGCATAATCGCCGCCCTCGGGGAAGAAGAGTTCCCATTCGAGGGTATCGGAAGGATTGTTCCAGTCGCAGAGGGTGCCGTCGCGATCAATTTTCGCATGATTTGTCACTTCGTGTACAATCGCCGCTTCATCGACTTCAATTCCTGCGGATGTCTTTGTCTCTTTTCCTTCCACGATTTTTGCGGTGGTAGCGGAAAGGAGAAGCGTCCCGTTCTGCGGCATCAGCTCCTGACGAATCTGCGGTTCTTCGTCGAATTCCAGAGAGATCAGCGGAAGGGTCCTGCCGGAAAGATCCGGGAGTTTCAGCAGGACCGTTTCTCCGTCCTGCCGGAATTCGACATCTGCCCGGACCACCCGGCTCCGGATGCCGTCCAGTTTGATTTCCGATGGCGTTTTCCGCAGGAAGAAATTCAGTTTATTTCCTTTTCTGGTACAGTAGGCAAAATCAAGCTCCTGCGGGAAGGGAGTCGGGCGTGAAGCGAAGATGGCATCCTCCTTGCCGTGCATCCATTCCGCGATTGCGGCGAAGATGCGGTCCGTTTCCGGCGTGAACTCCCCGAGAGCGGTGGGGCCGACATTCAGGAGATAATTTGCATTTTTTTCCGTCAGAGAGACCAGTTGTTCAATGATTCTGGATGCCGGTTTCCAGTTATGGTCGTCATATTTGAATCCCCATGTGTTGTTGAGTGTTCCGGGGGATTCGACGGGAAGACGGCTCTTGCTGTGAAGAAGCTGATTGTCTCCGAGCCCTTGAAAATCGTTGCATCCGTTTCCGATGCGTGCGTTGATCATGCAGTCCGGCTGAAGTTTTTTGACCAGATCGCGGAGTGCCCGGCTGAATTCCGGTTTGATGTTCATCGGGCAGTCGCACCAGAGTTCGCAGATTTTTCCGTAATTCGTGAGCAGTTCCGTAACCTGCGGAATGACTTTCCCGTAGAAATAGCGGGAGAAATCCTTTTTGGAGCGATCCGGGAAATCCCAGTCATTTCCCCAGGACATTGAACCGCAGTTGAGTCCGAGTTCCGTTCCCGGATCGCCGCCGTCCGGTTCGTGCCAGTCCAGATTGTGGGAGTAGTAGACTCCGAGTTTGACGTTGTACTTCCGGCATGCTTCGGCGAGTTCCCGGAGCGGATCGCGTCCGAACGGTGTCATTTTCACGATGTTGTAGTCGGAAACTTTTGTGTCGTACATGCAGAAACCGTCGTGATGCTTGGTCGTGAAGACGATATATTTGATTCCGGCGTCCGCCGCCTTGCGGATCCATTCGTCTGCATTGAAGTTCACCGGATTGAATTTGGAAGCGAATTTCGCATATTCCTCGTTTGGCATCCGGAAATAGGACTGGAACCATTCGCCGATGTGCTCCATTGTTTTTCCGTTGTGCCTTCCGCCCGGCAGAGCGTAGAGTCCCCAGTGGATGAACATGCCGAATTTCCGGTCGCAAAAAGCCTGAATCGCTTTATCTGACATTCTTTTTTCCCTTTGATTGAAACCATGGTTTTCGGAAATTATTATACCATAATTTGAAAAAAAAGTAAATGAAGTTATTGTAGAAAAGAGTGCACTTTTTGTAAAAAGAACCAAAAAAATATGCACCTCTTCTGCCGTGACTCTCTTTGGGGGAAATTCCGGCGGAGCAGGAGAGGCTTCTCCCGACAGGAGGACTGAAATGGAAAAAACCGTTTTTGCCAGGATTTATTCTCCGTGGCACAGCTTTATCGGTGGACTGGATTCGGAACTGGTCAACATCGGATTCGGGAAAGAGGTTGTTCTCTGGAATTCGCACAAACCGTTTACCGGAGATAATTTTTATCGTCTTTATCTGCCGGTGAAAGGAGCTTTCCGGTTGAATTACATGAATGAATCGGTTGTCGTGGAACCGGGGAGCATCCATCTGGTTCCGGCACATACGCCTTTTACTTACGAATCCATGACGCCATCGGATCATTACTGGCTGCATTTTCTGTCGAAACAGCTCCGGACGGTTCCCGCATTTCAGTCGCATCGGGTTCTTCCGGTGGAGAATCTGAAGAAAAAACGGTTCGAATTTGAAAAAATGTTCCGTCAGATCCGTACTGCCCGCACGGTATCGGATGATCTCCGGATTCGGAATGGTATTTTTGTGTTGCTTGCTCCGTTTCTGGAATCTGCTTTACATGAACTGCCGCAGGATGCCGCATCGAAAGGTGGTTTTACCGAAGTCCTGGAGTACATTGACCGGAATCTTGCGAAAGAGATCAACATTGCGGCTCTGAGCTCTCTGACTCAGCTCTCCCGAGCCGATTTCTCCTCTCTGTTCCGTCGGAGTTTCGGGGTTCCGCCGAAGCAGTACATTTCCCTCCGCCGCATCTCGCGAGCGAAATATCTGCTCTGGCGGACGAAACTTTCCGTCAAGGAGATTGCCGAGCAGTGCGGTTATGAGAATAAATATTTTTTCTACCGTATTTTCAAGAAATATACCGGCGTGACTCCGAGTCAGTACCGGCGGATCGGGAGCGCCGATTGAGATTCCGGTCAGAAATGACATGAAATTGGTCATTTTCAGCATTGTTTTCTTTTCAGAAATATGCTATACTCCTAAAATGAATGGGAAAGCACTCTCTTTTTTACAGATTCAAGAAAAGGAAAAAGGATTGAGCGTTATGAAAAAAACGGTATGGATCTCGGTGGTATTTTCCCTGTTGTTTTTTCTTGGAGCGGAGGAACAGGCTGTCTGGCAGCTTGGAAAACACTCTTTTTCGCCGGAGGGAACGGGAATTGATGCGGCAAAAGGAGTTGTCGAATTCAATGGAACGAATGCTTTTACGATTCCCGTGTCTGTCCTTGGAGACCAGAAGGATTATACGATTGAATTTGAAATAAAACGTGATCCCCGGGCAGATGGCAAGGACAAGGATCATCTGATCTGGATGGATTTTTCCGATCCGGAGAAACAGACCGGAATTTGTCTCCGGTACTATCCGCCCTCCTACAATGCGGTCTGGCTCCATTTGAACGACGGACGCATTGAGTACCGCAATTTTCTGCCGGATGCGAAGCGTTTTTACCGCTATACTTTCGTCGTCAAGGATCGGAAGCTGCAGATTTTCCGCGACGGTCTCCTTCTGATTCTTGCCGATACCGTCAAACCATCCGTCAAACCTATCCGGTTCGGTGAAATCAAAACGCAGGCGGTCAAGCCGTACCATCTGCGGAATTTGAAAATTTACAACAAGGCGCTTTTCCCGAAGGGATTCGATCCGAATGTCAGCCGGATGCGCACCTGCACAGGCGATCAGTATACCATTCAGAAGGCCGATGTGAAAGATCCTTCGCTTCCCCGGATCCTTGTTGTGGGCGATTCCATTTCGATGGGATACCGCAGCTATATTACGAAACATTTTGAGGGCAGAGCTTATGTGGATTACTGGGTTGGAGGAACCTGGTTCGGCAAGGATGCCGTCAAAGGGGAGAATTCCGATCCGAAACGGGGATGGCGCGGAGTCTTTTCCCATGGTCCATACGATGTTGTTTCGTGGAACGCGATGACCCTGCACATGTGGAATCTGAATCAGGCATGGCGCTGTCCGGAGGAGTCTCTGGAGCCGAACATGCTGGAGATGACCGAGTTTCTCCAGAAGAATTTTCCGGAGACGAAATTCATCTGGGTGCGCTGCACTCCCGTCCGGAACAATCTGCCGGATGGCACGCCTGTTCTGGAGAATCCCGCGAATGACCGGGTTGTCAGATACAACCGGATTGTGGACGGCGTGATGAAAAAACGAGGAATTCCGGAAGTGGATCTGTATGCGATTGCCGTTTCCCGGCTGGGAACCATCCGGAAGGGCTGGGCCGATACGGTGCACTGGGACAGCGCCACTTCCAAATTGTTCGCCGATGCCATAATCCGCGAAATGGAGAAAGCTCTTGCTTCGCACCCTGGAAAAAACATTCGGTGAAAAGCCGGTCATATTTCCGCTGTTTCCGAAAAATAAGACAGATTTTTTGTGAAGACTTGAAAAATGCAAAAAATGGAGTATAGTTCATACTCCGTGTTTTTATGCACGGAGATTGTTTTGCGGAAACATCATTTCATAGTATAGAGGAAAGGAAACAGAAAATGAAAAGAACGTATCAGCCTTCGAAAATCAAAAGACTGCGCAAATGCGGATTCAGAGCCAGAATGGCAACTCGCGGCGGACGCGCTGTGCTTGCCCGTCGTCGTGCGAAAGGCCGGAAGAGACTCGCTCTCTGACGGAAATACCGTCGGCCAGAATGGATACGCCTTCCACGCTGAATTTGCCGGAAAGACCTGCTTTCCGGCTGGATCCGGATTGTAAAATCAAGCTGAAAAGCGAATTTGATTCGGTGAAGCACGGTGGGAGGCGCATTACGGCACAATATTTTATTATGCTGGTGGCCGGAGGGGTTTTCGGCACTTCGCTGAAGTGCGGCATCATATGCAGCAGAAAGTTCGACAAACGGGCGGTGAAGCGAAACCGGGCGAGGCGTCTTCTGTGGGAGGCCTTCCGGTTGACCGCAGGAGAAATTTCTCCATGCGGAATCATCCTGATTCCACGGCGCGGAATACTCAAGGTGAAAATGCAGGATGTCAAAGGCGCGTTTGTGAATACCTTGAAAAAAGCGGGTATGTTGGAGAAGAGCTGAACCGGATTTCTCCGGCTGCAAAATGCCTGATGTTTCTGATCCGGATCTATCGGACTTGTCTTTCTCCCCTGATTCCGCCGTGCTGCAGATTCATTCCGACCTGTTCGGAGTACGGACTTGAGGCTTTGAGGGTGCATGGCGCCGTGAAAGGCTCTCTGCTGACGATCTGGAGAGTTCTCCGATGCAATCCGTTCTGCCGCAGCGGTTATGACCCTGTTCCTCCCAGAAAAACGAAATTCCGGAAGTAATTCGTATAACGGTTCCGGCATGAAAGGGTGTAGATCGTGAAATTCGATAAAGAAACTGTGATCGTTATTGTAATTTGCCTTGCTGTTCTGCTCGGATGGGCCGTTTTCTATCCGAAATGGCAGGCGGAGAAGGTCGCTGCGGCCCAGCAGGAGCAGCTGGCTGCGCAGAAGGCGGAAGTGGCCGCTTCAAAAATTTCCGCAGTATCTCCCGCGGTTGTCCAGCCGGTTCAGACCGTTGCGGCTCCTGCGAAAACAAAAGAACCTGTTCCTGTCCTGAAGATCGTTTCCAAAGCGTATTCCCTTTCCACGAAAAACACCGATTATTTCTTCAATTCCGCGGGAATTCTGGAAGAGATCGTCCTGAAGAATCACAAAACGACCGGGGACAACAAACCGATCGTTGTTCGCGAGACCGCCGGATTCGAGCCGCTCTCCGTTGTGGTGCCCGGACTTGGTGTGAAGTCGGTGCGCATTGATCGGAAGAACGATCAGGAACTGGTTGTGACAAAAGTCTTTGCCGGCACGGTTGATCTGGTGCTGGTCAAGACGTTCTCTGTGACGGACCGTTCCAATATATTGAACTGCCGGGTTCAGTTGTCAGCCCAAACACCGGTCAGTGTTCCGCGTCTGATCGTCTGGGGCGGTACGCTTGCGCCGCTGAAGCCGCTGGCAAACGATAATCTTCGCGACATTCACATGATTGAATATTGTCTGGCCTCCACCGGCAAGGTTGTGAAGGTGGATCCTGCCTCAAAAGCGGAGAAGTTCCAGCGCGGAGTCACCGCGGAGCCGCTGGAGTGGATCGCGGTTTCCAACAAGTATTTTCTTTCCTTCCTTTCCGGCTCGCCGGTGTTTGACGGCGGATGCGAACTGATAAATCCGACCATTCGTGAAACCGGTTCCAAAGACAGCTACAAGCAGGCCGGAATCGCGGGTGTTTACGACAGCGTTGCGATTCAGCCCGGAAAACCGTTTGAGGCTTCCTATCAGTTTTATCTCGGGCCCAAGATTCTTGCCGAGATGAAGGGGCTTCCTGAAAGTTCCGGCGACGCGATTCATCTTGCCTACTGGTCTTGGCTGGAGCCGCTGTGCCGTCCGATGCTCCAGCTTCTGAATCTTCTCAAGGATCTGACCGGCTCTTACGGACTGGCGATCATTCTGCTGACCGTGATTGTGAAACTGGTTCTCTGGCCGCTGATTCACAAGGGGAACAAGTCCATGCGGAGAATGCAGCGGATTCAGCCGCAGCTGAAAGAGCTGAAAGAGAAGTACAAGGACAACCAGCAGGAGTTCAGCCGGAGGATGAT
Organism: uncultured Lentisphaeria bacterium; assembly: GCA_905197955.1. Lineage (GTDB taxonomy): Bacteria > Verrucomicrobiota > Lentisphaeria > Victivallales > UBA1829 > UBA1829. The sequence goes on along the minus strand of CAJKAR010000027.1, from coordinate 60,600 downwards.
GGAACTGTACCGGAAGGAAAATGTGAGTCCGTTCGGCGGATGTTTGCCGATGCTGCTGCAGCTGCCGGTGTTTATTGCGCTGTATTCTACGCTGGATTCCTCGGTGGAGCTGCGTCATGTGGCGTTTCTCTGGGCGCAGGACCTGTCGCGGCCCGACCTGGTCGGCCCGACGATATTTGGAATCGGACTTCATCCGTTCATTATCATTTCGACTCTGCTGATGGTGCTTCAGCAGAAGATCATGCCGCCGATGGCTGGCGATCCGATGCAGCAGAAGATCATGCTTTATATGCCGGTGATCATGCTGTTCTTTTTCTATAACTTCCCGTCGGGCCTTGCCCTTTACTGGACAGTGAACAACGTATTGAGCATACTGCAGATGAAATTCAGTCAATATGCGGCGCAGAAAGAGGAACAGGAGCTGAAGAATTCAGCCGGAAAAGTAAAAGCCTAAGAAAGCCGCAGTAACCTCATTTCAGGAGAAACAGAAAATGGAAAATGAAGAAATGCAGAATCAGGAACCTGTGAACGAATCCGTCGTTCCGCCCGTGAATCAGGAAAATGCCGCGCCTGTCGCGGAGGACCGGGAACCTGTCGCGGAACCGGAGCGGAAGAGCCGTCCGCAGGTGGAAGTGACCGATGAAATGGTGGAAAAATCCTCCAAAACTCTTTCCACCATGCTGGATTATCTGGGATTGGATGGAATTGTCAAAGCGGAAAAGCGTCCCTCGAAAATCAATCTGATCATTTCCAGCAATGATGCCGGACGCATTATCGGCAGAAAAGGGCAGTCGCTCGAAAGTCTCCAGCTCCTTCTGAACCGCATGATGCAGAACGGCGCCGAGGATTTCCCGAAGATCTACATTGATATTGACGGTTACTCCTCTTCTTCGAAAAACGCACCCTCTTCCTCCGAGGGCCGTTCTTCCCGCCGCGGCGGAGAGCGCCGTTCCGGCGGCAGAGGCGGAAAGCGTTCCTTTGATGAGGAAGACGGCAAGGATGATATTCTTCGCCAGCAGGCCATTGATGCGGCAAAAGAGGTACGCCGCTGGGGGGAACCCGTCACTCTGCCCAAGATGAATTCCCATGACCGCAGAATCATTCACATCACTCTTGAGAACGAGAGCGATATTCATACGGAAAGTTCCGGCGACGGAAGCATGAAAAGTGTTGTCGTCTCACTGAAGAAATAAGCTGCGGGAGTCTGTAAAATGAAGAGCCTGAAAGGGAAAGCCGTTGTTTTTCTGGCGGACGGCATGGCGGATGAGCCCATTGCCGAACTGGGCGGCAGAACGCCGCTTGAGGCCGTTGATACTCCGTTCATGGATTCCATCGCGAAGAATGGTGCATCCGGAACGTTTCTGACGCTTCCTGAAGGGTTCCCGACCTCCTCCGATGCTGCGAACATGTCAGTCCTCGGCTATGATCTTGCCAGTTACTATCCCGGACGCGGTCCCATTGAGGCGACCAGTCAGGAGATCCGGCTGGGGCCTGACGACATTGCCTGGCGCTGCAATCTTGTCACTGTTACGGACGGCATTTTGAAGGATTACTCCGCGGGACACATTTCCAAGGAGCGTGCCGAGGCGCTGATGAATGCTCTTGCGGAGCGTTTCAACAGTGACAAGGTGACGTTTCACAGCGGGGTCAGCTACCGTAATCTGCTGATTCTTCATGGGAAAGAGTTTTCTCCGGAGGTGGATTATTTCAAACCGGATTCTTCGCAGGATATGCCGGTTTCCGAACTTCGGCTCAAAGCGAAAACGCCGGAGGCACAGTATACCGTCGATTTTGTCGAAGGTCTGATGGCGGAGGCTGCGGAGTTCCTTGCGGCGCATCCGCTGAATCAGGGAACTGATTCCCCTGCCAACTGGATCTGGCCATGGAGTCCCGGACGCAAGCCGTCATTTCCGGGGTTTTCCGGCAAATATGACGGACGCACCGCTGCCGTCATTACGGCTGTGGACGTCATTGCCGGAATTGCCAAGTGCGCAGGAATGGATGTCATCCCGGTGAAGGGGGCGACCGGATATCTGGATACCAACTATGCGGGCAAAGCGGAGGCCGCCGTCAAGGCGATTGAAGATCACGATTTCGTGTATGTTCATCTGGAAGCGATTGATGAGTGTTCCCACGAAGGGAATCTTGCTCATAAAATGCAGGCGATTTCCGATTTTGAGAACAAAGTGGTCAAGCCTGTTATGACGGCTCTTGCCGGACGGGATGTCACATTTGCAATTCTGCCGGATCATCCGGTTCCACTGCGTCTTCGTGCTCATACGAGGACCCCGGTTCCGGTGGCGATTTGCGGACCGCATATTGTTCCTGATTCGGTTCAGTCCTATTCGGAAAAAGAGGCGCCGAAGGGATCTCTCGGATTTATGCATGGAGAAGAGTTCGTCCGCAAGGTGCTGAATATCGAGAACCTTTGAGTTCGCGGATCATGCCGCTTTAACCAGAGCCCCTGATTTCTTCTCGATTTCAGGGGTTTTTCTGTTTCTTGCAGTGGAAACGATTTATTTCCGATTTTATTTTTGAGATAAATTCAATTCTTTTTCCATCACTTCCCTCTTGACAAAGAGTTGGTTTTATGTTATAATAAAAGAAGATTATAACATTATCGATACAGTTGTAAAAATGAATAAGACGGAAACACTTTATCTGGATTTGAAAGCACTGGCGATTCGCCTGGAGCCCGGGGATCGTTTTTTATCGTCGCGGGAAATCATGTCACGCTTCAACGTCAGTCAGGTGACTGTAACGCAGGCGATGGAGCGTTTGATCCGTGATGGACTTGTCATCAAGTCGCAAGGGAAAGCCACTCGCGTAACGGAGCATGTCAATGCGTACAAACCTGATGCGAAACCGGTATTCTGTCTTGTTCTTCCTCATTGGAATTCTCCGTGGCTGGGGTTGCTGGAAGACACATTTCTGGCACTGAGCCGCGAACTTGGTTATGAACTAGTCATTCATATTTACAAGAAGGAACTTCATGTTTCGGAGTTTCCGAAAAGCCGGATAGATGCTTTTTTTGTCCTTCCGTATCAGTTTCCGGTGGAAACAATTCTGGAGCTGAAGAAACTTTCGGTGCCGGTTCTCTTTATTGGAACTCATGAGTACAGCGAATTTTCCTGCATCGGCGCCGATCATGAATATATCGGAATGCTGGCGGCGTCGTATCTGATTGATCTGGGACACCGGAAAATCGGGTATGTCTGCATACATGAAAAGCAGGACATCTCACTGACTCAGATCAAATGCCAGCGGAGTTTCCGGAATACCTGTGAACTTCGGAACGCGGAATTTATTCCGATTGATGTCATAGTTGCCGAGGATGAACTTGATTACCGAAAGGTTTATGAGAAATTCAAGGAACTTTTCGCTTCAGGACAGGTCAACTTTTCCGCTGTATTCACGATGTGTGCACCGCAGGCGCTTCGTGCCATTCTGGAAAGCGGATACCGGGTTCCGGAGGATATTTCCCTGTTGACGATCGGTGAGGATCCCATGTTCGAATTCATGTATCCAAGTATTACCAGTGTAAGCAGAAATCCGGAGGCAATCGTGAGAAAAGCCGTGGAACAGGCTTTTTCCGAACTCCATGATTCCGCTTCCAAACACTGGATTATTGTTAAGCATACGGTTATTGAAAGAGAATCAACTGCAAAATATAAAAAGGGAGAGCCGTTATGAGAAGGTGTGGTGAGAATTTTACATTGATAGAGCTTTTGGTTGTGATTGCAATAATTGCAATTCTTGCATATCTTCTGCTTCCAGCGCTGAGTTCAGTCCGTGAAAAGGCTCGGGAGATTACCTGCACGTCGAACAAACGTCAGTGCATGCAGGGACAGCAGCTTTATTCCAACGACAATAACGGATACATGGTTGTGACGACTTCTTACAAACCCACTTCTTCAACAAGCAATTACGGATCCTATCATTTTTTCAGTACGGCTCTGAGCGGCTATCCGCCGTTTGCATGGTGGAATGAGTATGAGCCGCAGGGACATGAATATGTCAAATGGGCAAATATGGTCTGTCCGGTCAACGAGTTCGGCGAGAAAGAGAAAAATACGGGATTCCGCGTTCAGAATTTGAACAAGTTTTCCTATGGGACCTACGGTATCGTCATGTTTCTGCCGACCTACGACAAGAACATAACAGGCGATTTCGTTTACTTTCCCGAATATCGCTATTTTCTGCCGCACAAGTGCAAAATTCCTACACAGTTCTGGATGATTGCCGATACCTGGAGCTCCGCAGGAGGACAGAATATTGTGAATCTCCGAGATGCGGAATCCAATATTCATCTGGCGCATAACGACAAGTCGGTCAATGGTTTCATGGATGGGCATGTGGCCTCCATGTCCCAGTCGGCAATGCGGACTTCTCCGATCCCGGTGAAAGGCGCCGTTCATGAACGGAACGGAAATTCTCTCTGATTTACAGGAACAAAAAGGATTCGCAGGATGAAAATTCAATCTTTGTTTGCAGGTTTGCTTGGAAGTATTACTTTTCTGCTCAGTGCACAGGAGGTCCCGCTGGCATCTGATCTTATAAGAACCGCAGCTCCGGGAACGGTTTTTACGGAAAAATCGCCTCTGATCTTTTCCTTGCGGAAAGATGGATATCTTCCAGCCCGCTATACGGTTCTCGACTGGAGAGGAAATCGGATCGATTCCGGTTTGTGGAGTTCCGGAGAACTGGTGATCAGGAAGAAACTTCCCAGAGGATATTACAAGCTCTCTCTGGAAACCCCGAAACTTAAAGGGGTGCGTTCCTTCATCATAGTGGCGGACCCGGAAAAACGTGTCGGGATGGTAAACGATTTTTATGCACTGGATTCCGGACAGGCAAACAATGGGGGCGATTTTACGGAAGGGTTCGGAGGGACGGATCCGGTGAAAATGATGGCGGATCTGACCGTGCTTGCCGGAATCCGTCATGTCCGGAATCGTTATTACTGGGGAGCCTATAATCCGAAGCGTGATGTCTACGACCGGAAGAACGGACTTTCCCGTTCCATGGATCTTCTGAAGGAAAGATTCATGATTCGGTTTTGTTCAGCGGATCACCTCACTGGTCGCGCACCCGTTCCAGAATGCTTCCGGATAATCTGCTGGATCTCTATAATGTTATGAGACATATTGCCGCTGATCACAAGGAGAATAAAGCTCTGTGGGAATTCTGGAATGAACCGGATATCGGATCGGCTCCGGAACCGGTATGGCATTTTGCCGCATGTCAGAAAGCCGCGTATCTCGGAGTAAAAGCCGGAGACCGAAGCGCACCTGTCCTGAACGGTGCCCTTTCCGGACTGAATGGATATTATGAAAAGGTGCTTTTTCAGAATGGAATCGCAGATTACATCGACGTATTTAATGTCCATACCTATACGGCTCCTGTGAATTATCCGGCATTTATCCGTTCGGTCCGGGAGTGCCTGAAATCGGCGGGAGTGGAAAAACTGCGGATTCATGTCACGGAAACCTCCTGCAATGCGGAAGGTCCAACGGAGGAGAGTGTAAAATACGTCAATCGTTCCCGCACCAAAGGGAAGATTGTTTCGATGGGGAAGCACTCTCCTCGTCAGGAGATGCTGATGGCGGAGTACTATCCGAAATCCATGCTTGCGTTTCAGCTGGAAGGAGTGGACCGGGTTTACTTTTTCTATTTTTCTCCTTACAACGAACGGAACGGAACCAAGGACTGGGGAATCATGCGGCGTGATGCCTCCGCAAAACCGGTCTATGCCGCGATTGCAAATATGACTTATCTGCTTGCTGATTCCGTTTATCGAGGAACGGTCGATCTCGGAAAAAAATCACCGGGCATCTGCTGACGCGGAAGGATGGTACCGATGTGCTTGTCTTCTGGAGCAACTCTCCGCTGGATGCGAATTTCGCACATGCTCCTGTTTCAAAGACGGAAGATCTGTTTGAAAACGAGTTCCGGCTCTCCGGACTTTCCGGCAATTATCTGCTGACCGATCTCTTCGGAAAGGAACAGGTGCTTCGCTCGCCGAAGAAAATCAGAGCCACACGTTATCCAGCTTATCTTTCCGGTAAACTGAATTTGAAAACGGTCCGGAAGCCAAGAGCCAAAGGCGAGTATGCCCGTCCGGATGCCACAAAGGATCTCTCTGTGGTGCTGGATGTCTATGTCAATCCCGCGGACTTCAAAGTGACTCGTCACAAAACGGTGGCTTCAATGCCTGGTAAAAATGGAAGACTGATTTTGAAGGTCTGGAATCTTTCCTCTGAAAAGAAACAGGGATCGCTGGAGTTTTGGAACGGAACGCTTTCCGGAATTCCGGAGAGCATTGAACTTCAACCGTTTTCCTGCCGGACGTTTGAAGGGGTGTTTACTCCGTCACCAGGAAAGAAGACGGATCTGGATTTCCGAATCGGCGGAACATTCAACGGGAAAAAAATCAGTGTTCTGACTCTCCCGGTTCAGGTGGAAGAGCGGGTTTTTGCGGATTGCATCAGCAAACTGCTTGATACAAATAAGATCAATCGCTGGCGGAAAAATGCTGGAGGACCTATGAAAATTTCCTTCTGCCCGAAAGAGAAATGTGTCCGCTTTGATTCCGACTTCACCGAAGGAAAACCGGGATGGTCCTACCCGGAATATCTTCTGGGACAAGGCGAGTCTTTGAAGGATGCGGTCATGCTTTCATTTGAAATCAAGAGTTCGCAGGATAAGGTTGAAAATCACTTCGGACACGCTGGTGTGTATCTGGTTACAGGAACAACTCATGAACACGGGGAAGGAACCTATCTGAGCTACATGCCTCCGATTCACGACTGGGAGGAACGCCGCGTTATTCTGACGGGACTTGCCTTCCCCGTGGAACGAACCGGACTGATTCGCATTGGTGGAAATCCATCGGGAAACCGTTTGTCCGTCTGGATACGCAACGTCCGGGTTTATTACAAGAAAAAGTAGTCATTGTGTTTTCTTTTCGGGACTGATGAAAGTGTCTGAACAGGTGTTCACGGCGAAAATACAGAGTTTTCCGCTGTCAATGCGAAAATCATGTTTCCTGAGATATTTCCTTTTCCCGGATCTGCTTCAGAAGATTCCGGCATTTCCGTTCGAAATCGGAGATTTGTTGTTTCTCCGGCGGTGTTTCCCGGTAGCGCATTGCTTCATACTCGGAGATGAGGGAGCGGATTTCCGCTGGAGCATCCGCATAGAAATCTTGAAGTGTTTGTGCAGGGAGACGTTGCCGTCGGGTTTTCCCTGCCAGATGTTTTTCAAACGTGGCGAATACGGATGCCAGTTGTCTGGTTTCCCGTGGAGTCCTGGCGGTTGCTGCGCTTCTGTTTTTTCTTCCCCGGAGTTTTCGATGAAGGAGAAACAGAAGAACTCCGGCAATCAGCAGAAGACCCGCCGGATGACGGATCAGACGGCTCATAAAGAGAAATGCGGATTCGATTAATGTGAGAACCGCATCGGCAAAATATCCTCGGCGAATATCGGCGAATGCCTGTTGAAAGGTTTGCGTCAGCAGGTCGAAGAGAGCTGAGAGCGGAGATCGCTCCCGTTGAGAACGGAAAAGGGGATTGTCATTGGAATAGGGGGTCGCTTCGACTGTGACCCACTGTTTTTCATCCGGCAGCCAGGCTTCGCACCATGCGTGGACATCGGCGGCGCGTGCGATGTAATATCGGGAGTAGGGATGCTTTTCTTCGCAGACAAGTCCGGTTACATAGCGGGTCGGCAGTCCCATGGCGCGTAGAAGAAGCGCGGCGGAGGAGGCGAAAAGTTCACAGTGTCCCTTCCGTTCCCTGGAGAGAAAATGCAGGACCGGATCGGACTTGCGCCAGGGGGGCGGCCGAAAGTCCAGGGAGTAGCGGCAGTGCCGATTCAGAAATGAGATGACGGCATCTATTTTTTCGCGGCTTTTCCGGATCGTTTTCCCGGAAAGAATGCGGGATGCCATTGCTGTCATGGGTTGTCGCAGGGAATCCGGAAGATGAGTCAGCTCCCCGAAAAGTTTTTCATCCGGTTTCGGTTCCTGAAAAGCGGCCTGAGGGAAGGTGTTTGTCGTGAAAACGGTGCATCCGCCATCCCGTTTCCATTGTTTCAGCTGAAAGATTCCGTTTTCCGAGACCTCGGCTCCATCGGCCACGGCATCAAGACGGTAGGTGTTGCCCGGGGCCGGAATCGTGCCGCGGGTGAGGAGTCCGTCAAAATAGAGCTCAATGCGCCGGAGCGGCGGTTCAAGAGCTGCGCGTGGGTTGTCCGGAACGGTGGCGGGAGCTCCCGGATAATTCCGGATGGTGAATGTGCTGTCGGAAAGAATATTGGCTCTGCGGATCGCCTGAAGTTCTGTGGAAGAGCTTTCCGCGGTCCATCTTCCGTGCTGGTACGAAGTATAGACTCCTCCGCGCAGATACCCCGGCGGAGTCTCGGAACGGGCTCGGATGAGAACCTTTTCCGGATTCTGGCGCAGGTTCGGATGCAGAGTTGCTCTCAGATTGACCGAGGAGGAAAGAAGCATCATTTCCCGGTTCTGAGCCTGGCGCATCCCGATCCGGAGGAAGTAGAGCTCCAGATGACGGAAAAATCTGGCGTTTGCGTAGTACAGTTTCGATGCACCGAATGCAAAGACCGGAATCAGAAGGATGCAGAGAAGCTGAAGAAGAAAGCGCAGTCGGACAATGTTTCTTACGTTTGTTTTCCCGACAGGAATGATTCTGCTGGACTGACAGAAATAGTAGGGAAGTACCATCGCCTGAATCAGTGCCGCTGCTGTATAGGTGGTCCGGTAGCGGCGCAGAGCTTCGTCGAGAAATGCCAGAAGCGTGTTGGAGAGATCCCGCGAGTTGAAGATGTCTCCACAGACCAGCATTGCGGCAAGAGCAAATGCCGCCGTCAGGCCGGTCCGGTAAGGATTCGGCGCAAAAAAGCAGCTCAGACTCGCCGTGTAGAGCAGCAGCGGAACGACAAGACTGGAACGCAGCATCAGATCAAACAGTCCGAACCGCGTCTCGTCCACTGTAACGATCATATCGGGCACAACCGCCAGAATCAGTGCCGCTGTTGCGCAGTAAATGATCGGCCGGTCCGTATAAGGCAGATAATTTCTCTTGAGAAAGCAGATGACCAGAAGTCCTGCAGGAATCAGAAAAATATGCGGCATGTCCACCTTCATGGAATACAAAAAGGCGGGCGGCAGAATCAGCAGCGCGTTCAGCAGCAGAGAAGCGGGCGAGAAGCCTTTGAACAGAGGTGTCCGGGAAGAGATCTTGTTCATAATTCACCGGCCTTTCCCTGAAGGATGTCTTCGGCTCGGATCGTTTCGGTCCATGCCGGTCCCGGAGCGGAGGAGATAAGAAAGGTCCGGATCGGCACCCCTGTGCCAGCCAGTGCCCGGTACAGTTTTTCGGACTCAGGGTCAATGCTCAGCAGGACCAGAAAGACCGCGCCGGAAGAGGCGATGGAACGGATATCTTCCGGAGTGATGTTCCGGAAGCGGTTCATCTCTTTTGCGGGTTCCAGAGACGCTAGAAGATCCAGAAACGCCTCCCGAGTCATGTGATTGCGCCCGGTCCGGAAATGATGGATTTCGGACCCCGCGGCGAAGATGTCCACGGCAAACTCATTGGACGCCAGAGAAGTTGCAATGGATGCCGTCAGGGAAACTGCGGCTTCGAACGGGGAATCATCGAACCGGCCGTGGATCGGTTTCAGCAGGAACAGATTCCGGAGAAGGGTGCGGAAGGAGTGCCGATTTGCTCCAAGGGTATTGTCGAGAATCAGGGCGGCGCAGGAGAGTTTCTCCTCCTGAAATTCCTTGACGACAAACTGGGCGTGTTTTGCACTGGCGACCCAGTGAATTTTCCGCGGATCGTCTCCGGTGCGGTATTCCCGGCAGCCGTAGAAGTCCATGCTTTCTCCCACGGATGCGATGGAATTGACACTTTCATTGTTTCTCGCGTTTCCATCCGGCAGCCGGAGCGAGCGGAGCGGTACAAAGTCCGGATGGCAGATGATTCTCTGATGTTCTCTGCCCATGCGGCTTATTTTGAAGATTTGAAAAGGAAATCCGGTTTCTATCAGCGGGCATGGCAGTTCATAGACACCTCGCTTCTGCAGGAGAAATCTGCGGGAGAGGGTGCCGTTTTCCCTGCCTTTCAGGGTCAGACGCGGAATGGAGGAATCCATTCCTGTCAGATGTTTCAGATAGAGAGAGGTATCCGCAGTCAGGTCAAAACAGGGGCGGCGTGAATCGTTTTCGATTGTATAGGAGATCTGGAATTCGCATCCTCGTGAGACCCTGACGGGAACGGTCCGCCTGATTTTGATCCTGGGATAAAAGAGCAGTCCCAGCAGAAGATCGAAAAACAGAACTCCCGAAAGAACAAAAAACAGAATCACCGCCGGACTCCGGGAAAGAATCATGGAATAGCTTGCAATGGCAAGATAAATTGCCGCAAACATGCGTCCCTGCGGCGTGAGGATCCGGTCGAGCAGCGCGTAAAGCCAGAGAAGAATGAGAGCGGTAACGGGGATCCGGCGTCCTTTCCGGACGGTGAACTGCATGGGGAACCACGGAGGGCCTTCCAGAAAGCGCCTCCGGATTCGCCGGCATGTTTCCAGAAATTTCCGCATCGGAGTCAGACCGGAACCTTGATTTTTTTCACAATCTCCTCCAGAACCGCGGCGGTGGAGATCCCTGCGTGTTTGCTTTCCAGCGTCAGGACCAGACGGTGGGCGAGAACCGGTTGAATAAGGGCAAGAATATCATCCGGTTTGAGAAATTCGCGATTGTTCAGCCATGCGGCGGCCTGTGCGCAGCGGGAAAGGGTCAGAAGTGCGCGCGGACTGGCTCCAAGACGGATTTCCGGTGCTTCGCGAGTCGCCCGGATGAGTGTCAACATGTATTCCGCAAGTGAATTTTCAATTTCGATTTCCCGGATCTCCTCCTGAATGCGCCGGATGTCCTCACAGCTGAGAACAGGATGAATTGTGCTCAGGGGATCGGATGTTTTCCGATCCTTGAGAAGCTGCAGTTCCGAGTCTTCATCCGGATAGCCGAGCGAAAGACGGATTGCAAAACGGTCGAGCTGCGCTTCCGGCAGAGGATAAGTTCCATAGTATTCGATCGGATTCTGGGTCGCAATGACGAGAAAAGGGGTTGACAGAGTCATTTCCTTGCCTTCAATGGAGACCTGTCGTTCGTTCATCGCTTCCAGCAGAGCGGATTGAGTCCGCGGCGATGCCCGGTTGATTTCATCCGCAAGAAGCAGATTCGTAAAGACGGGGCCTTTGCGGAAGAAGAATGTGCCATCCTTCGGAGAGTAGATCGACGATCCCAGAATATCCGCCGGAAGCAGATCCGGTGTAAACTGAATGCGGCTGAACTCCGCGGAAAGAGAGAGCGCAAGCGCTTTGGCCAGAGTGGTTTTGCCTGTGCCGGGGACATCTTCCATCAGAATGTGTCCGTCGGCGAGCAGAGCGGCAAAGAGCAGTTCCAGTGCCGCCTCTTTTCCTCTGATCACGGTGTTCATCTGTTTTTTTGCAGTCTGAACTTTCTCAAAAAGCACTTGATCCGGCATTGCTTTCTCCTTGATTTTTCCCAAATATACCGCATTTGCGGTCGGATTCAATGCCGGATTCCGATTTTGTGGAGCATTTCGACGGATTTATTCAACGCATTTCCCGCTTTGATATTGTTTTCAGAAAAGGCGGAGGATTTTTTTGAGAAACAAGTCCGTGGCATCATCCGCGAGGCATGATGGAATTGTCTGCGAGGATTTCCGGTTTATGGATCATGCTGTCGGCTTCGGAGAGGGGGCGGATGACACGGCAGGGATTGCCGGCCGCAAACGAGAGCGGCGGAATGTCGCGGGTGACAACACTTCCGGCACCGATCACACAGCCGTCGCCGATCGTGACGCCGGGACAGACGATCACATTCGCGCCAAACCAGCAGTTGCTGCCGATTTTGACCGGTTTTGCGTAACAGAACCGTTTCGGCTGACCATTGCCGTCCAGCATCAGACGCCGCTCGTCGGGCAGCATGGGATGAAGCGGCGTTACAATGGTCAGATTCGGCCCGAAGTTGTTGTCATCGCCGATCGTGACCGGAGCATCATCCTGAATGGTCAGATTGTAGTTGAAGAAACAGCGTTTCCCGATCCTGGTGTGACATCCATAGTGGAAAAAGACCGGTCCCTGCAGAAAACTTCCTTCTCCGAATGCCGCGAGCATCTGTCCGATCAGTTCCGCTCTGCGCTCTGTCTCGTTCTCATCGCATTTGCTGTACTCCGCGCTCAGACGATGAGAACGCAGTTTCAGCGCCTTCAATTCCGGATCCCCCGGATTGAACAGCACCCCTTTGAAGATTTTTTCTTCCTCCAGCATCCCAATTCTCCCTGTTTTTAGATTTTCTGCAAAAAACGCTTTGCTTTTCCCATCGGTTCATTTCTGTCCGCGCTTAAAATGGAAACGGGGCATTGAGATGCCCCGTTTTCGTTCGATTCTGTTCCGGAAAGGATTTATTACGCGGGAAGAGCCGCATCCTTTTTCTCTTCCGGGAGTTTTGCGGACTGCCCGGAGGTTTCCTTGGTTCCCTTGTTCTTATGCCAGTAGCCGATGAGGATCGTGGCAATGAAGATCGTGGAGAATGTTCCGACAATTACGCCGAAGAGCATAATCAGCACGAAGTCGCGAATGGAAGATCCGCCGAACAGAAGCTGCATCAGCAGAACGAGCAGCACGGTCAAAGAGGTCAGAACCGTTCTGGCAAGGGTCTGGTTGATGGAAATATTGACAATCTCCCTGTAACTCTTGTCCTTCATGAAGACCAGATTTTCGCGGATTCGGTCAAAGTTGACGATGGTGTCGTTGACAGAATATCCCAGCAGAGTCAGGCAGGCGGCAATTCCGTTCAGCGTGATTTCTCCGCCGCACATCAGGTAAAGACTCATTGAAACCAGAATATCATTCAGTGTCGCCAGATTTGCCGCAATGGAGTAATTGAATTCGAATCGGACCGTCATATAGATCAGCATCCCGATTACGGCAAGCGCGATGGAGATGATTGCCGATTTCGTGAAGGTCCATCCAATCAGCGATCCCAGCGTGGACTGACGGTCGCCCGTATATTTTGCTTCGGGGAACTTCTTGTTGAGAATGTTGCACACGGCAGTCATCTCATCCGTTCCCGATGCCGTTTCTTTCAGGGCGGCAGTGTTTTTGTTCTCTCGCAGGAGAATTTCCAGTTTTTTCTTGTCGGACGCCATGGAGCCGGGGGTCTTGTAGGTGACTTTCGCCTGATATCCCGCTGCATGCAGTGCGGAGGCAATCTGTGCCGCCGGGATGCTCTTCTGATAGTCAAGCTCGACCTGCGTACCGCCGGTGAAGTCTACGCCGAGCACATCTTTGCCGCGGACACAGACCAGGACGATTCCGGCAATGATGATGACAACGAACACTCCAACGACAATTTTATAATATTTGAAAAAGTCGATATGAAGTGTCGGTTTGATAAACTGATACATCTTCAGGCTCTTCACCGTCGTGAAGCGGGTCATGATGTTGAAGAGCAGGCGGGTCAGGAACACCGCTGTGAAGAGGGTCGTGAAAATACCGATCGCCAGAGTTATGGCAAATCCCTTGATGGCTCCCGTACCCTGCCAGAGCAGGATCAGCGCCACAAAGAGCGTGGTGATGTTCGAGTCGAAGATCGCAGCGAACGCCTTGTCGAAACCGATGTCGATGGCGTTCAGAATCGTCTTGCCCGCATGAACCTCTTCACGGATACGTTCGTAGATCAGAACGTTTGCGTCAACCGCCATACCAATCGTCAGAATGATACCGGCGATACCCGGCAGAGTCAGTGTGACATCGAATGCGGCAATCGCTCCGAGCATCAGCAATGCGTTGACAATCAGGGAGATGTTCGCCACAAGACCCGCACGCATGTAGTAGATTCCCATGAAGACCATCACGAGAATGGTTCCGGCGATACCGGACCAGAGTCCGTCGCGAACCGTTTCCATACCGATGGTCGGGTCAATATCATACTGCGCCTGCACGTTGACCTTGAACGGGACACTTCCGCTGACGAGAGCTTTGGAAATGGTTTCCGCATCTTCGCGGGAGAAGTCTCCGGTGATCTGAGCGCTGCCGCCCGTGATCGCCTGGTTGATTCTCGGGGCGGAATAGAGATTGTTGTCCAGAATGATCGCCAGAAGACGACCGACGTTCTGGCTTGTGACATCACCGAACTCCTGTGCGCCTTTGGCATTGAAGGTCAGAATGATTTCCCGCTGTCCGAACTGGCTCATGGTGGGGAAGGCATCCACAATGTTGCGCCCATCCATTTTCTGCTCGCGCTCGACAATATAGACGCGGCGGATTACTTTTCCCTGTTTTCCGGTTTCGGTGTTTTCCATGATCCGATAGCCTTCGGGCACCTGGAACTTGTCAGGGGCGGTCATGTACTCCTGGACGAGCCGGTCGTTGTCGGGATGGACAAGGCAGAAACTGAGTCTTGCGGACATCTTGATGAGTTTTTCCAGACGCGATTTTTCCTCTTTGGAAACAATCGGCACACGGAGAGAGATCAGATTTCCGCCTGCGGGCGAGATTTCGCTTTCAAAGATGTTTTCGCTTTCGAGACGTGTTCTCAGCGTTTCGATCGCGACATCGCGATAGCGTTCAAAATTATCCTGAATATCCTTTGCGCGTTTCTGAGCATCTTTTCCGCCCTGTTCGTTCGGTTCCAGCTCCAGGAGGAACTCCGCGCCGCCGTTGAGGTCGATTCCGAGTCGGATGGATCCGGCGGAGAGCTTGCGGGCATGGGCGATCACATCGCGGTTGTTCGCCAGATTCTGGCTGCTCCGGATGCGGGGCTTGACGAATTCCGTCAGAAGCACGCCTTTTTCGCGGGCGGCTTCTTCAATCGCCGTGGAGGCGTACATGCTTTTGTCCGCCGCCTGTTTCTGTTTTGCAAGTTCAATCACTTCCACGACCTTCGGATCGGAAGGATTCGTGAACATGCTTGTCATGCTCTTGTAGAAATCGGACTGCCCGAGCGGGTACATGGAAAACATGAACACCGCCAGCACAACCAGAGCGAAAATACTTCTCAGCAGGATGGGTTTCTTATTCATTTTGCAGCGGCTTCTCCGGCGGTCACCACGGATCCGACCGCGTTTTTCGTGACTTCGATTTTTACATTGTCGGAAATCTTGAGAATGAAACCTTCATTCTTGACTTCCGCAACGGTTCCGTAAATTCCGCCGATTGTCACGACTCTGTCGCCGTTCTTGATGGCGGAAAGCATGGCTTCCCGTTTCTTGCGCTCCTTCGACTGGCCGCGCCACATGAGATAGAACATCGCCACGATAATGATAATCATCGGGAGCATGCCCATCAATCCTCCGAAAGCGCTTTGCGGAGGTGCCGCATTGCCGTTTGCAGGTGTGGTTGTTGTTCCCTGCGCTGCGGCGGGCGCCGCTGCAACGGGTTGGGCCGCAGGAGCGGCCGCGCCTTGAGCCAGAACGAAAAATTCGGTCATATCTTGATTCCTTCTTTAAAATTAGTGTACAATCGCATAAATTGTATTATACATCGTAAAATGCAATCGCGCAAGGAAATCCCGAATTTTTTATTGCATTTTATTCTTCGTTCCGCAGAAAAAGCGGAAGCAGCTTTCCGGATACGGCTTTTTTCTGCCGTATCTTATCGGCCGGAGAGCAGAGAGATCCCGTGAAGCAGATTGATTCCGCCGCTGGAACAATGAAGATGAAAATCCGGTTTCATGACGACTTGTGCGGCTTCTTCCGCCAGAGGCGGCACGGAGTGTTCGGTTCCCAGCAGAAGGGCGATCAGAAGATTGCCGGTCGCCCGGAGAAGAGTTGCCGGGACTTTGTAGTCGGGGTCCGCAACGGGACAGAGATAGGGTTTCCCCTGGAACAGAGTGACGATTCCACGTGTTTTATCGAAGGCATCGCGATGCTGGATCATCGGGCGCAGGCGCCAGTCGCTGTTGGGCCGGTTCCAGTCGCCCCGGAAATCCCGGACCTGCTTCAAGGTGTTTTCCAGATGCCGCCGGGCGATTTCCCGGACCGAGGCCCGGAGTTGCCGGTATTCCGGTTCGGTATCGGAATCAATTTGTCCGCAGAGATCCAGAGAGATCTGGAGCTGGCCGATGGAGATGTCCCACCAGTCTTTTTTCTCCTCCAGGCGTCTGGTGACATTCAGCGCGTTTTCCCGCAGAGAGAGATAATGATTCAGATAACGCTCTTCTCCGGAGACATCGTATGCTGCAAGATAAATCATCGGAAGCCGCAGTTCTTCGTGGCATTCAGCGTGGATCATTTTGCCGACCCGTCCGGGTTTGCCGTCCAGTCTCATCAGGTCGTAATCGCCGGCCGGGGTGATGGAGCGTTCGCAGTAATCCGCAATATCGGTCAGAATGCGTCGTGCCGCCTGCCGGGATTTTTCGGGTGCGTCGGGAAAACCCCGAAGAAAGTTCCATGCTCCATACACACAGAGGGTGAACTGATCCCGCGAAGAGTTGCTGTAACAGGATTTCCCGTCTCTTGGAGAGATCCCGCGGGCGACAAATCCAGGCGTTCCATGCACATGGGTGCAGGCAAACATTCCGTCGATGATCCGGCAGGCGAAGTTCTCTGCTTCGGGATCCTGCCGCAGACGGCTGCGCAGACGACAGATCTCAATGACCGATCCGGCATTCAGCATGCAGTCTTCCATTCCGGTTCCCCAGCCGCAGGGATTCGGAAAATCCGCGGCAATTTCATCCGGCCACGGAAGGTGGTCAAAGCGTTTCTCCTGTTCCGTGCTGCTGAAACAGTCGTAAACCAGATTGGTGGTCCCGAGAAAAAGACGATTGCGGATATAATCCCAGACGGCTTCCTGTTGCGAATCCAGAGTCTGCATCGAAACGGCTCTCCTGTTTTTGCGGTCCATGACCCTTCTTTCCTAAAGAATGTACAGTATAGGTCCTTTTCTCCGGAAAACAATCCGGGAAAAAACTGAAATAATTTGGTAAAGAGGAAAAAGTATTTGAAAAACTTTCAGAAGGGGGGGAAGATCCTCTTTTTCCTTTCCGCGAGAGAACCTCGGCGCTTGAAGAAAACCGGAAGGAAAGCGAGGAATCTTCTCTCCTCCCGGAAGCTCGGGAGGAGAGAGTGTGTACGGGAGGGTGTTATCTGGCTTTGGACTGGAAGTAACGGATCGTGGCTTCCATGCCTTCTGCGAACGAGTGCTTCGGCTGGAATCCGGTACTTCTGAGTTTTTCGATGCCCGCCATGGAGTGCTTGACATCACCGGGACGTTCGGCAAGGTGGAGCACCCGGCTTTTGGAACCGGTCACGTCGATGATCTGTTTGACGAGATCGTTGATCGTGATTCTGCCGCCGTAGGCGATGTTGTAGACACCGGTGAAATCATGGGTTGCCATGAAGACGTTGGCTGCGACGATGTCCTTCACATAGATGAAATCGCGGGTCTGTTCTCCGTCTCCGAAGATCGTGATGTCCTCGTTTGCAACGGCTTTTGCCGTAAAGATGGGCACGGCTGCCGCGTATGCGCTTTTCGGATCCTGGCGCGGGCCGAAGACGTTGAAGTAGCGCAGACAGGCGGTCTGAAGTTTGCCTTCTTTTGTAAAGAGATTGCAGTAATATTCGCCGTCGAGTTTTGTGATGGCGTAGGGACTTTTCGGTTCGGGGATCATGGTTTCGACTTTCGGTACGACAGGGTTGTCGCCGTAGATCGCCGCGCTGGTGCTGAAACAGAGTTTTTTGACTCCGGCCTTTGCAGCCTCTTCCAGCACGACAAGCATGCCGTTGACATTGATATCCACGCACTCCTGCATTTTGAACATGGATTCGGGGACGCTGATCATTGCGGCGAGATGAAACACGTAATCGACTCCCTGCATGGCGCGGGCGACGGTCTCCCGGTCGCGGATATCGCCGCGGATGAACTCCACATCGAGTCCGTTCAGGTTCTCCACATATCCGGAGCGGAGGTTGTCGAGGACGCGGATTTCCGCCTTGCCGTTGAACGATTCCGCGATATGGCTGCCGATGAATCCGGCGCCTCCTGTGATCAGGATTCTCATTTTTTCAGATCCTTTCTGATTTCGCCGACCAGTTTCATCATCCGGTCGTACTGCTGTTCAATGGATTCCACGAGTTTGAACTGGGTGCGGCAGCGGTCCAGATTGTGCCCATCCCGGTGGACTTTGAAATAGATGTCTCCCTCAAGATAATCGGTGAGGAAGCGCGTGCCGATTTCGAGCGTGATCAGTTTGCCGCTGAAGGGCAGGTGTTCGAGTTCGACATCGTTCAGAAAATTGCCCGCGGAGGCGCAGTAGCCGCGGAGAAGGGCTTCGAACATGTTGAACTGCATGGTGACTTTGGAGAGATCCGTTTCGTCTTCGGGGGCGGGACTGGTGCCGGTGCGGACCATGTCGCCGAAATCGTAATGGGCGAGTCCGGGCATGACGGTATCAAGGTCAATGACGCAGATTCCCGTTCCGGTTGCATTGTCGATGAGCACATTGTTGAGTTTTGTGTCATTGTGCGTGATCCGTTCGGGAATGAGTCCTTGGCGGTTCAGATCAAGCAGCAGTCCTGCGTCCTCTTTCCGGGAGAGCACGAAATCAATTTCCTTCTGAACGGAGGCGGCGCGTCCGCATTTATCCTCGCGAACCGCTTTCTCCAGCGCGGCGACCCGGGAGGGGGTGTTGTGGAAATCGGGAATGGTTTCGATCAGCCGCGGGCCGGGAATGTCAACGAGATCCGCCTGGAACTGGCCGAATACTTTTGCTGCTTCGTAGGCCTGTTTTTCATTCTCGATGACATCATAGCTGCCTGCGTCTTCGATGAAGAGATAGACGCGCCAGTAGTTGCCGTCTTCATCGACGACATAGGGTTTCCATTTCTCCGTGAGGATCAGAGTCAGCGTGCCGCGGGAATTCGTACATTTTTTCTGCAGATGATCCGTGACCCGCTGGATGTTGTCCATCAGGCTGACCGGATTCTTGAAGACGTTTGTGTTGATCCGCTGGAGAATGTAGCGGACATTTTTTCCGCTCTGACAGTAGACCAGCTGATAGGTGTCGTTAATGTGACCGTTTCCGTAGGGCTGGACGGAAACGAAATCCCCGTACAGACGGAACTGGGAACAGATGGCTTGGAAATCAAATTTCGGATTCATGACAGTTTCACTTTTCAAAAAGGTTTTCCGGATAAACACCGGCTTTGACGAGTGCGCGGAGACCATTCTGGACAACCGGTTTATCTTCCTTGTATGTTACTCCGAACCAGGAGTCGCCGGAGGTCAGAACATTGACTTTGGCCTTTCCTGCCTTGACCAGTTCATCGGCGACAAACGGGATGTAGAATTCGCTCTTCAGTTCCGTGGAATGTTTTTCCAGAAAGGCGCGGAACAATCCTTCCAGCTCGTTGAACAGGGAAGGCTGGAATCCCCACATGTTCATGGAAACGACTTCATCGCCGGTGAATTCGATCTGGGAACCGTCGTCCAGAGTGCTGAGAATTTTTCCGCCGGTTTTTTCGATTTTTGTATGTTCCACCACATCTTTCAGGGTTCCATCGGCATTCAGCGAGCAGATTCCCCGGGAAACGGAGCCGTTTTCGGAGAGGGTGTTCCGCAGAAAGAAACCGCACATGCAGAATTCATTTTTTTCGGCGGAATCAAGACCTTTGGCAAGTTTCCGGTAGCCGTCCGCTCCATAGAAGTCATCGGAATTGATGACGGCGAAGGGGGTTTTGACGATCTCCCGTACGGCGTAGACAGCCTGACCCGTTCCCCACGGTTTGGTTCTGCCTTCCGGGACGGAAAATCCGCCGGGAAGATCATCGAGCGACTGGAACGCATAGGCAATGTCTGCCATATGTTCGTAGCGGCTTCCGATCACGCGCTTGAATTCCTCTTCGATGTCGTGGCGGATGATGAAGACGATTTTCGTGAATCCGGCACGCAGCGCATCAAAAATGGAGTAGTCCATCAGGGTTTCCCCGTGAGGGCCGAGCTGATCGAGCTGTTTGAGTCCGCCGTAGCGGCTGCCCATGCCCGCGGCGAGCAGAACGAGTGTTTTATCCATAGTGCTTCTCCTTTTGTTGAATATGAATTGCTGTTGATTTGCCAAAATAATTTGTTTCACGTTGACTGTCTCAAGACCAGATCGCATTGAACGACTTCCGACTGCACATGATTCTCTCCATTGAACTGTTTCCTCAGCAGTTCCACTGCGGTTTTTCCGATTTTGACCAGATGCAGAGAGACCGAGGAGATCGCCGGATGAAAATAACGGGATACCGCAATGTCATCGAATCCGATGACGGCAAGATCTCTCGGAATCCGGATTCCCTTGTTTTCCGCTTCCTTCATGAGCCCCATGGCTAGAATATCGTTGGCGCAGAGCACGCAGTCCACTTCCGGATGGTTCTTCCGAATGTAATTGAGCGCATTGGTCCCGAACCGGAACCCCGCTCCGCCGGGAATGACAAGAAGATTCGAATCGCCGAACCCCCGTTTGAAACCTGTCTGTTTGGCGCTGTCGAGATGGCCGGTAATGTATGCCGGATGTTTTCTTCCTGTTTCGCGGAAATACTTCCCTGCGAGAAATGCGCCATATTCGTTGTCATACAGCACTGAATTGCTCTCAAAACCGGGAATGTTCCCGATGATGACGTAGGGCAGGGAACAGCTTTCCGCCATTTTCGCCAGTTTTTTCGCTCCGGGAGTCGCCGCTACAATGATGGCTCCGGCAATGGAGCCTTCGAGCATCCGGAGTTTTGCGGAATCAATGACATGATCGTCGTTTTCATCAAAGGGGGTAACTGTGAAAATATTTTCGCAGGCAATGCTGCGTTTGATGGCAAGTTCTATTTCCGCAATAAAATAATCCGGCTCATCGGAATAGACCTCCGGATAGAAGAAAATGATTTCCGGCGGGGTGGTGCAGTCGCGGCTTCCCCGAGCCCGTCCGGCGGAATATCCGAGCTGATCGGCAAGCTGGAGGATTTTTTTCCGTGTTTTGTCGCTGATTCTGCCGTTCCCGGTGAATGCGCGGGAAACGGTGGCAATGGAGACACCGGCTCTGCCTGCAAACTCTTTAATGGTCAGTCTGTTTTTCACGTCAGGATTCCTCCGCATGAAATTCCTTTTTTCGCAGTTAATTTAGCTGAAACGTGCAGGGAAAGCAAGAGGAAAACGGAAAATGTGTAAAATCTTTTTGCGTAAATTTTACGCTTTGCGGTGATTGCGGTTCCGGGCTATGGATTTTTTACAATCGGCGCAGCTGGGTGGGGGAAGAGCCGGTGGTGTCACGGATGACTTTGCAGAAATAGCTGGTGTCGGCGAATCCGCATTCACGGGCGATCTGGGCGATTGGCAGACGGGTGTTCCGGAGAAGTCTGAATGCATTGTCCATGCGCATATCGAACAGAAAGGCGCTCGGGGTTGTGTTGAGATGGCGGCGGAAGGCGCGCCGCAGAGTCCAGCGGTTCACTTTCAGAATGGAGGAGAGGGTATTGATATCGAAGGTCGGGTCCTGATAGTGAATGGAGCAGATATCTTTGGCGCGACCGGTCAGTCCGGCTTCCGGCGAGGTGGTTTCGTCGCTTCCTCCGAGACGGGCGAGAATGGAACAGATGACGGCAACCGATTCCCGGAAGTTGTAATCGGTTTTTTCGCGCATCAGCGTTTCCAGGCGCATATACAGCTCGTGAGGGCACTTGCCCGCGTGAAAACATTTGTGGGGAAACTGGTAGGATTTTAAAAGCGGTTCGGCAAGCGGTCCTGCGAAAGTCAGCCATCGGTACTCCCAGGGTTCTTCTACGATCTCGTGGTAATGGCGTTCGTTTTCCAGCCGGTAGAAGACATCTCCGGGACGCATGATCTGTGGTTCCTTGCCCTCAATGAAAAAACGTCCGGAGCCGGAGATGCACCAGTAGATTTCCACAAAAGGCTCTTCCCGAGGCGGAAGATCTTCCATGTATGGAAAATAGCGCGTTACGTGCCCGAGTGCATGGACATACAGCGGAAGCGGGGTGGGAATCCGGTTTTGCACGGATCCGAGAAGCGCATAGGAAAAACCTCGTTTTCTGGCCATGGATATCACCTTATCTTATAATTTTATTTTGGAAAATACATTTATTTTTTAGGATTTCAATGATGAAATGTCCCCAAAGTCATATTTTTGTTATAATTCTTCTCTTGTTTTCCTTTTGTTTTATTGTATAATTTACCACAGCGAAAAAAGGGTTGAAAACTGAACGGAGAAGATTCCATGGATCGGTCGAAATTTACATTGATAGAGCTTCTGATCGTGATTGCGATTATTGCGATTCTTACGGCGATGCTGCTTCCTGCATTGAATTCTGCGCGGGCGAAGGCGCGTTCGGTTTCATGCATTTCGAATTTGAAGCAGACGGGGCTTGCCTGCCGGATGTATGCGGATCAGAACAATGATGTTCTTGCCGTCCAGTTTGTCACGGGCGACGGCGCGGACAACTACTACTGGGGGGTGGAGGTGTTCGGTTCGAGAAAAGCGATCCCGAAAAGTGCATATTGTCCGTCGTATCCTTCCGTGATCAAAGATACGAACTATTATGCGAAAACCTACGGGATGCGGATTTACGTTCTTCTAGGTGATGGCGTGGACAAAGCTCACGGAGATCCTGTGTTTTCCGGCGGACTCGCCCACAACAATCCCATGTGGATTGATTTCCGGAAGATGAAACATGCCTCCCGTTTTCCGGTTCTGTTCGATAGTATTGATACGGTGGAAGGTCTTCCCACATGGAGCTTTCACGGCAACAAGGGAATCCATTTCCGTCATGGAAACCGGACGAACAACTGGTATGCCGACGGACATGCCGGAGGAACGGATTTCTATTCCTGCTTTCGGAACTATACGCCGACCGGCTGGATCTATACAAACAGCGGACGCTTCCGCAGATCCGATTACCGTCTTAGCTATCCATGACAAAATATGAAAGGGGAGTGTTTTTCATGAAAATCACATTTTATTCTCTAGCGGTTCTTCTTTTGCCTTTTTCTCTTGGCGCAGTGAACTCCGGACGAGTTCATCTTCATGGATCGGTGAACCTGAACGATGCGAAAATCGAGTCGGGTGGCAAAGGACGATATCTGAAATTTCCGAAACAGCCCGAGCTCAATGGAAAGGTCGTGACTTTTGACCTGACTGCCAGAGAAGGGGGCTGGGAGTTTTGCAAAATCAGTTTTGTGCCTGAGAAGGACGGCATTGTTTCGGTCCAGTTTTTCAGTTTCTCCTCGAAAGGGAAGCAGCTGATTTACGGTACTTTTTTCGATAATATCGCGTTGAATGGAACACTGCTTCCGAACGGGGATCTGGAACAGGGAAATCAGGGATGGAAAGTCCGGACTTATCCTGGAGGAGAGCGGTTTCCCGCGAGGACCGTTTCCGACCGGGGAATTGTGAAGTTCGGCAAGCAGTGTCTTCTGACTTCTGCCGACTCCCGTGCCGTGTTTACGGTAAAAGTGAAGGGGGGTGTTCCAGCGGAACTGACGTTCCTGCATCGTTTTGCAGGACCGCTCCACGCTGGAAAAGATGTGATTCCTGTGGATCTGCGCTCCTATGCGAATCGGGATTTTGCGGATGAGGAGGCCGGCGACGGGAAGGGCGGCTGGTCGGATCAGGGCCCCGAGGAGGATTTGCACGGGATTGATCCGGCACTGGTCTCTTTTGGCGGAATGGAATTTACATTGATTGATCCTGCGTCGAACGGAGGAAAGTCGGTTCTGACCTTTGACTCCCGTTTCTGCCGGACCTCGCTGAAAGAGTTGAGGATTCCCTTCCGGAAACCGTATCCGCGGCAGAAGTTTTTCTATCTGCTTCACACCTCCTGCTGGACCCCGAAGGGGGGGGCGCCGATCGGCAGCGTCCGCTTCCATTTTGCGGACGGTCTGAACGCGGAATACGAGCTCGTCGCCGGACGCGATGTGGTGGACTGGATTGCCATCACCGGAGGTCCCAATGCAAAGAAGGTCTGTGAAATACCGGTCAAGCAGGACCGGAAAGGAGGATTTTTTCTTTCGCGCTTCCGGCTGCCGGGCAAGGAGGTCGCGGCAGTTACGCTTTCCACGAAAGGAAATTCGGTCTGGATTGTCGGTGCGGCGAGTTTTGCCTCGAGGGAGGTCGGCATTGGGATGAACGAGTTCACGCCGGATGGCACATGGAAGGTTTCTGATTTTCCGGATCTTCAGGTGGTCAAAGGTTCCGCGATCGATCTGGATCGCTTTCTGGCTCCGGGGCCCGCGGGGAAATATGGAAGAATCCGCTTTTCGCCGGGCGGAGGGTTGGAGTTTGAAAAACTGCCCGGTGTGGAGCAGCGGTTTTTCGGATTTGCAGAGGGGGGATGCGACCGTCTGTTCCGCATCGGCGAGCGGATGAAGATCAAACGCGATCGCAGC
Organism: uncultured Lentisphaeria bacterium; assembly: GCA_905197955.1. Taxonomy (GTDB): domain Bacteria; phylum Verrucomicrobiota; class Lentisphaeria; order Victivallales; family UBA1829; genus UBA1829. Next base: position 36,117 of record CAJKAR010000027.1, on the reverse strand, counting down.
AAGGATGTCCCGCTGTTCTGTTCTCTCATGCGCAGACAGGGATATAACGCATTGAGGATCGGCGTCATTCCGGATAACCGGAAAAGCGGGGATGAACTTGAGTATCAGGCTAAATGGCTTGATTTCATGGATTATCTGGTGGCGGAGGGGAAGAAACAGGGGATTTACTTTTATGTCAATCTGAATTACGGGTCGCTGGGGAAACGGTATTGGAACAGTCAGGACACTCTAGAGGGGCGGTTCCGCTTCATCATCGGCGATCCTGCGGTGCGCGACGCGTGGAAGCGTCTTGTGAAGCAGCTTCTGAACCATGTGAATCCCTACACCGGAACCGCCTGGAAGGATGAGCCTGCGATTCTCTGCATGGAATTCAGCAATGAGCTGGAACTCGGAATTCACTACTATGCGCGGCTGCCGAAGGAGCAGAAACAGCATCTGCTGGAACGCTGGCATGCGTTTCTGATGAAAAAATACGGGTCATTTGCCGGAGTGAAAAAAGCCTGGGGGGGAGTTGTGGAAGCTGAATCGCTTGAGAAACTGGCGGAGCCGCAGCGCTACTGGGTGAACAATCAGGAGAACCGGGACTGGAACGAATTTCTGTTTCATTGTCTTTCGGATCTTCAGAAATGGTGCGTGACGGAGATTCGCAAACTGGGATATCCGGGCCTGGTGACGCAGTACAACTGTGGCAAGCAGATTCGTCACAGCGGACTGCGTGCGGAGTGCAGCGATGCGGTTTCCATCAATACCTATTTCAACCATCCGCGAGGCGGCTGGGGAGAGGCGGGGACGCAGTATGTGCAGAGCAGTTCCATTGAGCTGGCGGTGCCGCACTTCCTGACGGCGTCAGCTTCGCGCCTTGCGGATCGTCCGATTCTGGTGACGGAGCAGAATCACTGCTATGCGAACCAGTATCAGTATGAGAATGCTCTGACGTTTCCTGCGTATGCGGCGCTTCAGAACTTCGGCGGAGTGTTTGTTCATCAAGGCGCGGTGTGGCTCGACCGGAATCCGGATCTGATCTACAATCCGCCGAAAGGTCCGGATGCCTTCCGGGTCTACGATTCGCCGCTTCACCGGGCGAATGAGTTTCTGGGGGCGTGCCTTTTCGGGCGCGGCGATGTCAGAAAATCGAAGAACCGGGTGGAAGTGGCGTATGACAGAGCGTATTTGCGGAATTGTCCGCCGGAGAGTGCGGTGAATTCGGAACAGTCGAAGCTCTCGCTCCTGACCGGTTTCGGTTTGCGTGTGACGGATATTCCGTTCAAAAGCACTTCGGCATTCGATCTCCGGAGAACGCCCTCCTGCCTGACTCTGGCGCCTGTCGGAGGATCTCAGGCAAAGATGGAGCTCTTCTTCAGTGAAGTCGGATCTGCGGACAAGAGCACGTTTTCGCTAAAAAAGACGGTCGATTACTTGAAGTCCCGGCAGATTCTTCCCGCCGGAAACCGGAGCAATCCGGAGGCGCAGATTTTCGAGAGCGATACCGGTGAACTGCTTCTGAATCAGGCCTCCTGCTCCCTGAGCGTATCCACTCCGATGACGGAAGCTGCGGCGCAGCTGGCAGGCAACACTGCGCGTTTCCCGGTCCTTGAGATTCTCAAGCGCGGACTCAATTCGACGATTGCGCTGACTTCCGTTGACGGCAAACCTCTGAAGGAATCGAGCCGCATGGTTCTGGCGATTATTACGGAGCAGGCCGCAACGGGCATGCGGATGACTTCCGACCGCGTCACCGTTCTGGATCCGGGACGTTTTCCGGTTTTGATGCGGACCGGCGTCTTTCAGGTGCGTCTGGCCCTTGCGGATGGCGAGTACAAGCTCTATCCGCTCTCTGTGAACGGGGTTCGCCGTGCGCCGCTGCCGCTGAAACGCGATGGAAAATACTGGATCGCTGAAATTAATACGGCGACCCTTCCAAACGGAGCGACTCCCTTCTTTGAAATCGTCAGATAGCATCAGTCCCTTACAATAAAAAACGACTTTTGAAAAGAAGACGGTTTGTTTTCTGTTTCAAAAGTCGTTCTTTTGTTCGGACGCTGGTCAAGCGGAAATAATAACGCCTTTTTGCAGCAGAATATTCCCGTATTGGCGCGTTTCTCCCGTATGAATGACCGCATAGGCTTTTTTTGCTTTTTCATAGAAGGCATACCGTTCAATATATGTCGGCTGACAGCCCAGAATTTCCGAACAGCTCTTCACATAATCCATATCCAGCTTGTCTCCCAGAAGCGGCTGCATCATGCAGAAAGGGGTCTCCGTATAAGAATCCAGTTCCCATAACGGCATGAACGCTTTCAGCAGATCGGGAATTTTTATGCCATCCATCCGGACTACTTGCGGTCCCAGTGTATGAGAGGGAAAATGAGCATCGGAAAGGACAATGGTATCACCATGTCCCATTTCGCTTAAAATTTTCAGCAGTTCCGGAGAGAGTAGTGGAGAAATCCCTTTCAGCATGTGCATATCCTTATTTTAGAAGTTTAGATTAATATAGGACGAAAAAAGGAAAAAATCAAATTTCCCTTCCTGCGGGCCCTTGGACAGGGTGCTCCGTAAAACAGTCTTTTCGATTTCAATGAAAAGTCTTGATTCCATGGAACCACTTCTCCGCTTGTATGATAGAACTCAAGATCGTGATGACGAAATGAAAAAAGAGAGAATACGGTTTTGGCCGATCAATTCAGGAACGATGGATGGGAATCTTGAGAATCGGATCGCTGATTTTATGTTTCTGTCGCGGAAAGAAGAATGGACGATGTATAAAGATTTTTTCCCCCAATGAGATTCTCATTCTTGGAGAGTTCTATGCAATGCCGCCCTGGATTTTTCCAGAGGGCATTGCGATGTTGAAAATTCTTGCAGAACTGGTGACAGGATTCCGGAACTTTTTCCCCATCCGTTTTTTCAGGCTTCCGGAGCTGCCCGGAAAACAGTGGAGAGAACCGCACTGCGGAGACCATTGGCACTGGCGATCAGAACGGTTTCGATCTCTTTTGTTCCCTCTGCCGGCAGTTCGGGCTTGAGAGCGATGCTGATGCGTCCTGCAAACATTCTCCGTTCCGGCGCAGGGACCGGGACGTGATCGGTGTTGGCGGAGCCGGTTCCGAGGATTCTGCCTCCTTTGACACAGTCGAAATGAACAAAGGGGGATGCGTTCGGCACTTCGCGTCCCTGCTCATCGATCGCCAGACAGGTGAAGAGGGCGATATCTTCTCCATTTGCGGAAACAGGAGCATTTTCCAGCAACAGTTTCAAGGCGGCTGCCGGTCCGGTGGTTTCCCGGAGATCGGAGACTTTGCGTTCTCCGCCGAGAAAGCCCACTGCTTCGAGTTTTCCGGGTTCATAGGGAACTTTCCATTCGGCGTGTCCCCACGGTTCGATGCGCTGTTTTCCGAGACTTTTCCCGTTGAGGAAAAGTTCCGCCTCTTCGCAGTTGGTATAGACCCATACGGAGATGGGGATTCCTTCGAATCCGGGATGCGTCCAGTGTGGCAGCAGATGAATCATCGGCTTTTTGATCCAGTGCGACTGGTTCTGATAGAAAGCGTCCTTTTTCTGGAGGAAGAGATCCAGTGCTCCGGAAACGGAGCTCAGACGGGGCCAGACCGCCTCGCCCCGGTGTTCGAAAGCGTCCCATTGGAATCCGCCTGCGAGCCACGGATGCTCCATGATGTACTGCCATGTTTTTTCGCGACCGAAGACCTGAAAACTGTCGGGTCCCGGATCGCGGTCGCGTGCGTCGAGAAGTCCCCGTTCGGGACTGTCTCCGCAGTACCAGCCGCGTGTGGAACCGACTGCGCAGTTTTCACTGGAGACAAACGGCTTTTCCGGAAAGCGGCTGTGCACTTCCTCCATGCAGCGGAAACTGTAGTTGACGCCGATGACATCGCAGATCGCTCCGACGGTCGTATCCTGAAGATTGGTCATTGCAGTGGTTATGGGCCTGGTCGGATCGAGTTTCCGGATGGCATGGCTCAGCGCGCGTTGAATCCGGTGTCCCTGTTCCATGCCGTGATACGCCATCTCCTCGTTCCCGGTGGACCAGAGAAAGACGGACGGGCGGTTGCGGTCGCGCCGGACAAGCATTTCCATCTGGGCGAGGGCCTCTTCATTGGATTCGAATCTGCGGGTTTCGTCCATCACCAGGAGTCCGAGTTCGTCGCAGGCGTCCATCACCGCCTCCTGGTGCGGATAGTGACTGGTACGGAACGCATTGGCGCCCATCTCTTTGCAGAGCTGCATCTTGTAGCGGCAGAGATTGTCTGGAACCGCCTTTCCTGTCAGTCCGAAGTCGAGGTGCGCGCAGACTCCCTTGATTTTAATGTTCTTTCCATTGAGGAAGAGTCCGCGGTCCGGCGTTATGACAATTTCGCGGAATCCGAAACGCTGTTCCAGAAGATCGCATGTCTCGAATGTTCCGCCGGTCCGCTTGCTGACTGTTACCTTCAGAGTATAGAGATTCGGTGCATCCAGATCCCAGAGCTCCGGAGAGGCAAGCGTTCCGCATCCGGTCAGGAGAGTTTTATCCCGCGCGGGGACGGAGCCTTCCAGCGGAATCTCTCCGACCTTTTCCCCTTTCGGGGAGATGATTTCACAAAGCACCCTGACAGATTCCTCTTCATAGCCCGTATTGCGCAAAGTAACTTCAACCGGCACATCCCAGCAATCCCCCTCGCGCTTCCGGACCGGAACGAACACTCCCCAGAGATCCACCGCGATGGGATCGGTCTTGACCAGCCAGACATTCCGGTAGATGCCGCCCCCTGCATACCACCAGCCCTCCTGAACGCGCGGATCGACATGAACGGCAAGAACATTTTCCCGGTCGAAACGGACAAGATCGGTAATATCGACTTCAAACGAGACATAACTGCCATCGTTGTGTTTCAAAAAACAGCCGTTCAGGTAGAGATCGGAGATTCCGGTGATTCCTTCAAAATAGATGGCGATTCTTCTTCCCCGGTCTTCCGGCGACACTTCAAAATGCTTTCGATACCATGCATCATCGTAGCGGAAGAACCCGAGAGCTCCGGGTTCCATCGGATCGGGAGTCCGTTCGATGATGTAGTCGTGCGGCAGATCGACTGCCTTCCAGCGTTCGGCGGGCAGTTCTCCGTTGAGATCCCAGCAGTCCGGAATATCGTTGTGTGTGTAGGTTCCGGGACCCCATTTGAGGCGTTCCGTTTTGGCGGAAAGATACATGGCCGCCTTGGTCGTTGGAGTGATTGTTTCAAAAGGGCCTTCGAGAAAACGCCAGTCGCGATTGAAAGAAATTTTTTCCCGCATATCGAACCTCCTTCTGATCAGGTGGGAAGATTTATCTGGACTGGAAACGGTCGCAGTCATCCATTGGATTGACCGTGTGACCGTCGATGGCGCAGCGCAGGACGAACGGATGCTGAACCAGATTGACACAGTCTTTGCAGAAGCGCTTGTCGGCCTGATCCAGGGAGAGGTGGATCGGCTTTTCCTCTTCCGCACCGAGGAATTTTTTCAGCCGCTCCGCCGCGTCAGATGCTTTTTGAGAGTTGGACTCTGCTTCCTGCACCTTGGCGATGACAGCGGAACAGGAGGCGCATTTCAGCACCTCGCCGACTTTGGTCCAGCCGTCCATGACCGACTCTTTTTTCAGAAAGGAATCCGCGCCGCAGTGCGGGCATTGAATGGGATCGCCGACTTTCATTCCGGACCTCTTTTTTGTTCAATCCTCGGAATTTTTCTCATTTTTCCCGGAGTTGGCTCCTCCGGATTTTTTCGAGTATTTATGTTTTTCGGGATAGACCACGGTGACTTCATCGCGATGGCAGATGACTGTCCGGTTCGTCTCATCGAGACAGACAGTCACCTTCTGAGTGAGCAGATTGCGGTCCACAACCCGTCCTCGTCCTTCCACGCATTCGCAGCAGTCGCCGCGGCGTGGCATGGTTTTTTCCATTTCGAGATAGCCTTCGTGTTCATATTTCAGACAGCATTTCAGTCTTCCGCAGACTCCCGAGATTGTGGATGGCGTCAGCGACAGATCCTGCTCCTTTGCCATTTTCACATTGATGGACGCAAAATTCTTGAGGAAGGAACAGCAGCAGAGGATGCGTCCGCATGGAGCGATTCCGCCGATTGCCGCGGTTTCATCCCGGACCCCGATCTGGCGCAGTTCGATTCTGGTATTGAGGGCGGAAGAGAGCTGCTTGACCAGTTCCCGGAAATCGACTCTTCCTTCGGCGCTGAACTGGATCGTGACGAGTTTGCCGTCGAATGAATAATGCGCATTGATCAGTTTCATGGGCAGCTGCAGCAGTTCGACATGCTGAGCGGCGGTTCTCATGGCGGATTTTGCCCGGGCGAGGTTTTCATGTGCTTTGCTCTGATCCACAACGGTTGCTTTGCGCTGAATGATCGGTGTTTCGGTTTTTTTGTCCGGTCCCTGCGGTTCCTGCGTGTGATCCTCGGGGGTGGCTTCGCGGCAGATTTTGATAACGCGGGCGTAGTCGGTATAGAAGTCCTTGCGGACAACGCAGTATTCTTCCGGTTTGAGCATCAGGGATTCATCGCCGATGGCATGATAGCGTGCGCCGTTGTCCACCTGTATTTCATAAAGCAGTTCCATAATCAAAATATCTCCATTAATTCATTTTATAGAATACAGCCGGAAATGGATGAATTCAACCTCTGGAAGCAAATTAACTCCGGTTTTCTCCCGTGGAAGCGCTTCCGGGAGGGATTTTCTGCAAAAAAAACTCTCTTTCCCCTCTGTTTTGCGCTGGAACGGCTGGACAAAGCGATTTCTTCATGCTATTATATTCCGTAACAATGGATGACTCTTGTGTTTACCCGTGCGAAGGCATGTGGGGAATGTGTTTCCCTGTTCGCCGGGAGTTTGGAATGCGAAGTAATTTTTCAAAACAGAACGGGACGCCGCCGGTTCCCGAACGCAGAGAAAGGAGATGAAACCATGCCTTTGTATCAGTACGCGGCAATGGATGCCACGGGCAAAGAGAGAAAAGGGCAGAAGGAAGCCGCTAATGAAGAAGCGGTAACCGCGTTTCTGAAGGATCAGGGCTTGTTCCCGACTTCCATTAAACAGATCCGGAAAGTCGAAAGCAAGAAAAAGGAAACGGGCAAGAAAGAGGAGAAGAAAAAGTCCAGTGCGATGAACCTGAACATCTCTCTGGGACCTGCGGTGATCAAACAGAAGGATCTTACGATTTTCACCCGTCAGATGGCGATTCTTCTCAATGCCGGTCTTCCTCTGATCCGGTCGCTGAAAACTCTGGAAAAGCAGGCGAAGAATCCTGTCATCAAGAAGATCATCGGCGAGGTGGCCACTGGCGTCGAGGCCGGTTCCACGTTTTCCGAGGCGCTGGCTCAGCATCCGCGCTCCTTCAATAAACTGTATTTGAACATGGTGCGTGCCGGTGAGGCGGCCGGTAAGCTGGAAGTGATTCTGGACCGTCTGGCGTCCTTCATGGAAAAGGCGTCGCGAATCGCCGGAAAAGTGAAGTCCGCGATGGTGTATCCGTGTATCGTTCTCTGTATTGCGGGTGCGATTACCGCCGGTTTGATGATCTTCATCGTGCCGAAGTTTGAGAAAATCTTCAAAGAACTCCTGGAAGGTGCTCCGCTTCCTGCTTTGACGGAGTTCGTCATGGGGGTCAGCCGTTTCATGCAGGAACAGCTGCTTCTGCTGATCGGCTGTGTCATCGGCCTTGTGATCGCGTACAAGGTGTTTGCCAAGACTCCGTTTGGAAAGCATGCGCTGGACGTCTTCTATTACAATCTGCCATTGTTTGGGCCGATTATTTCGAAGTCGTCAATTTCAAAGTTCTCGCGAACATTGGGGACTCTGATGGGGTCCGGTGTGCCGGTTCTGAACGCTTTGAGTATCGTGAAAGAGACTTCCGGAAGCGATGTGGTCGCCGCTGCGGTGCAGAAAGTGCATGATGCAGTGAAGGAAGGAGAAACGATTGCCGGGCCTCTTGCCACGACGAAAATCTTCCCCGACATGGTGATCAGTATGATCGAAGTGGGCGAGGAGACCGGTAAGCTGCCTGAAATGCTCGACAAGATCGCCGATACCTATGACGAAGAAGTCGATAATGCGGTCGGCGCCCTGACCTCCATGATTGAACCGTTGATGATTGTGTTTCTTGCTGTGGTCGTCGGTGGAATTGTTCTTGCGCTGTTCATGCCGCTGATCAGCATCATCGAAAAACTCGGAGGCTGATCCGTTTCGTATGGATTGCCGACTTTTCAACGTGGGGAACACTCACGTCCAGATTGCGGACCTTTGCGGCGGGAAGATTCAGCCTGTTGCAAAGGTCCCGACTTCTGAATTCCATCTGGAGCCATTTGCCGTGCCGGAGATGGCGGCGGCAAGTGTGGTGCCGGTTTTCGAGGAGCTCCTGCAACGGGCGGGGGCTTTGATCGTTTCTCCGAATTTTGTACGGGGGCCGGTGGATCTCTCTCTGATGAAGAAACCGGAAACTCTGGGGGCGGATCGTCTTGCCAATGCCGCTTCGCTGATCTTTTCCGGTCCTCTGCCTGCGCTGTGCGTGGATTTCGGAACTGCGATCAATATGGAGTTTGTGGATTCGGAGAGGAGGATGCGCGGGGGGGCGATTCTGCCGGGCCGCCAGCTTCTGCGTCGCGCGCTTCATGATTATACGGCAAAACTTCCGCTGACGGAGATTCGTTCCGATATTCCCGACTTTCCCGGAAACAATACGGTGGATGCCATTGATATCGGTGTCGATGCGGGTGCTCTGGGTGCTGTCCGCGAGATTCTTGACCGCATGGAGAGACTGTTCGCGGGAACCCCTGTCCGACGTGTCGCCTGCGGAGGGGATGCGCCTTTCTTTCTCCGGGAACTTGCCGGTTTTGAGTATGCCGATGATACCTTTACTCTTCGCGGCATTGCCGGTATCTGGGAACAGCAGCAGAAAAAAAACTCTCCCGCCTGATTTTTTTCTTCCCTGTCTGCAATAAAAAACACGCCGCCGGTTTGTTTCCCGACGGCGTGTAACTGTTGTTTGATTTTTTTCTCTTCCGGAGAGATTCTGCGGAAAAGTCAGCGCAGACCGAGATTCTCCTCCATGCCGAAGCGGATGTTCATGCACTGAACGGCCTGTCCGGCGGCGCCTTTGGTCAGATTGTCGATGACACTGAAGACCAGCAGCTTGTTTGTATGGGAATCGTAGACATATCCGATTTCGCAGCGGTTGGTCATAGTCACATGTTTGGTATCCGGCAGTTTCCCCATCGGGAGAACTTTGACGAATTCTTCGTTGCCATAGGCGTTTTTATAGGCTTCCGTTACGGCTTCCTTGGAGAATTTCTCTGTCGGATCGAGGACGATCGTGGAGTTGATTCCGCGGTTCATCGGAGCAAGGTGCGGAATGAAGTTGATTGCCATTTCCTCGACTCCCGCGGCAACTGCCAGTTCCTGTTCGATTTCCGGCAGATGACGATGTCCGACGGCTCCATACGCACGGATGCTCTCATTGCATTCCGGGAAGATGTAGGGCAGATCGACTTTGCGTCCGGCTCCCGTGACTCCGCTCATACTTGCGACGATCACATTTTTCGTGGAAACCAGTCCCGCCTTCAGCAGCGGCGCAACCGCAAGAATGATGCTGGTCGGATAACAGCCGGGACACGCAATAAATGCCGCCTCTCTGATCTGTTCGCGATACCGTTCCGGCGAACCGTAGACTGCTTTTTTCAGCAGTTCCGGCGCCGGATGCTCCTTGCCGTAATACTCCTTGTATTTCGCGGTGGAACGCAGACGGAAGTCCGCACTGATGTCAAATACCCGTACCCCGGCTTCCATCAGGGGAATCGCATATTCGGAAGCCAGTCCGTGAGGCAGTGCCAGGAATGCCGCATCGCATTCCGCCGCGATCTGCGCCACATCGGGAGCGGAGAATTTCAGGTCCATTCCGAAGAAGCGCGGAAAGATTTCCGAGATCTCTTTTCCGGCGTTCTGCCGGGATGTGATGATGCGTAAATCTACGTTCGGGTGTACGGTAAGAAGCCGGATCAGCTCCTCGCCCGCGTAACCGGACGCGCCAACAATAGCAACACGAACCTTTGCCATGATATTCTCCGTTAATTGCGGTTACTGATTGAAACGGTTCTATATAATATAAGTTGCTTTTCCGAAAAGAAAAGCGACGAGCCGGGATTTCCGAAGGGAAATCGCTGTCGGCAATAAAAAAGAGGAACCCGTTCGAGTTCCTCTGAAAACAGACCAAGTTCTGAAAAACGGCTTAGCGTTTGGAGAACTGGAAGCGTCTTCTTGCACCGGGCTGACCGGGTTTCTTACGTTCCTTCTCTCTGGAATCGCGGGTCAGCATTCCGCTGTCCTTCAGGACGGATTTGCAGGCTTCCTCATCGAATTTGACGAGGGCGCGGGAGAGTCCGTGACGGACCGCTCCGGCCTGTCCGGCTTTTCCGCCGCCGGTGACCGTCGCGGAAACATCAATTTTGCCGGTGAGGCTTGTCACTGCGAGAGGCTGAAGGATGTAGCCTCTGAGCGCTTCCGTATTGAAATATTCTTCAAATTTCTTGCCGTTGATGGTGATTTTGCCGTTGCCTTCGGCGATAACGACTCTGGCGCTGGCGCATTTTCTGCGTCCGGTGGTACGGAGTTCTGTGCTCATTCAAGTATCTCCTTAGAATTTAACCGTTTCGGGTTTCTGAGCGGCATGCGGATGCTCCGCACCGGCATAGACTTTGAGCTTGCGGTACTGGGCGCGGCCGAGACGGCTTTTCGGAATCATTCCCCAGACGGCATCCCGGATCAGACGCTCCGGATTGTGCTCCCGGACATATTTGGCGGTTTTTTCTCTCAGACCGCTGCGATAGCCGGTATAGTCCGTATAGATCTTCTTTTCCTCTTTTGTTCCAGTCAGCTTTGCCTTGGCGGCATTGATGACGATAACAAAACATCCGGTATCAACATGCGGGGTGTAGGTGGGACGGTCTTTGCCGCGCAGTGCATTCGTGATTTTGACGGCAAGACGGCCTACGGGAACGTCCGCGGCATCGATCACAATCGTTTTGCGTTCGATTTCGCCGACTTTTGCAAGAAACGTCTTCATGATTTCATTTTCTCCGATTTCGTTTTCCTGTGCAGATCACAGGGTCCATTCCAACATAACAGTTTTCTTTTGAATCGTATTCCGCCAGGACGCGATTCACTTCCTTCTCCGAGATCGGGTAATACGGATGCAGGAACTACTAATTTACTCCGTTATTTAAAATTTTCAAACGATTTCCTGAAAAAATATCAGAGTTCTTCCCGGGTACGGACTGTTCCTGCTGAACGGAGAGTATTATCAGGCCGCTTTGAGAAGAACTACCCGCGCGTGGACTGCTTCTGTGTACCGGGTCGAATCGGTGAATTTCTCGTGACAGTTCTTTCCGCGAGTTTGACTGCTTCTGTTGCGGAGGTTCGGTGTGCAGAATCCGAAAAAGCCATTCCGCTCCAAAATAAAAAGCCCCGCTCTTTCGAACGGGGCAACTGTCTGATTCTGAAAAGCGGATTACTTTCCGACCGGGCATTTCAATTTGGCATAGTCCGCTTTGCTGACAAACTTCGTCAGATTGGTTCCGTCGTCATCTTTCGCTTTGACGGCATAGCGTTCCTGAACGCCTTTGGCGGTCTCTCTCTTGTAGACGACTTTTTTGCAGTTCTTTTCAGCGATCTCGACTTTGGTTCTCTTCTTTACGTTGTAAAACTCCATGACTCATCTCCCTGTTAATGGGTTAACTGACCAGGTACACTTTTGTACCTCCACAGTAAACTGTAACATGAGATAAAATCATTTGCAAATCAATATTTGAAAAAATACGCAGAAAATACGCAGAAAATCGCTTTTTTTCCGGAAAAATTCTCTTTCCCGTCTGTTCAGCGTGAAATTTCGAACGGATTTTTTGAAAAATCAGGATGAATTCCAAAGCGCGTGAGGGAGAAATCATAGCGGACTGGATCTTCCGGACAGCATCGGGAAAAGGCATATGTAATTTCTTCCGCAGTTTTCCGGTCCGCCGCATTTCTTCGGGTCAGTCCCAGTTCCCGCGCCAGCCGATGCATGTGCGTATCCAGCGGGACAATCAGGTAGCGGGCGGGAATGGAATCCCAGCCGCCCGGATCCACTTTGTCTTTCCGCACCAGCCAGCGGAGCATCAGGTGAAGACGTTTACATGCGCTGCCGCGTTTCGGCGACGGCAGAAGAGTCGATTCTCCAGCCGGAAAAAAACAGCAGAGTTCTTCCGTAAAACGTTCCGATGCGGTGAGAACCGTTCGATCCCCGGAGGAAAATCCCGACAGAAAACACTTTTCCAGCGAACCATGACGTTCAAGCGCTCTCTGCACCCCCCGGAAGAGCCGTGCAAGGTCTTCTCCAGTATGAAAACGGTGTTTGAATCCGGCAAAATCTCTTTCGAGCTGTTCCGGCGAAGCGGTCTCAAGATACCGACGGGGCGAATCTCCCATGATCTCAAGGACGCGCCGGATGCTTTTCAGAATCTGGTTCACCCGGCCGTAGGCAAGCGACGATGCCAGCAGAGCCGCGATTTCCCGGTCTTCAATCCGCCGGAACGGCAGAATGGTCTCCAGCGGATCCGGATGGATGTACCTGGGGTCGTTGCAGACAGAATAAAGCCGCTCCAGTCGATGACCGAGCGGCTCGTTTCCACAGGAAACTGTATGGGCGGAATTACTGTTTTGTGAACTCATCCTTGCCGGCTCCGCACTCCGGGCAGACCCAGTCGTCCGGGAGTTTTTCGAACGGGGTTCCGGGCTCGATTCCATTGTCGGGATCGCCCTTTGCAGGATCGTAAACGTAACCGCAGACATTGCAGACATACTTGTCCATGATGATTTCTCCTTGTTGTAGAGTTCTGTTTTTTTATTGTTTTATTGCTTTGCTTTTTCAAGCAGAAGTTTTCCGAGCTCAACGCCGGCATCAAAACATGCCTGGAAATCGGCGTCCGAAGAGGCAAATTTGAGCTTGAGTGGCTCCCGTACAATCTCAACCCCAATCTCCTTGAGCCAGTCGTTTGCCTGTACGGCGGCTTCTCCGCTCCAGCCGAAGGATCCGAAGGAAAAGCCCATCAGATTTTTCGGGCGAAGTCCTTTGAGATAGCAGAGAACATCGGAGACCGACGGGAAAAGCATGTTGTTGATCGTCGGAGACCCGGCAACCAGCGCACCTGCACCCATGACGGCTGTTGCCACATCGCTGCGGGAGCGGGAATGCATGGAGCAGACCGTGACGCCCGCACCCGTGGAACGGATGCCGTCTGCAATGGAACGCGCCATTTTGTCCGTGGCTCCCCACATCGTGTCGTAAACGACAACGGCACGGGGCTGCGGCTTCTGTTCCGCAAACTTCTTATAGAGTTCAAGAGGTTTGGCAATGTCTTTGCCGCGCCAGATCGGACCGTGATCGGTGGCGATGTACTGCACGTCAAGATTCAGGGTCGGGAAGACCTCAAGCAGTTTGAGAACCTGCGGAGAGTAAAGAAGGAGGATGTTGGCGTAATATTTCTCCATTTCGAATTCGACGACATCCCAGTCGTTTTCATCGACGAAGAGCTTGTCCGTCGCCAGATGCATGCCGAAGCCGTCCTGACTGAACAGAATCTTTTCCTCCTTGAGATAGGAGAACATGCTGTCGGGCCAGTGGAGCATTTTGGTCTCGATGAAGGACATGGTCAGTCCGCCGAGATCAATGCTGTCGCCGGTTTTGACCGCTGTGAGCTTCTCTCCGATGTGGAACTGCGCATCCAGAATCCGGACTCCGTTGACCGATGTATATACGGTTTCCGGCTTGAGTTCTTCAATCACTTCCGGCAGTGCTCCGGAATGATCCGGCTCCGCGTGATTGGAAACGATGATCTTGATCTCCTTCGGATCAATCACGGAGGCGATTCTCGAATACATCTCCTGTTTGAACGGCGCTTTTACCGTATCGATGAGGGTCGGTTTCTCTCCGAGCACAAGATAGGCATTGTAGGTGGAGCCGCGATGCGTATGGTAGCCATGGAATTCCGCAAGGTTCCAGTCGATCGCGCCTACCCACCAGACTTTGTCCGTGATTTTGACAGCTTTGAATGGCATCTTTACTTTCCTGATTCTTCCGATTGATATGATTAAAGTTTATTGACCCAGAGCCCGTGAAGATTGCAGTATTCGCGGACAATCATTCCGGGTTTGACGGTCACATGGAACTGAGCTTCAGGCGCATCGCCCGGTTTCAGACGGCAGCGGTTGACGTAGGGACCGTTGATGATTTCGATCCATTCGATATAGTGTTCGGGGGTCATCGGATGGGGGGTCGAACCAACTACAACTTTTGTGCCGCCGGAGGGAAGCTCGGTCGCAACGGGAACATGTTTCTCGGTTGCGGAGTCTGCGCTTTTTTCTTTCATTTCGATCATCGGTTTTCCGCAGCACTGGAATGTGCAGCTGTCGGTACAAGTGCATTCGTCGAGGACTTCCACGATCGCGCCGCATTCTGTGCACTTGAGGATGGTGTGTTCTTTTTTGCTCATTTTTTGCTTCCTTTGTTTTAAGGTTCAACAGTTCTGGAAACGGATCGTTTCCGGATCTTATGCTGAACGGGGGAATTTCAGCCTGATTTTTCAGTTGGCTTTTTTCAATGCCGCATAACAGTTCTGACAGTAGCCGTCGAATTCCAGTCTTGCGTTGCAGATGCGTCCGGAGATGAAGTGCTCAAGGTTTTCCCTCGCCGATTCAATTCCTTCCGGCATGATGTCCTCGACTGCACCGCACTCCTTGCAGCGGAGATGATAGTGCGGGGAGGTGTCGCCATCGAAACGTTTCTGCTTTCCCGCAATTTCGAGCCGCAGAACCTCGCCTGCTTCCGAAAGAACATCAAGATTGCGGTAAACTGTGGCCAGACTGATCAGTGGAATTCGTCTTTTGACCTTGCAATACAATTCTTCCGCAGTGGGATGCGACTTGAGTTTCCTCAGCTCCTCAATGATGACCCTGCGCTGGTTTGTGTTGCTTAGTTTCATTTCTACGATTTTTCTCCGAAAATTACTGTTTTTTAGGAACTGTTATTGAAAGTATATCTTGTCTTTCCGAAAATGCAAGCTGTTTTCTGAAAAAAGGAGCTCGGGAACGCAGGAAAGGAGGGAAAAAGCTTTCTTCTTCAGAATTCCGCACTCATTCTGCACTCAAAAAAGCATGTCGCAGAGGAGAAGGCGCGGATTGCAGAAAGGGATTATCCTTTAAAAAGTTAAAATTTTAATATTTTTTAATATTCAGGGGTTGACTTTTTGATTTTTTGTGATAAAATGTATAGCGGAGACAGAAGGAATTTAAGAGTAGAACAGATTCAAAACATAACATAAAGGAGCTGTAATCATCTTTGACAGTTCTGTCTCACAGGAAGACTGATGCGAGAGTAAGTGATCCGCTCAGCCGGAAACTCAAACTCAACGGCGGGAATCGCTGGTTTCTGCGGAATTGCAGATTGAAAATGGAGATTAACATCCGGTTGGAAAACTGAAGCTCAGTCGGGAAAATGCGATGTGAAGGTCATTGGAAAACCATACGTACCCAATCGACGCAGGTTTCACATCGCGGGAAACGCCGCACCGGAGGAGAAACGGGCGTATGCCGGGTTTCGGATGGCGGCAGTTTTTTAGAAGCGGTGTGATGCCTCAAAATCAACAGTTGCGGTATCACACCGCGTTTTATTGATCCGAATCGCGGAAAAAATCTCTCTTCCCTCTTTTTTCAAGTTGCAAAACGGTGCCGGGACGTGTAAATTTACGATTCAAGAGATCGGATGAATTGTTGTATGAAGCTGAAACTGACGGTGCTGTTTCTGTTGTCCGCCTTTATTGCGGCGTTGACGCAGGAGTCCTATGAATTCAAGTTTCTGGATGAGAGCGCAGCCGTTCCGGGAGACTCGTACTATTCCCAGACCCTGGCGTTCCGGTTCAGAAATATTGCGCGTCTTACCCTGCCGAGAGTGACCAGAGGACTCCCGCGGGAAATCCTCTGCGCGTTCAATGTGCCTCCGCCTGATGGAAAGGGCAGTTTCAAAGCGGAACGGGATCGGGGGAATAGAATACAGATTTTTCTGCCGGAACGTTTTTCCGCCTGGTCGGAAGATCCCCGGAAACTTGAGCAGATGGCACGATGGATTTTTCTATCCCGTCTCGGACTTACGCTGGAACAGCAGGAACGCTTTCCGCGCTCCTGGGTCTTTGCGGGGATTGCCCGGCGGACCGCTTCCGATTCCTGGAAGCTTCAGAATCTGAAATTCGGAAGATTTCCAAGTGCCTATGCTCTTGCTTCTCATGGAGTTTTTCCTGAACTGAGGGATATTATCGAAAACGCGCCTGATGCGGCGGATGGATTTTCCAGGATCATGTATGAGGAGTGGGCGCAGATCGTGTTTGAACAATGTGTCCGTTCCGGAGCGATGAAGAAGGGGCTTCTGGAACGGTATCTGGCGAGAATTTACGGGAATCCGGAGATCAATCAGTATGAGCTGTTTCGGGAACTGTTCCTTTCTCATCTTGCGGCATACGGGAAAAAGAAGTTTGGCAGGTTTGTGCTGACGGACGGGGAATTTGATCTGGATAAATGGTTTCGCAGGGAAGCGGAACGCATGCTGCTCAGCCGTTTTCTGCCGATGTCCATTTCGTATCTGGAGACATCCTATCGGCAGGCGATGGGGGAGGTCAATGTCAGGGATGCAAAGGGGAAAAAGCGGACAATGACGGTTATGGAAGCTGCGGAATCTCTGCGCGGAAAACTTGATATTGATCTGCAGCTGCAGCTTGCGGAGACTCTGGTGCGCCTGACGGAACTGCTGTATACCTCGCCGCCTCAGGTGACGGAGGCTTTTTCCGGTCTCATTCATGAGCTGACACTCTTTCGTAATGAGGGCGGTACGGCTCAGACGGGGAAACGCATTGCGGCCGCAGAAAAAAGATTTCTTCGTGCGCTTGAAATTCAGAGCCTGACGGAGAATATTCTGAGAGATGCGGAACAGCGTCTGATTCCGGTGGGAAAGCGGTATTCGCTGAGTTTTTCGGGGAATGTGAATTCGGAGAAAATTACCGACCGGGCTCTTGAGGTTCTCGACAACTATGCCAAACGGACAGGAATGAGATGATGCGGGAAGATCCACTGAATGAAAAAAGAAAATTTGCACGGACCTTGCATGGCGCCTATGTGATCGGGATTGTTCTGGTTTCCGTGCTGGTGATTCTGGCGGGATATCGATCATTCCGGCGAGTGTTTTCGGGGTTTTCCCGGGATTTTATGAGTCCGTTTTTTGCGTGTTCGGTCAAGGCGGAGGACAAGGCTTCTGCGCTTGGTCTGATGTTGAATTCCAAACGGACGCTTGCAAGGCAGCTTGCCGCGGCCTCCCGGGAAAAAAATCACCTGGAAGCGGAGAATGCTCTTCTGAGGGGGCTGTCGGAAGAGAACCGGCGATTGCGTGCGCTTCTTTCCATTCCACGGAAAACGGGTTACGAGCCGGTGTTTGCGGAGATTCTGACCAGATCGGTTGCGACGTGGCGGGAACGGTTTGTCATAAATCGAGGTGAGAAGGATGGGATCGCGCCGGGCGATCTGGTGGTTGCTCCGGATCAGACGGGCAGAAGTGTTGTTGTCGGGCGGATCAAGAATGTTTCCCGGCGAACGGCGACGGTGATTACGCTGTATTCCGATGAATGTCATTTGAGTGTGATGCTGGCAGCTTCGCGGCTTTGCGGCGGACTGGAGTTCGGAACCTATTCCCGCCGGCCTCTGATCAAATATCTTCCGGCGGACGGAACGTATGCGGAAGGGGAGCTGGTTGCGACTTCCGGAATCTCCTCTCACACTCCGCACGGGCTCCTGGTTGGGACGGTAGTCCGGAATGCGTCGGGACATGTGGCAACGATTCGTGACCAGATGTTTGCGGAAGTGGAATTAAAGCCGTTTATAGAGATGGATACCGTAAAATTCCTTGCGGTTTATACAAGGAAAGTTTCGCAATGACACGTTTCTGCTATTTGTTTTTATTTACGTTTGCGGCGGTTTTCGGGGAGGTTTTGGCGGAATCTTCCGGGTTTAAGGTGATGCTTTTAGCGCCTCTGGTATTTTATTCCACCTATGTATTCGGGGTGTGGTATGGGGGAGGGGTTGCTTTTTTCGGAGGTTGTGTTTTAGATTTCTGTCTGGGGGCATCGAATCCCTGGACGGCTTTTTTTCTTTTTCTGATTGTCTGTTTTGCAATTTTCTGGCTTCATCAGACGGAAACGGATTCCATTTCATTGCTGATTATTCCGGGTGCGATTCTTCCATTTCTGGCACAGTTTCCGGCTTCGGTGATTCATGGAGGTTTTTCATGGGAATCGATTCTGGATGCCGGAGCGGATGCGGTGGTTGCCGCATGTTTTTCCGCAATGCTGTTCCCGTTGGCGATCATGCTGTTGGATTTTATGGGGTCCGGCCTTTCACTGGAACTGTTTGCGGATGCCAAGGAGAGACTTCGTAACAGACAGAGACGTCCCTGAAAACGTCTTTGTGATTGCTTGAGTTGGAAATCGTTTTTTTTGCAGAGGGGCGTTTGAGGGAGGAATCATTGATTTATTTTCATATTCCGGCTTGATTCGTGATTGAAAAATGATAATTTAAATACAGGTTTTTCACTAAGGAGGAACACCAGGATGAAACTTACAGATGACATTGTCAAAGCGCTTCACAGATGTATTACGGAAGGCTATGAATCTGTTTCCGAGTTTGCAAAACTTGCCAATGTGAGTGCGGATACGGTGACCAAATATCTTCGGAAGGAGACGCAGTCGATCAAGGATGAGACATGGACGAAGATGTATCCGCTGATTAAGCCATATCTTGGGAAAAAGCCTCAGAAGCAGGTGTCTTTAGGTTCAAAATATTTGGAGTTGAGCACGGATCAGCGAATTCTTCTGGATACGTTTGGAGATCTTCCAGAGGAGGTGCAGAAAGAAAAGCTGCTGGAGATAGTGGCTTTAGCGCGGAAGTACAATCAGGAGAAACAGAAGCAGTGATTTTTCTGTAAAAGGAGATTGTATGGAGGCGATTGTCGATAGTTTTTTCATAAAACTTCAGAAAATGATTTGATTTTTTTTTCTTTTATGCTATATTAATCGAGTCGTCAGATGAAAGAGTCTGAATGGCGGGCACCCGTAGCTCAATTGGATAGAGCGTCTGGCTACGGACCAGAAGGTTGCAGGTTCGATTCCTACCGGGTGCACCATTTTATGAGTGGCGGGGTAGCTCAGTTGGTAGAGCAACGGACTGAAAATCCGTGTGTCACCGGTTCGAGACCGGTCCTTGCCACCATTTTTTTACTTCTTTGCCGGACGGACACACCGTTCGGCTTTTTTATTTCCCAGATTTGTGCGTTGATTTTCAACGACTTGCAAAATCAGAGAAAAACGGAGATTCTCCGTTCACCACCATTTCCGATGCAGATTCCCTGATTCTCCGGCAAATTCTCCGTTTGCCTCGTGTCCGGGACACATGGATTGGAAAAGTCATAACCACTTGGAGAAAGAGAACTTGTGAAAACACACTCCGAAACTCGTCTTGATTTCTCCAAATATGATGCCCATAAAAAACAGCGAACTTTTCTCTGTTTTACGCTGTTTTTTATGATTTTACGCAGAAACCATGTGTCCCAAGTCCCCAAAAAACGGAGAATTTCGGTTTTGATTTATGCAAAGATGATACCATTTTTTCATGCGGTAAGGCCACATGGATCCTGACAGGCTAAAGGTTCTATGTCGATACGCCCAGAAATCTGCCGGAATTCGAGGAGAAATGAGGGGGAAGTCTTGCTTACTTGAAAATATAATTTCATGTGCTATTATGAGTCAGGATAAATCAATTTTCATTGGCAGCTTCGCATTCTTTCCAAAATTTTGGGCGTTATCTATTACGGAAATTGAAAAAGAGGGAAAACTGGGACCAGCCAGTTTCCATCCAAGGAAATTTTCCGAGGGGTTGTTCAGAGGAAAAGAAGTTCATTGGAACATCGCAAATCCCCTTGACCATGCGAAGGCGCCCGGAGATGTAAGCTCAAGGGACAAATCATCCGGGCTCACTAATATTATAGTACCGGAAAATGAAATGTCAATGGAAAACTCTACAGTCTTTCCTCTCCTCAACAGAAAAACCCGATCCGCGAAAACGGAAACGAAAAAAATCCGCTATCAGAATCAGCTCGACAACTGAACGTATCATACAAATCCAATGAACAGCTCAACAAAGAGGCCGTCGAACGAATCGCCAATTACAGGGGAATCAAAAACACCATTCAGATGATGATGGAGGGAGATTTGAATTTCAAGTCGGACGTCGCATGGTGCGTTCTCCAGACCGTGCTCAATACCGGCAAATTCAAGGCCCTGAACGACAACGAAAAAGAACAGATCGCAGACGTCTACAAAACTGGAACGGTACTCGGACGTGCTCTGGCATCCCGAAGACTTTCCCTCCTAGACATGAACGATATTCATTCCATGCAGGCTCATGTGAATGCTCTGGTCGCAAAACTCCAGAAGCAAATGTGCGCAAAATTACGGACACTACCTTTTTCTGCCGCAGGCGACTGCTCCAATTCCGGTGTCTTTGTTGGAAAAAGATTATTCAATTCTGTTTCTATCTTTTCTTTCAGAGCATCAGAAGAAATAGGTGCTTCCGCAAGAGGTTTTTTCCCAATGGAAATCTGTTTGCTTCCAAGGTAAAGATTCGCTTTTTCTCCATTCCATGTTATTTCTTTCCAGCACATGGTTCCTTTGTTGATCGTAATATTCAGCTCCGTTCCCTTTGTTGTCTTCTTATACCATTTCCGGAACGGACTTCCTTCCACCCCCAGCTCAATCCGCCAATCACCAATCGGGAGAGCTCCGGAAATCGTCGAATTGCGGTAGAGTGCATAGATATCACTGCTCTCATGATAGTGTATGCGGCGCTTTTCTTCCCAGAGATATTTGGTATATACGTTATAACCGTTGACTCCCTTTGCAATATTCAAAAGCGACTGCCTCCAGTCTCGTTTCCATTTTGAGGATGCATCAGCTTTCCATTCCGAAAATGGTTGGGTAGGAATGCTATTGGTTGTCATCTCGCGCAGATGTTCCTGGATGGATTGATCATCGCGTGTGGTCAGCAGCGCCCGCAGGTTGTCGTTCTCTGTTGACAAATAGATTTCATCCTGCAAAACAAATGGTTCTGCTGCGACAATATTCAAAACAATCTTTTTCCGGCTCTCCGAATCTTCTTTTGCTATATTCCATGCTTCAAACAATTCATTCAACTTTTTCAGACGATCTTCCGAAAAATCCGGACGCGCCTCCTTCAAATTAAGAATCCCCAGCCGGACGCGACCGTGCAGATTGTTTTCCGCTTTTTGAAGCAGTTCTATTTTTTCCTTATTCTGTTCGGCGTTCTGATAAATCTTCGCCTTGATGGACTCCTCACGGAGTTGATCGAACAGGCGATCATCTTTATTTTGCTGAGCTATCTTCTTGCCGCATTTCTTAAGGATTTTCACTTTACTCAGGAAATCAAGAATGTTGTCTTTCCTCTTAGAGAGCTTTGTTACCCAGCGATATAGTTTCGGGAAACTCTTTTTTGTAACTTCTGTATTTTCAAGGATATTCCACATGCAGCGCAGTGCTTTTTGGAAATCTTCCGGGGCAGGAGTCCGGTTTTGGGCGAAATAGAAGAACAGGAGCATCGACAGCTCCCGCTCTTTTCTGTCTCGCGGGTAAAATAGCGATTGCAGCAGTTTCCGTTCTTTCTGCCAATAGGGAGAGGGCAACTCTGCAGCCTCCTTGATCTTCTGAAGAATCCGGTCAACTAGCCGCAGATAATGGATCGCAAACTTGTCTCTGTCTGCCTTCGGAAGAATCTCCGTGAACTCATGGAACGAGACAAAAGGCAACTCTTCTTTCCAGTTCGTCTGGTTCGCAAGCTTTTCGATCTGGGCGCCGCAGTTCCGGTTTTTCATGTTTGCCTGTGCGACCGCGAGCCTGGCTGCCAGCGCGAAAAAGGCGTCGTCAGGGAGAGCTTCCTCCGCACGGGTGAAAAAGGCGTCGGAAAGTTCTTCGATCTTTTTGTTCCAAATACAACGGGATTTGCCAAGCAGTCCGGCAAATTCCCCCTTGAAGTTCTCCCACTGGGTCAGTTGAAGTCCGCGGGCGTTCAGCTTCAGATAGATATCGTCCGGGAAGTTGTCAGTCAACAGTTGGAACGTAATTTGATTTTGCAAACAATCCCAGATTTTTTCCGGTACGTCGGATTTAAATTTCTCGTGGATGGTCGAGAGCATCCGCAACATGGAAGCAACCGTCGTGTCCAGCTGCCACTCCTGTTGAAACCACGATTGGGCAGGGATGGATTCTGCCGGATCGACATCGGTTTGCCAGCCCATAGCCTGAGTCGTCAGCGCCCGGCAGAATTGGTTTGCACAGGGGCGCTCCACGTAGAAAATCGTGAAAGCTGCGGAAGCCCGGCAGATCTTTTTTCTGCGGACGAACGTTCCGCTGCATATCTCGCGAAGAGCCAGAGCGTGGTCAGACGCTGTTGCCCGTCGACCGGCGTAAAGACGCCGTCTTTTGCCGGCCCGTAGATGAAATGCAGCAGAACGGGAGTCCCTTTTGTGCAGGCGGAATAGAGCGTCTGGATAAAATTTGTCCGGACGTCTCTGGCGCGCGGCGTATCAGCGCCTTGCACATAATGGCGTTGAATGCAGGGAATCTCAACACGGTACCGGGTCAGCAACTCGAAAAAGCGATCGGGGTTTTCTTCGGAAAAGCGTCGGGCTACGGCTTCCACGAAGGAGTTGACTGAACTCTTCAGGTATTTGAGATACGCCTCCTTATCTTCGTTTGACCAGTAGGGATCGCTCGTGACTCCCGGCAGGGATTTCTGAAACACCGCCTCCGTCGCTGGCGGGATCCAGTAGGGCGTCCAGCCGTTTTCTGACCATTGAGCGGCAAGTTTCTGTTTCTCCTCAAACAATTTGTTGTTGAAAGAGGCGTTGGCATCCTGCGGAAGCAGAGCCAGATTGCGGATGGAGTTGTCCACTTCCTCCTCCGGATATTTTTTCCCCAGCTTATCCGCGAGCCAGGCGTTGCCTTGATTTTCCTGGCACTTCTGCTGGTATTCTTCCCATAGCTGTTGAGTACATCCCTTCAGCCATTGTTCCAGTTCCTCTCTCGTCAGATCTCGCTGATTTCGGGCGAAGATATGTTCAAGCGACCAGACCCCGACCAGGCGGTGACGGACGAAATCGTAACGCGTCTGCTGACACCAGCAGCAGGCAACGTTGTGAAGCAGCAGATAACGATGGAGCGGATTATTCTGCCCCTGCTGATAATCGTCTCTTGTTTCATCTGGGGCTGCAATGGGATAACGGGAAGCTTTCTCCAGTTCTTCTCTCCAGCGTGTCTCCTCCAATTTTCCGGGAGTGGAACCGCCGCGCCGGTGGACGTACCAGCCGAATGCGTGGTAGAGGAGCGGATCATGAAACCATTCCTCCAGCCGATGAAAGGCCGCGCTGATCTTTTCCCAGACCTCGGCACGGGAGGAGGTTTTGAGCTCTTTCTCGATCATCATCAGGAACGGGAAAACCTCCATTCCGGGAGAAACGGTAAATCCGGCGTATCGAAACAGGATTGTCATGCGATCCTCTTCGCGCCAGGTGTTGCGCGGGGTCATGAATGCGAAGAATGCGTCGTCGTTCATTTTTCGTTCGATCTCGTCCCACTCTTCGGCGCGGGCCTGCGTGACGGCGGCTTCTTCGTCGGAACCGGGCTTCAGCAGCAGATATTTCACCAGATCGGAGTCGGTTGCGGAGATTTTCCCGCTGTTGAGTTCGCGGAAAGTCCGCAGCTCATCCTCTGCCGGGATCTCGTAGAATAGGAAGCGGCACTGGTCCTGAACTTTGTCCCGAAATGACCTTTTCTCGTCATCCTTTTTGTTTTCAAAAAATTCCTTAATGCATTCCAATGCCTTCTTTTTGAAAGAAGAGTCGAGCCCCTGTTCTGTCGCTTCTTTCCGCTCATAAGCAATTGTAAAGAGCGAAGTTTCAAGATAATTCAGAATCAGTTGCAAAGTAGTCAATCTCTGCTGTCCGTCCACTACCCGCCAGCCCTTATCTTCTGGGCACACGACTACCAGAGCCTGCAGAAAATAAAAATTCCCATCGGAGGGCTGAAACGAATCGATGTCCAGGAGAAGTTGTTTGATCTGCCGTTTGTTCCAGCGGTATCCGCGCTGATAAAATGGGATAAAAAAAAGGAAGTCCTGCAGCTCCCAGATTTTTTTTAAGGTAACGGCTTTCATGCTTCCTCCAGATATTTACGGACCGTGTTGCGGGCGACATTCAGTGCCGCAACGGTACGGGACAGATTGTTGTTGTACTTTTCGTATACACGACGCACATGCAGACGAATCGCCGCATCCAGTTCATCCGGGACTTCCTCTTTCACGACGGGCCCCAGACTCGCCATCATGCTCCTGTGTTCCCGGATCAGCTGAGAAAAATCCATCTGATCCAGAACACTGGCCCGTTCCAGAAGATTGAACAGTTCCCGAACGTTCCCCGGATAATCATACTCTTTCAAGGCTTCAATCTGCTCCGTTTCCAGACGATGACGATGCTGTTTCAGCCAGTATCCGTTCGCGATCTGCTCAATATCGCTTTTGTGGTCTCGCAATGGCGGAATAAGAATTTGTACCACATTCAAGCGATGGAACAGGTCCTCCCGGAATTTGCCGTCCCGCACCATCGCGGCAAGATTCCGGTTCGTCGCGGCGATCAGGCGAACATTGATTTCGATTTCCGTATTGCCGCCCATACGGGTGAATCGTCCCCCCTCCAGAACCCGGAGAAGAATGCCCTGCGCCTCCAGCGGGAGTTCTCCGATCTCATCCAGAAAGAGAGTCCCGCCGTTGGCCTGCTCAAACAATCCCCGTTTCATCTCGGTCGCTCCCGTAAACGCTCCTCTTTCGTGGCCGAAAAAGCGACTCTCCAGAAGATTCGGAGTCACGCTGGCACAGTTGAACGCCACATACGGCTCGTTGCGTCTCGGTGATTTATTGTGAATCTGAAGAGCGACGGTTTCCTTCCCCGTTCCGCTTTCTCCGAAAATCAACACTCGCGCATGATCCCGCGGAGCGATCCGGTTGATCCGTTCCTGCAGATCCTGCATCGCGGCGCTTTTGCCGACCAGTTCCCGATTGCCGAAGCGTTTGTAATGCTCGATCAGCTGCTTTTCACTTTCGGCCCACCTGGTTTCCGGATCGTTCTTCGCGATATGCCGGATCGCTCTGCCGTAGGCTTTTTCATCCTGATAGTTGCGATAGACATACATCGCCGCTTCCAGAAGTTGATGATAGTGAAGAGTCGTTCCCCTGGGGTTTTCCGAAAAAATCAGCGGTTTGATGTCATCATACGGAATCTGAAAATAGTGTGATACGACATCCGTAAGGGTGTCTGCCTCCATAAAGAACACATCCAGTTTGGAGCGAATTTCTTCGCTCAAAGATTCCGGGAACGGCAACGCGCTGAGCCAGTGCAATCGCACCCCCTTGGAATGCAGCCGGGTCAATGCCTTCAGAAGCAGTTCCGGATTGCCGGTCAGACCAATTCCGAGGAGAATGATCTGTTGATATCCATTCACCTCATCCAGAAATTCAGGCAAACGGCGGGTGCTCATCCCCAGAACATCGGAATCGGGATATTTGCGCAGAGCAAGCGCCGCTGCACATGCATAATCTTTCCAGCCCCATCCGGTTAAAATCAAATTTTCCATAGTCCGTATCCAAAATTTAAGTATTTTACTGATGACATGGTTTATGTTACTCCTTTGTCTCAAAAAAATCAAACTGATGTATTAATTTTTGATCCATTCCCAAAGAATTGGCAATTCTGACACATGCAATGGCATCTTCGAGAGCGTCATGATGCTGAAAGGGAAAATGTATTGCCGTCGCAACAGCATCAAGAGAATGAGACGCCAATGCCGGAAGTTTTTTCCGACTGAGTTCAAGAGTACAGAGATATTGAAATGAGATCCGGGGCATCTGATACAACATCAGAACCGCTTTCAAATGATGCAAGTCAAACCTGGCATTGTGGATTGTCACACAGTCGGAACGAAGCAGAAGATCTCTCAGAACCGGCCATACTTCGGGAAATTCGGGACTTTCCCGCAAATCGTAATACCCGATTCCATGAATTGCCGTGAAGTGCGGATTCATATAGTCCATGCTTTTATGCGGACGGATCAGCCATTCCCGTTTTTCTGAGAGAATCCCATTCTCCATTTCCGCCACCCCGATGGAACAAATACTGCCGGAACACCAGTTCGCCGTTTCAAAATCCAGACCTGTGATTCTCATTGGAAATGCTCCATATATTGTATGGAAATCTTAACGGGTTTCTTTCGGACAGGACTGCTGTATTCAACCTCAAAAATCAAAATCTTCTGCATTTTCCCGTGCCGGAGTTCATAATACTCAAAGAATGCCTCGTTCCAGCCGGAGGGCATACCAACCAGAAGACCGGTGCGGTCCGCATGAGGAATCAGCATGACATCTCCGAAAATTTTGTCCAACGTGCGCCAGATTTCCCCTTGCTGCATCATGATGTGCCATCCCTGACCACCGCTTCCGACAGAGCCATCCCATACCAGCATTTCCTTTTTCCCGTCCTGATCCAGATCGGAACAGATGACTTCCGTCGAATCAGCCTTCCTCCATTTTTTCAAATACGGCTCATAAACGGCGGCACACTCCGGAGGCAGCTGCTCAAACTTCACTTCGGTACCGGGTGTCCAGACTGGCGACAATGCCGCGGCAATTACGGCAGCGAACAACGGCTCCATTTTCGATCCCCTTTCATTGTTTCTGAATTCTTTTCAAAGCCTCTGGAATTGATGTCAATCTCTATCCGGGAGAGGTTTTGTGTCATTGCATGTATTAGCAAATTGCGTGCCAGGGGAATGCCGCCTCCGGGAAGAGTTTTTTGTTTTTCGAATAATCAAAATATAACCATTGATAATTAAAAAATGAAAGGATATTCCCGACAGGAATCGATTTTTAACCATGTATCAGTCGGAAGCATAAGACATATGAAGGCGAAGCTGAAAAAATTTCGAGTTTGAACCGGAGATGTTCAATTTTTTACAATGTACTTCTCTTCATCCCTAGAAACGTGTGAAATAAACTTGGCATATCATCTGCTTTCACAGGGAGTGAAAATGCCCGGAAATAAATCGTGTGGAGGTAGATTATGAAACGTTATCATGAAGAAAGTAATCGGTGGATCAAAGAGAAAGCTCTGGACTTTTTTTTCAATTTTATTCGAAACCACAAAGGGGTAGTCGATGACAATGATACTTTTGAACTCATTGCCGGTCTTGAGTCTCACGCAAAATTCGTCAAGAGAATAAAAACAACTTTTTCAGAAAGAAAACTTCAAGAACTTCAGGTTCGTAACAATCAAAGCTTTCGTTTAATCTTTGATGACGAATCAAAAGAAATCATGCGGGAGCTCTGGTGTGATCTGCCGAGTCATCCAGTCCTCCGGAAAATGTTTGCGGATATGATAGCGGAATATCGTAAGAAAAGAAAATCAGCAGCCTGTTCCCGCGAACTCTTTCCTCAAAAACTGCATGAGTTGCAGAAAACGTTTGATCTCTCTGATTTTGAAACAAACATTCTGCTGGTGTTGTTTGTATGCAACGGAATGCTTAAACTCCCGGAGGCAGAGCAATACAACCTTAATGTGGAAGAGCGGAAGATCTCTTTTGTTGCAAAATGTCTTGATCGCGACCGTTACTCCGTTCTTTTTGCTCTTGGCAAGACAGAAAAATTGCGACGTTATATGTGCGTCGATGACGATTTGGACTTCAATATCGAGATTTATGGATACCTGAATGGGATCAATTCCGAACCTTTAGCCTCTCATTATTTCAAACAGTGGAAGGATACACCCCTTCCGTGGGATTTCTATGGAGATTTATCCGAAAAGCATGGCAAAATTTTAAAGCAGATTCTTTCTGGCGGGAAAGGAAAATCCGGAGTCAATATTCTGCTTTACGGTGCTCCGGGGACTGGTAAGACCAGTTTTGCTCAAACCTTGGCGCATGAACTGGGACTTCGCTGTTACTTCATCAATCAGCATTCAGGAAACAACAGGCAAATTCTTTTTCCTGCGGAGAATCGTTTCGGGGCCTTACTTCTCTGCGATGATCATGTGGATCCCGCAAAGAGCCTGATCGTGGTTGATGAAGCGGATAACATGCTTCAGGGAATTTCCATGGGGGGATTCTCTTCCTTCTTGAAGATTACTTCCTCTTCTTGCGGGAACAAGGGAATGCTCAACAGTGTGATGGATTCGATGAAAACTCCGACGATCTGGATTAGCAACACGCCAGCGGAAGCGCTGGATGAATCCAGTCGCCGCCGCTTTGATTATTCCATCCGGTTTCTTCCCTTATCGAATCATCAGCGTCTGGCCATCTGGAAAAATAATGTTTCCAAAATGAGCCTCCATCATCTTTTCGAAGAGGATCTGTTAAAGAAATTTGCGGAACGTTATGCTCTCAGCGCCGGAGGAATCACATTAGCCCTGCAGAATATTGCAAAGATTGCTCCTGCGAAATCGGAAGTTTCGGGACTGTTGGAACAACTTCTCAGTCCCCACTGTGAATTGCTCGGAATTCCCGTTGCCGAATCGAAGTTTGCTCCGGCAGGAGACTATTCTCTGAAAGGACTCGCGATTAAAGGCAATATTCCTCTGGAACGAATAATCGGCGCTGTTCAGAATTTTCAGGCGAATCCCGAAGGAGGCCATGATCGTCCCAGGATGAATCTTCTGCTTTCCGGACCTCCGGGAAGCGGGAAAACCGAATTTGTCAAGTATCTCAGCCAGAAGCTGAATACCAAACTGATCATCCGAATGGGGAGCGATATTCTCAACAAGTATGTCGGAGGAACCGAACAGAATATCAGACAGGCATTTGCGGATGCGAATGCCGAACATGCAATCCTTTTTCTGGATGAAATCGATGGTCTTGTTCAAAGCCGTGAACTGGCTCAGCGGAGCTGGGAGGTCTCTCAAGTGAATGAGCTTCTGTACCAGATGGAACACTTTTCCGGCGTGATGATTGGAGCAACGAATTTTGCCTCCAGTCTGGATGCGGCAGTCCTGCGGCGGTTTACGTTCAAAGTCGAGTTCGACTTTTTAAGCGAGTCCGGAAAAGAGCTGTTTTTTGAGCACATGTTTCAAACATCTCTTTCCGATGCGGAAAAAAAGCGACTGGCAGAAATTCCCTGTCTTGCTCCTGGAGATTTCCGGACAGTCCGCCAGTCTCTTTTTTATCTGGGGAGTGAAACCTCCAATGCGGAACGTCTTTTTGCTCTGGAACAGGAAAGCCGAGCAAAAACGCAAAACCGTTTTGCCAGAAAACAGAAAATTGGCTTTTGAATATGGAAAACCCTTCCAGCAAGCATAAATTCGAAAATGCAGACGATAAAAAAGCAATGAACAACCTTTCTCTGAAATGGCGAATGACTCCTTTCTGTGATAGCAGCTGATTGGAGCCTTCAAGCATCATCCGGGCCTATGCTTCTTTGCCCGCCAGCACTCCTGGCTCAGGATACTCGTTATCCTGATCCTTATTCTTGATCCGCCGGCAGAATTACAGGAATGCATTTTTATCTTGTGGAAAAAGGTCCATAATCATTCATAAAGGATATGTGACATCTAGGAAAAGGGAAAATAAGTCGATTTTATGGAGAAAGGAAATTTCATGCAAGACTGCTTTGAATCGATCGAATATGCCGATAAAATAGTGGCGTTGACAGGTGCGGGAGTATCGACTCTTTCCGGAATTCGTGATTTCAGGGGAGAAAACGGCATTTATATCAAAGATCCATTCTGGAAGGGATTTCCGGTTGAGAATCTTCTGGACACAGATTTTTTCAGAAAACATCCGGATTTGTTTTATCAATATGCTCGGGAAAATCTCTATCCCATGACCAATTGTCCTCCTTCCATTGCGCACAGAACTCTTGCATTGATGGAAAAGCGCGGTCTTCTTGACATGCTCTACACACAGAATATTGATCTTCTGCATTCCAAGGCTGGAAGTTCAAGATTGAGAGAATTTCATGGTTCGCTCCGCGGGCATTCCTGCATTCAATGCAAGGGAACGTTTGAGGATGCATCAATTCGTGAGCGGATATTCAAAGGAGAGATTCCCGTGTGTCCGTCCTGTGGTGGTCTTTTGAAACCGGATATTGTTTTTTACGGAGATCCCATGGATGAAGAGCTGCTTGATCAGGCATTTCATGATTTCGAATCGGCTGATATTTTAATCGTTATGGGAACCTCGCTTACGGTTCCGCCAGTTTCCGGACTTCCGATGGCATCCATTCTCAACCAGAGGAAACTTTTAATTGTCAACGCTTCACCCACAAAGTATGATGAATATGCCGCATGGCATTTTCCTGATATTGAAAAGTTCTGTAAAAAAATCGATGCTTATTTTTCCCTGTGTGGTCAATGATCACAGAAATTGACTATCTGCGGTCATTTTTTATCCACTTGCAGCAGAATGTCCGACAGGACGAAGACAAAGCAAGAATTGGCACGGTATTTGCTTTTCAGAGCATCGTTCAAAACTCATCAATACAGGAGTTGAAATAATGAGAGATGAAGTAGATGTTATTGTGTCAAAAATCAACAAGAAGACCGGCAAGCATCTTGATACAGCTTATTGCAGTTACGGTTAAGCGATCGAATTGGAGTACGGCTACAATATCCAATTGATCGGAATCGACTTTGATGGATTGGATTTTTCCTTCTTTCGTGGTGATGACTTTTATCCAAATGATAGCGAGGAGAAAAAATGAGAAGATCGATATTTCATTCTTTGGCATTGCGGCTTTCGTCCCAGATTGAGGTACACTTTGGCAGGAATCTGGTTACGGGGAAAAGGCTGGGAAGCCGGGAAAAACGCCTTGGTGTACAGTCGCAAATAATCAATCATTGCGATTTTTTGTCGCTGGACTGCACGCAGAACCGTAAAATTCTGCTGCATCAGATCAATTTCTGTAATCGAGCTGTTTTGAGCCAATTTATCGCATCGGATTGGAAAGAGAGCCGCAAGCGGTATCCGGAGGTGTAAGTGTGACAAAATTCATTCTGAATCGGGAGATTTACGAAGAAGTGATCCGGGAGGCGGTGCCGAAGACTGAACATCAGCTGTGGATTGCCACCGCCGATATCAAGGATATGTATGTGGAGCATACTGGTCGCATGGTCCCATTTCTGCAAATCCTTGCCGGACTGCTGAAACGCGGTGTGGGTATCAGGCTTATCCACGCCAAAGAACCCGGATCGGCATTTCGGCAGGACTTCGACCGTTTCCCCGGATTGTGGAAGTATTTGGAAAGGGTCCTGTGTCCGAGAGTTCACTTCAAGTGTATCATCATTGATGGACGATTGGCTTATTTCGGCAGTGCCAACCTGACAGGAGCGGGAATGGGTGCAAAAGCTGCCGTCCGTCGTAATTTTGAAAACGGCGTATGGACGGACGATCCGGCATTGATCGATCCCCTTGCCGAACAATTTGATTCTGTCTGGCGTGGTTCACACTGTCTCAAGTGTGGACGTCGGAAATACTGTATCGATTGCCCGCTGGATTTATGAAAGATCGGAGTTGTAGAAGTGATAACATCTTATAACGATCTGTCATATTTTCTTCTGGTTTTGAAAATTGTACTTTCCGCAATTTCCTATTGCTCGTTTATCGTTTGAAAGGGGAATCCTTCCTATTGTTATTGTTATAGATCACGCTGGAAACGAATGAAATCAAAACCGGAGCAGAGAAAAACAGAGAGTTACAAGATTAGCAATTTCTCTCGATGAACCATTACGAGCTGATGTTGTCGAGACATTTGGTGAAAAGTCGGCAAAGATGAGAACGGACTTTATCATAGAACAATAAACGAATTCATCGTAATTTCTGAACAGTATATTCATTTTTTGAACAGAAGATTTCCATTTCGGAAGAAATTATCTGTTCACTTCTTTTTGGCATGGAATTTGCTAGGACTTCTGCGTTCAAACGAAAGGATGCCATAATGAATGCAATAATGCGATCAGCGAGGTTCAGAGTTTTGGGGATGGAGCCGTATTCCATTTCCAGCCGGTTGGCAAAACAAATGGCGATTGGCCGGAGTTCTTTGATGAAATGGCGTCCGTTGTCGGAATACACTTGCATGCTGGATCTTCAGACCTTTATTGCCATCTGCCGTCCGGGACCGCTTGGCTTTTGGTGTGATTACACCAGGGAAGCGCCGTGTCTTCTGCCGGAAGCAACACGAATTGCCGAGTCCACGCATAAATGTGTTGCTTTACATCGAGCAGATAGAGGAGGCTTTACAGCGGTAGAGCGGAACATAAAGGAATTTAAAGGACTTTGCGGAAATTATTTTTGGATAACAGCGTTATTACGCAAGTTATGCCGAAATGCGTTATTCGCAGACCGAGCAAACTGCAAAACGAATCTATTTGAAAGCGCATGAGCATTTGAATGAATATGAAAAAAAGAACACGAATGAATTCTGAGCTTCAAAATCAGCTTTATCAAGTCGCTCCGATTTTGTATGAAATGGCAAGGAGAAGTCCGGAATGGAAGGTTGATATTCCCGATGATCTTTTTCCTTTTCTGAAAGAATTGTCACTCAAAATTGAAAAATTCAATCAGCGTTTTCGGAAACGTTCTGTCAAAGTGATGAAAATTACTATGACCGGCGGGGATTTTATTTTTTTGGTAAATCGCCAGATTCCGGTAATTGAAAAAAGAATTGTTTCTGCACGACAGAAGATACGGGCATATCGAAAAGAAAAACGGAAGGCTCTGCTGTTCCGGGCAAAGCACATGGGAACAACCGCTCTTTTTGAATCGACCTTGATTCCTGACTGGAAACGGACCATGCCGGATGAACTTGTAACGATCCGGAAAATATTAGAGGCGGCGGAAAAATATGCCATCTCCAAAGGAGACTGGACTCTTCTCGCAAGATGGTACAGACGCTATCTGCATGACGATGATGAAGTCTTGCGCTGCACTGATAATGCCTCGAAGAGCGAGTAAGCAATAGATTTTCAGCATCGTTCTGATCCCCAAGGATTTGACAAGCAAAGATTTGTTTTTGAATCCGTGCGAGGCAGACAATTAGTTAGTTTTTGCGCTTCTTCGGATTCGGATGATTTGCAAGACCCTTATCGGAATATTTTCCATAAATCCTATTGATTGTTTATCATTTGAAAAGTTGTCCCTTCTCAACCAGTGCAAAGAAAAACAGGGAGTCACGAGATTTCTCGGGACTCCCTGAACACTAAAAACTCTGAGAAGGAATTCAGATTTTTTCCCACGGCTGCCATGCGGAACAGCTTGTGCCGGAGGAGGTCTTGTTTCTTCGAACCGGACAGGGCGCACAGGGAACCAGCGCATCAACGGCGACTGGTTTTCTGTTCCAGAAAAAGATCTGTCTTTCCCCTTCCCAGTATCTGCAGGTTGCACATTTTTTCTCGTTCAAATTGACTCTGTAAGTCTGTGCCATAATTTTCTCCTTTTCTTTTGTTTTTTATTTGAGGAAGATCTGGAATCTTCTATTTTTCTTTTTGCAGAAGAGTTCCTTCCTGATCCTCTATTGGTTCATCCCATTGAATTTCAACACTCCATCCGATCGGTTTGAAAAGAGCTTCAAGGATCTCTCCAGCCTGCTCCTGCGCCATCTTTGTATAGCTGGGATTTGCCACTCTTTTTTCGATCCCTCTTTGAGCTCTTGGCATGGCCTCCTTATAGAATTGGTCCTTGACCTTCTGCGAAGTATACCAGTAGTAGCCTTTCCGATATACGACCGTTCCGACTTGAGTATCCAGATTTACGGTTGGAGCTTCCATTTCCGGCAATGGAAGTTTCACTTTCAGATGTTTGCGTTCCGGATCTTCTTCCAGGACCTCAAGTTTTTTCAGATCAATCGAAACGAGAGCATGTCCGCGAACTCTCTGCCAGTAGAAGCTGCTTGCATCGACAAGTTCACCGGTGAAACGGTATTTTTTCACCTTTCCCTCAGTAGCCTCCTGCTTATCAAAGAATCCGACCGAGACTTTCAGCAGGTAAATCCGATTGATCTTCTTGATTTCCGAAATGACCGGAGCGATATACATTTTTTCTTTACCGATTCCAGAAAAGAAGTCAGAAAAGTTGAAATGCGAGAGAGAAAAGAGTGCCCCACCAAAAATGCTGAGCCCCAGGACAATCAAAATTGCTGGACCTGCAACTGGTCCCAGGCATAAAATAAAGCGGATGGCTTTCATAAACAGTTTCATTCTTTCGTCCTCCAGAGAATTGTGACTTCGGTATCCACATTTTTATAGAAATCCTTCAGGGAAAGATTCGTCAGTATTTTTACGGTTTCAATCAATTTCGGGTCCATTGCATTTTTCCGGATGGCTTCTAATTCCTGACGACGCAGTTCATCTCCCAAATTCATAATGCTTTCTTCCTGTCTGAGAAATCCTTTTTGACGATCAACAATTTCAGAATTTGAAAAATTAATACGGCTGTTAATGACCTCTGGAGGTGGAAGAGAAATCTCAATAGAATTTTCCGATTTCCTGACTATTTTCGCTTTTGCCAGATTAACCCCGAGAATTGCTTCCCCTTGAAGATTCATCGCCACATAATTACTTGGACCAAAGCCAGCTTTTTTTTGTATTGCGAATGCCGCATCCTCAAAAATAATCTTCATACTCCCCAGTTTTGCCGTCTTCAGAAATTCAGTTGTATCCACGGCTCTCTTTTCTCCGCATCCGAAGAGCAAAAGAGAGAAACTGAATGTTACGATGATTTTCTGCACTGTTTTTCGTATTTTCATCTTATCTCCTCTCCAAGTATTCTAAGGTAGTTTCTCAGATTCAATGCTGTTTTGTTTGATGGGAAAAAACTAATTTTCTACGCTCAATCCTCCTAAAATTCTGAGTAACATTTCTTTTTATTTTCATGAAACACAAATTCCGGAATGACAACTTGTAATTTGAAAATACTTCATGAAAATAAGACATCCCTCTTTGTCTTTACACAAAGCGCTTTTCTAATTCCGGACAAATAAAAAGGAGCACCTTTCTTGTCATGCCTATCGAAGGTACTTGCGGGACCCGGAAGAGCAACGACAGAGAAAGCATGCTCCAAATTCTGGATATGCCTCTGTTCGTTCGCAAATTCTTCCTGAAAAGTTCGCAAGTTTTTCGATAGGAATGCGAAGCTATAATCTGTAAAAAACGATTCTCAATACTTTTCTGCTGAAATATTCTCCTTTATTCTGTTTCTTATCAAAACGGAATAAAGATAATTCAGGAAAAGAAAATTGCAAGTTTTCTGCAGAATTTTCTTCCGGATCCGCGCAAGTAAATTTCTTTTCTTTACTCCCCTGGTTATTGAATTTTCAATGTCTGCTGGAAATTTAAGCAATTTGTATGCCAGATGTTTTCCAGATAAGAAACAAAGAGAAAAATGCTCAGGAATGTCAAAACAGGAGCAGAACTGTTCATTATTTGATATATTGTGTCCTTTTTTATTTTATTTTATGAGAATACCTTCTTTTCCAATTTTCAGGAGAGTTTTCCATAACCAGGTTAAAACTCAGACCAAGATTATTTTTTTCATCGGGATCGCGGCCTAAACGCAACAGTTCTTCTCGTAACTTTTCTTGAGCACGATAACGATCACGATAACTACGAATACAAAAAAATGTATTCCACAATAGATTTGCACCCCATGGATCTTTTGCATTTTTTACTGTGCCGGGGAATTTTTCTTCAATAAGTCTGATTGCTGGTATTGATACAGTATTGTACTTATCATAACCGTTGCAAATAATATAAAGCCATTCTTCCGGAGTGTGCCAGGTGAAAATCTTTTCTGAATATTTTTGTCTCTTCTGCAGTTTGTGAAAAACTCGCCTCAAATGATGATTTTGAGATTGTTGTT
>CAJKAR010000026.1 GCA_905197955.1 uncultured Lentisphaeria bacterium | reverse complement strand
AATAAACAAAAAACGTAAAATAGAGGGTTCAGCCCCTTGACTTTTACATAACAGGATGGAAATTGATATGCCGGATGATGTTATCAACGGTCGTCTGGCGCTTTATCTGAAGGACGCGAAAGGAGCGCTTTTCTTCCGCGACTTGAAAGTGGAGTCGCTCGGAACTCTTCTGAATCTGGAGGGGGGCGTCAATATGGGGTTCGCCGATGAGGTCGCTGGCGACGGGAAGGGCGGATGGCACGATCAGGGTGCCAGTCACGATGCTTCTACCTTTCCCCTGAAGAATAAAAACTTTGCCAATGTTCCTTTCAAAATCATTGATCCCCGGAAAAACAATGGCAAGTCGATTGTCGTCTTCGAGTGTCCGAAACTGCCGCAAGGACCGAAAAGCGTGGAAGTGAAGCCCCCCGCCGGAACCGCCGGGAAATATCTGTATCTCCTGCATTGTTCCGCCTGGGAGCAGGCAAAGAATACCAGAACAGGTACCGTTCTGCTGGAAGGCACAAACGGGAAACGCGCGGAACTGCCCGTTGTGTATGGTCGCGATCTTGCGGAGTGGTGGGGCGGAAACGGAGCTTCGAATGCGGTTGTGGGAACCCGGATCGTCGCCCAGGGCGGAGTCGGCGCCGCCTATGTATCCCGCTTTGAAATCCCGGCCGAAATCGGCACGATTGCGAAGATAACCTTCCGGAAAGAACCCGGAGCAACAGCCATGTGGATGCTGATCGGCGCAACCGTTTCCGATATCAAGTTCGCGTATCCGGAAAGTAAGATTCTGGTGATGAAAGCCGATGATATCTGGAAACCGCTGCCGGAGAGAATTCATCCGGTTCCGAAAGCGGGGAGCGCGCTGGATTTTTCCGTTTTGTATCCGAAACATACCGCCGGAGAATTCGGACGTCTTGTCATCGGGAAAAGCGGACATTTTGAATTTGAAAAGCGTCCGGGAATTCCGGTTCGTTTCATGAGCGCCTGCATGGGGCGCGATTTCGGACGCTACTTCGGAACCGCCATTGAGCTCGGCGACAAGGAAATGATCGAACGCTATGCCGATCAGATTCAGCGGGCCGGTTACAATCTGATCCGCTTCTGGGCTTCGGCCCTGAGGGATAACGGTGGATGGTATGATCCGAAAGAAGGATGGAATGTGCTCAAGCCGGGACTCTTCTCTCAGAATGTGGTCGATCGCATGGATTATTTCGTTTCCTGTCTGAAAAAACGGGGAATCTATGTGATGATTTCCATTATGATCCCCACCTTTCATTTCGAAAACGCCTATCCCTATGGAAACATGGAAGAGAAGGGCTGGAATCTGTATCTGAATCCGGAGTCCCTGAAATCCTGGTGCGAAGCCGCGGAAAAGGTCCTGACTCATAAAAATCCTTACACCGGAATGCGCTGGATTGATGATCCGCAGATCGTGCTGATCGACTGCAACAACGAACAGGAATTCGTCTTCTGGCGCGCGACCGACAAATATGCACCGCTCTTCCGCAAGTTCCTGAAAGAGAAGTACAAAACCTTTGCCGCTCTCAAAAAAGCATGGGGCAAAGAGGCGGAATCCCTGAAGAGTTTCGAGGATATCCGGACCTTTCACAACCTTGGCATGGACAAACCCGGTCAGGTGCTTCGGGATCGTGCGGAATTCATCACGGAACAGGAGAGCGGACTTTACCGGAAGGAACGGGCTTTCCTCCGCAAGATCGGATTCAAGGGACCTGTAACTTCCTTTCTGCTGGGGAGATCCATGCGGGACTGTGAGGTCCGGAAGGATTTTGATTTCGTCTCTTTAAACGGATATCATGCGCATCCTCTTGGCGGCGGAATCCAGAAAGGCGGCAGGGTTCCGCAGGCCAGTTCCATCGGAGCCGCGGCGAATATTATCCGGAGTTACAACTGCGTGCGCCAGTACGGAAAACCGTTCACGGTGACCGAACATGGACATACGTTCTGGAACAAGTACCGTTATGAACAGGGATTCATCATGGGGGGATATGCCGCGCTCAACGGGTATGATGCGCTGACCGCGTTCTTCATGCCGGTCACCACGCATCGGAACTATCCGATCACGACATACGAAATCAGGCATGATCCCGTGTCCAGAGCGGCGGAACTGATGACGAACCTGCTGTTCCGTCGCGGAGATGTCAAGCAGTCCGACCTTGCCTTCCGGATCAAAGTGGATCTTGAGGAAGTGCTTCGCAGCGGCAGCAGCCGGGAATCCGTGAGTTCAACTCAGCTGCTGCTTTCCCTTCTGGGAAACTGTTCTGTGGATCTTACAGAAAAACCTGTCGCGGAGAAGGAAGTTGTGATGAACCGGGTCGGCGGATCCTCGGTGGAGGTCCGACAGCTGGATTCGAGCATTACGGATACGAAGAACAGTATTTTTGATCTGGATGCCCTTGTCCGCGACCTGAAGAAACGCGGACTGCTGCCTCGGAACAATCGGACCGACAGCGACAAAACAATCTACGAGAGCTCCACCGGAGAACTGCTGATGGATGCTTCCGGAAAATTCATGACGATCAATACCGCTCGTTTCCAGGGCGTTTGCGGAGAAGCCGGGAGCAAGGCGGCTTTCCCGAATTTCGCCGTGAATGGAATGAACCGTCGGGGATGTGTCGCGCTGGCCTCCATCGACGGACGGAAAGCGTTGAATGAATCTAAACGCATGCTGCTGTTTCTGGTGACCAATGCATTGAATTCGGGAATGTCGTTTGTTTCGGATGATCATTTCCAGCGCCTTCAGAACGGGACTTTGCCGATTCTGCTGGAAACCGGAACTTTTTCGGTTTCGCTGAAAACAAAGTATGCAGCTTCCCTCAAAGCCTGGGCGCTCGGCATCGACGGGTCCCGTCTAGCCGAACTGCCGCTGAAAAAGAACGGAGAACAACTCTCCTTAGTCGTCAATACTGCGGCGATTCCGAACGGTCCGTCGCTTTATGTGGAATTTGCCGAACGCTGATTTGGCATCTTCCGTTTGCGGTGTATTTTATTTCGAGGATACAGGACAAAAAATAAGCTGACCAATTTTCATGGGGTGCAGAATATGGCGGATTCAAAAATGCCGAAGAAGGAGAGAGGCATCTGTTCGAAATGGATGCTTTGCATATTGATCGGGATGGCGGGGCTTGCTGCGGGGCTTCCGGGAAGAGCCGAAGAGGATATTTCGGCTATCGACAAAAATTTCCAGCCGGCGATGGTCGGAAATCGCAAGGTCCACTATTACAACGCTCTGGCAAAACCGTTCGAGGTTACCGGGTTCGCCTGGTGGAAAGAAGGGGACCCCCTGTACCGGATTCCGAAGAATCTTACACAGAAAGATGTGAACAAAGGGGTGCTGGAACTGGCGAATCATACCTCCGGCGGAGCGATCCGTTTCAAGACGGATTCTCCATTCCTGACGATTCGGATAAAGTATATCTGGAAAGGCTTCAGCGACATGAATCACATGCCGCGTTCCGGCAGCGGCGGAGTTGATCTGTATACCACCGATGAGAACGGGAAAGAAAAATATCTGGGATCCGCCCAGCCGTCGCGGGGCGGAAAACCTCTGGAACGGTTTCTTGCGCACATGCCAGGCGGGAAAATGCGGAATTATATCGTGTATCTACCTCTGTACAGCGGGGTTTCTTCCTTGGAACTCGGGATTCGGCCCGGAAGCCGGATTCTCCCGCCGGATCCACAGAAAATCAAAAAGCCGATCCTTTTTTACGGATCTTCCATCACGATGGGGGGCTGCGCATCGCGTCCGGCAAATAACTATACCACAATGCTTTGCCGTGCGGTGGATGCTCCACAGATCAATCTTGGATTCTCCGGCAGTGCGAAGGGCGAACTGGCGCTTGCCCGGGCGATTGCAGAGCTGGATCTTGCCGCATTTGCTCTGGATTATGACTACAATGCGCCCTCGGTACAGCATTTGAAAGATACCCATGAGGCATTCTTTCTGACGGTTCGGAAGGCAAGGCCGGAACTGCCCGTCATCATACTCTCTCAATGTTCCCACATTTCCAAAGCCCGCAGGGACGTCATCCGGAAGACCTATGAAAACGCGGTTGCCCGGGGAGACCGGAAGGTCTGGTTCATCGACGGCAGCGAACTCTTCGGCGAAGCCGGAGATGCCATGTGCACGGTCGACAACTGTCATCCGAACGATCTGGGATTCTACATGATGTACAAACGGGTTCTTCCTGTCCTGCGGGAAGCGCTGAATCTTTGATCTCTGATGCAGAAAGGACTCGGAAAGGAGATGGAGGTATATGAAAATTTTAATTCATGCAGACTGTGAAGGCCTGTGCGGAATCCGGGCATTTGTGGATGCTTCCGGAAAAATTGTCGCGGATCTTGCCGCGGATGCTAAAATGCAGCAGCTCAATGAGATCAATGCGTGCATCGATGGTCTTCGTCGCGCGGGGGCGAATGAGATTCTGGTCTGGGACAACTGCTGCACATCCGGGACTCCGGTTTTCAATATCTATGATCTTCGTCCCGGAGTCTATTTTGCGGATTCCCGTGATCCGGCCGGTCCTGTCATGCATCTGGATGCCGGATTCGACGGAGCAATTCTGCTTGGAGCAACTGCCATGAATCATACGCCGGATGCGTTTATGGCGCACAGTGTGAACAGCCGGATTTTCGATTCTCTGGAATTGAACGGTCTTCCCATTGGAGATATCGGGTTGAATATTCTGACCGCGTCTTATTTTCAGGTCCCTGTTCTTCTGGTTTCCGGAGATGATAAAGCCTGCCGGGAGGCTCAGCGTTTCTGCGGGGGAGAAATGGAAACCGTGGAAACAAAAAAGGGGCTTTCCTGCTTGAAATGCATGAATCATTCTCCGGTGGATGTCTGCCGGGAATTGACTCGAAAGGCGGAAGAGGCGCTCCGGAAGCGGGATTCCCGGAAGATCAGGTCGATGAGCGGACCTTACCGATTGAAAGTCCGGACAACGGCACCTCATTTTCTGGCTCCCTGGATTCACATGGGATATGAGCCGGCGGCGGAGAATACGATTGTTCTGGAAAGCGATGATTTCCTGGATCTCCGAGCCCAGCTGCACGGCTGGAGTCCCGGAGCCCATGGAAAACGTTTCGGAATCAACTCCCGGACAACGGATTTTTTCCAGGCGCTGAACTTGGATTGAAGTACGGAGGGTGGAATGAAAAAAGTAATGATTATAACAGACCTCGAAGGGTGCAGCGGAACGGAAGGTGCTCCGGATGGAGCACTCGGAAATCGGGTGTTCAACGATGAAAAAAGCGTTAATTGTCTTACTCGTGAAATCAATGCATGCATCGACGGACTGAGGGAAGGGGGTGCTGAGAAGATTCTCGTGTGGGATCTTCACGGCGGCGGATTCAATTTCAGTGCAAACAGTCTTCGTCCCGGTGTTGAGATGTGCATGACGCATGAGCCGCTCTGCCATGTCAGCTTTTTGGATGCGGGCTTCTGTGCGCATGTGATTCTGGGAGCCCATGCCCGGCAAGGGGTTCCGGACGGCTATCTGAATCATACCCGGAACAGTCATATGGTTTCCAGAATCATCGTGAACGGACAGGAGGTTGGAGAATCGGAATTGTCCATGCTCCGTGCGGCGTTCTATCGTGTACCGACCATT
This sequence comes from uncultured Lentisphaeria bacterium, assembly GCA_905197955.1. Classification (GTDB taxonomy): domain Bacteria; phylum Verrucomicrobiota; class Lentisphaeria; order Victivallales; family UBA1829; genus UBA1829. The sequence continues at coordinate 66,864 of CAJKAR010000026.1, read as the reverse complement.
CTGGTGGCGGGGGATTACGCCGCCTGCCGCAATGCTCTGGCTTTTCATGGAAAACCTCTGGAAACAGTGGTCTGCAAGCGCGGTTTCTCCAGATATTCCGTAATGCATTATCCTCCGGAGAAGGTGCTTGCAGAGATCCGGGAAAAATCCTGTCGCGCCATACGGAAGCTCTCCGATTACAAACCGTTGAAAGTGGAAGAGAATTTTGAAGTGATCTATCAGGTCTTCTGTCCCAATCAGATGGTGCCTTTCATCCAGCGCGGCGCCGAGATGCTGGATGGGACAACGGTCCGTCTCAGAGGCCGCGATGCAATAGATTGTTACGCTCAGCTTTGCGGATGGAATGCGGGGATTCATAACCGTCATTTTCATATTTCCGCGCAAACGGATTCTTTATTTGAATGATATTTCCGGTTTCGGGAGGTGGATGGATAAGATCATAAATTCATATTTCATCGGCTTCCGGCATTGGCCGTTCGAAGAAAGGGCTGTTTAGCCGAAGCATCTGCTGCGGAAAAAGTCGTTTTTTTCAAACGGGATGGAGAATCGGTTGTCTTGGAGGAGTTCCGGAACATTTCTGCAAGATGGCGTTCCGCACGAATATCACTCGCTGAATCGGGATTGGAAGGCGTATTGTTTCCGGAGCTATGGGATTTTGGAAATCGTGGAGAAAAGCGGATGTCTCATTTTGTCTCATGATTCATCTTTGTAAAAAAAGAAAATCCGGAATATGGTAACTGTCAGGAGAGGGCTGATCCCGGATCACGGGAATCGGCTTGCGTGTGAATGGCGAGTAAAATCATGGTGGAGCAAATGACAGGACACGTGAATGCTGAAGAGAGGAAAAAAGAGTGGTTCCGGGAAAGAGAATACGGTTTTTTCTTCCATTTTCTGAACAGCGGCCCGGCGAATACCGGAAAGAATTCCCAATGGATTCCAATGCCTCCGACGGAATGGAACCGTCGAGTGGATTCGTTCCAGGTGGATCTGCTGGCAGAACAGCTGCACGAACTCCGCGCCGGATTTGCATGGCTGACCGTGGGACAGAACTCCGCATATTATTGTTCTCCGAACATCGTGTACGACACCCTGACCGGCTACACCGGAGAGGCTTCCCGCTGTTCCCGCAGAGATCTGATTGCCGATTTTTCCGACGCTCTGGCAAAATATGAGATTCCTCTTTTTGTTTATTCTACCTGCATGGCCCCCGGTGCGGATCCCCTTGTGCTTCAAAAGCTGAAATGCGAGCAGGCATGGCCGGAGGACCGGGGAAAAATCGTGACTCCCGAATTCAAACGCATGGATGAGTTTCTGAAGATGTGGACGGATATTCACCGGGTCTGGGCCGAACGTTGGGGGCGGAAGATTCACGGCTGGTGGATTGATGGAACCTATAATCCGGAGTTTCTTTTTGATTTTCCGGAAGAACCCAACGGGGAATCGTTTGTTCGAGCGCTTCGAGCGGGCAATCCGGATGCACTGGTTGCGTTCAATCCGGGAATTCAGTATCTTCCCCGTCGCAATTATCGGGGGAGTCCGGAAAGTATGACGGCTGGTGAAATTTTCGAGCCGGAACTTGCGGTTCCTTCCGGCAGTTCTCGTTTTTCCGATGGTCTTCTGCCGTTTCTTCTGACTCCGGCTGGAAACACCTGGGGACCCCGTTCCACTCTCCGGTATTCGCCGGAGAAATATGCGGAACTTACGCGGAACATAACCGACAACGGTGGCGTGATTGCCTGGGATCTGCCTTTCTCTCCGGAAGGAATCTCCAGAGAGAATTTCCATATCCTGCGGCAGTTTGCGGACGAATATCGGCGAAGCCGGCAGCTTTTTCCGAAAACCACGGTCCGGGTTACTCCGCCGGTGTTGGATGATACGGAGAAAACGGAAGATGGTTTCCTGAGTCTCTCTCCGGAATCGTCCGACCTTTCCGTTTTCTGGAACGGTATGCCGGTGCATCCCCCGTGCCGTCTGCCATATTCCGGACGGAAAGAACAGCGGATTGAACTGGAATGCGGTGGCTGGAAACGCGGTTTTCCCGTATATGCGGAACACCGTCTGCACTTGGGAAAGGATTTTTCAAAACCATTTTGCATCGCGGGAAACGATGGAACCTGCATTGGAGCGTATTCTTTTGCTTTGTCAGGAAATCTCTTCCGGATTCATGCGGAGATCACGGAGAAGGAAGCGCTGATTTGCAAGGTGCCCTGGCAGAATTCCTGTCTGGAACTGTTCCTCGCCGACGCAGAGCGGTTTCATCGGCGCCAGTTCTGCATTCTGCACGATGGTCGGGTTCTGGAAGTGCACTCGTCCGGGATCCTGCTTCCCGTCCCGTTCCTTCATTGTGAAAGATCCCGTTCCAGAGAGTCGCTGCTCCTGGATCTGACAATCGAACTGCCAGGCCCATACAGGAATGGTGGTTTCCGGTTTGAAATTCAGCAATCCGTGAACCGGAACGGTGATGCCCTTCATGGGGTTCTGTTCGGAGCGAACGCGGAATCAAGCTCCTGCTATGCTCTGGTGGAACCGGATTGAAAGATGCGGTAGTCCACGAACAGATCGTGGACGACTTCGTCTCCGTGAAAGAGACGTTTCAAAAGAAGGACCGCCTGTCTTGCCAGTTCCGGGAAATCCTGTCCCGGACAGAACTGGTCCGGCATCAGCGTCTCTGAAATTTTCCGGGAGAACCAGTGGATCAGTTCCACATCCCCTGGAATTTTCAGTCCGTGATTTCTGAGATCCGCATAAATGTGCAGGTCGGGGTCCTCTGAAGGGATGACAATCGCATCAATTCTTCCGCGTTTCACAAAGAGTCCCCAGTCCTGCGGCTTCTCCCGAAGAGGAATCGTTTCCAGATCCGCATGTTTCGCGATATTGCAGAAATAGGCTTTCCGTTCCCGCTGGTTTTTTGTGGAGGAATGCGGTTCATAGTAGACGACTCTTTTCCGGTTTCCAGTTAGCAGATGGTCCACTAGAATGGTCATGACCTGACGATCATTCGAGGATACTGAATAGATCCGGTTCAGGTTGAATCCATAATCGTTGATGCAGACAAGCGGAATATTATGCTGAGCGGCCCATTCCTTTTCCAGCTCTCCCAGATAGCAGAGGGAGATGGCGCCATTGATCAGTTTCTCATTCATTCTTCCTGTCATACGCTCCGGAATGAGTTCGTACCGGAACTCCTCCCGGTCCAGATGCGCGATGAGTTCATCTATCAGACTCGTATTGTATGTGCTGATTTCCGGACCGAAAAGAGGTATGATAATGGCGATTACCGGTTGTCTCTCATTTACATATCCGGCATCTCTGGCGATCTGTAGAATCCGTCTGCGGGTTTCTTCCGCAACGCTGCCCGTGTTCGCCAGAGCCCGTGCCACGGTACAATGCGCATATCCGGTCAATTCCGCAATGGTGCGAACTGTGACTTTTTTCGGTTTTTCCCGGTCACTCTTCATTGTATTTTCTTTCATTCTGGAGCTCCTGCGGAAGTGGTTCCCCGCGGGAGCTGGTGAAATCGGACCATCGAATTCAGACGATGAAAATGAAGTAAGATACAATGGTTTTCTGAAAAAACAATCTGTTCCTCTCTTTTTCCGGAGAGCTCTTCGGAAGCGATCTGGTCACTTTTCTGTGGAAATAGGCGGAACAGAAGGTTTCTGTCTCATTTTGTATCATTGTACTCCTCTTGTCAAAATCTGTGTTTTATGATATAATGGTATTCAGGAAAGAGAGGCGTCAAACCACCGGAGCTGTGTTCCGGAATGATTTTCAGAAGAAGGAGATGAGGCTTGATGAATGCAGAGAGAGTATGCCGATTTACACTTCTAGAGCTTTTAATCGTTGTGGCAATCATTGCAATTCTGATTGCTCTTCTGCTTCCGGCACTGGAGAAATCAAGATCCATGGCAAGGGGTTCCGTCTGTCTGAGCAACCTGAAGCAGATCGGACTTGCGCAGGCAAGTTACAGTGGTGACAGCAGTGATTATATTGTAACGTCAATCCGTGTGAACAAAGCGAGCGCCGGGTCGGATCATCCGAATGCATGGTATGGTGTGCTTTCCGGAACGTCCCCGGATGGACAAAGTTGTTCGCGCGCTTACGGTGTGAAATTCGTCTCCATTCTGAAAAACGGAAATTACGACTGCGATTTTCTCTGTCCGGCGGAGCCGATGAAGGCTCAGTGGGGCAACGGCTCCAGTGCAATGCGTTATACGCATTACGCGGTTGGGGAAGTAGCAAAGAAAGGCAGTCCGGATGTACCCTATTACCGGAAACTTTCGGAGATCACCAGACCTGTGGAGGCTATTTTCGCAGGAGATATCAAGCATCCAAATTCCCTGGCGTTGAATGGATGGGGAGATGGATTGAATACTGCATTCCGTCATGGAGGCGGAAATGATTTCGGCGGATTGGGCGATCGGAGCAAGGATGGGATACTGAATTCTTTTTCGCTTCTTGCCGGAACGACGAATCTGCTGTATATGGATGGACATGCTGCTGCGCTGTCTCTGGCGTCTCTTCTGAAGGTGCCGACGGAAAACGGGAGAACGCTTCAGGATTTCCCTGTTTTTTTCCCTCATGCCTTTTACCGGGGGTTCCGGAGCGGAAAGTAGAATCCGTTTGGGAGAGTTCCTTTTCGGGATAGAAGGAATTTTTTGAAAAATACTGAATTTTTGAACAGATAACAAAAAGATAAGGACTGAAAATGAAACATTTTTTCCGAGTATTACTGCTGGCCGTTTTTCCGCTGATGTTTGCCGGAGCAATGGAGCCATATCTTTTCGGCCCCCGCGCCGAACTGATGATTCCGGATGAAGAGACAGACTGGGAATATGCCCTTTCCGATTCTACGGATCTGTCTCGTCTTCCGGCGAATCTGCGCTGGTCCCCTGGGCGCAAAGGAATAAGAGTGAAAACCGCCATGAGAGGCGCTGCACGTTATCATGATCCTCTGTTCGACAAAAACGGGCAGTTCAAACAGAAAACCGATCTGACAAAATGGCATCGCCGAATTGTGGATGTTCCTGAAAATATGGTGAAGAATCATGCGGCGTTCTTCACGATTGCCACAGCCCGTCTGAAATTCGGTTTGTTCGTCAACGGCAGATTTGCCGGATCTTCCAATCAGGCATGTCTGCCGAAGGAGATGGACGTGACCAATCTTCTGCGTCCGGGTAAAAATGAGATCATATTTGCTATCACTGCCCATGAAGGATTGATTGATCCGAAAACTAGGGAGTGGCTTGCGCCTCATTACAGCTATGGGGAACTCGCCCGATTTGAAGGTCCGATCAAACTGGAATTCCGTCCGTTCTGCTACGTTGACGATGTCTTTGTCCGGACCTTTGTCCAGAAAAAGGAGATTGCCTTTGAGATTTCGCTGAAGAACGTTTCCGACCGGGCGGCGACGGTTCGTCCTTTGATCCGTGTGGCTCCGGAGCAGGATTCCAGACGTCCGAGAATGATTCTGGAAACCGAACCGGTTACAGTTCCCGCGCGGGGAGAAAAAATCATCACGTTGCGCCGTCCATGGACGGCCCCTCTGCTGCTGTGGGATCCCGCCGGAGCTCACTTCTATGAGGCGGATGTCGTACTGACCCGCGATGGTAAGGCTTCGGATGCCTTCCGTCAGAAATTCGGGTTCCGCGAAATCACAATCTCCGGACGTGACATCCTTCTCAACGGACAGCGGATCTTCCTTGCCCGCGATTCCATCATGGGCTGTTCCGCCGATTTTGAAAAATGGAAATACGGACGCTGGTATAAAGGGAAAAATTCCGTGAACGCCACCCGTATGCACCTTGGTTCCCTGCCGTACTGGCTGATTGAATCCGTTGACCGTGCCGGACGTTTCCTGATTCCGGAGCTGGCCTTCAGCTTTTTCAATCGGAACAATCGTTTCCGCAAGGATGGCGTGGAGGAATACTGCAAAGGGGTTGCGAAACTGTACCGGAATCATCCATCGGTCATCATGTATTCTCTCGCCAATGAGACGGTCTGGGCCGAAACCGGAGCCGAGTGGAAGGATGTCACGGAACATTACCTGAAGACCATGCGGAAATATGCTCCGAATGCCCTTTTTCAGGCGGATGGAGACAATTCCTGGAATGGAATTCTGGACATCAACAACATCCATTATCCGGAATGGAGCGCCGGAACCGTTCAAGCGCAGTATCCGAATTCCGGATTCAATCTTCCGAATGATCTCTGGTGGGTGACCCGGGAAAAAGGTGCGGTCAAAGGCGGCTGGCGCACGAATCCATTCGACTGGAGCAAACCGGTCATCATCGGGGAGTTCTACCGTTTTGCCGATCCTTCGATTGCGGGCGACGTCCTTTACGATTACTGCCTCTGGGAACAGGAATCGCCAACGGCATCCACACCGGTTTCCTACTACAATCCCGTTGCGAAGAATCCGGCGGAGGAGGCGCTCCGGATGGTCTGCAACTATTACCGCTATGTCGGTTTCGCTGGACTCAATCCATGGGTGCGCGACATGAATTATGTTCTGGAACACACCGTGATGGCTCCCCTTGAATTCCAGCCGAATCTGACCGAGGGGGATACGCTGAACCGGAAAGTAGTTTTCCTGAACGACGGCGGTGCTCCCGCTGATCGGATTCGATGGTACCTGCGGTCCGATGACAAATCGCTCTTGAAGCAGGGCGAATGGAAAGTGAAGGTGCCGCAAGGGGAAAAATGGGATGGGACCGTCTCCGTGACTCTGCCCCCCCTCGGCAGACCCTATACGGCGCAGCTGACCGTCAAAGCTCTGATGGGAACTCAGGAGCAGGCTCGTTTCGAGCAGACGATTCATGTCATGCCCCGGAAATACGATCTTTCCGCTCTGGCGGACCGGATCGGGGTGATCGGAAATTCTTTCGATGCAAAACTTGCCGATCTGAATTTACAGAAGACACGGAAAATCGAAAAAAACATTCCCGCCGGAGTAAAAGTCATTATTGTCGCTCCGGATGCTTTCCGTCTTTCCATGGTTCCCATGCTGAACGAATTCTTCAAATTGGGTGGAACCGTTTTGATGATGCCGCAGAAAGACTGGGTTCCCTTCCGCGCCGAACTTCCGGAACGCGATATCAATCACGCCGCGACTCGCAGCTGGATCCGCAGCGAGGGACATCCTGTTCTGAAAGGTCTCCTTCCGGAACAGCTGAATTGCTGGCGGAATGAGAATCTGGTTTCGATCGGTACGTTCCGTAAACCGTGCGAAGGCTCCTTCCGGAACATTCTGGAATGCGGCGGCCGCGGTGGAATGGAATGGACTCCTCTGGTGGAAGTGGATGTGGAGAAAGGCGTTTGCATTCTTAATTCCTTCCCGGTGAACAGTTCGGATCCGGCGATCCTGAAACTGTTTGCCAACATGATCCGCTGCGGAGTGGAGCGCCGGATGGAGGAGAACCGAATTCCGATTACGCTTCTGGCGGGAAAAAATGTCAGGATTGCTCCTTTTCTGAAAACGATTTTTGCGGAAACCGTGGAGACGGCCAATCCGGATTCGGGGATCGTTCTGATGGATTCCTCTGCGGAACTTTCGAAGGAATCCATCCGGAAAATTCTAGCGAGGGGAGGGACGGTCTGGATTCACAATGCCGAACCCGATACCGTGAAAAAACTGGAAGGAATTCTTCCGAAGGGATTGCGGATCGTTGCGCGGCCGAAAAAAATTCTGGTAGGAGTGCCGGTCGGGAATGCCGCTCTGCTGAATGGCGTTGCGAATTTTGATCTTGCATGGTACCGGCCCCCTTCCAATCAGGAGCAGTGGAGCCGTCCCGGAATCTACTGGCAGTGTTCGATGCAGACGGCGGACCCGCCTGTCTGGTGCCTGGAATCCGAAGAAAACAGCTCCGGAATCCGGCTGCTGACAATGCCGGCTTTTCTTGCGGAGGTCCGTATCGGCGATGGACGCATTCTGCTGGATACGCTGCCCTGGGAAAATGCCGTGGACAAGGAACGGGAAAAAGTGATGCGGACCATTGCCATGCTCTGCCGGAATTTAGGTGTGAAATTTATGCCTGTTGTGAAACCGAAATTTCACTATCAGCGACTTGATCTGGGGAAGTTTGCCAATATGGGGTACTGGGATCGTGTCGCAGGCGACGGGAAGGGGGGATGGACCGATCAGGGCCGCAATGATATGCGCATGTTCCTGATCAATCACGTCGGCCGGAACAATTACGAGGAAGATGGACAGCCCACTCCTGTTCCGCCGTTCCCGGAGGAAAATATCTTTTGCGGCATTCCATTTTATCTGGCCGCTCCGAAAAAGAACAATGGGAAAGGCGTTCTGAGTTTTGGAAGTGTCATGGCTCAGAAACTCATGCGGGAAGTGAAAGGTATTCCGGTGGGGACGGAAGCCGATCTGTTCCATGTCCTTCATGCCTCCGCCTGGATGACGGATAAACCCGGAACACCTGTTGCCGAATATACTCTGCATTATGCGGATGGTTCCCGGACAGTTCTCCCCGTTCGTGCTCAGATCGACATCTGTGACTGGTGGAATTTCATTCCAGCCGCCAACTGTCAGATCGCCTGGGCCGGCAGAAATAAACAAGGTTCTGTCAATCTTTATCTGAGCACTTTCCGGAATCCGCATCCGGAAAAGCAGATCCGCTCAGTTGATATTCGCGGAGGCTTGACAGCCGCGCAGTATGTGGTGGTCGGGATCACCTTTGCCAAAGCGCAGAAAACCGTTGGTGAGCTGGTCCCCGTTTTGAAAGCTGCGGTGGATTTTTCGAAAAAGGAATTGCTTCCGGCTGTCCCCGGTTGCTATTATTCTCCGGAAATCAAGTATCAGTATTCGGAAAAAGGTGCCGACTTCTCTGAAAAAAACGGATGTGTTGTGGTCTTCCCGACCAGAAACAATCCGATGAAGGATTTTCAGCGGAATCCATTTGAGCTGGTTCTGGAAGTGACTCCGTTGAAGTATCCGACTCATGGAAATGCAAGGCTTTTTGATCTGATTCAGGTCGGTTTTCAGTTCCATCCGGATAAGCGGGTGCATATTCTGAACATGAAATCGAAAAGAGTTCTGGAACTGAATAAAAAAGTGCATCTTCGATTCCGGTATGACGGGTCTCGAGTCTGGCTCTATGTGGATGGCAATCTGGATGCCGTATCGGATGCATCGGATTTTCGATTTGCCTCCTGCAATTTCACTCATTTTCGCTTCTGCAATGTGAATATGCGGTACCACAAAGTCGAATTCTATGAGTTGAAGGAGAAACAATGAGTGTTTCCGGAAATGGTTTTCGGACGGAATGAAGGAAAACACATGATCCGCAAAACGGGGGGTTGTGTTGAATCTGGTAAAGGGGATGGATGATCCATCCAGTGGCAAAAATCATTCAGAGATGATTTCAAGTTCTGTTTTCGAGGCGGAAGCTTCATTGGATTTTGTTTCCGCATAGCGGGAAACGTTGCTATGCGGAAACTCCGGTGCAGATATTTCTGGATTTCCCTGTTTACCTGAAAGAAAATATCGCCGGGATAGCGGCTGGATTCCCGAATAGAAAATGAGGAAACAGATCATCAGACGAACTTGTCACCTCTTTCTATCCGTCACAACATTTCCTGAACTTCTTCCTCGAATGGAACGGCAGGAATTCCGTGACGATTGACCAGATTATGATTGCCGAACTGATCCCACCCGAGACGGATCCATTTGGGATTCATTCCTGCTTTTACCGGAATGATAAGAGAATCATTCTGAATACGTCCTTCTGCGTTTATGAAATTCCGGTCGGAGCCCGCGATCATCAGATGAGTAATGTTTTTTCCATCGCGACTTTTCAATCCATTGCTGTTATGAAATGAAACGATAATTTCACGATTCTTCCATATCGCTTTTTGAATCGCGGAGCAAGAACAGATGAGTTTCCCATTCTGTATTCCCGGTAAAGAATGGTATCCGCCAGACGTTCCGCCAGAATCCGTTTGTGGCGGGGATGAATGTCTTTAAAATCACCACAGTCCGTGCTGACAATTATTTCCGCATTGACATCACGGATTGTCCAGGTAAACTGCGCCTTCCAGAAGCGCGGCAGAAGCTGAGGATCCCGAAGGGAATATCGATATGGCGGTATCTGGACAATATAGAATGGCAGATTGGGATTGGAAAAAGAATGACGGAACGTTTCGGAAAGAACCTGAAGCTTATCTGCATACTTCATTCCGTCTGCATGGTTGTCTTCGCCCTGATACCAGATGACTCCACGTACCGCCATCGGAGAAAGCGGACGGATCATTTTGTTGTAGAGAACTCCGGGAAGACGTTGCTTATCCGGTCTCAACTCCCTGTCACTCCTGGAATCCAGATCCTGAAACTGCTTTTCCAGTTCTCTTCTTACCGATTCGCTGATCCGGACATGCGGAAGGACATTGCGATCCATCATGGATTCAATCCGCGCACCGCCCCAGGAAATATTGACAAGACCCTGCGGGACGCCGGTTTCCTGAAGCAGACGGCGTCCAAACAAAAAGGCAAAACCGGAAAAATACCAGGCCGTCTGCGAGGTTGCCTCGTTCCAGACTGCCTCGATATTATATTCCGGTTTTCTGCTCCAGGAGCATGGAACTTGCAGCAGACGGATTTTACGATCAGCGGAGGCCGCCGCCTCTTTTCCCTCTCGGACGGCGAACAGGGCAAACTGCATGTTTGACTGCCCTGCGCAAAGCCAGATATCGCCGACAAGCACATTTTGGAAGGTCAGTTTCCGATCTCCGGTTACCACAAGAGGGCGCCCCTCGGAGTTCGCCTTCATCGGAGGCAGGAAAATCCGCCAGTTTGTATCTGAACGAACCGTCGTAACGAGCTTCTGACCATTAAACTCAACGGTAATCGTTTCTCCGGGACGTCCGTTCCCCAGATTGCAACAGGAGCTTCTCTCTGAAGAATCATGTTGTCGGAGAATACCGAGGGCATTTCCAGACCATATTCTTTCAATGGAATCAGAAACGGGATTAGAAGCAGAATTTTTTTCAACATTTATTTTCCCCTTTGCAGTTCATAAGCAAACACAATTTCATGAGGATCGCGGAAGGTATCGGCAGTCCACTTCAGAGAACCGTTTCCGTCTTTCGTGATGGGGAGTTCCGCAATTCGTTTCCCGGAGGGTGTCAGCGCGTAGAGTTTCCAGGGAACATCTGGAAGTAACAGAGAAATTTCTGCAACACCTTTGCCTGCAAGAAGTTGTCCTTTCGGCCATCGGGTGACAATTCTCTGATCGGATCCGCTGAATGTGATTCCCTCCAGCTGAACATCCGTCAGATGGAGCAGAAGGAGGCGTTGGGATTCCCGCAGAGGTTTCCCATCCACGGCGATCAGAGAAATTACCGCAAATCCTTTGGCAGTCCGTGCGGAAAGCGTTTTCCCGGCAAGGCGTTCACCCTCCGGAAGAATCAGGGCTTCACTGTATGGTGTAACAGCGGAAAAGGTCTGTTTTTTGAAATCCGCAGTCAGTTCTGCGGTGGAACTTTGAATCCGTTCATTTTTCCGTCCCGTGGAAAGATTCGCCTTGGCAATCTTTCCGGAGAGATTGTAAAATCCGGTGAAGACCGGACATTTTACTCCGCGGGGAAATGCGTCCGGAGTCAGAGAGAACACGGCGCGGCAGTCTGACGGAAGAGAGGGACTGCATTTTCCTTCACGACAGGAGACAGAACCGACTTTTCCGTACAGTCCGAGCATTTGAAGATCCAGCGGATAGTCCGGCCAGATCTGCGAAGTAACGTCTTCGGGAACGGCGGCCGCGAATGCAATCCGGGCTGGCCGGACATCTCTTCTCAGGAAAAACGCCGCTCCAATCCGTTCCGACAGCATTCGGATCACATCGTTTGCGCAATCGAACGCCTCAATGCTCACTTCCGTAAGAGCCCGGTCCTTTCCCCCGCTGTACCCGAACCGATAGACGGCATCCCAGTCCTGAAGCGCGGCATAGGCGCTGAAGAGCGGAGCTCCTTCCGCCCGGAACCGGTTTGGATAACAGAAATCGAATTCGGTTACAGTGAAGGGTTTTCCAAAAATGCGGGTCGGCATAATAAGCCGAGGAGAGAAGAGATTATTGCGCAGAACGCTGTAATTGCAGAATTGAACCGGTGTCAGGCCGTTGCCGAGAGAGACCGGGTGATCCCAGTACAGATGATTGTCCACATAATCGTATTCCATGCGGAAGGGATGATAATTCGGCGATTCGATGAAGTTCTGATCGGTCAGGGGAGCCCGCACACCGATCTCCCGAAGAAACTTGACCATTTCCTGATAATATTCCTGATAAATTTCCCGGCAGAAGCGCTTGAACAGCACATCGTGATTCTGTGTTGTTACGGCTATTCCCCGTTCCCGGCATCTTTTCCGGAACTCCTTTTGATAGAATTCCCGGATTTCACGGCGGCAGTGCTGTTGCAGAATGAAGAAAATTGAATTCTCATTCAGAATGCTGATTCCAATGAAAGCCGGATCCTCCGCCCAGGTCAGGCCCGTGTAGGGATTGCGGTGTGTGAAGAGCTGTCGGACCCAATTTTTAAATCGGGAACGGACCTCAGCAGAGATCATTACCATGGCCTTGTACTCGTATCCGGGTTTCATGTCCGGCAGTCCGGGAAATTCTTCGGGAGCCGGATAGCGTGCCGTATAAAGATCTGTTGTCAGATAGATCCCGTTGCGTTTCAGAGCGGCGATCAGATAATCCAGCTGATCCAGCCGTTCGGGGAGAATCCGATGGGAGTCTTTCCGGTTGCTCCGATCGACAAGATCACGATCGAAATGATGCAGACGAACTGCGTTATAACCGCAGCGGGCCAGCCGTTCCGCTATCATGTCGCAGTCCTGTTTGTTCATATAGAGTGCCCAGAAAGAGATGTTCGTCCCATAGAATCGGACGGGCTTCTTCTGTTTTTCAAACTGGAAATGTCCGTCCGGAGTTACTTGCAGATATCCATATTTTCCGGCGGGAGCATCCAGCAGGAAAGAAAAGTCCAGAGCGGAGCCTTTCTGAACGGAACGGTCGAAGAGAAACGGACGCCATTCCGCGTTCCGGAGTATGGTCACAGGTTCCTGTCTGGGAACATTCATTCTTCCGTTGGTAAAGAGTGCGGAAACAATCATCCAGAGAGGTGTATCGCCGGCAGTTTCGAATTTCAGCGACGCTACCGGCTTCCCTTTCAAGGGGAAAAAGGAACAGTAGAGTCCGACCGATGCAGAGGAATTGCTGCCTTCCCAGGCGACGATCCCGTTGGGAAGAGCCGCAGGCTTCCACCAGTTCCCGATATCTTTGCCCGAAATAATCGGAATTTTCTGGCTGGTTCCATCCAGATAGCGTACCGAAATATCGCCCATTTTCTGTCCCGGAGCAGGGAGCCATGCTCCGGCATGCAGCAGAGCCAGCCAGGAATGGGATTCAGAGTCTTTCACAGAAAGCTCCAGCTCTGCCGGATACCCTTTCCTTGCCTTGCCGCCGACAACAGCACAGCCGGCGGGCAGAACCGGAAAGTTCAAGGTGCCGACTTTTCGAGTTCCCATCGGAAGATTCCGCATGTCATTGGAGGGCCCCTGATCGGTCCAGCCGCCTTTTCCGTCATTGGGGACCGGATCATGAAAGGTCCGATTCACGATCGGGGAAAGATCCACTGGAATTCCTCGAAACGGTGAAAATTGTAGATTCATCGACAAGCGGCTTTCCGTCAGGTTCCCGGCATCCGGAGAGAAGCGGATCCGCAGACAGAAAAAATTCTTGTTCCAGTGTCTCTGATCCAGAATCTCCAGAAAGGCGGATTCCGGAAAGCTGATCCGTAGTGTTCCATCGGAAAGAGAAAAGTGTACTTCCCGGACTTTTTTCAAAGGAAACACAACTCCGTTCTTTCCGGCGTTCAGGAGAATATCTTTTCCATCGGCTGTCAGGACCGTGTTCTGGAATTCCTTTACCGGCAGAGTCAGTTCCGCTGTCAGAATTGCTGTTCTTGCGGGACGTTCGGAGCGGAAGAGATATTGAATCCGGTAAATTCCATTCTGGTCTTTGCGGATATTCTCCACCCATTCCGCTTCTGTTCCGTCGAACAGTTTCCATGGGGATTTGAAGAGGCCTCCGGAAGAGGGGATGACTGTCTGGTTGTGCCGGGGAACGGAGGTTCTCCATTGCGGATGATAGTGCCGGACCAGCAGTTCGCCATTTCCAATCCGGATACTCCCGTCCGGCCGGATCGCGATATCCGCCGAGACAAGAGTGGCAACAAGATACAACATTATCAGACTGAATAACTTAACTCGGATCACTTTCCCCTTCCTTTCATCTTTTCAAAATAGAGTACCTCCACTCCATGCGGAGGAAGGTGAAGTTTCAGCAGATCTTCTTTTCCGTTCCACACCGGCGTTCCGTTTGCACTCGGGAACTCCTGTCCGGTAATCAGAGAGATGATCCGGCAGGGCCCCCGATGCAATTTCCCTTTTGCAGGAATGGAGACATTTTTTGCCTCCCGGAAAAAATTAGCAACATAGAGCAGAAATCCGTTTTCCCTTTCCACGACCTGGGTTTCCACGAAGAAATCAGCATCTTCTCCACGGACCTCCAGATCCGCGGCGATCTTCTCCCGATCCAGAATCGCTTTCCAGCTTTGCAGAGATGTCACCGCGGAGGGGACACCGCCGAACTGGTACACTTTTCCCTTGCCGTAAGTTCGGAGTGCCAGCATGGGAACTCCTTCCGGAGAATGTGCAAGGATGGTGGTTTCATCTCCTCCCTGGACGGAGAGGCTCGGATCTTGAAACAGAAACGTCAGTTTCCGGTCGTCCCAGAGTGCCGAGGTCCCGGATTTTCCGATCTCCGCAAGCGGACGGTCCAGAAGCTCCGGCGATGAGCGCAGCGGGAAGAAATCCTGTCCGGAGATTCGCTTTCCATATTCATTCCCCCGAAAGGTTTCCGGTGTGGCAAGGACTATGCCGCCTTCCTCCACATACCTGCGGATTGTCGCAAAGACCTCCTCCCGTACAAGATGAGCTCCGGTCAGAAGCAGAGCCCGGCATTGTTTCAATTTCCCGCGGAGAATCTGATTGCCTGTGATCAGATCCAGGGGACGGCGGGAAAATACACCGGAATAGAACTCTGTTTCCAGACCGAAATTGCGGCGGATGTCACGCATGGATTCAAACGAGACAAACAACGCGATTTTTCCCTGAATCCGGGGAACCGGTGCGACCAGCTCTCCGAAGCGCTGAAGCGATTTCCCGATTCGAACCATCTCCGCAAGGACATCCGGTTCGTTGTTCGCCGGATGACAGACCGAGTCAGGAGCCGGGAAAAAGCACCAGTAGGTCGGTACAACAGCCTGATCCCCGTGGATGATATGACTCCAGACCGCAAGCTGATATTCCGCCGCACTTTTCCTGCTTCCGTATTTTGTCATGGCTCCTTCGGTGTTAAGCACAGGGAGTTTGTTTTCCGAAATGCAGCGCATCATTTCCGTGAAAAGGTAGCCGGCATTTCCGATCATGGCGGACATCTCCTCGGGAGAGGAGCCATCCCGCCACGGAGTGAAGAGACGTTCCGATGAAAGAATATCCACAAGCTCCGGCATTGCCTCATAATCGCATCCGCGAAGCGCGTAGCTGTGACGATCCTCGCCCCCGGAAAGCGTGGCAAACGGCTGGATCGAAAACAGAACCTTGCGTCCATTCAGCAGTTCTTCGATCATCGCCCGTTTCCGGCGGATCACCTGAACATAGCGCATCTGCTGAAACTTGATCCAGTCGATGACGGGAGCAATTCCATTTTTCCGCGCGTCGATGCGCGTCATTACCGGCGGAATAATCGAATGGAAGGAGGTTCTGTTTCCGCCCCAGACTGCATTCAGCTGGCCGATGGAGGTATACCGCTTTTCCAGATACTTCCGGAACATCCGGATATTGGCTTCGGAAGAGGAGCGGTACATGGATTCATTATCGAGTTCAATGACATTCAGATTTCCGCCCTGAAGCAGAACATCATCCAGACACTCCTTGTAGAGTTTCCGCATCAGATTCCATGTCTGCGGATTTTCCGGACAGGCCAGAATGGAAAAGTCGGAATGTGCCGGAAAGAATGCCGGATCCTTTTTCAGAAATTCATTGTAGGTCATGAAAACACTGTTCATCTCCAGAGCCCAGCCGTTGTGAGTGGTTTCTTTCGCGGCCCGGCGCAGATTGCCGCGCCAGTCCTGTTTTGCTCCCCAGCTTCCGGGGGCCACTCGGGGATTGATCCTGCCGTTGTATTCCCGGAGAATCGGGAAAAGTGTGAAGACGGCATAATCGAAGTCGAAGAGTTGGGCGGCTCCGCGCAGATAAAATTTTCCGAGCGGAGAAGTTACGCCGTTGCCACCTTGTCCCGGATAACCGCTGATTTCCGTTCCCCAGAGAATTTTCGGTTTGCCGTTCACCAGAAACATGCCGTCGCGAATGGATAATTTTTTCGGAGGAAGATCCGGCGGATTGCGCAGAGCGGAGGAAAGCCGTTCGAACCGTGCTTTCTCCCGAGCAAGCTCCTGTCTTGCCTGACGAAGAGTGCGATCCGTTTTTCCTCCTGAGCCGTGAAGAGTTCCATTTTGACGAATACTGTCGATTGCCAGGAGCAGAAGTTTCCGTCCAGCCTGACTCGGATCCTGCTGACGGGGATCCCGTCCTGTTTTTGACGGTGTCCGGGAATCGGACCAGACTCCGCTCATCCGTTTCAGCGTTTGTGGATCCATCCAGCCGAGAGCCCCCTTTGCGAATCTTCCTTGATGACCATGCAGAAGCACTGCGGAAATTCCGATTCGCCGTTCCGTTCCATTTTTCTCCTCCTGATACAGTTCCGCCAGGGGGAGCATCTTCCAGCCGGAACTGCGGACCGAGTTATCATTCAGAATTCGGTAGTCTTTCCAGCAGTAGACTGGCAGAATGAATTTGCGGGAAACTCCTGGAAGATTCAGTTTCAGATAAAGATTCCCTTCACCCGGAGCCGAAGAGAATGCCGGTGATGTACGAAGCAATGAGGACTCCGAATAGCGATTCGGATACGACCAGCGTCCATCCGGGCCGAGGGTCATTGGTCGTCCGAAGGGAAATCCGTTCAAGTTCAGAATGGCTCCGCCTTGTTCCAGATAGCGGACAAGTGCCTGAAAACAGTCACCTTCTTTCTTCAGCGTATACGGGAACGGATCGCCGGAATGATCCAGCAGAAGAGGAACTTCTTTCACTGAAATCTTTTGATCCACGAGCTCCTGAAGCGGAACCTTTCTGCAAAACTCATCCGATTGATCCAGAAGACGCTCAATTTCCGAACGTGTTTTGTAGAAATGCAGCAGTTCCGGCTGAATCCGGAATTCCAGGACCCCGATTTCTGAGATCTTTTTTTCTTTTGACTGAGCCTTCCGTTCCTCTGAAACTTTGACAGCCATCAGCTCATTCATAATTCGGAATTCTTCCATTTCCATGTGGATTTTCTGAATCAGTTTTTCCTGTTCCGCTTCCGGAGTGTTGTCTGCGGAACGAGAGGAAGCCTCTCTGGGAATCTCGGTAAATTCTTTAGAGTCTCTGGCAATTTTCAGCCGGATGGTTTTTCCGGAAAGACCGGGAAGTGTTTTTCCCCGTTGGAATGTAATTGCAAGTACCGCGCTGAACGCATCAGAATTTTCGGAAACGAGATCCAGCGATAGAATTTTTTTCCCTGGATAAGGATTGGGTACACTCATGCGCCATACGCCGACCAGACGGCCGACTGGATTGTAATCCGCCCAGACAAGAATCGCATTCGGGAGATTTCGGGGAATCCACCAGTTCCCGATTTCCAGATTCCAGCGGACCGGAATTTCCGCGCGGGTTTTATCCTCATAATGAATGATCCAGTGATACACTCTGCCATGAGGCGTCGGCATATTTCCGCCTCCTGTGTGCAGAAAATGCAGAAAATCCACCTGCTCCAGATTCACAGGAATCTTCCGAAGAGCTTCCGGGAAATACGGTCGCCGGACACTCCGCAGAGCAATGCAGGTCGCTCCCGCATTGGCAATCGGATCGATGATATCGAACGGAACTCCGGCGAATATTCTTCTGCCGGATGGAAAAATCCGCAGATCATTGTTTCCTTCATCGAACCATCCTCCCATGTAGTCATTTGCAACGGAATCCTGAAATCCTGTTGTAGCCAGTTTCCGGAGATCCAGCGGAAGAAATTCTGTGGTACTGCCCCATAATAAAAAGGTATTCAGAACAAGGAACAGAAACAGAAGCAGACGGATGGCGCTTTTCATTGCATATCCTCATACAAAATCAGATTGCAGATTTCAAATGGATGCAGATTCAATTCCAAGGGATAGGGAAGGGGGAGAGACGAGCCCAGCGGATCGCCCAGAGCATTCGCCTTGCACCAGTGGTGGAACTTTTCCGGAAAAGAAAGCGAAAGCAGAGTCCTCTTGCCGACACCTTCATAAAGACGCAGAAAGAGTGATCTTTCTTTATAACGCAACGTACTGATGCGTACCGTATCCGGGAGTTTCAGCCTTGTCAGATCCAGCGATTGTGACGTATTATTCACCAGCATCAGCGGTGCCGCATAGCGTTCTGCTATCGGGATAAGCACTTCCGGCGATGTTTCATCCCGAACCATCAGAGCAAACTCCACTTCCAGTTCTTTTCCCTCATGAAACGACAGTTCGCTTTCACACTTGTATTCCATTGCGACGGATCGGAAAACGGAAAGCAGCATCACTCCATCCGGATCGACATTGTTTCCCGGAAGTCCCCGGTTGAACAGCGTGATCCCCCCTGTATCAGCCGAGGAATAGTCGCAGAACGTTCCTGCCGCGAATTCCGAATTCCCGCGGATCTGGAGCCCGAAGGGAATTTCATGTGTGACGACTCCATTGCGGAGACGGGTCGGAAAAGCCACTCTGAGCCGATAGTGACGCCCTTCTGTGCGAACCCGGATCTTCCAACGGATCAGCGGAGACTCCTCATCGCATACCAGAACCGATTCAAAGAATATCCTGTTGCGCCAGAATGCGATTCGTCCTTTCTGATGAATTTGCAGACAATCCTGCGACCGGAGAATCCGCACCTCCTCTATTTCCGGATAAAAGGCGTGACGATTGATGATTCCATCCGCCGAATCCGCCCGAACCAGAGGATCCGGATCGTTGTGGGAGTAGGCTGCGGCTGCGGATCCTCCATCAATCGGTCCTTCGTAAAGCTGCCAGTTGTCTCCGTTGTCATTCTGCATCACGAGTGCGCCGAACGGTGCTTTTGAAGAGGTTTCCACCCATTCTGTTCCGCGCGGAGTCCTCAAGCTGGAAATAAATCCCTTCCGGTTGAATGATACGGTATAATGCCGATTCCGGAAAGAGACATCCTCGTCTGTAACAGCTGGGAGAAGCGGAAGATGTGCCGGAAAGTCCTGTAATGGACGAACTTCAAATGGTTTCAGTTCTACAAGAAAGCGTTGCCCATCCGGGAGTTCCAGCGTTTCCCGCCTGCTATGCGCTGTCGGATTAAATACCGCATTTCCGGAAGGATTTTGAATATCCAGAGCATGAAGATCGGAAAATACCGATTCCAATGCCGTATCGCAAATTGTTCCGCATACAGTATCGTGAAAACAGAGTTGCAGAATTACTTCCCATTGTGGCCAGAGCGATTCCGAATTTTTCTCCTGAACGGCGAGAAACATCTCTTCTGCCAGCAGGCGAGCCGTATGGCGCCAGATTCCCTGTTTGATCGGAATATTTGTGGAATAGGAACCCTGAAACAGCGCATTGAACTCTCCTGTATAAACGGGAAGTTCCTCTTCGGCAACAGCGGCGGCATATTCTGAAGGTGTGGAAAATCCGATTCTGGAGAACTGTTTATTTTTTCTGATCTCTTTCAATGCGGCGGATGCGCTCTCCTGGGGCATTCGGAAATCTCCGCCGTTGCAGACTAGAACATGTTCCGAGGTTCCAAAACGCTGTTCCTGTTCCACCAGACGGGACATTTCCTCAATAGAAGCCTCTTCCAACTTCTGTTCTTCGGCATTGATAATTTCTGTCTGTTTTTCAGGAAAATAAATTCCGGAATAGCCACGGGGCAGCCAGTGGGTGAAAATTTCGGTTCCGTCGATACCCCTCCAACGGAAATTATTCCGCTGAAATGCCGGATCCATTCCCCGCCAGAAAAAATAGGAGCGGTATCCGCACTGAGACAGCATTTGCGGGAGTTGTGCGTGGTGTCCCCAGCAGTCGGCGATCCAGCAGGCGTCGGCTACAACACAGAGATGGTCCCTGAGCCAGTTTCGTCCGCTTTCGATCTGTCGGAAAAGAGTTTCTCCTCCTCCCATATTCATATCCGGCATGACAAACATGCCTGGCGCAAAACACAAGCGTCCGCTCAAGGCCAGACGCCGCATTTGCATTCGGCGTTCCGGATAACGCCTGTAATATTCCCGGAACGGAAGAATCTGTTCCACCGTGAATTTGTAATCTGCTTCACGCTCAAGAAGAGTGAGGGCCCGGTCAAGAATTTTCAGACTTTCTTCCAGATAGCTCTGATAATCCTTGAGATAGATGACATCGTAGTGAAATGTACTGATAATATGAATCTGCATATTGACATCCTGCGTTTATGGATCTTACCAGCGGATCCAGACAGCGGAATAATTCCAAGTCCGGGTACCTGTTCGATGATAAGCCTTTACCGCTCTGCCGTCAAGCATAACGGCATTGGCATAATAGAACGGATCAATCGGCGAAGTATGGGTGGTTTGCCAGGTGGAACGTAATCCTCCATACCCGCTGGTGGTGGGATAGCACCATGTATCGGTTTCTCCGAGGAGAATCACATCGCTGAGGCGTCCGTTGACAGCCTTGGCTCCTTCTGCCATTGTGGAAATTCGTTTCGGAACAGAACAGGCACTTTCGCTGCTGCCAAACAGGAACAATGGCTGAAAGTAGGTGATGTATCCTGATGCCCTCTGACTGTTCGGGCATAGTGCCAGAAGAGGAGCTTTCTGCTGTACAGGTCCATGCAGTCCGGCTGTGTCTCCCAGAAAACGCTGGCTTGTCCAGCGTTTGGTGATGTCATTGTAATAAGAGGATCCGTCATCTCCCAGAGTCGGAAAATATTCGTCGTTGGCATTGAGATACATGGTCATGTAAATGCCAAGCTGTTTCAGATTGTTCATACAGGAAACCGTCCGCGCTTTCACCCTGGCTTTGTTCAGGGCGGGAAGAAGAAAGGATGCGAGGATCGCAATAATGGAAATCACAACTAAAAGTTCTATCATTGTAAAATTTTTTGATTTTCTGAAACAACCGCCGTTTTTACGGTTTGTGCAATTTTGTTGCCGTGATACAGTCTTCATAAGAATTCCTTGTTTCAAGAGAATGAGTCTTTGTCTGGAAGATATTATACAATAAAGCGGAAAGAAAAACAAGAGGGGGTTCTTGTTTTGTACCATGAAATATATATGGAAATATAAAATATTTCATGAAATATTTTATGTGAAAGGTTGAAAAAGATTTTTCCTGTTTTATTGTAAGTCGGATGCCTATTCCGAATTTTTATCGGGGGAGGGGAGTCTTCTGGAGGAAAGGAAGAGTTTTATGGCAAAAAACAAATCTCAGATGACGATTGCACAAATTGCGATGAAATGCCATGTTTCTCCGGCGACAGTGAGCCGGGTTTTGTACAACAGACCCTATGTGGCAGAGGAGATCCGGGAGAGAGTTCGGGAGGAAATCCGGCGTTGCGGTTATATTTTCTGTCATACCTCCCGCATGGGAAAGATTCTTGTCCTATCCCCTGCCGGAATAACGCTGATTCATGGGGAATATTACTATGAGATGTTCAATGCGTTGCAGTCGGAGTTTCAAAAGTTTGGATACGAAACAGTTGCAGGGCGTTCCACTGTTTTGCCCATGCTTGGAAATGTTGGATTCGATGCGGTGATTTCTCTGACTTCCGATGAACAGATTTTTCCGTATTGGAAGGAACATCTGGTTGCACCACTGATCTACGTAAACTGGAAGAAAACGAATCAGCCGCACTGTTTCTATGTAGGAGCGGACCATCGGGGAGCTCTGGGGAAAGTGGTGGATTTGTTGTATCGCAATGGTCACAGAAGGATTGGTTTTCTAGGCGTGGGATTTGAAATACCAGACAATCAGAGACCTTGGGAGGAGCGGGAAGGCTTTCTCCTTGCGATGAAGCAGAAAAATTTACTTTCAAATGCCTTTCTGGAATATACGAACGATCAGGAACCGCATCAGGCGTTGACCCGCCTGCTTCGAAAGGGGATTACTGCCCTGATTTGTCCCTCCATTACGGAAGGTTCGAAAATAGCGCGTATTCTACAGGATTTGCGATGGAAGATTCCGAAGGATATTTCTATTGTTGTCGGAGATTCTGCGTTCAGCAATCAGGTGAATCCCATTCAGCTGACAGCGATGCGCATGCCCTATGAAAAGCTCGCGGAAAGCTGCGCTTTGATTGTTCAGAAGCAGATTCCTCGAAAATCCGAAATTGAGTATGAAATCATTGAGAGGGAAAGCGTTGGACCGGTCTCTGCAACGGAATGATCCACGATTTTTTTAGAAAAGCGTTTTTTCTGCCAAAAGACGCAGTGATGGAAAGTTTCCTGTTTTTCGTTGCTGTTCACTGTTTTATGCTCTCGCGTGAGATTCATCATTGATTCCATATCGCTTCCACTTGGAGAGAATGTGCAATGAGCCGTGAACGGAGAGCGTGACTGCCTGGTGCAGTTCGGAACGATTGCTGCATTCTGCGCCGGATTCCCGTTCCAACGGAGAAAACAGTGTTTCACCGGCTCTTGGAACATGGTTTTGCTTCTGGCAGCAGTCCAGATTCTGGCGCTCTTCGTTTTTTTACAGGGGAATGAACATTGTTGCGGAATACGGCAGTGGTTCGATCGGTTATTTGGTTGCACAGGGCAGCAGCATCGCAGGATTCCTGATATTCGAAGATTTATTCCGCCAGAAATAAACTTCTCTGATGTCCCAGTGCGCCGCCGCTTCCATCTGTACGGGAATCTTCCTGCTGGAGTTAAGATTGAAAAGGTTACAAATGAATAAGGAAGAAGATTCCATAAAATCGGGAAAACTGCTTTACGCAGGAAATGATGGAAACTGGAGAGAACAATGAGGACGTTTCTTCCTTTGAAGAAGAGAAAATCGAATTTCCTTATAAGGTTTGCCGGAAAGATAACAGAAGGTTGATGCCAGTATAATAAAAGTATCAGTTGTTCTGAAGACTGTGCTGTCCAACTCCCACTAATTAATTGATGATAAAAATGGCACGAAACGTCACGTTCTAGTCTCGATATCGGGGGCAGGTTGCATTTCCCTTGAAAATGTGAGTTTCTCTGCTCTAGAAATCCATTTCCATGTAAAGAAAGCAAGTCAAAACGATTCCGGTCTTACTGTGTTTCATTAGGAAAAAACTCAGCTCTTGATTTGAAATCATGTTTTTGAAATGCTATTTTACAAAAATTAACATAAAAACGCTTTCCGTATGTTGATAAAGGACGGACATTCCTGCTTGAAAGATTCGTGAGTAATGTTGTTGCAAGAAGCTCCCGGTAAATTCAGGGGGTGACGGAGCAGGAAAAAACGTTGCCAATGTGGAGGACCTTATTTGGTAGTCCTGCATTCTGGAATAAATATAGGAGATCCTCAGGGGGGAGAAATGGATGAAGCAGGAAGGGTCCTTGCAATGACAAGACCAGCGACAGATGACAATATTCTACTGCAGGAAGACGTGAAAAAGAGAGATCCCGCAGAAGTCAGCCAGCAAAAGAATACCATACAGACTCCGGAACCGGAAGAAAAGAACACGGATCGTTTTTCCGCAGAACTCTCTTTTCTGCCTTTTTTCAACCTGGCATTTCAGCAGAACGCGTTTCCCGTTGTTCATGAACTGAAGCTGAAAAACAGAACCGGACGGGCCCTGGAAAAAATCGAATGTCTTTTTTCTGTCACGCCTGCGTTTTTTCCGCCGAAAACCATAACGGTGGATTTGCTGGAGTCTGGAGAAGAACGTCCGCTGCATAATCTGGGAATCGAACTGGATTATGCAATGCTCTCCTCTCTGTCTGAAGCAGCAAGAGGGAAAATGAATCTGGAGATCCGTTGTGAAGAAGAGCTTCTCTTTTCCGGAGAGTATGATGTGGAGGCGTTTGCCCCCGATCAATGGCTTGGACTTAACGTCATGCCCGAACTGCTGGCCTCTTTTGTAACACCGAATCTTGATTCGGTCAATCAGCTTTTGAGCGTTGTCGCTGATGAACTGGAAAAGGCCACCGGAAATTCCTCCATCGAGGGATATCAGGCAGATCGGAATCGGGTCTATGAGATTTGCTGTGCAATCTACCGCGCTATTCTTTCCTGGGGAATCCGTTATTCCAATCCGCCGTCCTCATTTGGTACGCCAGGTCAGCGCATTCGTTTTGCGGACACAATCTATCAGCAGCGTCTGGGGACCTGTCTTGACACGACCATTCTATTTGCCTCTGTCATGGAACAGTGCGGTCTGCATCCGGTCATTCTGCTGCAGAGCGGGCATGCCTATATCGGCTGCCACCTGCAGAATCGGTATTTCTCGGATGTTCCCATGGATGATCTTCAGGCTATCCGCAAGCTGGTGGATCTGGATGAATTCCTCGTTCTGGAAACGACGATGGCGACTCAAAACAGAACTTTTTCTGTCGCAGAGGCCGCTGCACGTACGGAACATCTGAATATCGACGGCGATTTCCAATGTGCGATCGATATTGTCCGCGCCCGTTACAGCGGAATTCGTCCTCTGCCTCTGAAACACGGAGCAAACGGCATCGAATTCAGTCCGCCGGAACGCGAAGCGGCGGACCCGGGGGAGGAACACAAGCGGAAACTCGAAAAGGAGCTTGATTTATCCAAACTCAAAAGCGAGGGAGATCGTGCCGGTCGAGTGGCTCGCTGGTCGCAGAAACTGCTGGATCTTTCACTGCGGAATCGTCTGCTGAATGTCCGCGACACGAAACAGGTGATTCCGATTGCGTGCTCGGATATTACCCTGCTTGAGGATAGAATAGCTTCGGACCAGATGCTTTCCCTGCATCCTCTGGGACGGCTTCTCAGCGAAAAAGATCAGCATGATCTTGCAATGATCCGGAACAGCGAAGTGAAAAGCGAAATCAAGATTCTGCTGGACCGGGAGCTGGAACAACGGCGGCTCTGGACACCGCTCACACAGCAGGAAACCCTTCGGCGTCTGACCGGACTCTACCGTCAGAGCCGGACAGATTTGGAAGAAGGCGGAGTCAACACTCTTTTTCTTGCGGTCGGATTTCTGGAGTGGAAAGTCTCTGAGCGTGAAGAAAAGTCCTATCTAGCCCCGATCCTTCTGATCCCCATCCGCCTGCAGCGCAGATCCATGGAGGAAGGTATCCGCATCTCCAGAATTGATGAAGATACGGTCATCAATGAAACACTGTTGGAACTGCTGCGCAGTCAGTTCCATCTGACGATTCCAGGGATCGCGCCGCTGCCGACCGATGAATCCGGTGTAGATGTGAAGCTTGTAATGCAAATCTTTCGTCAGTCCATTCGGGATATGAAAGGCTGGGAGGTGCGTGAAGAAGCCAGAATCGGGCACTTTTCGTTTTCCAAGTTTATCATGTGGAACGATATGACCACCCGTATCGAGGCCTTGAAGCAGAATCCGCTGGTTCGGCACCTGATGGATGGGGGCGGAATTTATGATGATAAAATCGAGGTCTTTGCTCCGGAGGAGATCGGGAAGCATCTGAAGCTGAAGGAACTGTTCTGCACGATGAGCGCGGACTCTTCCCAGCTGGCGGCGGTGCTGTATTCGGCGACAGGGAAAAGTTTTGTCTTGCGCGGTCCTCCGGGAACGGGAAAGTCCCAGACCATTACCAACATTATTGCCCACAACATGGCGCTTGGCAGACGAGTTCTTTTTGTTTCGGAAAAGAAAGCGGCTCTGGATGTGGTTCATCGCCGTCTGAGTGCAGTTGGACTGCGCCCCTTCTGTCTGGAACTGCACTCCTCCAAAGCCGGAAAAAGCGAAGTGCTTGCTCAGTTTTCCGAAGCGCTGCATGTTCCGGATTCCTCCGTTTCCGGAGATTGGGCGGCTGCTGCGGAAACTCTGGACCGGCTCCGTGGAGAACTCAATGAATATGTTGTGGAACTGCATCGTGTTTTTCCGAACGGGCTCTCCGCCTACAGCTGTTTTTCATATCTTTTTCAGAAGAAAAACAGTCTGCCGGAAGGAGCATTGGCTATTGATTGTTTGAACCAGAGCCGTTCGGAATTCGAGAATCTCACGCGTCTTGCGGCCGATCTGGGAAATGCCTGGAATGTCACAAGCGGGGATGCGGTCCATGCTGTGCGCATTCTCTCCTCGACAGACTGGAGTCCCGTGTATGAAAAGGAACTGCTTGCTGCGGCTGGGGCGTTTCTGGATGCCGCAAAACAGCTGGAGGAAACGTTTGCTGATCAGGCGCACCAGCTTGATCTGCCTGAACAATGTGATCTGGAACATATTTTCCGGACAGTGTTCCTTTGCGAACATTTGAAAAACTGCGGCAGTATTCCTGCAGAATTCCTTTCGGAGGAGTTCGATGTCCACTCGGCATTCCTGAAACGTTATGGAGAAAATGTCCGGCATCGGAATGAACTCCGGGAAAGGCTCCGGAATTACCATCTGGAAGTTTTGAAGGAGCTGGACTTTTCCGGAATTGCGGCACGGCTTGAGGAGAATAAAAGGGCGTTTTTCCTGATCCGTTTTTTGAAAAACAACGCTCTTCTAAAAGAACTTTCCGCACTCAAGAAGAGGGGCGGACGCAAACTGTGCATCCGCGAGTTGACAGAAATGCTGCCGGATTTTGAAACATACGCCACTGTATCCATGGCTGTGGAGGAGGGGAAAAATCGTGCGGAACAACTGCTCGGAGAGCTCTGGAATGGGGGAGAAGCGGACTGGAATGCCCTGGAAACTGTTTTTTCTCGGACACGGGAGCTTCTGAATCGCGTCGGAGAGTTGACAGATACGGATCCGGCTATGGGGAAACGTCTTCTTGGAAAACTCCGGATTCTTCTGCCGGATGGCGCTCGAATTTTTGCAAAGGAATCTCCTGCTCGACGGAAAATCAACACTCTGTTGCAAACATGGAATGTATTTCAGGAAAAACTGCAGAAACTGTCGGAATATGCCGGAGGGTTCAATAACACGAACACTCTGTTGGAAATCACTACTCCGGTTCGGAATATTTTAGAATATCGCGCTGAACTGAGAGGAGCGATGCGCTATTGCAAATTAAGGAAGGATGCCGACGAACAGGGGCTTCGCGCAGTGGCGGAATCCCTGGAGTCCGGCCTTTTGTCCGGCGGGAATTCTGCCGAAGTATTCAGCACCGCGTATCATGCAGAAACCCTGAATCGAATACTTGCCCAGTCCCCAGTGCTCTGTTCCTTTTCCGGTTTGAATCAGGAGGAACGGATTCGCAAGTTCTGCGAGCTGGATACGAAATATACGAATCTGGCAAATCAAACCGTTTTTGCACGTCTGGCCTCTGCGCTTCCGCGGCGGCGTTCCGGTCCCTGTCCGGAAGGGACTGAACTGGGAATCCTGAAACGCGAGTGTGAAAAGCGTGCGCGTCAGAAACCGGTCCGTCGCCTGCTGGAACAGATTCCGACACTGGCGCCTGTGTTGAAACCCTGTTTCCTGATGAGTCCCTTGTCCGTGGCTCAGTATCTGCCGGCAGATACCGCGCCGTTCGATCTGATCGTCTTTGACGAGGCTTCTCAGATCCCTGTATGGGATGCGATCGGAGTCATTGCGCGCGGCAGACAGCTCATTGTTGTCGGCGACCCCAAACAGATGCCGCCTACCAGCTTTTTCCAGAAGGGGGAAAACGGCGAGGACGAGACTCCCGCTGAAGAAACTGAAGATCTTGAAAGCATTCTCGACGAATGTATCGCAGCAGGTGTGCATTCTACCACATTGAACTGGCATTACCGCAGCCGCCATGAATCACTGATCTCCTTCAGCAACCATTATTACTACGAAGACAGTCTCTTTACGTTTCCGGCTGCACGTGATTCCGAACACCTCGGTATTCGCTTTGAATTTGTTCCGGGCGGCGTTTATGACCGCAAAGGCTCGCGCACGAATCGCCGGGAAGCCGAAACTCTGATTCGCTATGTGATTGCACGCTTGGAAAATTCCACCCGGAAACAGCGCAGTATCGGTATTGTCACCTTCAGTCAGGCTCAGAAGGATCTGATCGAAGACCTGATCGAAGAGGAGCGCACGCACCATCCCGTCCTGGATGCCTGCTTTAACGATCAGAATGAGGAACCGCTTTTTGTCAAAAATCTGGAAAATGTGCAGGGTGATGAACGGGATGTCATTTTGTTTTCCATCGGCTACGCGCCGGATGCAGATGGAAAATTCTCAATGAATTTCGGTCCTCTGAACAGGCAGGGCGGTGAACGGCGTCTGAATGTGGCGATCACTCGTGCCAAAGAACAGGTCGTGGTTTTTTCAAGTATTCATGCACATCAGATTGATCTTGCCAGAACCGGGGCAGTCGGTGCGGCACACTTGAAGTACTTCCTCGACTATGCGGAAAAAGGTTTTCATATTCGGCCGGAAACTGCCGGTGCCGCAGCGCAGGAAGGGCTTGCGGATACGATCGCCGAGTTCCTTTCCGCAAAAGGCTTTACGGTGGAACGCAATGTCGGATGTTCCGGCTGCCGGATTGATCTTGCTGTACGCAATCCTGACAATCCTGCGGAATACCTGCTGGGCATTGAGTGTGACGGGACGAACTATGCTGCGCAGAAAACAACTCGGGATCGGGATCATCTGCGAAACAGTGTTCTGCATGCGCTCGGCTGGCATCTCTTCCGCGCATGGAGTGTTGACTGGGCGTTTGACCGGAAACGTTCAGAACAGCAGCTGCTGGATCTGCTTGAGCAACTTCGTTCAGTCCAGCCGGTTCCGGAAGCCGCGGCATCGCCGGAATCTGTACAGGAAACTCCTCCGAAAACCATGCCTCAAGAATCTGCCATCTCCCTCGCACTTCCGGAACATCGCAGGGAATATTGCGTCTGGAGCAGTAACGAAAGACTGATTCCTGAATCTTTTTATGATTACGGGAGCCGAGAAAAGATCCGGCAGCAGATGCGTGAAATTATTCAGACGGAAGGACCTGTTTGTGAATCGCTCCTGAAAAAACGGATCGTGAAAGCCTGGGGATTCTCCCGGACCGGCGATAATATTCTTGCAGTCCTTCATTCCGCCATGCCCCTGGAATTTGAGGTGACACAACTTGGAGATGACCGGATTTTCTGGCCCGCAGGAATGTGTGCTGGAGCGTATCGGGACTATCGTGTTTCCTCGGAGAGGAAAAACCGTCGCGGGCTGGATGAAATTCCTCCCGAGGAACTGGCAAATGCCATGTATGAGGTTCTGGTGGATTTCCATTCCTGTGAAACGGATACGCTTTATCGGGAAACCGTTAAACTCTTCGGTTTTTCCGCCGTGACTGCAAAGTCACGGAAATATCTGGATGCCGGTTTTCAGGCTCTGAAACAATCTGGAAGAATTTGAACAATTTCCAGAGATCATGAGCGTTGTATATTGGATTCTGGTTGCATCATCTTTCTCTCTTCCTGGCGGATAGGCTGGAGAATGTGAGAAAAACGAACATTTTAAGTCTGATTCCTCATGACAAAGGATCCCTTTTATTTGCCATGATGACAGATCCGGTCGTTTAGACAGAATCCCGGCCGCAACCGCATTTTACAAGGCAACTTTTCCCGGGATTGAGAGTGCCCGGGAAAAGAAATTTTCTTTCTGGTTTATTGACGTTTTCAACGGAGGACTCCCCAGCCGAATTCATCCGGATTTTTAGCCCTGCCAATTCCTCCCATCCATTCCATCCAGCGGATTCGTCCTTTGCCGTCGTTTTCGTTGATTAGAAAGGCAAAACGGAAAAGAGTTCCGGAACGGTTCAGAATTCCGAGTTTTGCAAGCGGCAGTTCTGCCCGGTAGCGGGTGATGCCGTTCCGATGGACCACACTGACCGGAACTTTCCAGAGACCTTTCAGATTTTCCTGATAGGCAATATGTGCATAAGCGGCACCTTTTCCATCCCTGCCGGAAAGGGTAAGCTCGGTATATTTCCCGTCCAGAGAGAAAAATGCAATTTGAATGCTGTCATCCCGCCAGCCGTTTTCCGGAAGACTGTTCATGACATGCCGGTCATCGGCAACATCGACGGAAAGAAGCAGATGATTGTTTTTGCGACTCATTCCGAGGGAACAGGAAAGATCCTTCGGTCCCATCCAGCGCGGAATGTGCGGATCAAAACTCATTTCGCAAACCTTGTCCAGAGTCTTCAATTCGATGTGTGCCGCCGGCAGATCGCCTTCCGCAACGGGATAGCAGACATTGACCGTGACCGGTACACTCCATTCCATAGATTCTGTTCCAACCTTCAATTTCAATTTTTCCTCCCGTGCAAGCATTCCGTTAACGGCATTGCCAGGAACAGAGAACGGAAGTGGAAGAAGAATTGATTCACCAGGTTTCAGAATTTTTCGCCCGCTGGCATTCTGCAGTTCCATTTCCCGGTTAAAAGGATTGCGGATTCTGATTTCCACATCGACGACCCCTCCCGCAGGACATCCGGTAATCCGATCCTGCACTGCAATGGGGCTCCCCAGACGATAACAACCCGCCGGATATGAAATATAGATGACATCATCGAGTGGAATTGCCGCATAACCACTGTAAGATGTGACCGGAATTTTTCTTCCGTAAAGATCAACAGCCTCCAGAGGACCGCTTCCTTCCAAAGAGAGAAGCTGACGTGTTCCGGCAATCCGCGGCCAGAGCGCCAGAATTTCACGTTTTCCATCCTGCGAGCGGAATCGATAAAGATCAAGCTGCTTGTCAGCGAGCTTTTCCCCGCGTCCGGTATTGCCGAGACGACGGATCAGTTCGTTGTACACGATAAAAGATGGTTTCGGCCGATTGTCGCTTGTAACCAGTCCGAAAGAGTCATCCGCCTCCGGATCCATATCCCAGTAGTCCTGAAGAGTGAACCAGATGTAAAATTCCGTATTGCGGCTTTTCGCGTAGATGATCTTTCTGGCGAGCGTACCCGCCTGTCGGCGGATGGTCTCCGGGGCGTATCCGGCGCGATCGCCGGTTTCGGTATTGCAGATCGGAACATCCTTGCCTGCCTCCGCCAGCCATGCCTCCACTTTCTCCTGCCGTTCGACATAGTCCATCAGACTGCCGTGTGCGTGAAAACTGGCAATGTCATAATACTCTTTTGCTTGAATGTAGGTGTTGCGGGAGAAATTCTTCTTTTCCCGCGGATGTTTGATTGTTACACCTCCGGTCGTAAGGCGAATAGCGGGTGCCACCGCATCGCGAGCTTCGCGGATCACTCGCAGTGCCGCAAGATACTCCTCGAAGGTTCCGTTGTAGAAATCAAGATCGGGTTCATTCCAGAATTCAAAATAGCGGGCCGAATCGAAAAACTTGAAGCACCCGAATACCTTCTCCATATGTGAGCGGAACGCTGGCAGTATAGTCGGCGCAGCCCGATATTTGGGGACTTTCTGTGTATAGGCAGGGACTCCGTCGGTGTAGGAGATGCAGGCAAGCATGCCGAGCTTTTCATAATCGTTCATATAGCGGCGGATAGCCGGAAAGCTGTCGGTTGTTCCGGTCTCAATGCGTCCGCCGGTGATGCAGAAACGCTCAATGTCAAAACCGGCGAGCTTTTTCCAGCGGTTGTGAAGCGCATTTTCCGCTTCGCCATTCCACATGACGGTATCCTGAATACCGAACCACATCGGTGTATGGTTCTTCCGTCCATTATTCGGCTGAAAGACGGCAAACCAGTCCAGATAGCTGCTTCTGCAACGATCCGAAGTGAAAATCACCTCGGCATGGTAACTGCCGATCTGCTGCGCTGGAAGTTCGAATTTCACTGCGGCAGAACCGAACGCTGGAATTTTCACAGCCTGTTTCGCTTGCGCCGTGCTCCGTCCAAGCTCATCGCGGAGAGTAATGGAAAGGTCACCCGAAACCTCCTCTGCCGACGCGCTGCGCAGCCGATAGGAGGCGCACAGAGAGCGTCCCGGTTCAGTCGCCAGCGAGGTAAGTTCCGGACGGATTGTCACCATCCGCTGACTGCTGACTCCACCGGTGAAGGCGATGTCATCAATCAGCAGTTCTCCTTTCCCGGAGACTCCGTCTGCCTCAAAATGGATCTTGTGCAGACGATACGGCGGAGCAAATCCGCGAATCGTGATTGGCGACCGGTAGCGCCTCCAGCCGGCAGGTCCGAGTTCCGCGGCCTGAGTTCGCAATTTACGACCGATGGAGTCCTCCAGAGTGAAGGCAAATCTGCCCCGGATATTTTGGGAATCCGCATCGAACTCCACAGCATCGGCAAACACCTGCGGCAATGATGCTTTGGCACGGCAGAAGTCCAGTTTTCCGGTTTTCGCAGCATCGGCAAAGTCGAATTTCAATTTTCCGGCGAATCCGTCATCCCGGGAAGCGTCCGGAGTTGCGCTCAGTACCAGATCAGCGGCGAACCATCGTCCCGGTGTCGTATTGGCAACCTCCCAGGTGCGCCAGGTGCCGACATCGGAAAAATCTTCCAGAACAAGCCGTGATGCACTATTCTTCTCTTCCGCCTTTTTCCCCAGTTTGAGCGGTTCAATTTCTGCAATCCACTCCGGCGAGAGCGCTGAGTCATAGATGCGCACTTCATCGAGTTCGATCCGTCGCGTACCGTTCTGCTTCAGGCGACCAAGCATCAGGGCGCGGAAGGTGTCCAGGCGGTTCATTGGGGAGTGGCGTTCGGCGACTTTCCCATCTACATAAAGACCTACTTTCTTACTCTTCCCATCGAAGATGATCGCAACATCGGACCAGCCGGCTTCTCTGGGAGGGATGTGTCCGGATCCCATTCCCGCCTCAAGTTTTCCAGTTCCTTTGGCTCGGACAGCAATTCCCTGCGGCGTAGAAAGTTCCGTAAAAATCAACTGCGGCCAGTCTGCCGGGGTCAGTGAATTGACCAGCCCGAAGTTGAAGGCGGATTCTGACAGAGGTCCGTATTTGATCCGGCAGTAGATCGTACAGGTCTCTGAAAGTTTTGCGAAGCGGGGGGAGTCCGAATGAACGGCATTCGCAGCAAGGACAATCGCTCCTCCAAGCTGGATCGTCCCGGCAGGTTCCACATGGAAAAAATCATCTTTGCCAAAGATGCTTTTTTTCAGGCGAACGCCGCCGATATCATCGGTCAACAAGGCCTCCTCACTGGAGGAATCGTTGAAGCTCCAGCGTGCCACCAGACCGCTGGTAAAGTCTGCCCGAAGACTGACGGCATACAGCAATCCGAGCGTGAAAAATAAACTTTTGCAATTCATAAAAAATTTCCTCTTCTGTCAAATCCGGCCGGAACGGCCTGTATATTTTATTCTGTTGTGTGGGATTCAGATAAGCGGCTTCAGAAACAAGCTGCATGAATGCTGTCATTACCGTTTCAGAAAACCGTGACTGTGAAGCTGATTCAGACCGACATCCGAGACATGGGTGTCCAGCCAGAGTACATTTTTCCGTCTGAGATGTCGATATGCCATTTCAAATCCGTTACTTCCGTTGGCTGCATCATGGATATTCTGCAGTTCATTTCCAAGCTGTTTGCAATCCTGAAACACCGCATCATTCCCATCTTTCCCGCTCACATATCCGGATTCTGAAATAAGAGTAATAATAGATGGACGGGGAATAATCCCGTTTCCTCCGTCAAATGAACAGGTTGACGAAGGAGATGCGGCATAAGTTGCCGTGGGATTTCCCGCATCTCCGTAAACCACCTTGTTCGGTGTCAATCGGTACCAGGCTGCCAGAGGTCCGAAGCCGAACATGGAATAGCTGTTGCGGTCCGGCATGGAGGGATTGAAGGTCAGTCCTGGACAGAGCAGAACCCCGGATTCCCGATTCCTTGCAACGGTAGGCCAGTCTCCCGGTGCTTTTTTCTTCATCCCGAGATAAGGCATCAGCAGCCAGTGCCAGGTATTCAGATTGAACAAGTTATAGCCCGCCTGCTTCGCTGGAGGAAAAAACTCCTGATCATTGGCATATACAACGAGGGCCGTACCGATCTGCTTCAGATTCCCAGTACATTTTATTTTCAGTGCAGTTTGACGGGCCTTATTCAGAGCAGGAAGAAGCATCCCAGCCAGAATAGCAATGATTGCAATAACGATTAGAAGTTCGATAAGTGAAAAAAATCTTGTTTTCATTTTTTTCCTTTCGTTTTCAACAAGTAATGATTGTTTCTTTTTATGATCCGATGGCATTTGGAATTTCCGTTTCAAAAGAGATGAAGATTCCTTTCTGTCTTGAAAGTTCTGCTGAGGCGGTGCGGAAAGATATTTTTTTTCAGGAATCTCAGGATAACGCCAGTGCAGCAAATCATCACTCCAGGCGATTCCGATGCAGGCATGAGTGTCGAAAATGACCGACTCATCTTCCGGTCCGGTTCCGTGATAGAAAAGCAGCGCCAGTCCGACATCAGGATTGTTTCGCAGATCCAGTACAAATCCTGCGGTAAGACGCCCGCGTGCCCAATCCCATTGATTTTGTCCGAGCGTAATCGGATTTCCATTGCGGTTCCAATGCTTGAGATCCTCGCTTGTCTGAAGAAGAATTCCGTTTTCCGGCGAACTCCAGAGATAATAACATTTGTCATCGGCAACCACACAAACGTTTTCTCCGCCATCCATCCGTCCGGAAAAGTTCCATCCTTTCAAATCTCTGCTCCAGGCACTGGAGATCCCGTTCTGCTTGAAAAAGCACCAGATCTTTCCGTGATCATTTCGATCAAAAAACCAGAAAGGATCAATCATCCGCCCCATTTCTTCGACTTTTAGCTTGCTTCCTTTCACTGGAATCAGTTCCGGCTGCGACCAGTGGCGAAGATCGGAGGAACTGGAATGGAAAAGCCGACAGCGTTCATTGCCAAACTTCTCTCCATTCTCGCGGCAATAGGATTGAAAACAGAGATGATAGCCCCCTCTGAAAAAGAGAATATTTCCCGGACTGGAATAATTGCATTTCCGATCCCTTACCGTTAATTTTTTGACAGGAGAAAACGAACAGAAATCTCGGGTTTCCGTCATGGCAACGTAGAGAAAAACGCTCCCATCGGCTTCCGTTTCCACCATTGTGAAGAACAGAAAAAAGATTCCATCCTTATAATAAACACAAGGATCCCGATAAGCTACACGTTCATTCCCCTCAAGAAGAATTGGACTTTTCCGCATCTCCAGAAGCTTCTGCAGCAAGTTCATAAAAATAACATTTCCTTTTTTCTTTTTATTGCTTTCTTATTTATTTTATCTATATTATAGTTCAAAAGAAAGGAAATCACAATGGCAATTCCTATAAAAAACATAACCAGAACTACATATATTCCCAAGGGCTCTGTCGAGCACATCGTTTCTCCGTCTACTGCGGAGAAGGGAACACATTTATCCTCGATTGCTCTGATGGGTATCAGTTATCTGCGTCCCGGTTATCTGGTTGTCCGTACACCCGGCTATCCGCATCACGTCCTGCTGATGATCCATCGAGGTATTCTGCATTTCCGGAACCGGCCGTCGGAAGATTCGGAAGAGGTATTTTCCTCGGGAAGTATGTTGTTTCTTCCAGCGGACACATGGTACTTGTATACTGCGGATGAGCCGCTTGAACTTGTCTGGTTTCATCTGGAACCGAAAGCTGCAGAGTGGCATTTTCTGGGGGATATGGAAGGTTTTCATGACAGAGCTGTTGATCTGGAATGTCTTCGATCGCTCATATCCGTTCTATACCGGGAGAGCAATGCAACACTTAAGGATGAATCCGGGCTCTCATGGTATGGATTCCGAATGATTGAGCTGCTGCTGCGAAGAATTCTCAAACGCTTCGTTCCGGAGGCGGATCATGTCAAACGGGTGCGGACGCTTTTTGATTCCATTGAACTCTCGCTGGAAAAACAATGGACAGTAATCGCAATGGCTCGACAGGCCGGAATCAGTCCATCAGCTCTTTACGTCGTTTCCAGAACCTGTTTTGGTGTTTCTCCAATGGCGCGCCTCCATGAATTGCGCATGAATGCAGCAGCCAATCTTTTGCGTAATACGACCTACAAACTTGATGCAATCGCCTCTATGGTTGGACTTGGCTGCGGATTTTCTCTTTCACGAGCATTCCGCAAATTTCACGGTATCAGCCCGCGCGATTATCGAAACAATTGTTGCCGTAAAAACGAAAGATTGCATGAGTTGATGTAAAATATTAGAACTGTAAAAAAGAAAACATACTCATAAAATCATGTAACCAACAAATTCAAATCGATCAATGATGGTATTTTTCCAAGTTTTCTTGCTGTGTGTTATAACGTATAAAGCAATGTAGATTGAGCGGTTCCTGCTCTCGAAAAGGAAGGAAAAACATACTCCAGACAGACAGTCGCTGTGGGCAGAATAAACTTTTGTTGAAGGATTGCCGTCCGTATTTACTCCTCTGGCGGATACTCTTTCCTTACAGCTAGTTTTCTGAAATTACAGGCAATTAAGGATGAATGCAGGCATTTCTGTAATAATGTCTGGCTGTAATGAGGATTTATCAAAAAAAGGAATCTAACCTTTCGGAATGAAAAATATAAGAAGTCGATTTTTATGAAACTCTTTTCATGGACATTCAAAATACCCTTTTCAATGAAAATTCTTCAAATAATCATTGAAAAGGGCTTGAATTTGATTCTCTGTCTAGCATGCGCAGGACCTGACACAATCCGCGATGACGACACCGGTTGATTTCACCACCAGGGACAACCGACACAGTACTCCAGATTCACGGATCCGCCAGCGGCGTTGACTTTGTTCAGATCATCCGCTTCCAGTTCCCGTGTTTCGGAGTCGAATGCCTTGAGATCTTCAGCCGTGAACTCATAGCCTTTTGTGGCGGCAAAGTGCACCAGCTGCGCGACAGATTTTTCCGAAGTCTTTGAGTCAGCGGAATCTGCCAGCTTATTCCATTCATCGACCATTGCCTTGCTGTTCTTCAGCGCTTCATAGAATTTTTCGACGTTTTCTTTGCTCATAACATACCTCCTGTTCGTTTTTTTGTTTTTCAAAAGCGGACCGTATCCGCAGACGATGTTTCTCCGGCAGCTTGGAGCTGATTGAGACCTTTCCCTGTCAAGTTTCATATTCCATCCCTGATATCCCGATGATCAGATTCGGAATTTCAGGCAAATCCTCCTGAAAAAGCATAACGACTTTTTTATCGAAGATGTCCGTCATTTCATTCTCTTCCGTTTTTTACATTGTCTTCTCACCTTGAAAGCGTTCCTGGAAGAAAAAAGTTGCATTAAAATCAAAAAAAATTTACAACAATTCCATAGAATATGAAAAATTAAAAGGATTTGAAGACTCATGATATAACTTACATTTTAACTCAAAAGATAAGGATATATCATGAAGCTGTCAGAACATAAGATTGCAGCATTGGCGCTAATTTTCAAGTTGATTCTGCGAAATTTGATTCCGAAACGTATTAATCATTCTGGAATTAACAAGCAATCAAGAGGATTTCGTCTGGCACGTCTTATCTGGCCAAATTTTTCGGACCGCTCATGCACTGGTGCTGAACAACATTTGCAATACTCTTCGGAATCATTATTGGCTGGTGCACTAGATTCGTGATTGACTTTCGTCGAGCTGTGATCTTCTATCCCACGCGAACCGGAATCGTGACGCGGTCATGGCGGAAAAACTGTTCGGGAACGTTTTTGCCCATTTGGATGAAATCACCCCGTACTTCCGGATTCAAGGCAGACGGGAGCGTACCTTGCCGAGACACTTCATTTTTATAGAAAGGAAAGTCCGGAAATGGGTAGTTGTAGAAAACAATCAACGCAACTACAAATGGGGGCAGAAATGACAGATTGAAAGGATTATGAGACTCTGTGGAAAATCAAGGGATTCTCGATTTTGAGATGTTCGTTTTTCTCCATCAGTCCATCCTAGATATACAAATACCTTTCCTTTCTCGCCGCCTTGTACTGAAAAATCTCAGGAACGTCTTTCATGACCAGAAAAATCTACGTTGCTCTTTTTAGCGCTTGTCCGATTCAGAAACTGTTGGCTTGATCGTCGCAAAAATCATTGCGACGGAATACCCGTCTGGAGAGCAGTTTCCGAGTCGCAGATCAGCAACGGGAAATGGAGGAATATGCCCGATTAGCGAAAAATAACGCTGAACATTCTTGAAAAAAACAAGTTTCAGGCTTGAGAAAAATCTTTTTTTCAAAAAAGGAAAGTTCATGCAACATTCAGCTTAATACTCTGATTTAAGATTTATCTGCGGCGGTTGGAACAAGTGGAATCTCTCTCAGTTGGAACAGCTTGCATTCCAACTTCTCTTCCAGCAGATGCTTTTGATACAGGAAGAATAAATCTTTTTCATTTCGTTTATTATTCGGAAATCATCATGAGGCCCGATGAAAAATTCCTGAAAAAAAAGAGAAGGTGCTTGACAAAAAAAACTTTTTGTTATATAATATAAAAGACTTGGTAAACATTAGCTAACTTAAAAGCCGAAAATCAGATAGAAAAAACGATGAAAAAAGCAGAAAGTCCCGTTGCAGAATACATGAAGATCCGGCGCTATGTGATGACGCTGATCCTGCGTGCAGGAAAAAACTCTGTCCGCATTCCGACGGTTGCTGAACTGGCAAAAAAATTCGATGTCAGCCGTCCAACCGTCAGCAAGGCGATGAAGGTCCTCACGGAAGATGGCTTCATCATAGCACGTCCGAGTCTGGGCAGCTTCACGAATCCGGCTCAGAAAATTCTGCAGGGGAGCGATGCCCTCCCGATCATCGGAATTCTGGAAAACGACGGAATGCTGGCGCATTACTTTCCATATCAGGCCCTTCGTCTTTCCCACATTCTGCGCGAACTGGCGACAATCCCTGCCGTTCAGCATATCCTGAACCTGAGCGGACACCGGAAGGAAACCATTCGGCGTGAACTGGAAGGTGCAGGACTCGATCTGCTGATCTGGCTCCGTCCGCACCCGAACCAGCTGGAAGTCATCGACGAGTTAAGAAAAAACGGTTTGAAAGTCATCATCGGCTGTTACGATGGCGACTGCCCGGGAAACATCGCCATCGACTACGAAGGCGCCGGGTATGAAATCGGACGGCGTCTGCTGGCGGAAAACAGAACCAGAGTTATCTATTTTCCGCAGAACAAGGAGAAAAAAGTCCAGCTCCATGGACTCATCCGGGCCTATCAGGAAGCCGGTGTGGAACTGAACAGAAATCTGTTTCTGGATGATATTGCAAGTGTCTGCGAAGATTTGCGGAAACTGCTTCTCTGCGGCGTCCCTGTGGATGCCATTTTCTGCGCTACGGCTCTCAACGACCGGCTTTTTCAGGCGATCGAGGAGGGCTGTCCCGACTTCCGTCGGAAAATTGCCCTGATCCGTCCCGACATCACAGACGGAACCGTCAAAAAAGCTCCTGGCTATATCTATAAACTGCCTTTCCGTGAATTCGCAGAGCGGATCGCGGAACGAGCACGCTTCCTCCTCTCCGCTCAGAACCCTCTGGAACAGAACACGGAAATCATACCGGTTGAAATCATACAGCAGAAATAAAACAGAAGGAAATGGCGATGAAAGAGAAAAAACAATTGGCTCCTCTATTTACATTGATAGAACTTTTAATTGTAATTGCAATTATAGCTGTTCT
Source organism: uncultured Lentisphaeria bacterium (assembly GCA_905197955.1). GTDB lineage: Bacteria > Verrucomicrobiota > Lentisphaeria > Victivallales > UBA1829 > UBA1829. The sequence goes on along the minus strand of CAJKAR010000026.1, from coordinate 27,004 downwards.
TGCATCTCTCCTCATGCCTGCGCTGGGATCCGCACGAGCCAAAGCAAGGACTCTTTCCTGTATAAATTCCATGAAAGCCCTTGGAACAGCGGGAGTCATGTATGCAAACGGCAACAACGACGCGTGGGTTCCGTTCAACGGGGGCGGGGATCTCAAATGGTTCCAGAATCCGGATTTTTGTGCGAGTCTCGGATTCAAGTCCTATTCTTCGACAGGATACTGGGGGTTGAATTATGTACGGAAAAACAACATCTGTCCGGACTCCACGCGTCCGCTCTCCGATGGCGACAAATGGATCGGGGCAGGTTGGCAGACGCTCTCGTCCACTTATGCAGATGAATACCTCAACGGGGAACTGCTCCCCGGAATGACATCCGACGAGGGTCGCTATTACCGCCTGAACAAAATCCGTGCCGCCTCCCGGAAGATCGCCTTTACGGAAACCACCTATGCCGGACGAAACACCATGTGGAAAATGTCCCCGGAGAAGTTCTGGGCAACCGGCAACAATTCCGGTTCCGACTGGTATTCCGCCTATCGTCACAACAATTCCAGGGCGATGAACGTCATCTTCTTCGACGGACATGCGGAAAACCGCGACTACACCACCCTTATCGTATCGGGCAGCTACTGGAATCTCAACAAGATGCAGTATTTCCCCTATGACAACTGGACCTATTGAATTCCATTTAACAAGAAAAGAGTATTCTTATGAAAAAGGCACTTCCATCTTTCCTGCTTCTTCTCGCCCTTGTCCTGAACGCGGAAGACATTTTGTTCCAGAGAGAATTCCGCTCGGCGGACGATCTGCGCGGAATGGATAAAATAAAGCGTGACAATACCGCTGTTATCTCCGCAGACGGATCGAATGCGCTGCGCTTCCTCGTTCCCGCCAACGCATCAAAAACACGCAACACCGCCACCGTTCCTTTACGAGGATCGGAGATACGAAATCGCCGCATTACCGTTACCGCAGACGTGAAACTGGAACTTTCCGCTCCCGAAAAACGCTGGGAAGGCGGTTGGTTCGCTCTCTGGGCCGGTGGAGAAAAAGGGACAAAAACTGTCTGGAAGCGCAACGTGCTCGGCTCCGGAAAAACAGACTGGAAAACCGTAACCCTCACTTGTGACATCCCCGATACCGTTACACGGGGATATCTGGAAATTGGAATTGTCGGTTCCCGCGGAACAATTCTCTTCCGCAATCTGAAGATCGCGGCGGGCGATGTGCTCCTGCCGCTGGAGCAGTGCGCAAACTGGAACTTCTCCGACCGCATCGCCGGAGACCGCAAAGGTGGATGGCACGATCAGGGAAGTGCACAGGATGCGTCCAGCTTCCCCGTCAAACGCCAGACCTTTGCCAACGTCCCGTTCCGGGTGCTGGATCCGAAGGAACACAAGGGGAACGCGATCGCAGCTCTTCGCTGTCCGCGTCTGCCGGATGCTCCGGAGCGGATCGAAATCAGACCGGCAGATCCGATTCGCGGCAAATATCTCTATCTTCTTCACTCCTCCGCATGGTCGGATCCGAAAGGAACGGTCTCCGGATTCATTGAATTGACCGGAACCAAAGGAAAAGCGGAAATCCCCGTCATCTACGGAAAGGACCTGACAGACTGGTGGAAGGGAATCCCCGTGGAAAATGCTGTTGTCGGTGCGGTCATCACACCGAAAGACGGGTTTGGTGCGGCGTATGTCTCCCGCTTCAAGATCCCGGAGACAATCGGAGCGCTTACCGGAATCGCCTTCCGCAAACATCCGGAAAGCAAGACACTCTGGCTCCTGATTGCGGCAACTGTCTCTGAAAAACAATACCCGTATCTCGAACAGAAAAAACAGATTATCCGCGCAGATGAGGTCTGGAAAGCGCTGCCGCAGTCGTTCAAACCCTCCCCGAAAGCGGGAACAGCTCTGGACCTAAGTCCTCTCTTTCCGAAACATAAAATCGGAGAATTCGGGCGGGTCATCGTCGGAAAAAGCGGACACTTTGAATTCGAGAAACGGCCCGGTGTTCCGCTTCGTTTTCTCGCGTTCAACCAGAACAGGGAATTCGGGAAATACTTCACCGGAATCACCGAAATCGTCTCGAAAAAGGACGCGGAGGAATACGCGGATCAGATCGTCCGAGCCGGTTACAATCTCGTCCGCATCTGGGCACGGCACATGCGTGATCTTGATTGGAAAAATCTCGGAGCGTTCGAATATTCGCCCCGTCTGAGGGATCAATTCGACTATCTGCTCTACTGTCTGAAGAAGCGGGGAGTCTACATCTATCTTTCTCTGCCGGTGGCGCACATCGGCTTCGACCGCTGCTACCCCTGGGGTGGAGCCGAAAAACACGACTGGGACATTTACCGTCACAAGCGCGATTATGACGCATGGTGCAGAAATGCTGAACTTGTGCTGAATCATGTCAATCCGTATACGAATATGCGGTGGATCGACGATCCCCAGATCGCCTTTATCGACTGCAACAATGAACAGGAATTCGTCTTTCTCCGCGCCGATGACAGATTTGCCGGACTCTTCCGGACCTTTCTGAAGCGGAAATACGATTCTTTCGACCGTTTGAAACAGGCATGGGGGAAAGAGGCGGCTCATCTTTCCTCGTTCGATGATATCAAAACCTTCCAGCCGCTCGCCAAGGATGCTTCCGGTCAGCTTGGACGCGACCGCGCGGAATTTATCACGGAACAGGAACGCTCTCTCTATGAACGCGAACGGGCCTTTCTCCGCAAACTCGGCTATGCCGGCCCCGTGACAAGCTTTGCCATGGGCAAATCAATGCGTCATTCCGAGGTCCGCAAGGAGTTCGACTTTGTTACAATGAACAGCTATCACGACCATCCCTCCGGCGGACCGCTCGCAAAAGGATCGCGAGTCAACCAGACCAGTTCCATCGGCACTGCCGCAAATACCATATGCAGCTATCTGGCGACACGGCTTTACGGCAAACCATTTCTGGTTTCAGAACACGGGCACTGTTTCTGGAACAAGTATCGCTATGAACACGGGTTCATCCTTGGTGGATATGCAGCATTGAACGGGTTCGATGGCGTTACAGCGTTCGCCATGGCGCCCACACGGAATTTCAGCGGAAAAATCGTGGATTTTGAGATTCGCTTTGATCCTGTCCGCCGTGCAACGGAACTGATGATCGCTCTGCTCTACCGCCGCGGAGATGTCAGAACTGCACCTTTCCGTACCAGAATCGCAATGGATCCGAAAGAGATCATTCAAAGCAATCAACTGACGGAATCCCTCAGTACGTCACAGCTTCGCATGGGGCTGGTCGGGGAGTGTTCCGCCGATCTGACGCACCGGAGGCCGGAAAAGAACGAAGTGATTCTGCCTCGTCTCGGAGTCTCCGCAATGGCCGTCCGGCGCGCAGATGCGGATATCGTCAAATCCCGGGACAGCGTCTTTGACATGGATCGGATCCTGCGGAACCTGAAATCGCGCGGTCTGCTCCCCGTAGATAACAGGACCAATGCTCTGAAAGATTCTTTCGTCAGTGCGACTGGAGAGCTTGTCCTGAACGCACGGGAAAACCGGATGACGATCGAAACGGACCGCTTCCAGGGGCTTTGCGCGGAAGCGGGAAGTCAGGTTGATCTCCGGAATTTCCGAGTCAGGAGCATGAATCGGAGAGGATGTCTCGCTCTGGCATCCATTGATGGAGACAGGAGTATCTGCGACGCGAAGCGCCTTCTGCTGTTTGTCGTTACAAACGCACTCAATTCCGGAATGGTGTTTGAAGAGGAGGATCAGCGGGTCTGTCTGGATCACGGGAAAACGCCTATTCTGGTCGAAACCGGCGCATTTGAACTGGAGATCAAGACAAAACATTCGGAAAAAATGGCACTTTACGCCCTTGCCCCTGACGGTACAAGAATCGAACAGCTCCCTGTTGTAAAAACCGCTGAAGGAATTTCATTCTCAATTCAGACGGCAGCCCTTAAACACGGTCCGAGCCTGTATTTTGAACTTGCCGAATAGATCAGGCCTTCCGTGACAGCCGCTGACGGAAATGGTTCGATCTTTCGTGGAACCGGAGGAGGAGTTCTCCGCCGATCCGGAAAGCCGCCTTCTCGCATTCTGCGGGCAATCACTGGCGGTCTCGGCGGATCCGAGTGGAACCCGTTTTGCGGCGGATCGCCAGGAGCTGAAACGGTTTCCTCAGGAGAATATCGAGGCGTATCTGCCGATCAAAATCTCCGGGCTGTCTAGCCTGGAGCCCGCAGGGATTCTGGAACTTTCCTAGAACAACGCCAAGAGCAAAGTGTTCCGAATGGGGAAGAAACGGATGGAATCCCTGACTGAGTGGAGGAATTTTTCGGAAAATCGAGAAATTTTTTGAAATTCAATGCAACTTTTTCCTTTCTGAAACGCTTACGGGGTAAAGGAGATGGATGAAGGAATACAATGGAGTTTTTCGATCAAAAAGTAGCCGAAGTTTTTCGGGAGGAAGTTCCGGAAATGCCGGAGTTGCCGGAAATGAAGGAACTTGATTCGGAAACCCTTGATCTGCTTCAGGCTGCCGGGGATGGCGAAATGCCTGCGGACATTGTCTGCTTTTTTACAGAGAGCAAACCTGCAGGAGTAGCCTTAAGAGTAAGGAGTGTGGCGAAAATTTCTATGAAACGCTGATGAACGACAAGGCTATGGCTGTGGAACAGGGAGATGTTTAAGGCCGCAAAGCCGGAGATGGTGAAGGTTGTTGCTGTGGTAGCGGGTATCTTTCGACGGTAGCGGGTATTCTTTTTTCTATCAGGAGAACAATATGGATCAGAAAACACAATATTTTCAACTTTTTCCGGATTTCCTGCTGCGCGGCTGGGAAGATGTCAAATATGCTCTTGTCGATTCCCGCAGCGGCAGACGGGTCCCTCTGACCGGCCCGGCAGCGGACGCGCTGGAGCTGGCGTGGAACGGCATCCCGCTGGATTCTCCGATCATGCTTCCGACTTACCGCCGCGTTTTTGAGGCTCTGATCCGGAATCATTACGGGACCCTGACGGAGCGCTTCATCGAACCGCGTCCGGAACAGCGGATCAAATCCGCGCCCTGCAACTGTACAGACTCCATCTGCTGGTCGATTACCGGTCGTTGCAACATGAAATGTCGCCACTGTTACGTTGAAGCTCCGGATGCTCTTTATGGCGAACTCCCGCTCTCGGAATGTGTCAGAATCATGGATCAGATGGTGGACGCCAATATTTATTCCGTGATGCTGACCGGCGGCGAGCCGCTGGTTCGGGCGGATTGGCAGGATTTTTATGCGGCATTGAAGGAGCGGCGGATTGCGGTTCGGTCGATTTACACGAATGGTCTGCTGGTGACGGATCGCTGGCTGGATGAATTTGAGAAACTCGAAGGGCGCAAGATCACGTTTTCCCTGAGTTTCGACGGGGTGGGACATCACGACTGGCTGCGGGGGCGTGAAGGGGTGGAGCGTCCCGTGGCAGACGCGATCCGGCGATTGGTAAAACGCGGTTATCCAGTTGAAATTGAGAGCGTTGTATATAGAGATAATCTTGATTCCCTGTCTGCAACATGTGAATTGTTGATGGAATTAGGGATCCGGAAATGGAAGGTTGCTGAAGTTTCGGATTCCAAAGCGTGGCGGGAATACGCTGCTGCCCACGGCATTGTTTCCCGGGAGGCACTTAACCGAGGATATTTGAAGTTGCTGGAGCGTTTTCAATCGCTTGGGCGCCCGTTTCAGTTGCAGATTGATCATCGTTATATTTACGACCCGCAGAGTGGAAAAGCCTCTGCACCGGTTTTGCTGAGAAAGGCATCGGAAACGTCCCTGAAACTACCGGTCTGCGGGTGCATGCGCCACCACCCGTACCTGCTGCCGGATGGAACGCTGATGCCCTGCATGCCGTTGTCGAATTGCGGATTGGATAAGGAGATGCCGAATCTCCGCGATGTCCCGCTGGTTGAGGTATTGAGTTCGAAGAGCCGTTTTTTTGACTTCATCTCGATCACGCCGGAGGAGATGTTCCATCGTGCGGACAGCGAATGTGTCTCTTGTGAATTCCGTTTCCAGTGTTGCGGCGGCTGCCGTGCGTTGGCGTATGCTGCCGGGAATCTCTACGGACCGGATCCGGCGTTATGTGACTTCTTCCGGAACGGGACGGTAAAATTGTTCGAACCCTATTATGATGTTCCCTGAACGGATCGGTTTTTTCACGGAGATCACGGAATATGAAGATGCGCTGCAATCCAGTCGTCTTCGGACGTGAGCAGAAAAACTGATTTTTTGTCTGTTTTGAAAAACACTCTGACTATTCGTTTTCGAGGAAAAATAAAAAACGGAATTTTGACGGAATTGGAAGGTCAGTTCAAAATACTGTATACACTGCATTTTCCGGACGTTATTTTTTATTTGCTTCTTAGAAATATGGAAAAACCTATTTCGACATCATCAAAAAAACCATAAGTTCGCACTAAAGCCTCTGTTGTATTTATGTAACCCAATAAATTCTGCAAAATAGAATCAGGTAAATATTGAGAATGATTTAAATTTGATATAATATTATATATATATGTCCAATGTTTGCTTGTTATAAATTCTTCAGTATTCCCGAGAATAACAAAACATGTATTTTTAGAATCATGCAACAAAGAACAAGTCTCTTTAAAAGATTTCTCCGTAGCCAAAACAATGGCTTCTATCGCATAGACATCATACTCATCCGTTGAAATAATATTAACTTCATCTGACATTTTTGATGCATTTTTAATAACAGATGGTAAGGAATCACTTTTTAGAATTTTTTTATAACTCGCAATACGTTTGCTACAATAGAAAAAATTATAATGCTTAAAATATAATATTTTTATGTATGAATATTTGTTATTTATAAAATTGTTCCAAATAGAGGAACATAATGTTATTTTTCTGTTTTTTATATTGTTAAATTCTTTAGTATTCCATATTAATTCTGTATATAAATTCGTAGATTTGCTTTTTATAATCATAATATCTCCCTTGATCATCATTGAAATGATGGCCTCTATTTTGAGACGTGTCATATGTGGAAATAAATGGTTCTATTTTTCAGTAAAAACAGGAGACACTTTCTTCCATGTCAATAAGAGTAAAATAGCATGGAAAATTCTGAGTGCAAATCAAAAATATTTGAATGATGGATGAGAAGTGAGCGATACTAGTGGATCGGCTTTCTGGAAAAGACGATCCAGAAGCGGCGGAACATCCGAAGGACGAAGTAAGCTCTGTAAAAACGATGTAAGATCTTTCCGTGTAAAGATTTGTTCCGTTTTTGAGTAAAGGTCGTTTGTTTTGAAAAAACGAATTTCGCTAAACTCGAAAAATTCTCTGAGCCGAAGAGAATTTTGTTATGAATTGGGCGAATAAGGTAACCGACCTCTTGATTTTTCGAATACATGTCCTTTGCAAGTATGATTCCTTGATTACCAGTATGTTACTTTAGTAAAAGATTACAAAATGAATGTAGTGCAGAGAAAAATTGACGATCAAAGGTCGGTTTTTCGACGTATGTTTCCTTCCAAAAATACTCTCCGGGATAGTAAAAGACCGGTCTTTCACTATCCCGGAGAATTTATCGGAAGAGGTGCTGAAACACTCCTTCATAAGAGAAAAGTGGAGATTCTCCGCTTTCGGAATACGCGATTTGAGCTCAAATTTACCCCAGAAACGAAAAAGACGACCAAAAGACTGGTCGGCAGAAAATCAAAAAATTGCCGACCATGTTGAGGCTTTTAAGAAATCTTCTCTTCTCCTCAAAATGATAAATTTTTTGAATTCTTCAAGATGGGCTACTTCATTGTCTTGAAAAATTCTCTGATTGGATTCTTATAGTGTGAACTTTTACAAGTCTATGCGTTCTCATCGCAAACTGCGCAATCTGTCTCCGGATGATTTCGTACGCAGTTTTAGGCTTAATGGGATACAAAAATATTTCATAACCAGGTAACCCCTGTATGTGAGCGGAAAAAACTGATTTTCTGCCTGTTTTGAAAAATACTCTGACCATTCTGTCCTGTGTGGAGTTTACTGCCTGTTTCAAGGTAAAAAATGGAATTTTGACGAGAAGACAAGGTCCGTTCAAAATCCCATTACTCAGCACCGAAAGTGATTTTTTCCCGATTCCCTCTCTTGACTTTTACTGCATTTTATAGTATAATTAAAATGAAATAAAAATGGTGTTTTCATGCGGCAAAAACAAATATACAGAACACCGATCCGACAGAAGGAGATTCTGTCATATGTTCGGGAAAAAATCTGGGCGGGCGAATGGAAGCCGATGGAGCAACTTCCGCCGCGCGTCTGGTTTGAAAAACATTTTCATGCCGCGGTAGGAACGGTGCAGAAAGCATTTCAGATCCTGATTGATCAGGGACTTATTGTAACTAATGGACGGAATGGCTCAAGCGTTGCGGCTAACTTGCCGCATCTGAGCCGTTTTGCACTGGTCTCCGAACTTGGTGAGCCGGGCAGTTTCATGCTGGGACAGTCCATTCTGAAATCTGTTGAGATTCTGAAGAAGGAGCTGGAACTGGATCTTCGATTTTTCAATGTCCGCATTGCCACGGAACGGGAATCCTGGGAGCGGATTTCTCCGGAACTGGAAGCTCTGATTCGAGAACGTCTGATTGCCGGAATTCTGATGACGACCCCGACTCTGCTTTTTGATAGCGAGGAGTTTCGCAAACAGAAAAAAATACCGGGATTTATTCTTAGCGATATTGATCTGGGACTGAACCGGATTTCTGCCGACTGGTCCGGTTTCTGGAAGCAAATGGTGAAAACTGCCGCCCTCCGGAATGCGCAAAATGTTGCGGTTTTTCATCCTTCATGGTTGCCGGATCCCAGTTGGGAGAAACTCTTTCACGGTTATTGTGCTGAGTTTGGTTTGACATGCCGTCAGGAGCATTGCCTGGAACTTTGTTCCCTTTATCATCCGACGTATGCCGGAAACATTGCCAGACTTATGTTTTCTGCTGACAGAACCGAATATCCGGATACTCTTCTAGTGGGCGACGACAACTTCCTTCCGCATATTCAGTCCGCCTTGCGGGAACGTTTTGGGGAAGAGGCTCCCCGCAAAATCCGGATCATTTCGCATGCAAATTTTCCCCTGACCTATCAGACGGACTGGCCTGTCTGTTTCATTGGAATGAATCTTCTCCGGGTCATTCTGGATTTCGTCCGGGAAACTGTGAGGATTATTCACGGCAAACCGCCGCGTCCCCTTGCAATGGAGTACTGTGAAGAATATGAATTTTCCATTCAAAATGAAATCAATCAATATAAAAGTAAAGGAGGTTCTGAATGAGAAAAATGGTTTTTTTCACATTAGTAGAGCTGCTGGTTGTGATAGCTATAATTGCAATTCTGGCCGCTTTACTGCTCCCGGCGTTGAACAGTGCAAAGGAGAAGGCTGCAGGAATCAGCTGTACCGGTAACCTGAAGCAGGCCGGCAGTTATTCTCTGCTCTATGTTGGCGATTTCAATGACTACTACATCAAGCCGAGGGAGACCGTATTCATTCCGGGGGGAGTCGATTTGCGCTTTACTTCGTTTGTTGTCCGCCTGCACCATCTCTACGGTGGTGCCAGGAGTATCGATGATGTAAGAAGAATTTTCAAACTAGGCAAGTCCAGTATCGGCTGGTGTCCGTCTGCGGAAGGCAGTTTTGCCGCAGTGGAAGGCGCCAATACGGACATTGTTTCGACCTATGGAATGAACTATTACAATGATCCTCTCAACTGGGATGGTGGCGAATACAATCTTAAAACGTCGGAGATCAAGAAATCGCCAAGTACGCTTGTTCAGGGGGCTGACAGCGGGTCTGCCGACAGAAAATCCTATCTTTCCACCTCAAACTATTACAACAGCGTCGTTGTCTATGGAAATACCGGCTGGCGGAACATCAATCCGATTCCCAGGCACACGGGGACCCGGACTAACGTTCTCTGGTTCGACGGACATGTTTCCAGTTCACTTTACGATTTTATCTGCACTACTTCACCCTATAAATTATGGAGTTTCCGATGAAAAGTTCATGTATCTGCCTTCTTCTCGTGCCGTTCTGCCTGTTTGCAGACAAAGTTGTTCTGAATACCGCGCCTGCCGGAGACGGTGTCATCTATGATCGCAACAAGGACGGGCTGATTGATACCGTGTCATCCACCGTGATTGAAACAAAAAAAGCCAATATTGCTATGGTGGCGAATTCCGGCTGGGCATGGAAGACAAATTATCATGCTATTTTTGAGTTTCCGCTTCCGGAAGAATTCGGGAAGAAAAAGGTTGGCAAGGCGGTTCTTCGTCTGTTTTTCAACGGAACGGCACATCAGAAGATTCCAAAACTCGAAGTCTTTTTCTATACGGCGCCTCAAGCAAACGGCGCAGTCGAGACTTCTGATTTCACAGGAACATCGCTTGGCATTCTTTATCAGGGAGACTCTTTGCCGGCAGACAAAAAAATTGAATTTGACGTTACCGAGGCTCTGAAAAAAATACAGGGGCGGAAAACGGATTTTATCGGTTTCCGGATATCCTCTCCGTCGAAAACGGACGATCAGGGTGCGATTATCTGGAGAACCTCCGAGTTCGCAGAAAAATATGCCGGATATGCCCCAACCCTGATTCTTGATATGCAGTAAAACTGGAAAGGACGATCGTAATCATGAAACAATTCATTCTGATGGGAACGGCTCTTCTCTTTCTAGGTGGAGCTTTGAATGCCGATCTCGCAATTTATCCGGAAAATGTACGGAATCCGCGGATTCCGATGATCCCTCCTGCGGCGAACGGCGCAAAAGGCAAGGCGCTTCCGTTTGACTCTCTCTGCTTTGAGTATCCGGTTGTTTCTCCTATGAACCAGGAAAGTACCGGTTCTGCGATTTTTCAGATTCGAGAAAACCGGCGGCGTGAATCCAAGACGTTTTTTTCTCTGACAGGGAAAAACGGAGAAGCTTTTTCATTTTTCAGCGAGCCGGCGTTTGCGGGGCGCAAACTCTATCTCCAATACAATGCGCCGAAACGGAACAGCGTGAAAAGCGCGCCCCTGCCGCCGCTGCCTCCCGGCGTATGGAAGAGTGTGCGTCTGGAATGGGGGAACGGAAAGGCTGTTGTCGTATTGGATGGAAAACAGGCGGAAATCGCTCTGCCGGAAACGTTCAAACCGGAACGGATGAAACTTTATACTTCAGGGATTGATGAACTCATTCTTGAGAATCCGGCGGGAACCGTGAAGGTGGACTGGGAAAAGGATTACCGGGCGGAAGTGACGCTCCGCAGACATTCGAATCAACATTTCGTTCGATTGTTCGGATTTGACAGCTATGTGATTTCCGATCGTCCCGGCAATCGCGATTACCCTATGATCGGACTTTACAATTCGGGCAGGGATAAGGTGGAAACCCGAGTGGAATTTTCTCTTAAAAATGAGATAGGGGGAAAAAAGTGGAAATGGTCTCAGGACCTCTCTGCGGATGGGGGAAGCTCATCCCTTGTTCCAGTCCGTTTTCCGGAAAAACTGGCCTCCGATGTCTACCACCTCACGATGAAAGTGCAAGGGCATGCCGGAGAAGATCGTCATTTTCTCTACACTCCGCGCAGAAACGAGGGGAAGGGGGATGAAAAGTTCGGACTGCACGACGTCAACGGCGCTGATTTTGGATTCTGGCCGGACGCCCTGCCGATTGATATTTCCCACAAGTATCTGCGCTGGGGCTATGTTCAGGGCCCTGCGTGGGTTAAGGATCGAGGCAATGGAACCGTATTCGGGCTGGACGCTTCTGTTCCGCCGGAGGAATGGTACTGGAATCCGAATCTGGAATGGGAGATGCTTTCGGGACATAAAATGTTTGTCTGTATTCAGTGCGATCCCTTGACGGACTGGATGCGGGCGAAAGGCGACAGTCGTCTGACCAAACATTCCTGGGGCTTTTCCGGAGGAATGCCGAAACTGGATCTTGCGGCGAAATTTGTCCGTGCGGCGGCCATGCGTTACCGCGGCAAGGTCCGCCTGTGGGAAATTGAGAATGAACCGAATGCCGGCAACACATGGTACAGTTCCCGTCCGGCAGATTATGTGCAGCTTTCCAGAATGGTCCGTTCGGAACTGAAGAAGGCCGATCCTGAGAATGTCGTCTTCGGAATCAGCGGGACATCCGATTTTGAAAACTGGGTTCCGAAAGTCTTTGCCGCCGGAGGAAGCGACGGTATGGATGGAGTTTCCTGGCACACCTATGCCAATCCGGATCCGGACGAAGCTCTTCTTTCCAAGCTCCGGATAACGAAATCCGCTGCGCGGGGAAAGAACCGGTACTTCAACTCCGAAACGGGTCATATGTGTGTCCTGCGTGAGAAGGTTGATGAAATGCTTCCGAAGGAGTATGTGGAAAAGCAGGTTGCGGAACGGGCGCTCGGTTTTGTCTCCAGGACTGCATGGCCGGGACGCGTTTACGATGAACGTTCCGCGGGAACCGGAATGATCCGCAATGCGGTTCTGAATTTCCGGGAAGGAGCTGAGGCATTTGTCTTCTTCGGGTGGTCGCCCCTGTGGCCTTCCGAAAAACAGAACTGGAAGGTCAGCGGAACTGATTTTTCAGTAATTTCCATCACACCGGAAGGCGTCCGGACCCCGAGTCAGTATACGCTTGCTCTTGCGGTTTTGAGTACGCAGCTGGAAAGCGCTCTTCTGCATGGAATTCAGCCGGTGGAACTTCTCACCATGCGGGGAGCAGTATTTCCAAAGAGGAACGGCGGAAAAGTTGCGGTGGTCTGGCCGCTGCTTCCGATGCCTTTCCATCTGGCGGAATCGAATCAGGCAACGCTTGAAATCGTCGATCAGACCGGTCATGTTACATGGAGCCGCTCATCCGTTCGGAATGAAAATGGAAAGTATGTCCATAAGTTGGTTTTGAATGAGGAACCGGTCTATCTTCATGTTGGGAAGAACGGGTCCATTGCCTTTCCGCCTCCTCCGGTGGAAAAGATCCTTTCCGGTCCTGGCGCGAATGGAATGCACAGGGTGTCGCTGACTCTCCAGAATCCATCGGAACAGAGTGCTGTCTATACGATTTCCGGAGAGAAGGGAGTTCGTCCTGAGACCGTTACGCTGGAAATTCCGTCAAAAGGACGTTCCAATGCGGAATTTCTGGTTCCTTCCCGTCCCGGGAAAGAGAATTTTACCGTTAATTTCCAGATCCGTTCCAGGAGTGTGTCCTATGTTTTCCCTGTTTCTTTGAAGGAACGTCCGCGTATGGAGGTGGAACGTTTGCCGGATAATCTTTCTGCGGAATGGGATCAGTTTCGGTCACTGAAAGGGTTGCCGCTTGACCGGGCGGAACAGGTCGTGATCGGTGCACCGCCAAAACTTGTATCTTTGCAGGATCCGATGTTCTGGGGGGGGCCGGCGGAACTTTCTGGAGAAGTTCGTGTCGGATATAATGGAAAGGGGATCTTTATTGCTGTAAAAGTCTGTGATGCCGTTGCAAAGCCGGATCCGGATTTTCCCGGTGTTCAAGGGTCCGTTCTGGAACTCTTCTTCGACTTCCGTAAAGCGGATGCGGGATTTGGACGCCCTCTCTACGGGAAGCAAGTATTTCAATTTCTGATTCAGCCGGGAATTAAACCGATTGTCTGGTCTCCACAGATTCCGAAGGGAAAAATGGCATCTACGGGAATCGTCTGCAGCAGTACGCCGTTGGGTAAAGAATATTCCACAGTTCTTTTTCTACCGTGGAAGTTTACTGGACTAACGCCTGTACCGGGAACAGCTTTCGGTTTCGATCTTGGAATTGATGCTCCCTGGCCAGATAAGGCAAAACGAAAATCGCAGATCATGCTGTTCGGAACTGCGGAAAATTCTCGGAATGCATCTGCATTCGGGATAGCGGTTATCAAGTGATCTTGCAGAAGAGTTGGTGCAGGAACGTTTGCTCAAACCGTCTAATCCGTGATCGGTATTGACGTTCCCCGGTGAACATGTTAACTGATAGAGGGGGGGCTTCCTCTGTTAGCCGGGTGGTTCAGGATGATACGCATCTTCCCTTGGCAGACAACTTTATATTAAAAGATCTGAAGAATAACATTCGGGGAATGGCGTACATTTTGATAGGGGAACATCCCAAATCATGTTCATCGGGGAGAAACTCTGCATGAATTTGAAAGGATCTCGCGGATAATTCTGCCTCTTCTGTACTTTGCTCAAAAACTCGCTGCAAATGATGATTTTGATCTTGTTGTTCGGCAGGTTGAAAATCTTGTGGCACATATACTCAAGATCCCTATATCCATACTTAAGGTAAAGTATAGTCTGTACTTTGTTATTGGATTCTTTCTTGGTGGCATTGGTTAGATTTCCGAAATGGCAAAATCCGAGGATCTCATTTCCATTTGGAAAAACGAAAGAAGAAAAGCAAGTCGCAGTAGAGATTGAAATAGAACATCCTGGTTATCTGATTGCTCAGGCTACCTTTACCTTCTATGTTGGCAACATTTAAGAGGCATTTGCCGCCAGAGGGGAATCCTTCTGGAATAACATTTTATAGCGATCAAGGGAAAAACTATACGGCTTATGCATTTCGTAATTGTTTACGGGAACACGGGGTGCATCAGTCTTTTTCCAATCCGGCAACGCCACATGACAATGCGATCGCAGAGGCATTCTTTTCTGTATTGAAGAGGGAAGATATTTCTCACTCGTATTATAAAGATCTGCAGGAGTTAGAAAATGCGGTGGCAAATTACATTGAATTTTACAACTCCATGCGTCCTCATCGCAAACTGCACAATCTGTCCCCAGATGATTATGAAGACCGTTTTGGGCTTAATGGGATACAAAAGCCTGCTACAAATGTTTCATAATCCAGTAATTCTCGGACGAGAGCAGAAAAACTGATTTTCTGCCTGTTTTGAAAAATGCTCCGACTATTCTGTCCTGCGATGGAATTTACAGCCTGTTTCCGCGGGAAAATAAAAAACGGAATTTTGACGAAACCGAAAGGTTAGTCCAAAATTCCGTATACACTGTAATTATAATTTTATTTTGTTTTTGCTTCGATTCGGAAGTTTCGGAATACCGGAGTACCGGTCGAGTGGATGTTGTAGAGATAGAGTTGCAGATTCCTGAATTGCTGCGGAACCTGGAATTGAGCTTCCACTGGATGGAAGATGTTGTCACATGGAAGTTCCTCGCCGAGCTCTCCGGTCAGCGCCTCCATCTTGTTTGCAGAGTTGGTAATCCAGACTTTGACATGTGCTCGCCGGGACGGTTGGTCTTTTCTCAATTCGAACTTCAGCAGATAGGTGGCTCCCTTCTTCAGATTTTCCAGAGGAAACTTGCGATAGAGAAATTTTGTTCCGTCTCCGCCGGGAATTTCGATGGCGTTCCACAATTCCCTGGGGGCAAAATTTTCCATCCAGACCACATCGGCGGGGAGTTCTTCGATTTTCAGATTTCGAAACACAACTTCAGCCCCCTTCGGCGCGTAGGAGTTATAAGCCGCAATCCGCACCTGCTCCGCGACTCCCGGAGTCGCTGGAACGGAAAAAACAGTTTCACATAAATATGTCTTTCCATCTGCAGGAATATCTGAACCGACTTTTGAGACGAGCGAATACAACTTAGGCTTCTTTAACGGATCCCCGGCCTCTCTGAGATAACAGTAAACAGATATATGTGCGTTACGGACCTTCGGAGCTTTGATAAGTTCAAAGCTCAGCTTATAACGCTTTCCTTCCTTTAATGCAACAATCCTCCCCTCTTTCATCTGGAATTTTTTCTCACCCTCGCCGGATAACGTCATATCACCAAAATTCCGGAACTCCGCTGCTTCGCACATTGTTAGGACGGATAACAGCATGGCAAGACTCGACAAAAAATGCTTTTTCATATTATTCCAACTCCTGTTTTTTTATTCTCAACTTGAGATCAGCATTGATTCATGAACCTGATAGAGCAACGGTTCTCCCGCCAGAAATCTCTCCAGTTCGGCCACGACAAAATCCGCCATACGGTGTACTTCGTCATTCCAGGAGCCTGCAATATGGCCGGAAAGATAGACGTTGGGGAGTGTGAACAACCGTGAATCCGGAGAAGGCGGCTCAGGCTCTGTCACATCGATAATAGCAGTCAGATCCGGACGCGATCCCATGACATCAAGCATGCCTTCTTCATCCACCTGCGCCCCCCGTCCAGTATTGATGAAAACCGCTCCCGGTCGCATTGACTCAAAGTGAGCTTGTGTAATCACTCTCTTATTGTCCACTCGATTCGGCAGGTGATTGCTGATGACAAATGCCCGGCGGAAGAGTTCATCCAGCGAAACAGTCCTGCGCTCCGGATGTGAGGGCATAACGGTTACTTTTACATCACAATTCTCTAGAAAATGCTGTACCCGGGAGGAAATCGCACCAGCTCCGAGCAGCGCGACTTCTTCCCCGTAAGCCCCCGGACCGGCTCCGTCAAAAGAGAACTTGCGAGTTTCACGCAGAATGCGATTATTGTAAAAGAATCCTTTCAATCCCAGCAGAATCTGGCTGAATGTAAATTCTGCAACCGGAATTGCATTTGCCTGCCAGGCACTGACTACAACGACATTATTTCGCAGAAATGGACGAGCAAATCCATCCGTGGCTCCAGCCGCATGGAAGACGGCGCGAAGACGCGGCATCCGCTGAACCTCCTCATCTGTCAGAGGCACCATGCCCCAGGTCGTGAAAATAAACTCCACGTCGGAAACATCCATAGAACGGAACGCCTCTCCGCTGACCGGTGTCGGATTCAGGTCAGTCAATTTCGCAATCCGGGCAAGACTGGATGGGGTATATACCATCGCAACCCGATCGGGAAGATTGTTCAATATAATGCTTTTCGGTTTCATTGTCACCTCTTGGTATATTGTTTGTTACCAGGATATATCGGGACGCTCCAATACATAGAACGCCTGATGCTGGTCACTCTCTTTGAATGGTTTGAAATTTTTATTCAGCGCCGCCCGTTTTTTCTCATGGGAGAAGGTCAGCGTATAATCCTCAAGATTGTTGAGACGCAAATGGATCGTATCAGTCAACTCCCTTACGGCTTTGCCAGCTTTCTCAAAGGAGAGCTCTGCGCTCCAAATCTGCCGCTTTTCCGGCAGCGGAGCGATCAGTGTCAGGAATACCACGTCTTGTCCCGCTTTTTTCTGCTGGACAAAAGCAAAGGCCGGACGAGGCTCCTTCTTCATATACTCCTGGGAAATCCATCCTTCTTCCTGCACGAGACTCATTTCCGGTACACTTTTCAGAGTCTTGACCAGCAGATTTGCTCCTTTGGTAGTCTGCGTCCGGGCAACAAGGTTAAAGGAATCAAATACGGCCTTTCCCGGCATGAACTGGAAATGCTGGCGCAGTTCACCGGATCCCTTGCCGGAAAGTTCGTCGAGAATAAGAATATACTGATTGTCGAGCAGGAAAAATGTACGTCTGTGAGTCAGGGTATCGTAAGGATCATTCTGCATGGAAATCACTTTCAGAGATGGAAATTCTCCGTGCCAGAGTTGCCGGCCACGCGATTGGATCGGCTTGTTGTCCAGTGTTACAAGCTGATGAGCAAAGGGCTGACGGAACCAGCCGCGCCACTCCGGCGAGCCGAAGTAGCTGTAACAGCCGCTATCAACCATCAGAGCCTGACCGAATGCAGAAAGCTCAAAACTCAAATTATCAGACTGATTATGGGCGAAAGCCTTTTTCGGTGCGGAATTTTTTGCCACCAGAAAAAGAGCGTTACTATTCCAGTTGCTGCGCATGGTTGCATATCCGCTTGGTTCAAGTACGTGGACGGTTTTTGTCGGAGCTTTCCCTTTTCTTCCACGCGAAACGAAATATTCCCAATCAGGACGATTATATTCCCGTAGGAATTTTTGCACAAAACTTTGACCGACACCAGCATTTTTGTGCCAGGCATCACCGAACTGCGGACAACTTCCATCCGGATGACTCCAAAGCATTACAGCTGTAACTCCATTTTGAATAATACGATCATAATCTTCCGGAAAATGGTAGGGGAATCCATACCGTTCCGCCCGCTTTCGGAATGCAAGAAACTGTGCGACATTGCCATTGTGATAACTGGGAATGAACTCATTAATGACACCATCCGGCAGCATTAGAATCCGCTGGGATTTGACAATATCGTCATAAATGGCACGAGTCCGTTCTGCATTTCCCCGATATTCAGGATATTGGAGAAGAAAGGTCAGCAGACCATCCCATTCGTGCATCCGGTGATTGTTCATGCCGGACATCCGTTTTTCAACCGATACTACGTGCTTTCCCATTGTCCACAACAGATTGATCATTGCATAGGAATCAAAGGCGGCGGCCTCTTGAAAATATTCCGCCATTTTCGGGAAGAGAGTCAGACGAGTGCCTGTCTCCAGAGGGCGCCAGCCGGGATGTTTCTCAAAATTTTCCTTTTTATGCATGTGATCAATCCAGCTGTTCAGTTCGAACACCCATTCCCGTGCATATTTTTCTTCTCTGGTGACCAGCCATGCGCGGCCAAGAGATTCCCACCAGTAAAAACGGTGAAGCTGCCAGATCCACTCCTGATCTCCCATTGGATTGCTGTCCCAGTCGAGCCGGTCTTTTCCGCGGAATTGTGGCGGATAAGCTCTTTGGCCGGGGAACTTGTGCTGCAATGCATCATCCGCCATTTTACGGTCTGCTGTCCCGAGATTTCGAGGAACGGAAATCAGGCGGGGCATTTTCCGCTTTTTGAAATACTCAAACAAAGCCTCCTGTTTTTCCCGAAGGGAACGGGCTTTCCGAACCTTTTCAAATCCGGGACGTTTCAGGTCCATCATTTTTAAAACTTCCGATGTCCGGGGATTCTCTCGGATGACCTCTCCTTTCAGCGGAAAAACAGACAGAAACAGGAGGACAGACAACGCTGAATACGACAACAATAATTTCATCATACATAGCCTTCTTTCTGGGAAAAATCAGAGTTAATCGCCGAGTCCGCCCGTGAAAAAATTCTTACGCGCAGAAGTCTGTTTGACAAATACAACTCTTGGACGCCACATATTGGCAACATGCCCATCGATAAACACATAATTGCCGTACCCATTATGACGATTCGTCAGAGTTTCCAGATAGTTGTATGTAACTATCATAAATTTGACCGAATCATTCTGTGCCCCACCGTTATCACCGAAGTATAGAACTTTTGACGGAGAATATCCCCCGTTGGCCTGTTTTGTCAGTCTGTCTGACTCATCCCAGTAATTGATGCAGTTGTTTTTCATCCGTCTTTCGGAAGCGATGGGACTTTCATTGTATCTTCCAAGCATCCAGCTGAACGCATAACCGCCGGAACGCTCCGCAATATTACTGATAAAAGAAGGACATTTGAATACTTTCGGGGCAAGATGAGTATTGGCATTCAGGGGATGCCAGGTACTGGATCCAATCGGCTGAAGAGCATTGCCTACGCCGATATATGGTGCCAGTTCATGATAAAAGGTCTGTCTCATCTTGAATGTCCCTGTTCCGTTGGCTGCAAGGCAAACCCGCCAGGAATCGAAATCATTTTCATACAGAAATGCCGCTGTGCCGAATTGCTTCAAATTGGAGGAACAGCTGCTTTTTTTGCAACTTCACGAGCCTGATTCAGCGCGGGCAGGAGCAGTGCTGCCAAGATCGCGATGATCGCAATTACAACCAGCAACTCTATCAGAGAAAAATTGCTGCGAGTTTTTTTTGTTTTGTGTAAGTTTGTTTTCATTTTTTCTGCCTCTGTTTGATAATATTGATCCTGATTTTATTTTCGATATTCCCATCTTTATAACCGAAAGTTTTCTGCAAGCGGTTTTGTTGTTATAATTATACCGATTTTCTCTTTCAAAAGCAATAGCATTTTACAGAAAATGATGATAAATCTAGTTATAAATATGCATAATTTATGATTTTTCTTTGCGATTTTAAAAAATGCGTATACATTAATGAGCAGGATGATGAACTTATTAAAGTCAAGGAGATTTTCCCATTATGTCCTCCCAGAAAAAAATAGCCGAACTTCTGCATATGTCACAGGCAACAGTTTCAAGAGCACTTCGTGACGATTGTCATCTTCCTCTGGAAACGATATTGAAAGTCAAAAAAACCGCACAGGAAATCGGGCATGTCTCGCGTCGTTACACCCAGAAAAAGCAGGAAGTCCCGGAGAGAAACATTGTGCTCCGAATACTAGCTCTAGTCAGCGGAGGAGAGTTCCTGACCAGCCGAGAGGGGACGATTGCGCTGGAAATTATTCAAGGATTGATTCAGGCAACCAGAAACAATAATATTGATCTGATTGTCAAAAATGTGAATACGCTTTCCGAGGCGAAGCTGATTGTTGAAAAATATTGCAACAATGTCGCCGGATGTATTGCAATTTTGCGATTTGATAAAGAGGTGATCGGATATTTGAATGCGAATTTTCCCTGTCTTTCCGTCAATCATCATTACGACGATTTGAGTGTAAAAGTCATTGAAGCTGATCAGGAAAAGGCGTTTTGTCAGATGTTTCTGTATCTGCATGAACGGGGGCATCGGCGGATTGGATTTTTGACGGTTCCCAACAGTCGTGTATTTGTTTTCCGACGCTATGCTGGATATCTGCGTGCCAGTCAGCAGGTGGGCATTCGAGTCAATCCTGAATGGGTTCTTAACATGCATATTGCTGACCAGTATGATTTTAATGGTATTTTGGAACGGATAGAACAGCTTTACCGTCAAGACAACGTTCGAGCATTTCTCTGTTCCAGTGGAAGCCTGGCCAAGAATTTGATTTATGCTCTGGCGGAGCGGGGAATCCGCGTGCCTGAAGATATCTCCTTTGCCGGCTTCGATGAAGTCGCCACCCCGCTGAAGACTGGTCAACTGCTTTATGGAGCCCAGGCAAATTATATTCGAATGTTCAAAACTGCGATCAAAGTTCTTCAGCAGTTCTCCTTATTCAAGGATATCGGCACGATTTCCTGTGTTCCGGATTTTCATTACGGCAACACTGTTGCAGAGATAAAATAAATTTATATTTATGCATATTTATAACTGATTTTTGCGGAAAAAGGGTTCTTTTCCATCTTGTATTTTGTCTGTGATTTGCTTATAATAATTATGCAATGATAAATTTATATTCAGGAGGAAAATGAATGAAGTTCACATGGACACTGACAGTTCTGACAGCTCTTTGCCTGACAGGCGAGGTCACAGCTCAGCCGATTATTCCACCGGAAAAGATGGAAAAAATCGATAAACACAATGCTCCGCGCCCCTATACTCGCGGCAACCCGGAATTTTCCTGTGCGTTTGCCACAGATTATGTCGGCAGTGACATTCCCCGGCGTTTCTTCATTGAGCTGAATCTTCCCTCGAAAGAATATCCGGAACTGAAATTGCTATTCGACAAATCCAAAGTGAAATATCTCGATCAGCGTACGCTCGATACGGCCTTCCTGCCGAACGGAAAAAAAAGCACCGAAACGTCGAAACATCCGCCGTTTCTACTTTGAAACTCTCCAGGGGGTCAGCGGGAAAACAGAAATTTCTTTTCAGCATGGAAACAGTGCCGTTACGGTTCCTTTTGTGATCTGGAATTACGAAGATCTGCGCAGGCCCAAACTGGTTAACGGTGAGATTTTTCCCCGCCGGTGGCCGCTGAACCGAAGAGTGGAAAAACTCAAGCCCCCGGTTGCGACTCATAAAATCGGCGGTCAGAAACCTTTGAAGATGCTGCTGGACAATCGTTTCTCCAATAAAGATCGTTACGATACGGGGAAGTACTCCATGGAGGAAATCTGGCAAATCGCACCCGATGCAGGGATGGCGCCGCGAGCAATGTTCGCTTCACCTGATCCAATTTACGGAGACCGTGCTTTCAAGGCCGGCGGAGCCTTTTTCCCCTATAAAATTCTGGCGGGCGAACCAGGGAAAGTGAATCAATGGTACATCATCAGTCCGGTGGATGGGCGCAGGATCCCGGATAACAATCTTGCTGCAGGAGATTACAGTTCCGGCAAATGGATTGATGATGGGTTCAATGGTATAGAAGTCAATGGTCGGATCTATCGATATGTCAGTCAGTGGGCCTGGTGGCGGGGACAGTATATTTACGATCTTGCCGAAACGCTGGCGGATAATTTTCTCCGTACCGGGGATACGCATTATCTGGATCTTGCGCTTACTGCACTTTGCCGAATTGCCGTAGCGCAAAATTATATGGCGGCAATGCCCCACCACCGCAAAAGTCATTTCAATTTGAACTGGCAGATGCATCTGACCGATGCAGTTCCGATGCAGGTTCTGGGAAATACCGGATTCTACAATCATGGCTGCCGTCAGCCTGGAAACGATGCCAGGGCCGCAAGAGCTTACGGCAAGATTTTTCCATGGATCGACCAGAATAAAAATATCCTTGCATTCATGAGGAAAAAAAGGGTTTCCGATTCAGAGTTCTGAGGATCTTAAGCGTTTTATTGAGGAAAACGTCTTTCATACTGTTATTCAGATTACTCTGGATGGAATGAACAACACCAATAAGCCGAATCCGCAGAAATTTTTTCTTGAACTGATTTCAATGCTCCAGTATCCCGATGGGGAATTGCTCGACATTGCGCGGAATGGTGACGGTACTTATTTCATCAACGGCATTATCAAACCGCTGATGTATGAAGGTCTCTGCCGCGATGGAGTCAACAGTGAATCTCCCGGCGGTTACAATGGGGGAGTCTGGGGCGGAATTCTCCAGATCGCCCGGAAATATGCAGCAATAGCGGAAAAGAGTACCGGAAAATCGATATCAATCAAAGATCTGCTTGGACCCAAGCTGGAGACCGGTATGGAATCGATGATTGAGCATCAGCCGATCGCCAGTACTCGTCTGACTCTCGGAGATGCAGGACGCATACCGGTTTTCGGCGGAATCTCATCCGGCAATGGCAAAAGAGCTACGGTTCAGCAGAAAAACTTTTTCGGAGACGAGCGGGCTGAGACCTTTGCCGAAGCCTACAAACTTTATCCGAATCCGAAAATTGCCTGGGCTCTGGTCCATTCGAACTGGAAACCGCCTCGGAATTATCCCTATACCATCAAACAGCTTAAAAAACATGCAGCAACTCTGCCGGAAAACTGGAGGGCCAGAGGACGATTGCTGCCTGGACTCGGAATTTCGCTGAATCGAAGCGGTCAGGGCGAGAATGAACGTTGTCTGATTACGGTATATGGCAATGTCTACGGAGGCCATGGACACGACAGTTCGATGGGACTCTTCCTTGATGCATTCCGGAACCGGCTCATTACTCAGTGGGGCTATCCGCCAAACTGGGACAACTGGTTCCGCTGCTGGGTTACACAGAATACCGGACGCCATTATCCACTTGTCTCCGATCGGAGATACAATGGTGTCAAGATGGAAGGGTTTAATGAATTGAATCTGGATTCAGGTCCGCTGCACATTAGCGATTCTGTCGGAGAACTTGTACGCGACAATCCCTCGGGGAATCCGCGTTATACGGTTCTTCCTGACGGCTGGCAGCGCCGGATCAACATTCTCGTGGATGCATCGGAAGAGGACTTCTATGTTCTTGATTTCTACCGGATGTTTGGTGGAACAGAACACTGGCGCAGTATGCAGACATTGGATGGGCAAACGGTTTCCGAGAACCTCGTTCTTGTTCGGCAGGGCAAGGGAACCCTTGCAGGGGAAAATGTTTCCTACAATGACAAAAAGTGGTGGAATCGATTCGGAAAGTACGGTTCGATGATGCTGCGTCCATTGACGTTGCTGGACAATGTGGAGAGCGCCTCTGCGCCAGCGTCCCCCTGGTCCGTCACATGGAAGATCAATCGCAGCGAAGGGTTGTGTCTTAGAATGACCGGACTTGTTTCCGGAAATGCGGAAATCCATCTTGCCGACGGTCGTGATCCGCAGCAATCCAGCGATGTCGTTCGCCGATTTGTAATGACGCACCACAAGTCTCCGGATGGCAAACCGTTCTATTCTCAAACACTGAATATTCTGGAAGCCTTCCGAGGAAAACCCGTTGTAACGAAAGCTCAGTCGCTGCCGGTGACTGGAACAGATGAACGTGCGCTCTCTCCCGTCGGCTGCATGATCAAACTGGAGAACCGGACGGATTATTTCATTCTGAGTGCAGACAACTCTCGTAAATCCATGAAACTGCCGAACGGGAAAACGCTTGAGTTGACAGGGCGCATTGGTTACCTGGCCCTGGATCAATCGGGAAACGTGAAGGACATGCAGCTGATCGCAGGAACTGTGCTGGAATATGGAGGCAGACGACTCGTCCTACGTACGGGAAGCTATTCCGGGACAATCACCGGTACTGATTATGCAAAGTGGACTTTTGACGTTGTTCCGGCCAGTTCCCATCCGGAAGAGTTGATCGGCAGACATATCTACATTAGACGCGGCAGTGGCAAAATCGGCATGGAAATTCGTGATGCCCGCAATATTGGAGGAGCCACCCGGATCAAAGTAAATTGCGATCCGTTGTTGTTCATTGGAACCTCTCGAAAATTCTCAGACAACTTTCTGCAGTATCGGGCCAAGATCAATCATGGTCAGTCCTGGACAAATGATGTTGCGTCGTTGTCTTCTCGTCCGACTTACAGCAAGGCGACGATCATCGGAAAGAGCGGAACTCGTTATTCTGTAGAAAGCATTGGTAATGGCGGAATTCGTCTTATCCCGGACAGGGCATATCGATCGGATGCCGCCACTCTGAAACGGGACTTCCCTGTTGGGTGTGACCTGCGTGTTTATGATTATGGCATTGGTAATACGATTGAAGTCCCGTTGAGTGCAGGTTTGCAAAAAAGAAAATAAAAAGGAATCATTGAGGAAAATATGGAACTGCAAAAACATGGAAAAATCTGGACAGTTGGAACGCTTTCCTATACATCGGTCGGTTTGATCGTACTTTTCTGCTGGCTGCTGACCGGAGATTTTGCCTGGTCGATGAAGGAACGTGGAGTGAACAGTACAGCGACACTGCTGCTCAAAACATTTGGGGTTTCCGATTTTGTTTACAGTCTGTTGATCGTTGCGTATCCGAGTTTCACCAGTATTTTTCTGGGTCCGATCGTGAGTTATCTTTCGGACCGGCATAGAGGGCCATGGGGACGACGGATTCCTTATCTGGCCTTCACAACACCGTTCATTGTTATTGGATTGCTTGGACTGGCATTTACGCCTATGTTGTGCGATATGTTTCGGGAATTGATTGGTGTGGAAAATATTTCGCGTCATACGTCAGGTCTTCTGATTTTCGGAATCTTCTGGATTCTGCTTGATCTCGGGACTTCGCTTGCAAATGTGATATTTGTTGCATTGGTCAATGATGTGGTTCCGGAGGCTTTTCTTGGTCGTTTTTTTGGCCTTTTTCGCGCATTGAGTCTTGGGGCAGGCATTCTGTTTAATTTCTTTCT
Source organism: uncultured Lentisphaeria bacterium (assembly GCA_905197955.1). GTDB lineage: Bacteria > Verrucomicrobiota > Lentisphaeria > Victivallales > UBA1829 > UBA1829. The sequence continues at coordinate 1,512 of CAJKAR010000026.1, read as the reverse complement.
GCTGGGGGTTGCCGAGACCTATTCGATGGCGATTTTTCTAGGGCTGGGAGTTTTCTATGGAATTGGTTTTACATTAATGTGCCTGAAGGTCAAGGAAGGGGAATATCCTCCTCCGCCGCAGGAGGAAATATGGAACAGAGGATCTTCCCGGATGATATTAGCTGTCAAGGGATATTTCCGGGAATGTTTTTCGCTCAACTATTACCGTTGGGTGTTTGCAGCACATGTAATAGCGAATCTTGCGCCGCTGCCTCTGAATGCATATACTATTTTTTATGCGCAAAGTCTTGGAGTTCAAATGGATAGTCTTGGAAAATATCTTGCGCTGACCTATGTAGTTTCTTTTTGTTTGAGTTATCCTCTTGGAATGCTTGCGGACCGCTTTCATCCAGTTCGAACCTCTCTTGCGGCGATTTTTGTCTATTTCCTTTTTTCCATAGCCGGTTTTTTCTGTGTAAAGGGACAAACATCTTTTGCAGTGGTATTGATTCTGCACGGAGTGATCAGCGGATGTTACGGAACTCTCTCCTCTTCCTATGGACAGCGGCTTTTCCCGAAATCAATCTTTGCTCAGTTTAACTCTGCGCTGATGGGACTGCTTTTTGCTGGATATACGGTGATTGCTCCGGTTGTCGGAAAAATACTGGATTGGATCGGGAATGAATACCACTATGTATTCTGCGCAGGAGGAACGCTTGCATTGATTGCGACCATATGTTTTGTGGTTGTTTTGCGGAAATTCCAGGCTTTGGGAGGCGACGAACATTATCAGGCTCCGCAGCCGTTTTTCCATACTACGAAAAAAATAGATGGATAAGCTTTGAAATTGCCTCCAACGAAATCCTGCTCATGCGATCAACTTTTTCTGTATTAATGCTGTATTACTTACACAAAAATTACACAGGAACAGCATGTGAAAATCAAAAAACATTTGCTGTGTCAACGCGAAAATGTGAGCATGAGCAGTCTCCAATTGTTGAATGCGATTTTGATGTCACCGAAAACGGCTGTAAAAGGAGGGGGGCGAAAATTTATGGGAATTGGTATTATACAGTTTATGTGCATATGAATCGCTAGCGCGAAAATAGAGTTATTCGACGTCTTTTTAAAGTACTGTAATGAGAAATATTATTAAAGTCTAGTTGGAACTGAGTATCTTGACCGCACGAGCATTAAAATACAGCTTAATGGAAGTGATGCATTAAAAAAAGAAAACAAAAATTAGTTGTTCTCAAGAAGGATTTACAGCAAAAATTCATATGTTCTCCGAATCTGACAGTTCGGCAGTTTCATTTTCAATTTCGGAATGCAAGAGATGAGGCAGAAAAACAAAAATTGTTAGCCTTATCTGGCCTTTGCAAATATCTGTGATTGTATTTTTATTGATTGTCTTGCTTCCGAATGAAATGATGCAATATAATGAGCCAATTTCAAAACGTTTTGGCTCATCTTGTTAAAAGAGCCAATTTCAAAACGTTTTGGCTCATCTTGTTAAAAAGTTGTTTTTTCAGC